>NZ_JASHIF010000001.1:0-45468 GCF_030056595.1 Flectobacillus roseus
AAGCTCTTTTAGTGAGATTCGAATTCTCAGTCAGAAACTGGATGTCGTTACATTTTATGGCATTCTCAGTCATTTTCTTACGCAAAATCAATAAAAAAAAGAAAGTTTAAACAGCTTCAATTCTATCGGAGTTACGGAGCTTTTGACTTAACTCATAATTTAGTATTATCCCTAAACAGCAGGTTTTTCGATAACGAAGTTATGATTAGTATAGATACAAATATCTGCCGCAATGGTTAATCCTTCTCTAACCATTTCTTCAGCTGTTAGATGAGGAGCATGTTTTTTCAAAGCCAAAGCTGCTGAAAGGGCATAGTTACTTCCAGAACCAATCGCAGCAATACCATTTTCTGGCTCTAGTACATCGCCTGTACCTGAAATAATCAAAGCCTCCTCTTTATCAGCTACAATCATCATGGCTTCCAATCTACGCAAATAGCGGTCGGTACGCCAGTCTTTTGCTAATTCAATACTAGCACGCTTCATATTCCCACCAAAAGCATTGAGTTTCTCTTCAAATCTCTCTAAAAGGGTAAATGCGTCAGCAGTAGAACCAGCAAAACCTGTTACAATTTTACCGTTTAGAAGTTTTCTGATTTTACGAACATGGTTTTTGGCTACGGTACTTCCCATAGTTGCTTGTCCATCTGCTCCGATGGCTACCTCGCCATTGTGCACAATCGCCAAAACGGTGGTTGATCTAATTTTTTCCATTTATTTTCAAGAATAAAATGTTTGTCGGTAAAGAAAAGAAGTACGTTAAGTCCTCTATAAAACACAAAAGATGAAAGACGCTTCCCATCTTTTGGATAAGAAGTATCTTTCATCTTTTGATGGTTCAAATACTTGGATTACACCAATAATTTGATTGGATCCTCAAGCAATTGCTTGAATGTTTGCAAGAAAGCAGCACCAGTTGCGCCATCCACAGTACGGTGGTCACAAGTCAATGTTACTTTCATCACGTTGGTAGCATAGAATTGTCCGTTTTTCACACCAACTGTTTCTTTGATACCACCTACAGCCAAAATACAAGATTCTGGTTGGTTGATGATAGAAGTAAACTCGTCGATACCGAACATACCTAAGTTACTTACTGTAAATGTATTGCCTTCCCAATCTTTTGGTTGCAATTGTTTATTTTTAGCCTTACCACCCAAATCTTTCGCTTCAGCAGAGATTTGTGATAATGACTTCGTATTAGCAAAACGAATAACTGGAACCAACAAACCGTCTTCAACTGCTACCGCCATACCGATGTGTACGTGGTGGTTGATACGGATTTTGTCACCCAACCAGTAAGAGTTTACTTTCGGATGTTTAGTCAATGCAGCAGCTACAGCTTTGATTACCATGTCATTGAACGAGATTTTCACAGGAGAGAATTCGTTCATTGAAGTACGAGCAGCCATAGCTTTGTCCATATTGATTTCCATCGTTAGATAGAATTCAGGAGCCGAGAATTTAGACTCAGACAAACGACGTGCAATAGTTTTGCGCATTTGGTTTACTGAGAATTCCTCGTAGCTTTCTTGACCCAAGATAGTGGCAGGTGCTGCTGCTGCCGCCGCTGGTTTAGCAGCTGGTGCAGCCTTAGGAGCAGGAACATAATTGTCGATATCAGTTTTTACGATACGACCGTTTTCTCCTGAACCTTTTACCTCGTTCAAATTGATGCCTTTGTCTTTTGCTAAAGCTTTTGCTAAAGGGGAAGCTTTAACACGGCCATCAGCAGAAGTTACGGTTGCTTCGGTTACAGGCGCTGCTGCTGGTGCAGGAGCTGCCGCAGGAGTAGCAGTTGCTACTGGAGCAGGTGCTGGCGTTGCTGCTGGAGCTGGAGCTGCTGGAGCAGAACCCGCTGACAACAATGCTTGGTAGTTGGCACCAGGCTCACCAATTACAGCGATAACGTCATCAACTGAAACGGTTTTGCCTTCTTCGATACCGATGTACAATAAAGTACAAGGAGAATATTTTGAAATATCAATGAAGTTATCAAGGTCAAACTCCATTGTTGCTTTGTCAGTTTCAACTTCTGCCAAAAGAGCTTCGCCAGGTTTGATCACATCCCCAACTTTACGAAGCCATGTTACAAGTGTACCTTCTGTCATGGTATCACTCATTTTTGGCATACCAATGATTTCTGCTTTGATACCTGACGTATCAACCGCAGGAGCTGCTGGAGCAGCAGGCGCCGCCGCAGGAGCTTCAGCAACAGGTGCAGGAGCTGCCGCCGCAGGAGCACCACTCAAGAGATGCTCGTATGCTTCGCCATTTTCACCGATGATAGCAATGATACTATCGATAGGTACAGCTTTACCTTTTTCTAAGCCAATGTATAAAAGTCTACAATCTTTAAAATTGCTCAAGTCCATTCTCTCATCCAAATCAAGCTCCATTGTCGCTTTATCTGTTTCGATTTCAGCCAAAAGACCGTCGCCTGGCTTGAGGACGTCGCCAACTTTCTTGAGCCACTCTGCCACAACACCTTCAGTCATGGTGTCGCTCATTTTGGGCATCGTAATAATTTCTGCCATGATTCTTAGTTATAGGAAATTTATGGTCGAAGCAACTTGCGTTGCATCAATCTTTAATTAAAGGGATTGAAAATACTGTTTTAAAGTAATTCACAAATATAAAACAAGCATTAAAGCTAGACAACACATTTGTATTAGTCAATAACCACTAATCAAATCTTTTTCTGGCGGCACCCTGTTTCATTTCAGACGCCAAAAATAAGAGTAAAGGATTTGTTTCAAAAGTTATCTTTGAAAAATATAATTTTGTCCTCTATTAATCCTGATAGTTTTTACTCAAACTTTCTATAATTAAATTTAGAAAAGTTAATTTTGCAAACCTGAGAGGAAGACTCATTGATAAAAGGAGTTTCCTTTGTTTTTTTACCCTGTTTTTGTAACGATTCTAATCACATTTTGTTTAAGTTACCCCGTGATTTCTCTTGCTAGTTACATCAATCATGGTGTTTATCTTATAATACAGACTATCGGTAAAAGTGGTTCCGTAACTGAGCTTAGAAAATTTTACCATTAGGTTAAATTTTCTGGAAAAGAATCCACCAACAATCTATTTATGTACGAAGTTATTTACAACAAAACATATCTTTCTTTAAGCCTCTGTTTGATTGCATGGTTGGCATTTAGATTCAGACCTCAAATCGAATCATTTTTTGACCGAATCGGCAAAACTGCTTCTTTTTCTTTATTAGCTTTCATCTTTAGGATACTCCCGTTTTTGGTTGTATATGTGTACTACGGATTCGATGCGCAGTCTGATGTACAGATTTTTTGGCGTTCGGCTCAAAAAGCAAAGGAGCTTGGTATCGTCTATCGCGATTTTCCTTCCTTGTATTCTCCTTTATTTGCGTATGTTACGGCTATTCCTGTGATCTTTTGGGATACAGCTAGAGCTGTGACTCTATTAATGATTATTATTGAGCTGTTGATTTTACTCCTAACAATGCGGACCTACCGCAATGGTTTGTCTAATGGTGAAATCTTATTCAAAACCTTAATATACCTGTGTTTTCCTGCACCTTTTATCTTTTGTGTCATCGGTGGACAAGAGGATATTTGGATGTGGGGATTTGCGTGTTTGATGGTTTTGGCGTGGTTGAAGGGTAAATCTGATTTTATATTGGGTGTTATTGTAGCATTAGGGCTGATCGTTACAAAAGCGTTTTTTGTCTTATTTGTCCCTCCAATTTTCCTAAAACTAAGTAATCGTTGGAATTTTATTTTGGGAATGGCTACTCTAGGAATCCCAACATTAGCCTTCTTGTATTTGCATGGAGGTACTGCTTTTTTGATGCCGATACAATTGGCACAAGAGCCTATGTGCCCTAATATCTGGTCAATAACCTACCCCATATTGGGCGAATTAATTGCTAAATTTAACATTCGAATCTTAAACTGGATTGGACTTTTTGTGATTATTGGGGTTTCGTGTTGGCAAGCAGTCAAATTCAAAAATCTTGAATTAAAACAATTTGTTCCATTTGTTTGGCTGGGTATTTTTGGCGTGATGATGATATTTCAAATAGGAGCCTACTCAAATTATATTTTTATCTATGCTATGCCAATGCTTTTTGGTCTGGTCAACTTTGAAGATAAAAAGTTTTTTGTTTATTCATTTATCATTCAAACGGCTGCTGTTTTACAACCTTCACTTTGGTTTAGAATAGGTAAGCCGTTTTATAATTGGTTATATTTCTTACAAATCAAGTTTGTTATTGATTATGTTTTCCAATTGATTATCTTCTTTGGGGTAATTTATTGGATGAAATATGCCTATCAACAAATGAAAAAAATGTAAAGTTCTCAACAAATAAAAGCGCCATAAATACCACGATGAAATGGGATTTATGGCGCTTTTGTTTTTATGAAATTGGGTAATCAGCGATGGGTATTCGGCAAAAATGCTTCCATTATGTCATTCGAAAACTTCCTAAACTTTCACTATATCCATAGTTTCGAGATACACCAAATATCCTTCTACTTCGGTATATCCCATGGCTTGATAGATTTTCTGATAGTCTTTTACTTGATATTTATGACTATTACTTTTTGACCCTGTTTTATAATCTAAAATTACGATTTTTGAGCCCATTTTGATTACTCTATCGGGGCGTAATGGCGACTGATTGGGTCTTAGGATTTCTCTTTCATTTCTGATAAAGCGTTCTGGAACTTCAAAAAACGGACTAATTTCTGGCAAATCAATGATTTTTTGAATGGTTACTTTTAGCTCTTCTTGCTCATTTTCGACTATTAATCCTTCACGCTGTAAATCTGCCAAAGCGCTATCTATATCTTTTTTGGTTTTTATTTTGGCAAAAGCCGCGTGTACTTTATTTCCGTAATCTTTACTTTTTTCAAAAGTCTCTAAGTCAAATAATCTTTCCGCCGATTGTTTTAGCTGAATCGTCTGACTACGTTCTGAAGTAACGATTTCTTGAATAATCATCGTAGGAGACATCTTCTCTTTTTCGGGTTTTAAGACCTTGGGTAACCCTTCGTATAGTACCTTCGTAAAGGGTTCTTCAGGAGGTAATCCTTCTCCATCTACAAAGCGTAGCAATAAGCCACCTACAGTCTTATTGAGGTTTCTACTATCTCTTTTGACCACCATGTATAGCCTATCTTTGGGACGAGTAAGCGCTACATAGAGCATATTTAGACTCTCAAGAAACGTTTCTTCTTTTTCGGCTCGATACTCGTCTACCAAATGTGTATTTTCTAACTCCTTAACCATTTTGAGCGGAGCTGTTGTCAAGGCTTTGGTAATATTCTCTTCCGCTTGCTCCACGATTAATTCTTCAAAAAGCCCTTCGTCTTCCAACCCAAACCAACGAGAAGAATTAAGCCCTGTGTCAATTGACCAATGACAATAAGGAATAATTACCACTGGAAACTCCAAACCTTTAGACTTGTGTACACTTGTCACCGTAACGGCATTTTGTCCTGCTGGCGACATGATAGAAAGGCTTTCTTTTTTATTTTCCCAATAATTGATAAAATCGGTCAAGTGAGTACTTTTCATGTGCTGAAACTCAATGACAACGTCTAAGAATCGGAATATAAAGTCGAGTTCTTTGTCATGTTTGAAAAGCTCGAAAGTCTGGAGGAGTTTTTCGGCTATTTCGTACAAACTCATTTGCTGTAAGGCAGTAGGAACAAGATTTTTGTCAATTAATTCAAAAAACTTCAAGATATCACGACTCTCTATGGTTTCCTTGATCACCTTGTTTTCTTGTGTATTAGGCACTTTGTGCAAAACCACTCGATAGTACAAATACACCGCCTCATATTTAGCAAGTGCATTATCTGGATTTTGTACTACCTTCATAATCGCCATGATTAAATTGACGGCATCTGAAGCGGCTAAACTCAATGAATCTGAAGAAATTACGTCGATATTTCGTTCCTTCAATGCATTGGCGATTACCTTAGAATCTTTATTTCTACGACATAAAACTGCTACATCTTTGAGCTTATAACCGATAGCGAGTACCTCTTCCAGAATTTGCTCAACTTTTTCTATCATCAAGCGGTCGGTTTCTTTTCCGATGATAAAATCCACTTGCACATGACCGCCCTCCAGAGGTTTAGCAGGTACTTTTTGTGCAAAATAGTCGTCATAAACCCTTGGCAAACTTGGTGCAATTGCCAAATACTCAGGGTCCACTTTGATAGCTTCGAAGAGCGCATTGTTAAAGTTGATAACCTCGGCAGAGCTTCGGTAATTGGTATTTAAGTTTTCAGGTTTGATATAGGGGCGAATACTCTCATAGCGTTCTACCAAAAAGGTATCATCGGCAATAGGTTTGGTCAAATCATCGATTTGTTTTTTGTGCAAATTCACAATCAATCCCATCTCACCACCTCTGAATCGGTAAATAGACTGTTTGGCGTCACCCACAGCCAAGTTGAAGTGCCCACTGGCAAGGGCGTTTTCTATCAAAGGCAAAAAGTTGTGCCATTGTAAGGTAGAAGTATCCTGAAATTCATCTATCAAAATATGATTATATCGTTCGCCCAAACGCTCGTAAATGAATGGAATAGGTTCATTGACCACAATTTCAAGGATTTTACGGTTAAATTCCGAAATATGGATTTGTCCCGATTCGTCCTGAATAGCAGCGATTTCTTTTTTCAACTGGCTCAACAAAGCAAGCTTTTTGATTTGCTTTAAGATTTCACGATAAAGCAAAAATCTTGGCTTCAATCGCTTTTGTGCTTCCAGCAAAAAGTTTCCAGTGTCGGTTAGTGTATCGGCAATACCCATAATTGTGGCAGCAATAGGCTTGGTCGCACTTTTGGCATGCCAAGTATTGTCAGCCAAAGCGTTCAAAAATCTTGCACCAGGTTCTTTGAAAACATCATTACCGTTTGCCAATTGGATAAAATAGCTAAACGGACCAGTTTTTTTAAAAGCAAAATCATCTACGGTCAAATCATTTTCGTTGGCAGTTTCTAGCGCAATCGCCACAATTTCTTTAATATGTTTTTCGACGCCTTGATTAAAATCCTTGAGTTGCTGTTCTATTTTCAGAAAATCCAGCGGTTCTAATGCGCCTAATTTTTCAATATGTTCTTGAAACTGGTCATTCAATAAATCTCGACCAAAATTGGCAATTTCATCATTGATACCATTCCATGAACGCCCGTCGGTAGCTTTGTCTAAGGCAAAACTTTTAATGGCCTCAGTAATCTGCTCGTAGGTTTCGGTATTAGTTTTTTGTAATAATTGCTCAACGGCAGCATCCAATAGCACCTCAGAATCAAGGTTTACTTCAAAATTGAATGGAAAACCTAACTCTTCGGTAAAGGCACTTACCACTCGCTGAACGAACGAGTCAATTGTCGAAACCGAGAAGTTCGCGTATTCGTGTATGATATGCTTGAACGTGGCGGAGGCACGTGCACGTAAAGTAACCTCGTCTATCTCGATACCTTCTTGTTGAAGTTCTTCTAATATCTGATTAAAAAGTCCTTGTTCAGTCGCTTGCTCTTGTGGGTCGTTACTGGAAAAAATACGTAGATATTTCAAGATACGCTCTTTCATTTCGCCCGCTGCTTTGTTGGTAAATGTTACTGCCAAGATATGGTTGAAATACCAAGGAGATTTGGAGCGAAGAGCCAGTTTGATGTATTCCTTTGCTAAAGTGTAGGTTTTCCCCGAACCCGCCGAGGAAGAATATATTTTGAAATATGTTTCGTGCTGTGATGCACTCAAAAAATCCGTCATAAGTGTTGCTGTTAAAGCTGAGGAGGTACATTTTGGAGATACAAATTTAGAGAAATATTTAGGCTATTTTTCTAAAAAGAAAACTGAAAAAGTATTCAGATTTAAAAGCGTTTTTAGGATAAAATCAAAAAGCTCCTTTTATCCTAACCGCCTACCATTCTTCACAAAAGCAGTATAACGAGTCTGACTTCCCTACAAATTTAGCATGTGAACCACTGCTAATCAGCGGTTTGATACTTTCACATAACATATATACTTCAATGTTAGCATCTTATTCTACGTATGTGGTGATTTTGATACCCGTACTTTGCCTCATTTTTTACAAATTCATTTTCCGTTTATTAGGTATTATCATTGTTCCAGAAGATCGCATTGGTCTAGTAACCAAAAAGTTTGTATTACTTGGTGATAAAAAATCTTTACCCGAAGGCAGGATTTTTGCCACCGAAGGTGAGGCTGGTTTTCAAGCAAAACCATTGGCTCCAGGGATTTATTTTTGGCTTTGGATTTGGCAGTATGATGTGGTATTACAGCCACTTACCGTAGTGCCAACTGGCAAAATTGGTTTGGTTTTGGCACGTGATGGCAAGGAGTTAGAAACAGGTAGTATTTTGGCTCGTAAAGTCGAATGCGATGGTTTTCAAGATGCTGAAGCATTTTTGAAAATTGGCGGTCGAAAGGGTCGACAAACTGCCGTAATCACTGCGGGTTCTTACCGCATAAACACGCTTTTGTTTGAAGTAGAAATTACAGACATTACCGAAATTCAGGAGAATATGGTAGGAATTATTACCACAATGGATGGTGCCTCAATTCCTGTCGGACAAATTTCAGGAAAGCCTATCGAAGGGCATAATAACTTTCAAGATGCCGACCAGTTTTTGAATGCTGGAGGTAATAAAGGTTTGCAACAGCAAGTAATCCTGGCGGGTTCGTATAACCTCAATCCGTGGTTTGCCAGAGTAGAGGAAATTCACATGACCGAGATTCCGATTGGACATGTTGGTGTTGTAATTTCGTATGTTGGTGAAGACGGGGTAGATATAAGTGGGACAGAATTTAAACATGGCAATATTGTCGAAAAAGGTTTCAAAGGAGTCTGGAACGAACCTCTAGGGCCAGGTAAGTATCCCTTGAATACCTACGTGCAAAAAATTGAATTGGTACCAACGACTAACTTAGTTTTGAACTGGGCAAGTGCCCGTTCTGAATCCCATCAGTTGGATAAAAATCTTTCGACGATTACGGTACGTTCTAAAGATGGTTTCCCATTCAATTTGGATGTTTCACAAATCATTCATATTCCTAATTATGAAGCGCCCAAAGTAATCGCTCGTTTTGGTAATATGAACAATCTGGTGAGTCAGGTGTTAGAACCAACGATTGGTAACTATTTCAGAAACTCAGCGCAGGATTCAGATGTAATTTCATTCTTGGGTTCGCGTGCCGAGCGCCAAGACACCGCACGTAAGTATATTGCTGAAGTACTCAATCAATACAATGTAAATGCAGTAGATACGCTGATAGGGGACATCGTTCCGCCAGAGTCTTTGATGAAAACACTTACCGACCGTAAGTTGGCTGAAGAACAAAAAGTAACATATGATACCCAGAAAATGGCGCAAGAAACCCGTCAGGCATTAGAGAAAGAAACGGCGATTGCGGATATTCAGAAAGATATTGTAAAAGCCGATCAAGGCGTGGTAATTGCCGAAAGGGTTGCAGATGCAGCTGTAAAAAAAGCACAAGGGGAAGCCCAAAGTTTGAAATTGCAAGCAGGAGCTGAGGCTGAAAGAGTAAAACTCCAAGCCAGTGCCGAGTCGGAGCGAGTAAAATTATTGGCGATTGCCGAAGCAGAAAGAATTAGTAAAACGGGTAATGCTGAGGCTGAGAAAATATTGGCCATTGGTAAAGCAGAGGCTGAATCGTATCAGTTGCAGGTATCGGCGATGGGTGGAGATAATTTTACACAATTGAAAATAACAGAAAGTATTGGTAAAGAAAAAATCAAAGTAATGCCAGATATTTTAATCACAGGAGGAAACAATGAACAAGGTGGTCCACTGAGCGGATTGTTAGGATTGAAATTGATGGAAGAAATGACCAAAAAACAAAAGAATGAAGAAAATCCTGCTGAATAAGTATCAGGAATAAATCCTCAAAATCAAAAACACCGACTGGCAATTTTGCGGTCGGTGTTTCACATACACAACATAAGTGGTATTTTGTTGTCTCTAAATGATTTAGCATTAAGTTTGAATGCTAAATCAAATTTATTCTTGTTTTTGACCTATTACAATACTAATTATTAGGTATATTTTAAAAAACCTGCATAAAACGTTTGTTTGATACATTTTCTTATTTTTTGAGGAGAAAAAATATAGAAAGAAACCCATGAAAGAAAACTGGATACTTGTCTGTTTCGCAATATTCCTTTAATTTGCTAATTAACAGAATACCTACTTACCTCTATTTTCTATGCAGACACTCATAACAAACGATGCCATTGTTTTTGGTTTACTCATTGGAATCATTGCATTTACCTTCTATACTTCAAGTATTCAATCTTCTTTTTGGCAAAAGTTTTATCAAATTATTCCCAGTATTTTGGTTTGCTATTTTTTGCCAGGGCTACTCAATTCGTTTCATATTATTTCTGGAGAAGAATCTAAATTATATGCTGTCGCTTCTAAATTTTTATTACCTGCTTGTTTAGTCTATTTTACCATAAGTATTGATTTTCAGGCACTCAAAAAACTTGGTCCAAAAGCTTTAATTGTGTTTTTGGCAGGATCGCTAGGTGTGATGGTTGGCGGACCCGTTTCTCTTTGGGTAGTAAAAACTATATGGCCTGAAGTATTGGTAGGCGAGGTTTGGCGAGGCTTGGCGACTATTGCAGGTAGTTGGATAGGAGGAAGTGCCAATCAGACAGCGTTGAAGGAAGTTTTTCAACCCAGTCCAGAGGTCTTTTCACAGGCTATTGCCGTCGATGTGATTACGGCTGAACTATGGTTAGCTGTATTATTATTTGGAGTAGCTCGTAGTGCCAAACTTGACAAATGGCTTGGGGCAGATACATCAGCCGTGGAGGAAGTAAAGCAAAAAATGGAAGCAGAAGCAGCGCATCAGCAATCAAGCTTAAGCGTGAAAGACTTGATGCTGGTGTTGTTTGTGGGTTTTGGAACTACAGCCCTTGCTCATGCCTGTGCCGATATCATTGTACCTTTTATTGAAACTCATTATCCTGATTTAAAGAAATTTAGTCTTACCTCTTCCTCATTTTGGGTAATTTCTTTGGTTACGCTGTTTGGACTGGCATTATCACAAACCAAAGCACGTCAGATAGAACGTATGGGTGCTTCACAATTTGGATCGCTTTTTTTGTACATCCTCATCGCAACCATCGGTATGCAGATGAACGTTATTTCGGCGTTAGACAAACCTCAGCTATTTCTGATTGGACTTATTTGGATGTTTTTTCATGCAAGCTTTACTTTATTGGCGGCTTATCTGGTCAAAGCTCCCTTCTTTTTCACGGCTGTGGGCTCTCAGGCAAATGTGGGAGGTGCGGCTTCTGCCTCGGTAGTGGCGGCAGCATTTCATCCTTCTTTAGCATCGGTAGGTGTTTTGCTAGCAATATTAGGTTATGCCTTGGGTACGTATTGTGGGTATCTGACAGGTTTGATGATGCAATGGGTGAATAATTTAGTGATTTAGTGAATTTTGAATTAGTGAATTGTGAATTAGAAGTGTACGAAGGATTTTATTTTGTTTAAAAGCGTTCCTATCGTTTGCATTTTTGTTGTAGTTGCAACCCTTGCGGTTGCCATGTTGATTTGGGTAATCGCAAGAGTTGCCAACTACATTTTATTTAAAAAACAAAATTTAAACCTTAGTATGGTACTAAATAGTGCGTTAATAATTGATTGTCTTGGACTTAAGTTTAAGTTTTGTTGATAAATTTGTGTTATGAAGTGTACTTATTAGTAAACTATAGAGACTTATTGCCGTCCGCCTATAGCTGACCACTGAAAGCCTAATAGTACCCAAAAGAAAAGGGTTCCAGCCAAAGCTGGAACCCTTTATTATTTGGAAAAAATCGTTTTGAAATCTAGAAATTTTGAGGAGCAAATGACGGATACAATAAGTTACTCACAGTCTTGCTCTCACGTTTAATAGGTACAATTACCTCTGTTCCTCAAAAAAGAAATGATTGAATTTCTTGTTACCTCGTCGATATACTCCAAGCACAAATCTTTTGTCCCCGAACGACCCGTTGTTTTCCACCCTGCTGGAACATCATTTTCCGCAGGAATGATGGTGTGAATATGACCATCACAAATTACCTGATAGATTGTTTCTTGTTTCATTGCAGCACTTATTTTACGTAAAGTGATTAGAATACGAATTATAAATATAACAAAAAAATCAAGAAAAAATTACATAAGCAGCAAAAAAACTATTAAATAATTGTCAATTAATGGTTAAAATACATTTTGGTAGTTGTGATTCAAGTGAGGAGCTTTGATTTTTGTATATAATTGAGAAAATTATTCTCTAAACATTTGATTATCAAGGTTAATCTAAAAAAGCTGTAAAGCTTATGTCTTTTTAGATTTTTGAATTAAAATCGGTGATTTTGGATAATTCTATTATTATTTTACACCTAATAAAAATTACCAAAGCTAAAAAGCTATTTTTTTCGGTATCTTATAACTGGTTTTCGTACTTTTGTCCATCAATTCCTTTTTATAAATTTAAAGACTAATCATGCTTAAATCTGTCCCGTTCAACCAAACTGTCGCCTTTCAACATTTAACAAAATTAAAAGCTGAAGTCGAACAAACACCTCTTAAAGAACTTTTCACAGCCGATTCAGAGCGTTTCGAGAAATACTCAATCCGTTTTGAAGACATTTTAGTTGATTATTCTAAAAACCTTATCAACGAAAAAACAAAAGCAGCATTGATTGCTTTGGCCAACGAATGTGAATTGGATGATGCCATCGAACGTATGTTTACTGGCGATTTGATTAACAAAACAGAAAATCGTGCGGTATTGCACGTAGCCTTACGCAATCGCTCCAATACGCCAATCGCTGTAGGTGGCGAAGACGTGATGCCAGCGGTAAATGCTGTTTTGGATAAAATGAAAGACTTTTCTGAAAAAGTTATTTCAGGTGCTTGGAAAGGTTATTCAGATCAAGCTATTACCGACGTTGTAAATATCGGTATCGGTGGTTCGGATTTAGGTCCTGTAATGGTTACAGAGGCGTTGAAACCATACAAAAATCACCTTAATTTACATTTTGTATCTAACGTAGATGGTACTCATATTGCAGAAGTTTTAAAGAAAGTTAATCCAGAAACAACGTTGTTTTTGATTGCTTCTAAAACTTTTACAACGCAAGAAACTATGGCCAATGCACACTCAGCACGTGATTGGTTTGTGGCAAATGGTGGTTCCCTAGAGGCTGTTGCCAAACATTTCGTTGCCATTTCAACTAATGAAAAAGAAGTCGTGAAATTCGGTATCGATTCTGCCAATATGTTTGGTTTCTGGGACTGGGTTGGTGGTCGTTACTCTTTGTGGTCGGCTATTGGTTTATCGATTGTCCTTTCTATTGGTTTCGAAAACTTTATTGAACTCTTGGAAGGTGCTCACGCTATGGACAAGCACTTCAGAACTACGGATTTCAACGAAAATATTCCAGTGATTTTGGCATTAGTTGGTATTTGGTATAACAACTTCTTCGATGCTGATTCTCACGCTTTGTTGCCTTATGATCAATATATGCACCGTTTTGCAGCCTATTTCCAACAAGGAGATATGGAATCAAATGGTAAATATGTAGGTCGTGACGGAAAAGCGGTTGATTACCAAACGGGTCCTATTATCTGGGGCGAACCAGGAACAAACGGTCAGCACGCTTTCTATCAATTGATTCACCAAGGTACAAAATTGATTCCTTGTGATTTCTTGGCGCCTGCTCAATCACAAAATGTTATTGGCAATCACCACCAATTATTGTTGTCAAATTTCTTTGCGCAAACTGAAGCTTTGATGAACGGCAAAACGTATGAAGAAGTAGTAGCAGAATTCGAAAAAGCAGGTAAATCCGCAGAGGAAATTGCTGAGTTGGCTCCATTCAAAGTATTCCAAGGAAATAGACCAACGAACTCTATCTTGTTTAAAAAATTGACTCCACGCACTTTGGGTAGCTTGGTAGCAATGTACGAGCACAAAATCTTTGTACAAGGAGTTATTTGGAATATCTTTAGCTATGACCAATGGGGTGTAGAATTAGGTAAGCAGTTGGCGAACAAAATTTTACCAGAATTAGCTTCGGAAGATAACATTACGTCACATGACTCTTCAACTAACGGCTTGATCAACGCTTACAAAGCTTGGAGATAGTGATGAATTGAGTGATTGAGCGAGTTGTGATTTAGTGATTGATTTTAATCAATATCTTACAAATTTTTGAAAAAAGCGGTCGGAAAATAATTTTCGATCGCTTTTTTGATGTTTTTACGCTAAATAGAAATTTTTCAAAATTAAATTTAATCAATTGTGAGCTCAAAGTGCTGTTAATTGAAATTCACAATTAAGCATTAATGCTTGAATGGTATACTTTTAACCAATAACTACCATTTACATAAACCAAAATCAATTATGAAATATCTTCTCAACTTACTTTTACTATTGTCAGCTATCAAAGGTTATTCTCAATCTGGAAATTTTGAGAAAAGAACCTTTACTGATAAAGAAGGACATATTTTGCCCTATCGAATTCTTTTTCCAGAGAATTATGATGCTTCAAAAAAATATCCTATCGTTTTAGTATTGCATGGTGCAGGTGAACGTGGCAACGATAATGAAAAGCAATTGACGCATGGTTCTAAACTATTTCTGAGCCCAGAAAATCGTCAGAAATTTCCTGCTATTGTTATTTTTCCACAATGTCCTACAGATAGTTATTGGGCTTCTGTAAAAATTGATAGAAGTAAGTCTCCATTAGATATTGATTTTACCTATAATGAACAACCTAATTGGCCATTAGCTGCTGCGGTTGATCTAGTAAAACAAATCAGTAAAACTGAAAAAGTTGACAAAAACCGTATCTATATCATGGGCTTGTCGATGGGAGGCATGGGGACATTTGAAGCTATTGCCCGTAATCCTAAATTATTCGCCGCCGCTGCACCAATTTGTGGGGGAGCCAACTTGACATGGGCCAAAAAGTATGCTCAAACCGTTCCTGTTTGGATATTTCATGGCGATGCTGATGGTGTCGTAAAAGTAGGCTATTCAAGAGATATGTATGCGGCTTTGCGTGCCTTGGAAGCTAAGGAAGTGAAGTATACTGAGTATCCCAATGTAAATCATAATAGCTGGGATAATGCCTTTGCTGAACCAAATCTATTACCTTGGTTGTTTGAGCATAAAAAATAGTGTTATGTAGACTTGTTGAAAAATATTGGAATCACAAGACTCAATTTATGTTTTTAAGTCATCATATATGAAATTAACCTTAGCTGTTCTCCTTTTTTTATCGGTATGCGTGCCGTCTTTCGGACAAAAAGACTCCGTAGAACACCAAAAAATCTATTTTGTAAAGCCCAAAATTGAGTTAACTGCGGGCGTTGGATTGACGGTGGCGTCCTTTTTCGGTTTTCGTCAATTGGATAAGGTCGCACACTTATCAAAAGAGGATATTCTAAAGCTTAATCCTAATGATTTGAATAGTTTTGATAGACCAATCGCCTTCAAAAATCCAGCAAATTTTCCTTCGGCTGAGAAAAGCTCTGATTTGTTTCTCAATATGTCTATCATTAGCCCTGCACTTTTGATGCTGGATAAAAATATCCGAAAAGATTGGGTTGATTTACTGAGTATGTACATGATGACGCATGCTGTGGATAATGCCCTGTATTTTGGTGCGGCATATTCTATTCGCCGTCCGCGACCGTTGACGTACAATCCTAATTTGACTGCGGAGGAAAAAATGGGCGATGGACGAAGCAACTCATTTTTTAGTGGACACGTTTCGTTTAGTTCAACGGCAACATTCTTTTTGGCAAAAGTTTACACCGATTATCATCAAATAAAAGGTTTGAAAAGAATCGGTTTATTTACGCTTGCTGCTATTCCACCAGCCTTGGTAGGCTATTACCGAACTGAAGCAGGGAAGCACTTTAAATCAGATGTGATTACAGGTTTTGTATCAGGGGCTATTTGTGGTATCCTAGTGCCTGAATTTCATAGGAGATTACAACAAAAGAAAAATTTGACTTTTCAACCGATCTATTCTCCGCAATTTGGTGGAGTAGCGGCGACGTTGGCGTTTTAGTGGTGAGTTATGAATGGTGAATTTGTGCTGTACGAAGGATTTCTAACTATTTCAGATTTGGGATTTCTGATTTCGGAAATATAAAAATATACTTTTATTTTTTATAAAATATAGAAGCTTACTCTTCCGAAATCCAACATCCGATATCCGAAATAAACAGTCTTATAATCCTTCGTACAACCCTAATGGTGAATTAGGGGCTGTCCTTGACTAAAAATTCAGGGCAACCTATTTTAGGCAAGGACAACTCAACACTCACAACTCACAACTCATCACTCTATTCAGTTACCATCAGGTTTGATTACTGAGACCAAAGGGCTCACTGGGAAATCCCATGTATTCAAATCATCGGGCTGAGCTGGATTGTAGGCATTTATATCCTTATTAAGATATTTTTCAATCCCTAAATGATTGGATTTGATTCCCTCTACAATACACTTTGCCAATTGGTAGGCACCATAATTACTAAAATGTGTGTCGTCATGAATCGCTTTTTCTTGATTCGGAAAGGTATTTGCTTCATAATGAACAAAAGCTTTTTTAGAGTTTTCTACACCGAGTGTTTCCCAAAGCGTTTTACTCTTATTGTTCAAATCAATTAAGGCTACATTTTCGTCTTTTGCTACCTGACGCATAGCGTCTGGAAAATCTTCAAGCGTATTAATGATTTTACCATTTTCGTCAAATTTACGACGGTGCATAGAGGTAACCAACACAGGAGTAGCGCCTTTCTCACGTGTTTTTTTAATGAAACTTACCAGATATTCCTTGTACGTCGTTTGTGATTTGAGCCCAGAGCCTGGTTTTTGGTCGTTATGCGCAAACTCCATAAAGAAATAATCTCCCTTTTTGATTTGGCTCATGACTTTTTCGAGACGTTTTTCAGAAGTAAAACTTTTAATAGTTTCACCTGATTCGGCGTGATTAGCAAACACTACTTTTCCTGCTTGGAAAAAACTTGGAATCATTTGGCCCCAAGCGGCAAAAGGTTCAATGGCTTGATCTACTACCGTAGAGTTTCCTGCCAAAAATACAGTCGGAATCTTACTCGATGCTGGCGTGATTTCTAAAGCACAAACCTTGGGCGATTTGCCATTAAATTCTAGCGTTAGTTGGTGATCCCAATGTAAATACTCCTTTTCTCTAGGCTTGAGTTTTACGCTTGAAGAATCTGAAATTTCAGGGTAACGAACGTTTACCGTAAAATTTTTAGTAATCAACTTTCCCTTTTCAGTCTCTACTTTTGCTAACATCAATCGGCGACATTCGGCTTTTATGCTAGTAGAAGAAGTCCCCTCGGCATCGCCCAAGATTACTCTGACATCATAATTTCCTTCAGGAACATCGACCGTAAAGAAAAAGGGAGTATTGCTTGTGCAAAAATCTGAAGAAAGTACATCCTTAGTAGCTCGATTTTCGGATGAGATTTTAGCGTTGGGCATAAAACCAAAGCCTTTTGCTTTTGAATAGTAGTCACTTGGACCAACAGCTTGATACCCTTTGGCAACAGCACCCATGCCAAAGTCAAACTTAAAAGAATTTTTTACTTGAGAAAAAGCAGTCAAGTTTACTGCTGTTAACAGGCAGAGTGATAAAACGGATTTGTGTGAAAACATTTGTTTTGTTGTTAGTTAATTGACTTGGAATAAACACATTGTTTTCAACAGTTAATTGATTTTATATTTTATAGGGGGATATCTTGTTTTATCTCCATAAAGCAGGAATCAATAATGATTTACTGATAATCTTGTTTAAATTTTTAGGAAGTCATCTCTTAATATTCAATATCTTTACCCTCTCAAAAATAGAACTTCTAAAGCCATGTCCCCACATCCATTAATTGTACATATAAACAAACACGTTCATTTGACTGAAGCACAAGTAGCAACCGTATTAAGTCATTTTCAATTACAAACTTTTGCTAAAAAAGAGCACTTGATACAAGAAGGTAATATTTGCAAAAACTTATTTTTTGTGTCGAAAGGCTGTTTGAGATTGTATTTTATGAATGAAAAAGGGCAGGAGCAAACTATTCAATTTGCGCTCGAAACTTGGTGGATGACCGACCTGATGGCTTTCGAAAAATCTGGAGAATCGGGTTTTAGTATACAAGCACTCGAAAAAGTGGAGGTAATGGCAATTACCAATGAAAGTTTGGAAAAACTTTTGTGTGAGGTTCCCCAGTTGGAAAGGTATTTTAGAAAAGTCTACCAACGAGCGTATTCAGCTTCTTTGCTTCGCGTCAAATACCTTTATACGATGTCAAAAGACATTTTCTATGAACATTTCGCTTCACTATATCCTGAGTTTGTTCAGCGTATTCCACAGAAAGTATTGGCCTCATTTCTGGGTTTTTCTCCAGAGTATTTGAGTGAACTTCGCAAGAAAAAAACCGTAGAGAAAAAGTAGCATTTGAGCATTCTTAAACTGGTTTAAGTTTTTTCTGTAGTCAAAAAGTGAACTTTGTCATGTAGTCCAGCGACGAATATTAAAACAAAATTCGATGGATATTTTTAAACGACAAATGACATCATACTATGACAACTAGAGTAAAAATTCACGCATCACAGCCAGCGGCTTGGAAAGCCATGTACGGATTAGAACAATATTTGGCAACGACATCAGTAAGTAAAACTCACAAAGAGTTTATCAAGTTGCGTGCCTCACAAATTAACCATTGTGCTTTTTGTATCGATATGCACAGCAAAGACGCCCTAAAAAATGGCGAAACAACGCAACGCCTACTATTACTAGATGCTTGGCGTGAAACTGACCTATTTACGGAAGAGGAAAAAGCGGTATTAGCCATAACAGAAGACATTACGCTTATCAGTGAAAAAGGTTTGACAGAAGAAACCTACCAAAACGCCTTGAAATACTTCTCAGAAGATTACATTGCCCAAATCATCATGGTAGCAGTCGCAATCAATGCTTGGAATCGTATATCGGTAAGTACACACATAGCGGTAGGTACGAAGTTTTAGAGTGGTCAGAAAAGCAAATTATGCCACGAACCCTGATGGAAATGGATATTTCTGTCAGGGTTTTGTTGGTATATTGATGTTGGGTAAGAAAGTTGTTGGGGGGGGATGTAGCTGACTTGAATTTTAGTATATTTAGAGGTATTACTTAAATTAAATGAGGCTAAAAACTGAAAATTTAACAACTGGAATGTTCTATTGGTTATGAGCCATTGACAAACTAATGAGTACCTCTATTTCAAACTACAAAAATTATGGAAAGAAATTTTGCCAAAGATTTTATTGAGATTGCAAGTGAATTCAAAAGGGCTAAACCCTCAAAAGATAGTATCATAAAAATGTATGATTTACTTTATGATCTAGAGTCCGCAACAAGAACTAAAAACGATGACATAACACTTGCTAATGTATATAGCATGTTGGGTTTTCATCTTTCAGCCTATAAAGTTTTGAAATCGGTGGCTGATTTAAGTGATAAAAAAGTGGTCGCCAAATTGTATGTAATGGAGGAAAAATCTCAATCTCACGGGAATAGATATATCATAAAAGATTTTAGAAAAAAACAGCAGGAAAAAATACTGTCGAAACTATTACCTACAGATTTTGTAGCTTCCGAAACAGTGGAGAATCATTATCTTATAACAACCAAGGAGATTTATATTTTTGATAAAATTATTGAAAAGGACACTATAAGTATTTCGCTTTACGGAGGAAATCAGTTTGATACTTATGTAGAAAAAATAATTGACTTTATCTTTTGGCTAGGAACGTGTAAAAAAGAGCTTATAAAATTTTATAATAAAAATATGAGCGATTTTTCAGGTGATGAGGCAAATGGAGAGTGGTATCACACTTTAGACATATATAATGTTAAGATCGGTGTGGCAGAAAATGGAAAGCTCTACGCAGAGATTTCGGTTGGAGATATTTTTGTATCAGATCATACTTTGGAAATAGAAATTGTTGAAAGAAAAGTAATAAATATGAATTATGATGGATAGGAAATATAATCCATCTTTCCCACCAATTGATTTTCAACATGAACAAAAGATTACCTTATTTTAATGATATTTTGTATTTAGTCATTATCATATCATTTAGCGTGCTCGTAATTTTTATTGGCTGTAAATTAGTACCGAGTGAATACAAAATATATTCACTCGGTATTTTAGCCCTTTTTTTAGGATTACTGTTTGAAAGTTTAAGAATATCTGATAGCTGGGTAAGGGTTGGCTACATTTTTATTGCTGCTTTTATCTGCAGCATTATTATGTTGCTACCTCCTTTCTATAATATTCGGCAAAATCTACCTTTTTTTCCTTATATATTTTGGATCGTCTTTTCTTTTCTATCTGCTATTTTCCATGATGAGAAAGCAACGCTTAAGCTAACAGAAGGAGTAACGTTGCTATACTCAATTTCTATAATCTATTGGGTTATCGATTATGGATTTATGAGAATTGAAAACTGGCTGGTAAAATCTCTACTTATCCTTGGGTTACTGTTATCATTATTTTCCATATTCAATGCTCTGACACCTTTCATACTTTCTAGAACTACGAGGTTGGTATTGAGTCTTTGGAGCTCTATTATCGTATTGTTGATGAGTATTGATTTGATATATCGAGTGTACCAAAATCATAATATTACATCTAATCAATCTCTTGCAGATGGAGCGTATTTCGTACTTCAGTATTTTTTTCTAGGCGTTTCGAGCATATACATTGTGCAAAATGTACTTATGTTATTGTTTTTTTTACCTAGTAGAGGTTCATTTTTTAATTCAAGACACTTTAGTGAAATCCAAGAGTTTAAAAATAAACACATCATGAGATACTCTGACCACCAAACTGACTTTAAACATGCGTGCGTTATTATTGTACTCACGGTAGGGCTTTACTGGTTAAATTATCGATTTGATTTCCTCCCAAGACATATTATTATTTGGATTGTATTTATGTTGTCACCCTTGGTTACGAAGTTGACAAGCCGCTGATTAGACGAGAAAATTTCTTCAAATTATAGAATTGGCAAAGCGCTCTTAAATCCTAAAAAACAAAGATATGTTCTCACTTCTTCACCAAACTAACCAAATTAAGATATCAGACGAGTCTGGATTTTTAGCAATTGTGAATTCAGAATCATATCAATCTTTTGTTGACGAAGACTGGCAACTTACTCAGCTAGTAGAACATTTTGTAAATGAGATGAATAATAAAAGTTTAGTTATTTGGTCAACAGGCTTACCAAGTATTTGGGTTGTTTCTTTTGTTGATAGACCTATTCACAAAAATCCTTTTCGTGAAATTACCAGCACTATTGCAGTTACCGAGGGAAAGCTATATTTAACTAATTTTGAAGATTTATCCATGTCTGCTCAGTTCGAGGAGGTAAATATTCCTGCACCACATCATGCTGACTTGGCAATAACGCTTGAAAATGGATTATATAATTTAACAATTCGGCAGTTGTTTGACCCGCAAGACTATACTTTTGAAGCTGATGGAGAAGTAAGCTTTGAAATTGTTGTGCAGAAAACGTTAAAAGAAACAGAAAAAAAGGAAGGGATATTTTGGTGGACTTTGTAGCGTAGGTACTTGAAAATTATTCGTTTTGTAGCCATTGAATTTGCGATAATTTGGTCTATCAAGTAAATTTTTCCTGAACCATACATCTCATAAATTCAACTTATATTAGGCGTAGACTCATGGTTTCGTACAATATTCAAAATAAGTGCTCATTATATTTTTCTGTATCAGTAAATAAAAAATAGAACTAGTAAGATTAACACTCAAGAATGAAAATTTATTCAACCATACAAATAGGCGATTACCATATAAATCATTGCGAAGATTATTTGTTTACAGGTAATATTGGAGATGATAAAGTCTTGTGCGCGGTCATGGACGGATGTACAATGGCTACTGATAGTTATTTTGCTTCTACACTTGTTGGAAAATTATTAAGAAAAATAACTATTGAAAAGGGATATAGTGAGTTATATAATTTAGGGACAATTTCCAATGACATTGACAACTATCTTAAATCGATACTTAGAGAGCTTTTTAAGGAACTGATAATTATTAAAAATCAGCTTTTGCTTGAAAGAAATGAGTTATTAACTACCCTAATCATTTTACTTATTGATAAGAAAACAAACAGAGGTATTGTGTTAGTTGTCGGCGATGGACTCGTAAATATCAATGGACAAATGACAGAATTTGACCAAGACAACAAGCCCGATTATTTAGGATTTCATCTTGCAGAAGATTTTGATACGTGGTATGATAATCAAAAACAGAAAATATTTTTCGACCAAATCGAAGATATTAGTATTGCAACAGATGGAGTCTTTATGTTTGAGAAGGTTAAAAAAGTAGAAAATACAGATTCAATAAATGCTTTGGAATACCTCATACTTGATAAAACGGAATTAGATCATGAAGATATGTTGAATTTTAAACTTAAAAAATTAGAACATAATTTTGGACTTAAACCAACCGACGATTTAGCAATAATCAGATTGGTGAAGTAACGAGAAATGATACACTTGTCTTTTTCTATTTTTGCAGCTATAAGTGATTGCAGTGCTCTTATTTCCCTCCTCCAAACCCATTTAAAGGAGGGAAATAAGAGTAAATTCACCATTAAACCTCCGCCCATTTAGGGTTTTGGGCAAGCACTTTTTGTTGTGTCGGACAATCGTCATCGTGCGAGCCTTTTAGATAGCCAATACTCATCAAGAATTCTCCCACAATTTCGCCTCCTGTAAATTTGAAAGTCTTTTTGAAAAGTTTTACCCATTCTTCCTTGGTTTTGGGATGGTGTGCTTCTAGCCATTTTTCAAAAGAACCATATTCCTTTTGCAAAACCTGAATTTTTTTGGCGTTTTCTATCGCTGCTTTGATTTTTAAGCGATTGCGAATAATGCCTGCATCTGCCAAAAGCCTTTCTCTATCCTCCTCGGTGTACGAGGCTACTTTGTCGATATCGTAATGACTATAGGCCTCTTTGAAGGCTTGCTCTTTTTTAAGAATTGTTTCCCAACTCAAACCCGCTTGGTTGATTTCTAAAATCAATCTGCCAAATAACGCATTATCGTCGTGGATTGGGAAGCCGTAGTGATTGTCGTGATAATGGGCATGCAAGGCCTTGCGGTCGGCAGGTTGCATATTTTGAATAGCTTTGCAATAAGACATAGGTCGGGTTATAGATTTGTTAAACTCAATCAACGTAAGTAATTTCGAAATAGTTCTTTCAAAAAAAGAATCCTTAAAACCCTTCAATATGACTCAGCAAACGCCCTCTATTTTCGAATCACATTATAAAAAATTAGGTTTAGTCCGACTGTCAACGGATACGTTAACAGCGGTTAATAGCGATTTGTACAAACCTTTTATCAAGGTTTTGTATTTGCCCCAAGGATACCAACTAAAAGTCGATTTTCAAGAATACAAAACTGTAGAGCCGAGTCTGTTTTTTGTAAATTCCAATCAGTTTTTACAGATTGATAAAATCGGGGAGCAAAAGGGATATTTGATGTTTTACAACCGAGATTTTTATTGTATTCAGATACATGATGCCGAGGTGGCTTGCGATGGACTGCTGTTTAATAATTTGCAAAACATGCCGATGGTAGAACTGCCTGCAAGTGAACAAGCGTGGGCCAATCAACTTTGGGTACAAATAGAGGAGGAGCTAAGCGCGAACGAATCGGGGCAGGAAGAAATGCTACGGGTGTATTTAAAACAGTTAATCATTCGTGCGACTCGCATCTGGAAAAAGCAAGAACTACATCAAGTTCAAGACGGAACTAATAGTGACATGGAGTTTTATCGAGATTTTAGTCGATTAGTCGAAATACATTATAAAGAAAAGCATAGCGTTGCTGATTACGCCGATTTGTTGGGGTTTGCTCCCAAAACTTTGACACATAAATTTAAAAGACTGCATTTGTCTCAGCCCAATGAAGTAATCAAAGACCGTATTATTCTGGAAGCAAAGCGCCTTTTGACCTATACCCAAATGAGCGCAAAGGAAATTGCCTATCATTTGGGGTATGATGACCCTGCCTATTTTAATCGTCTTTTTGCTCAGAAAGTAGGAGATACGACGACTAATTTTAGAAATAAATACCTTCAAGGGAAAAAAGTACAATAGTTGTATGCTTTTGTGCCTTTATCTGGGTAGTTCGTTGGAGTAATTTTGTCATATCAATTTTAAACAACAACTAAACAAATAGAAAACATGAAAGCTCAAGCACTTGCCTTACCTAATGGCAGCACACAAGATTTAACCATTGTAAAATCATTTTTAGTACTCTTATTGGCTTTAACGGCGCATTTATCTTTTGGTCAGTTACGCCCTTACGCTGGTCAGGACGACCCACAAGTTTTTTCCGAAATAAGACCATTTTTGAAAGCGCTCAACTCAGGAAACGGTAAACCACTCGAACAACTTAGTCCAGCCGATGCACGTCAAGTATTGGTTGGTGCACAAAAGTCGGTTCAGGTAGATTATTCAGGTATTCAAGAAACTGAAAAAGTGATTTCTCAAAATGGTTATAAAGTAAAAGTACATATCACCAAGCCTATAGGCGTAAAACCCAACGCACCAGTATTTATTTTCGTTCATGGCGGTGGCTGGGTATTAGGCGATTATCCGACGCATAGAAGACTAGTTCGTGACTTGGTCGTAAATAGTGGCGCTGTGGCTGTTTTTCCTGATTACACTCCATCGCCAGAAGCAAAATATCCAGTAGCAATCAATGAAATTTATGCTGCTACACAATGGATATCAGAGCATGGTAAAGAAATAGGCGTGAATGGTAAAAACTTAGCGGTAGTCGGTAATAGCGTAGGAGGTAACATGTCAGCGGCAATTGCTTTGATGGCAAAAAACAACAACGGTCCTGCTATTAAATTACAGGTGCTTTTGTGGCCAGTTACAGACGCTAACTTCGAAACTGGTTCATACAATGAATTTGCGGAAGGTCGCTTTTTGACTAAAAATATGATGAAATGGTTTTGGGATAACTACTTGCCAGAGGTAGAAAAACGCAAAGAAATCTATGCATCACCTTTGCAAGCTACGGTAGAGCAATTGAAAGGTTTGCCAGAGGCATTGGTACAAACAGCAGAAAATGATGTATTGCGTGACGAAGGTGAGGCTTATGCAAGAAAGCTCAACGAAGCTGGCGTAAAAGTTACTTTAGCAAGATATAATGGCTTGATTCATGACTACGGTATGTTGAACCCGATTTCAGGTGTTACAGCGTCTAAAGTGGCAGTCTTGCAAGCAGCATTATCAATCAAAGAAGCACTGAAATAGCTAAACAGATATATTCTCTTGATTTAGTGATTATTTTAAAATGTATTAGAATCAAACAAGGCGTTCGAAACGAGTTTTTCGAACGCCTTGTTTGATTCTATATTCCAATGACACATCCTTAGACGCAATCATTGCGTCTCTACAAGTTAATTTCGCGAGGAATAATCGCTCAATTATTTTCTATAATCTCCTTGGCGTTTTACCATCCAGCCAGGGTATTGCATTGGAAGCGGACTTATTGTATCAATTTTCTGCAAATCCTCAGCCGAAAGCTGTATTTGTGTCGAAGCAATATTGTCTTGTAACTGAGTAATTGTTTTAGCTCCGATAATCGTACTGGTAACACCTGGTTGATGACGAACCCAAGCCAAAGCCACCTGTGCTACGGTCGTTTGATGAGCTGTTGCAATTTCCTGCATAACATCTACCAAGTCATAAGCTTTTTCTTTATCGATTGGAGGAAAATCAAAATTCTCTCTTCTTGAACCCGCTACCACCTGCTGACGAGTATATTTGCCACTCAAGAAACCACCAGCCAATGGACTCCAAGGGAAAATGGCTAATTTGTGATGCTGTGCCATTGGTACTAATTCATGCTCTATATCACGCGAAACAGCCGAGTAATAGTATTGTAAACCAATGAAATGATGCCAGTTGTGGCTTTTTGCAATCTCCTGAGCCGTTGCCACCATCCATGCAGGCCAGTTGCAAATGGCAATGTAACGAGCTTTCCCGGCATTTACCACATCATTCAGCGTATGTACAATTTGCTCTACCGAAGTACGAGGATCAACGCCATGAACATACAAAATGTCCACATAATCCATTTGGAGGCGTTTTAAACTAGCATCAATCGAGTTGAAAATATGATAGCGAGAAAGCCCAGCACTATTGGGCGCATCATTCATTCGTCCTAATACTTTGGTCGCAATGACAACTTCGTCACGACGAATACCGAGGTCAGTAAGCGACAGTCCGAGTAATTGCTCAGATTGCCCAAAAGAGTAAATGTTGGCAGTATCAATAAAGTTAATACCAGCGTCAATGGCCGATTTGATTAATTGATTGACCTCCTCTTGTTGGAGTTGACCAATATTTCCCCAAATGCCAGCGTCTTTTCCGCCAAAAGTCATAGTCCCGAGGCATAATTCTGATACTAAAAGACCAGTTTCGCCTACATAATTGTATTTCATAGGTTTTGTTTTATTAGTTTTTGAAAAAGTTTTTACTAAAAATCTGATGCAAATTTCTTACAAAACTCTTGTGTACAGTTATCCCAAACGAAACAGAAACTATAAAAAATCAAACAATTTAGATTTCTCGGAATAACTTCGGGGTAGTTTGTAACGCACGACGGAAAAAGGAGGTAAAATGCGAAGGGTCATCAAACCCAAGGGCGTATCCTATCTCGGCAATATTCCAATCAGTATGTTTGAGGAGGGTTTGCGACTCTTGCAAAACCCTTTCTTGAATCAACTGAGAGGTAGTTTTACCTGTAACTGTTTTCAAGGCGCGATTGAGATGATTGATATGGATGGAAAGATGCCCAGCAAAATCAGCAGGAATGCGCAGTTTCATTCTTTGTAAGGGCGATTCAATCGGAAATTGTCTTTCGAGTAATTCCACAAACAAAGAGGTAATGCGATTATTAGCCGAATGCGTATGTTTTTGGATATTATCATTGGGCGACAAACGCATAGCTTTGTGAATAACCTGTTGCACCAATGCTCTCAAAAAATCGTATTTGAAGGCATAATCGACATTTATTTCAGCAGACATTTGTTCAAAAATAAGTCGAAATTCCTCAATCTGCTCTTCATCAAGATTATAAATAGGAAAGCTGCCAGGCTTAAAAATTGGATATTCTTTGATGTTGGGAATTTGATTCAAAAAAGCTTCGGTAAATACACAAAAATATCCTCGCTGAGATTCCCCAATTCGTTCGATTTTGTAGGGAATCATCGGATTGGCAAACGATATTCCAGCAGACTTTACTTCAATCGATTTGTCAGCGTAGTGATAAATATTCTTGCCAATAATCAACGAAATTTTATAGTAGTCCTTGCGACTATAAGGTACCGATTTTGTTGGTTTACCAATATAATCCTCCATCTTGAATACATTGAAATGCCCTACGTCTTTGCGGAGGTTTTCGGGTAAACAGTTGGTACTATTCTTGTAAAAATCTTTTAAAGTATGAACCTTTTCCATGAAGTAAAGTTATAAAAAATCAAACGAACCTGTAAAAGACAACAAGAAAACTACCTTACAAGTTAATTTCCTCGTGCAGAATTCGATAAAATTCTTTGACAGCCTTTTTCTGATAAACTTCTTTCATTGAAATAATCATAGCCGTTCGGTCCATATTTTCACCCAACAGCGGAATTGTTGCCAAGCCGTCTTTCTGGCTGACAGACGTTTTTGCCAAAATCGTGTGCCAATTCCCTGTTTTGACCAATTCTAGCAAAGTCGGAATATCATTGATTTCAATTACAATATTGGGCGATAATCCGTGGTGCTCGAACAAATCATGGACAAATTTGCTGGTCATATATCCTTTGGCGGGAAGCACCAGTGGATATTGCGTAATCTGCTCCAAAGTGATCATCTCCTTTTGCGCCAATGCCGAATCTGGTGCGGTCACAACTGTCATAGGTGAGCAAAATAAATTTTGATAGTCAAAATGGTTTTCAACTGCTATATCTCCAAAAAAACTTAACGCAAAATCAAGTTCCAAATGATTTAATTTATCAATCAATTCTTCGGAAGTGCCAAATACGACTTTTATCTTAATTTGTGGGTATTGCGTCGCAAAACGAATTAGTGCAGGAGTCAAAACATATCGTAGCCCATAGGTTACACCAATGGTAATTTTTCCAGTTTGAAAATTGTGCAAGTCCCTCAGCATCAGTAATCCATCTTGTGCTTTATTGATACTTTGAAAAGCAAAATCTGCAAATAATGCACCCGCTTCAGTAAGTGTAACACGTTTGCCAATACGATTAAATAAGGGTATATCCAGCTCATCTTCTAGCTGCTTAATCTGCTGAGAAAGAGTGCTCTGACTAATGTTGAGTTGCTCTGCGGCCTCCGTGAAATTAAGTAACTCTTTAGCCTTGAGAAAGTATTTTAATTGTCGAAGCTCCATGGGTATTGAGTGAGTTGTGAATTTTGAATTGTGAGTTAGTGAATTTTGAATGGGTGTTTGTTTTGGGAGATTCCCTATTTTGGTTTATTTATTATAAATCTGAAATCCGAAATTGAGGAGGTTTTTCTAAATCGAAAATACCGATTGATGTGATAGAAAAAAAGCGTTTTACGAATTTAAAACTTCTCTACAACTTTGCAGTGTAATCATGAAGCATTTCTAGAGTGTGGATGATATTGAGAAGAATGTTGCATAACGTAAAACATCCCAATTCATGAATATCGAATATAAGGCGGTTTCATTACCGAAAAATTTTATCCTAGGGTTTACCCAAATCTTGCTTTGGGGTGGCTCATTTTTCTTGTTGGCTATCTTAGCTAAACCTATTGTTGCAGAAACAGGCTGGTCGCACCAATTAGTGTATGGCGCCTTGTCTTTGGCAATGTTAGTATCAGGAATGTTGGCTTCGAAGGTGGGAAAAATGATTGATACAATCGCAAGAAATTACAATTTGTTATATGCAGGATTTGTCATGGGAGCGGGGCTTATTATCATAGGTTTATCCCGTCATTTTTTGCTATTTTTATTAGGCTGGTGTGTGGTAGGAGTAGCTATGGCGATGGGATTGTATGATGCACTTTTTGCTACATTAGGGAAAAAATATGGCAAAATTGCCCGTAAATCTATTGTGCAAGTTACCTTAATTTCAGGGTTTACCACAACGGTTGTATGGCCATTGCTTTCATTTTTATTGAATCAATATGGCTGGCGCAATGCTTGTTTTGTGTATGCAGGAATTCTCATCGTTTGGGTTTTTCCAGTTCATAAACTCTTGATTCCTGAAAAAGTACAAATTGGAGAAGAGGAAAATGTCTCACTGAGCATTCAAGAAACAGTCCCGACAGGCTTAGAAAACACTAGTGTGTTCACGATACTTTTAGTAAATTTTACCATTGGTTCTATCCTGATGACAGGAATTTCTGTCCATTTAGTAGAAATACTCAACGACAATGGACTACCCCTGACTATGGCTATAAGTGTAGGTGCTATGCTTGGGCCAAGTCAAGTGGGAATACGATTTTTAGATGCAATCTTACCTAAAAAAACACCTTTAAATTCAGCGTTGGTATCGTCAGTAACCATTTTTGTAGGTCTGATTTTATTTTTGATGCATCATCAAATTTCATTTTTAGCGGTCATTTGTTTTGGTTTGGGTAATGGTATGCGTTCAATTTTACGTGGCACATTACCTCTATGGATATTTGGTGCCGACTCGTATGCAACAATCATGGGTAGGTTAGCGGGATTACCGATGGTCGCACAAGCACTGACACCTTTATTGAGCGGCTATATGATTGCTCATTTTAGTGTCAAAAAATTTGTAGGTTTACTGGTAGTTTTGGCATTTATCAATATCATTACCATGGTGGTTTTGAGAAATAAGATATTGAATAAGAGTCGTTTACTAAGCGCATAGGCTCAAAATCCACTTGAAAATATGAAAATTATCCCTTTACAAGAAGGCAATTACTTTGTCGATAAAAATCGAGCGTTTATCCCATTGACTTCCGCCATAAACGAGCAAGGTTTAAAACTAGCAGTGCAACCATTTCTAGTAATTACCAATACGGATTATATCCTTATCGAAACAGGTTCGGGGCATGAGAACTTAGGACGCCCAATTATCCTAGATTTGTTAGCCAAAGAGGGAATTTATCCTGAACAAATAACTAAGGTATTTCTGACGCATTTTCATAAAGATCATATCGATGGTTTGGGAATTATCAAAGAAGGGCAATACCAAATAAATTTTCCAAACGCACAAGTTTTTGGGCAACGGAGAGAATACGAATACGCGCTATCGCAAAAGCAAAGTACCTCTTATAATTTCCAGAAATTGATGCCATTGCAAGATTTGTCCAACATGGTTTGGTTGAACGAAGATAGCGGAAATCTCACACCTGAAATCTCCTATCTAGTAGTGGGAGGACATTCTCCCTATTTGCAAGTATTTTGGATAAAGGATGATACAGAAACCTATTTCTTTGGTTCAGATAACCTTCCTCAAGAAAGTTACTGGCAACACAGTATCGCCTACAAGTCGGATTATGACGGCAAAAAAGCCAGAGATTTAAGAACTCAATGGAAGCAACAAGCCCAAGAAGAAAATTGGAAAATCTTACTTTATCATGATATGGGAAAACGATGATATAGATTGTTTTCCGATTTTATGACATTTTGTTCAGGTGTAAAATAGGATTTTGAATTTATATGCAGAACATATAGTATGTTTAAATTTCATAAATCATAAAAAAAAATGTATTTAATATTCTGAAATCCTGTTGTTTGAGCCGCAGGCGAGGTGGTTCGCCACTCCGATTAGGATTTCTTGACTTTCTTTTGCGGCCGCCGCTCGGTTACTTTTCTTGTGTTAGACGGGCACGCCTAGTGAAGAAAAGTAAGGAGTGTCGTAAGGAAATTTCGTTTCTTTTACAAATGTCAAACAAAATTTTTTAAACATACTCTTAATTCCACTAAATAAGATTTCTTGTTTTCCTTTTTATTAAACAAGAAATCTTTCTACATTTATATCACCTTAAGAACCCATTATAAAACTCAAAATTTACGCCAAAGAATGAGATTCAGGCTACATCTTAAACCTACTGAAGATAGACAAAAGCTACTTTTCAATTATCAGTATCCCTTACAAGCTTGGTTATATAAAATCTTGTATCAGGCAGACCAATCGTATGCTTCCTTTCTGCATAATCATGGATATGCAGTGCCCAACAGCCATAAAAGTTTTAAGCACTTTACTTTTTCCTCATTACAACTTGGAAAGACCAAACCTATCAAATCTGGCGACACGTATATACAGCTCAGTTCGGACAGTATTTCGTTAGTTGTATCGTTCTACATCGACAAGGCAGCCGAAGGATTTATCGTAGGATTATTTCAGAATCAGGAGGTAAGTTTATTCAATCGTGACTACCGCGCCAACTTCATAGTGACCAATGTAGAAGCACTCACCAATCCATTCGATGCCGTTGTAGGCAACCAAGTTGTAACTATGTCTTTCAGAACCATTTCACCTATGGTGGTAGCGAGAAAAGAAGAAGGATTAGACCAATATTTAAGTCCAACAGACGAACGTTACAGCGTGTTTTTCGCCATCAACTTGGTTGACCGATACCGAACCATCGAAGGAAACGAAAGTTTGCAAATAGATAGTACTATTGCCCAGAGTTTAGTAAAATTCAAACTTATATCAGACCCTACGAAAGTGAAGAAACGAGGTTTCTTCGTAAAAGAAGGAAAGCTTAAAGATGAAACAAAAGTCATTGGTTATCATAACTTTACCTTCGAAGTAACCGCCCCAGCTAAACTTTTGGAAATAGGATTTTTGGGAGGCTTAGGGAAATACTGTGCAGTTGGTTGTGGTTCTGTGGAGGTTTGGGAGAGGTAATTAATGTATTTGTAAAACTGGAGAATCTTTACAAAATGCGATCTTTGTAAGAAGAACTGGTAAATGTTTTTATCTCAGAACGCATCACTATTTGCGGGTTGCCAGTACTGGCACGAGGATAAAGGGATTTATCAGTTTTTTGAATAGAGGTTTGTCAATACAGAAAGTCTTATTCTATTAGTATAGTTTATCCGAATAATATAAGTCTATTATATTGCTCACCAATGAGTGTCTACAAGTAAATGTTTTCCCTTTCCGTAAAACTTGGGATTACCACATTCATCAATAGAGTAATAGCTGTTTTGCAGGAAAATATAAGTATAGATACCGTTTAATAAGAATAGTCTTTTTCTGGGAATTTATTGGCTTTAATTTAAGAACTTGTATGTGAATTATAAATAAAATTAATAGGAACTACATTTTATGAAAATTTTTAGTTGTGAAATCATAGAACAGGTATTATCATTTATAAGCCTAATTGCTTTGGCAGTTAGGCTTTGGTATTTAGATTACTATGTGATACGACCATAGGGCTATTGTGAATTAAAAAACCATCGAAGAGTTAGCTGGACAAAAATGTATTACACTTACAAAACAAAATGAATTATTTCCATGATAGTAATAAAACAAAGTGTTAGTTACTATTATAGAAATTTATATAATGACCATATAACTAGTAAGACATAATCAGTATACCTATGCTTAGAGAATTAATCAATTTTACCGATTCCTTAGACCCAGAATTTAAGGCTTTGGGTATGAAAAATAAAGAAGGTCTTCACATTTTCTTGGAAATTCAGAATGATGGTGAACGTCACTGGATTGATGAAAAAATGGAAGTCGTCTTTACGCGTAAAAAAGAGTTAACACCTGATGAAAATGCTCTGATAAATCGTACCTCTACGCTAACACAGCTTTCTTGGTGTGTGAATACCAATAAGTGTTTTGATTTACCTATCAAGGCTATTCACTCTTGTTCTCCTTATTGTCTTGCCCTCAAACGTGAAAATTTGGTTGGTGGAGAGAAGTATGCAAGCAATGCTTCTGGAAAAAAATCGCAAGTATATGAACGTATCAATGCTTATTTTGGGAAAGCCTCAGAGTTGCTGGATTCAGAAGAAGAAAAACAGTACATTGAGATTTTCAAGAATGCTTTGAATACAGAGGAGCGTTTTCAATTTTGGATAGAAAATTCTGGATACTGGTCAGAGTTAAAAGACTCAGATTATGTCATTTTCTATTTGAAAGAGCCTATCGAAAAATATCAAACTACGAATAAAAAGTATTTGGCGGATAAGCTTTTTAATACGAGTGATTATAATGTAGAAATTGGAAAATCAGTTTTTGGTACAAGTGATTTTTTCAATGGATTTCCTACCAAAAAAGCTTTTTTGACGCATCAATCAGCCTCTTTTGATATTTCTGGAAGAATTTCTGCCAACGATGCCAAATCTTTGTATGAATTTCATGATATAATCGGGAGAAATATTTTACCGAATCCTTTACCTATTTTTATTCATAGAGAAGAACTTAATAGAGTAGATAAAAAAACATTATTGGGAGAAAGTATAAGTCTTTTCAAAAAAGAAGCGATAAACGGTGTTCGTATCAAATATCAAGAGATAATAAAGACATTGTACAACGACTTCAAGGATGATTTCGGCAATTATTACCTACTTTTTTACAGTTTCGGAGAAATTAAAGACTTTGATTTTGTCTCAAAATTTGAATATGAATTAAGAGACGGCGAAGGTAATAAATGGGAAATAAAAGATTTATTTGGTGTAAAAAATAACAGAACTTTAGATAATGTTTTCGATTTACACATTGCTGTAATGCAACCTGCATTTAATAACTCCTTAGTGATGAAGACTAAAACTGGAGATTTTCAATACCGTTATTTTGATGATATTGATGCAAAATATTGTAAATCGGACAATACATTCCTATTAGTTAATAAATATAGAAAAGCATTTTACGATTTTATCTATAAATCCAAAAGGCAAGCGGTTACGTCGTTAATGTTTCATGATATTATGCGCACAAGTATTTTGGATGATATACGATTGGATGAACTTAAAAACGGCAATCATTCCGAGCGATTTTCAATACTACGAAAGCTTAATATTTGGTTTAGTCTCTACGAAAAATTTGACATAAATAATAAAACAAACGCTGAAAGTATGGCAAGCAAACTACAAGCCCATCGAGAGTTTATAGAAAAACTCACGAAAGGCGAAACATCTATTGAATCAGATGACCAATATGCTTTTGCAGTTGGACAAGTGATTTATTATCTGTTTACCAAAAGTAAAACGTCAGATACAAGTTACAAACGCCTTGAACCTTTTGTGCAACAAGTTCATGCTAAAGAACTTAATAAAGCAATTGCAAGACTTTTTGATACTTATAAGCATGAACCATTTTCAAGCAATTTTAGAAATCCTTTCGCAGAAGTGATGGATTATGAAACCTCAGCTAATATTAGGGATTTCATGCCTACTTTATTAGCTGGTGTTTTCTCAAAAAATGCCCTTTTTAGCGATAAAGAAAAAGACGCCGTATCAGATGATGATTCACAAACAGAAGAATAATATTTCTACCTTTTAACAATATTCAACAATGAGCAACTCATTCAATAACCGCGTATTTGGCTGTGCCATTATTAAATCTATTAACTCAAATTATAATGCAGATTTTTCGCATCAGCCACGTACCTTGCCTGATGGAACAGTGTATGCAACAGATAAAACATTTAAATACAGTATCCGTAACTATATCTCAAAGAATTTTGGTAGCGAAAAAATATTCTATTTCAAAAGTCTGAACGACGAGATGCAACCTCGTGACCTTGACCAAACTTACACTAAGCATTTTGGAGAATTTCCCAAGAAAGAAGCTGGTAAAGATGGTGCCTTGAAAGTCCGTAAAACTATCTTGAAGAACTTATTAGAGTGTGTTGATATTCGTTTGTTCGGAGGAACTTTTGCTAGTAAAGATGCCAATATTTCGTTGCATGGTTCTGTACAAATTACCCACGGTGTAAATCGTTTTCCAGAAGGAATTATTTACTCTGAGCAGATTTCTTCGCCTTTCCGTAATTCTAATGATAAAAGTACAGATTCAATGCAAACAACATTGGGTACTCAGTTCAAATTAAGAGAAGGGCATTACGTGCATCATTTTTCTATCAATCCTCGTAATTTAGAAGATTTGGCGAGTAAAGTAGAAAGCGATGGAGTTACTAGTGGAGACATTTGCATTTTGAAAGAAGCCATGCGTTCGGGGGTATCTTTCTACGATTCTTCTGCTAAAGCTGGTACAGAAAACGAGTTGTTGCTTTGGGTGCAACTAAAAGAAGATTCAAAATTAGTATTACCTTCTTTTGTTGAATTGGTATCGGTTAATAATGATAGTAATAGAACTATTGATTTGACAAAGGTTTCGGCTGTTTTGGCAAAAGAAAGCGTAAAAAGCCAGATCGAGAAAATAGAGTTATACTACGATAGTGCCGTTACAACGGTAATTAATGCACCTACTGATGCAATCGTATCTGAACTTAATTAAGCTATGGCAAATCAAAAATTAATCTCTTTTGATTTACAGGCGGACTTTGCTTTTTTTAAGAAACCAGACCATAACGTTGGGATTTTACTATCCTACAATATGCTTCATAAACCTGCTTTATTGGGTATTTTAGGGGCAATTATTGGTTTGGAAGGTTATCAGAAAAAAGGAGAATTACCCGAATATTACCACAAATTAAAAGATATTCCAGTGGGGATTGAACCTTTGGAAGGCTTTCACGAAAAAGGTAATTTTCAAAAAACGTCTGTAAAATATACCAATACCGTTGGTTACGCCAATGATGATGGTAACTTATTGGTTGAAGAAACCATGCTGGTTAAGCCTGCATATCGCTGTTATTTATTATTAGACTTAGAGGATACACTTCATGCGAAACTATATCAATATTTAAAAAATGGACAAGCAGAATATGTGCCATATTTAGGGAAGAACGAGTTTCAAGCGTGGATTATTTTAACAGATGGGTTTATTAAAGAGTATGACTATCAGGTTTTTGATGAGAGAAATGATTTTTTTATACGTTCAATTTTTATAAAAAACGGTATCTTAAAAAATCAAAAAATAAACGTCAAAATAACACTTAGAAATAAAGATACCGTACACAGACCAACTTTTACTTATTTTGAAAGGTTACCTATTGGATTTGAAGAGGGAAAAATGATTCAATATGAAATGGCAGAGTTTGCCCTTACGGATTGGTTAATCTCTTCAGAATCATCAATATCACAGCTATACGAGATAGGTATGGATAGTAATAAAAAACATATCATTCAGCTTTTTTAAGATGCTCACCTACAAGCACTTTTTTGAGTTGTTGCTCCCTATTGAGCAACAACTCAAAAACCATAGTGACTATTTAGCTCACTTACCCAATAAAGAAAATTCAGATGTTCAGCCACCAGAGCTTCTGGCTGAACATTGTAAATTGGTAAACCATTATTTTGAACGACTAATTGAAGAACATAATTTAGAATTAGTAATAGATACTCTAGTTCTTGAATTATGTGAAAAATTACGGTTTCAGAATCAAGAAAAAGCCATAAATTTTATAAAAAAGCTATTCTTCAGTACTGTGGTTTTTCATGATTACGGCAAAATCAATGAAGATTTTCAAGTGCTACGGATGTCAAATAAAAAATTTAAGACAAACAAAGTTTCTATATTTACACCACCTCATGGACATTCTTGGCTGGGTGCATATATTTTTAATAGTCAATTTCTAGAAGAGGTTGCTTATGAACAATATGAAGAATATGATGAGGGCTTATTATTCATCATTACAACTTTTTTTAGCTACTCTATTTTGATGCACCACAGTAGTAATTTAGGAGGTGTTGGTGAAAAAATTGAAAACTCAAAATTTGGCAAATTTTATGAGGAAATGCAACCTTATTTAGCAAAATATGGCTTTGCTTTTAATAAGGATTATTCTGATTTTATTTTAAAAGATGATTATAATACCCTTTTAAAACAATTTCATGAAGAACAAAAAAAGGAGGAAGCGTTCCCCCTTTACGCACTATTAAAACTCAATTTTTCACTACTTACCGCTTCCGATTTTTTGGCAACTCACGAATATATGAATAGTTCTGAGCATGGTAAAGAAGGAGCTACGGTAGATTTTGGCGTATTTAAAAGCAGAGAACGAATTGTAGAAATTTGTGAAAATATTCGTAAAAGCCAACCTCATAACCAGAAAACGTTTACTGAATTAGAGTCATGGAAAGATTATGATGCAGCCAAAGAACTGCAAGAAATGTCGAAATCGAATTTGAATCTTCTTCGTCAGCAAATGGCGGTTGAGCTTATTAGAAATATTCGGAAGAATGCTAACAAAAGGCTTTTTTATATCGAAGCACCAACTGGAGGGGGAAAAACAAACCTTTCAATGATTGCTCTAACCGAGTTGTTGGCTCAAAATCCTGATTTGAATAAAGTATTCTATGTTTTTCCGTTTACCACTCTTATTACCCAAACGTATAAGTCTTTGCAAGAGACTCTAATGCTTAATGATAACGAATTGGTTGAAATTCACTCAAAGGCAGGTTTTCATAGCAAAAGAGAAGAAAAAGAAGATGGAGAATATGGGGATGATAAAAAGGATTATATTGATAACAAATTTGCCTTATATCCCGTGAGTGTGCTGTCTCATTTGAAGTTTTTTGATATTCTAAAAACCAATAATAAAGAGACCAATTACCTCTTACATCGTTTGGCTAATTCTATTGTAATTATTGATGAAGTGCAGACTTATAACCCCAATATTTGGGATAAAATGCTGTATTTTATCAGCCAATATTCAGCCTATTTTAATATTCGGTTTATTCTAATGTCGGCAACTTTACCAAAGATTGACGAATTGGATATTCCAACGGTGAAGAAGGAGTTTGTGAATTTGTTACCTAATGCTCAGAAATATCTCTCAAATCCAAACTTTAGTCAAAGGGTGCAATTTGTGTTTGAAGAAGAATTAACAGTTGGTTTGACGATTGAAAAATTGCGAGATGTTGTTTTAGAAAAATCAGAAATCTATGCAAATAACAAGGGGAGTGTTCGTACGATAATCGAATTTATCTTTAAAAAATCAGCGTCAAGTTTTAGACAGCTAATTTTAGATTCTGAACAAACCTTGTTTGATGAAGAAAATATCCTTGTTCTTTCTGGAACGATATTGGAGCCCGAAAGAAGAAAAATTATTAATAAGATTAAGAATAAAGACAATAGAGGTGAAAATATCTTACTCATTACAACACAAGTTGTAGAAGCAGGCGTGGATATAGATATGGATTTAGGCTTTAAAAATACTTCTCTTTTAGATAGTGATGAACAATTGGCTGGGCGTGTTAATAGAAATGCAAGTAAGGATACCTGTGAAGTGTATTTATTCAAATTAAATGATGCCAATTTTATTTATGGTAAAGACGAACGGTATAAGGTTTTAAAAGAAAATAAAATTTCTAACGAAGAAGTAGCTGACATTCTGAATAAAAAGGAGTTTCATAGATTATACAGAGAGGTTTTTACGAAAATTGATGGTTATAATCAAAAAGCTTATGCTGATAATTTCGAGGCAGAAATTTTGGATAATGTAGAAAAATTAAATTTTGATGATATTGATAGAAACTTTAAAATAATCGATCAACAGAATGAAACAGTATTCGTTCCGATACATTTACCTATTCAAATAGAATCAAGTAAAACTGGGGAACAGGAAGATATTTTTTCAGACGACGATTTGAAGTTTTTAAAAACGTTTAATGTTCTTCCAGAAGGTGAATTGTTGGATGGGAGAGAGGTTTGGAGAGTTTATGAGTTGTTGATTGATACAGAGATAAAAAATAAAAAGGAAGAAAAAGGATTTGATATTAAGACGAAAATTGATTTTAAGGTATTGCAAAGTATTATGTCAAAATTTACATTTTCACTTTTTGCACATACAAAAGTTGTAACAGAATTAAGAAGCTGTGGATTTATACAAGAAAAATATGGTTTTCAATTAATAACCGAATCTGGTCTTAATTTGGGCACTCCAGTTTATTTGATAGAACACGGCTTAAATGAAAATGCTATTCAGACTACTGAAAATTTCTTTTTATAATGAAAACTATCAACGCCACACTTATTAATATTTACCATATCTGCCACCGTGAACTTTGGCTTCATGCCAACGGTATTACGATGGAACATACTTCTGATGTGGTTTATGAAGGTAAACTTATTGGGGAAGAAAGCTATCCGCAGCGAGCGGAGAAAAACCAAGAATTAGAAATTTTGGCAGAGCTGGATGGTGGCATTCGAGCTTCGGCAAAGATAGACTTTTTTGATGCTCAAAAAGGAATTGTTCATGAGACTAAGAAGTCAGATGCCAAGGAAAGAGCCCATGTGGCTCAGGTGAAATTTTATCTCTTTTTATTGAGAAAAAATGGTATTCCTGCGCATTATGGCATTATCGAATACCCAAAACTTCGAACTACTGAACGGGTTGATCTGCCTAATGATGAAATGATTGAAGTCGAAAATTGGATAAAGGATGTTTCTGAGATTATCAACCGAGAAGTCTGTCCACCCAAGCTATCCGTATCCAAATGTCGTTCGTGTAGCTATTTTGATTTTTGTTGGTCTGGTGAAATAGAAGAATAACATTGTTTGAACACCATAATATAAACCGTTTGACATCATGAAAAAATCCTATTACCTCTTTAATCCTGGACGTATGAACCGTAAGGATAATACGCTGTATTTTACCCCTGTAGATGAACACGGAAATGAAGGTCAAGTTCGCCCAATACCTGTTGAATCGGTAGATAATTTGTATTGTTTTGGAAGCTTGGATGCCAATAGCGCCTTGTTTAATTTTATGGGTAAAAACCATATATCAGTACATTTTTTTGACTACTATGAACATTATACAGGCTCGTTTATGTCCAAAGATTACCTGTTGGCTGGCAAAATGCAAGTAGAGCAAACCAAGCACTATATTTCGGATAAAAAACGAATGGTTATTGCCCAGACTTTGATTAATGGAGCGGCGTTTAATATGAGTCGTAACTTGAAATATTACCAGAGTAGAGGTAAAGATGTTGCCAGTTCGTTGGAACGTATAGAAAATTACGTTTCTTTGATTGAAAGTGCCAAAAAGGTCGATGAATTAATGGGGATAGAAGGCAATATTCGTCAGGCGTATTATGATGCTTTTGATACAATAATCAATGATTTTGAGATGGGAAATCGTAGTAAAAAACCACCTAAAAATGAAGTGAATGCCTTGATTTCATTTGGCAATATGATGTGTTATACGATGTGTTTGGACCAAATTTATCATACACAACTGAATCCTACGATTAGTTTTTTGCATGAACCAGGGGTGCGACGATATTCATTGGCCTTGGATATTGCAGAGATATTTAAGCCATTGTTGGTAGATAGAACTATTTTTAGTGTATTGAATAAAAAGCAAATTCAGGCGAATGATTTTCGACAAGATACCAACAGATGTGTCTTGAAAGACAGCGCCAAGAAGGTATTTGTACAAGCATTTGACGAACGATTAAAGGAAACTTTCAAACATCGAACATTAGGGCGTAACGTTAGTTACAAGCACCTAGTAAAATTGGAGTGTTATAAACTCAGCAAGCATATTTTGGGAATAGAGACTTACAAGCCGTTTAAAATGATGTGGTAGAGCCAATTAGTGAGTTGTGAATGAGTGATTTTTGAATAAAATTGATGGAATTAAAACATTGATTGATATGTATGTGATTTTGGTGTATGATATGGGAGAAAAGCGAGTAAGCAAAATGATGAAACATTGCCGAAAGTATTTAAACTGGATTCAAAATTCGGTATTTGAGGGGGAAATTACGGAGGTAAAGTTGAAGGAGTTAGAGATAGGTGCACGAAAAATCATGAATGAAAATGAAGATAGTTTGATTATCTTTAAGAGCAGGAATGAGCGTTGGCTTGATAAGCAAGTGATAGGAGTAGAGCGTATGAGCACGGATAATTTTTTATGACGTATATTAGTATACGCAAGTCGTCGAGCCTTATAAAGTTCATTGAAATACTGAAATTTTATCAATCAAAGCGAGAGTTTTTTGAGTTAAGTTTCTGATAATCAATAGTCGTCGATGTACGGGGTAAATCCTATCATTACACATCGACGATTTTTTTCTAGTTTTTTCGAGGAAAAAAATGTTATTTTATCAAATCAAGGCCACTTTTCCAACGGCTTTTAATCGTACCATGTAGGAATTGAAACTTGAAAGCAATTGAGCTTTTAGAAGTGATTGTTGAATCTTTTAATCGTACCATGTAGGAATTGAAACAAAATGGTTGCAGATATGGTTGATGAGAAATTAAACTTTTAATCGTACCATGTAGGAATTGAAACAATTTTCCAACTCGATTTCTGCATCTGTTTTTACTCTCTTTTAATCGTACCATGTAGGAATTGAAACTTCCAAATATAGACTTCTAGGATGTGCTGGCAAAACTCCCTTTTAATCGTACCATGTAGGAATTGAAACTGGCAGAGCCAATTTTGCGCACGGAATCAGGATAGTTGCTTTTAATCGTACCATGTAGGAATTGAAACTAGCCTGTAGCAGTGGCAAAATAGTTGGGAATACTGCACCTTTTAATCGTACCATGTAGGAATTGAAACTAATCTTCCTGACTAAGCTTTTTTTCTTCAAGCTCCTCTTTTAATCGTACCATGTAGGAATTGAAACTTTCCATATTTTTCGAAGTTTTGAGCCTATTGCTACTTTTAATCGTACCATGTAGGAATTGAAACGGGTCAACTCTATTGCTGAGGTAAAAAGAATGATGCAAACTTTTAATCGTACCATGTAGGAATTGAAACGGAAGTTGGAAACGAAGCCCGTGTAATTAACTCTAAACTTTTAATCGTACCATGTAGGAATTGAAACGTATTGTACGAACCATTACCTAAAGACGTAAATTCACTTTTAATCGTACCATGTAGGAATTGAAACTTAGAATCCAGTTATTGAGCATTTTAATATGTGATAGCCTTTTAATCGTACCATGTAGGAATTGAAACGCGTGTTTTATAAAATTCTGAGTGTCAAAACACTACTCTTTTAATCGTACCATGTAGGAATTGAAACTGCAAGAAGCTGAAAAGAATTTTCAGGATGCCATCGACTTTTAATCGTACCATGTAGGAATTGAAACCTTCAACCGTTTCAGGGTTTTGGAATCCAGTTAGCTGCTTTTAATCGTACCATGTAGGAATTGAAACGACAGTAAACGGTTGTGATATACGACAAGCTTTTCGTAACTTTTAATCGTACCATGTAGGAATTGAAACTTCTCTTCAGTAAGTCAGCAAGCTAGACAACAGATCTTTTAATCGTACCATGTAGGAATTGAAACTTGATTTTTGCACCGATTCAATTTGATCATTGAACTTTTAATCGTACCATGTAGGAATTGAAACTTGAGAGGAATAAACTTGGGTTGAAAACTCAAAACCTTTAATCGTACCATGTAGGAATTGAAACAAACCTTAAACGTACGTATAGCGAGCCTAAATTATCGCCTTTAATCGTACCATGTAGGAATTGAAACAAGTTTTGGTATCCCTTGCGAGACGGAGACCAGCACAACCTTTAATCGTACCATGTAGGAATTGAAACAGAAGACCGCGGGCGAGTTAAAGATTTTCGTAGCGTCCTTTAATCGTACCATGTAGGAATTGAAACGAAAGGAGCGTATAATTACCGTGCAGAAAAAGCCTCCACCTTTAATCGTACCATGTAGGAATTGAAACTTAACGCCTACGTGTGATTCTGAGTCTTGCGTAACCTTTAATCGTACCATGTAGGAATTGAAACTTCAAAATCAAGTGAGCGTGTTTACCTGTAATTGCCTTTAATCGTACCATGTAGGAATTGAAACGCTATTAAAAAAAGGCTGTCAGCGTTTCCAAGTATGCCTTTAATCGTACCATGTAGGAATTGAAACTCATTTATCAGGCCTTTTAATTTATTGGCCTTTCTCCTTTAATCGTACCATGTAGGAATTGAAACAAAGTTCCTTTAAAGTTTCGATTTCTTTTCTGACCCTTTAATCGTACCATGTAGGAATTGAAACGGAAGGGATAAATTTATTTTTAGGTGAAGAAATAGACCTTTAATCGTACCATGTAGGAATTGAAACATTCTAATAGCCTCTTGCTTCCTTTCGTGAGCAATAACCTTTAATCGTACCATGTAGGAATTGAAACTAATATCGCCTGCTACTTGCATTGCTACGTCGGTATCCCTTTAATCGTACCATGTAGGAATTGAAACAATTGAGTTTTTTTGTTGTTATATTCCGCTTCTGAAACCTTTAATCGTACCATGTAGGAATTGAAACTCTACACCGCCTGGGAAGTCCTCTTTCATCGCGATTACCTTTAATCGTACCATGTAGGAATTGAAACTTGAACGACCAATTCCCACTAAAAAGAAAATTCCAACCTTTAATCGTACCATGTAGGAATTGAAACTAATTAGTTTAGGTTTTAAGCCCCGACAAGCGAGGCTTCCTTTAATCGTACCATGTAGGAATTGAAACTTAGATGTTACAGGATACCCAAAAACAGTGATTAAGGCCTTTAATCGTACCATGTAGGAATTGAAACCGAAAAAAGACCAGCTTTAGCCGAAATTACACAAAGCCTTTAATCGTACCATGTAGGAATTGAAACAGTAACTTTTGCGTGTTCTCCTCAAGTCTCCCAGAAGCCTTTAATCGTACCATGTAGGAATTGAAACGCGCTTGATTAGATGAGTTTCTTAATTGTGTCCAAAAACCTTTAATCGTACCATGTAGGAATTGAAACATACAATCGTAGAGTTTGGCTATTTTGATTATGCCAAACCTTTAATCGTACCATGTAGGAATTGAAACAATACTTTTATAGTTACAATGTCGTTACTTTCCATATTCCTTTAATCGTACCATGTAGGAATTGAAACAGCTCCGACTGTAAAGCATTTTTATGAAGTTCAAGACCTTTAATCGTACCATGTAGGAATTGAAACTTGTTTTGTGCTGGTGCTGTAGTTGATGTTTTATAGCCTTTAATCGTACCATGTAGGAATTGAAACTTGAGAGGAATAAACTTGGGTTGTAAACTCAAAATACCTTTAATCGTACCATGTAGGAATTGAAACCAGAATTCGCAGAGGAGCTAAATAATATCTCAAAAACCTTTAATCGTACCATGTAGGAATTGAAACTAAATATGAAAAAACAATTATTAGCCATTGCACTCCTTTAATCGTACCATGTAGGAATTGAAACTTATCCCAAGCTGGCCACTGGCGCAGGACAACACTCCTTTAATCGTACCATGTAGGAATTGAAACGCAAAATTCAGCTTGAAAAAAGCTGATGGCACTATCGACCTTTAATCGTACCATGTAGGAATTGAAACTCGACTGCATGCAAGCTTTGAAGTTATCCGCTGTACCTTTAATCGTACCATGTAGGAATTGAAACACAAAATTATTACTGATGAGATGACCCACTTCCAGCAAACCTTTAATCGTACCATGTAGGAATTGAAACATTAGGATAGTGCTACGAGTAGCCATATCCAGACTAGCCTTTAATCGTACCATGTAGGAATTGAAACATTTTTATTGAATGTGAGGTAGGGACAAAATTTATCTTCCTTTAATCGTACCATGTAGGAATTGAAACATTTTTGCGGACTTAGATAAAAGCCTGACTTCTTTTGACCTTTAATCGTACCATGTAGGAATTGAAACAAGAATTCTTTTGCAATTGGGCTTTGCAAGTCTTTCCTTTAATCGTACCATGTAGGAATTGAAACTGAGATAATAATATTTATATCTTGACGTTTATTTGACCTTTAATCGTACCATGTAGGAATTGAAACATAAAAAAATAATGAATCTCTCAAATGCTTTTATATCCTTTAATCGTACCATGTAGGAATTGAAACACAGCTTTTAGCCTACGGCACAAGTGCAAACAATGTCCTTTAATCGTACCATGTAGGAATTGAAACAATGCGAAGTAGGCCTTTATACTAGCGCCTATTCCCCTTTAATCGTACCATGTAGGAATTGAAACATTCATGAAAACATGGAAATTATGGCTTCTGGTATCCTTTAATCGTACCATGTAGGAATTGAAACATTTTATAATATTACCCTCCCTAAAAAACCAATTTCGCCCTTTAATCGTACCATGTAGGAATTGAAACTTTTCGAGCGAAATTGCTTGTTCTCTTGTTAGTTTTGGCCTTTAATCGTACCATGTAGGAATTGAAACAGAATAGTACAAGTGT
>NZ_JASHIF010000002.1:0-991644 GCF_030056595.1 Flectobacillus roseus
GTTACCGTTTTAGCGAACTACGCCTTTAATCGTACCATGTAGGAATTGAAACAGAATAGTACAAGTGTTACCGTTTTAGCGAACTACGCCTTTAATCGTACCATGTAGGAATTGAAACAGAATAGTACAAGTGTTACCGTTTTAGCGAACTACGCCTTTAATCGTACCATGTAGGAATTGAAACAGAGTCGTCTATCGTAGGAACTTACGTGAACAAAACCTTTAATCGTACCATGTAGGAATTGAAACAAAAGTTTGAGCGCGCAATTGACATGTATTTGATTTCCTTTAATCGTACCATGTAGGAATTGAAACTAGTTATTAGCTTGTAATAACTGTTTAAGAACGGTACCTTTAATCGTACCATGTAGGAATTGAAACCACAAAATTCGGATTATAGCAACCTAAAGCCCATTACCTTTAATCGTACCATGTAGGAATTGAAACAGCATTGCGAGAAACAGAGTAATTAACAAGGCTATCCTTTAATCGTACCATGTAGGAATTGAAACTTGTTATAGTTCTTCATCGACAACTCTCCTTTCTTGCCCTTTAATCGTACCATGTAGGAATTGAAACTTATTTTTGCAGTCATTCAAAATCGAAACAAAATTGACCTTTAATCGTACCATGTAGGAATTGAAACATACACACGTTTATAGTGGAATGCTAATCAATAATCCTTTAATCGTACCATGTAGGAATTGAAACTCGCCTGACCTCTTTTAAGAGATTCCTTCTTGAGCCTTTAATCGTACCATGTAGGAATTGAAACTCGGTTAGTACTTTTTTGCATTTCATGGCGACTTGATACCTTTAATCGTACCATGTAGGAATTGAAACAATGGAATTGTAGAATAGTTCGTAATTTCAACTAGACCTTTAATCGTACCATGTAGGAATTGAAACTAGACTTTGCCCTCTAAGTGCAAAGTATCGCCGTTTTCCTTTAATCGTACCATGTAGGAATTGAAACGGATTAGGCGCCCCAACGTATTTGTCTAAGCGGTTCCTTTAATCGTACCATGTAGGAATTGAAACAGCGCCCGCCCACGGTGTTAGAGGTTCGTTTGTGTACCTTTAATCGTACCATGTAGGAATTGAAACTAGTTTACTGTTTAATTAGTTTCAATTCTGTTTCGTCCTTTAATCGTACCATGTAGGAATTGAAACTTTTAAGTTCGACGCCGAACTTCTTACAAATTACCCCTTTAATCGTACCATGTAGGAATTGAAACTTTATTCGGTTATACATATCCGCGTTTTTAGATGCCTTTAATCGTACCATGTAGGAATTGAAACTTTGTTAAGCCTAGTTGCACCATTGCGGTACTGACATCCTTTAATCGTACCATGTAGGAATTGAAACAGACAATACTGTCTCGGAGATTGAGCCAGAAGATTGTCCCTTTAATCGTACCATGTAGGAATTGAAACTTTTCATGCTGTTGTCTTGGTTGTCCTGAATACTCCCTTTAATCGTACCATTTAGGAATTGAAACAGTACATTTAAGCAGTTTGCGCTAACACGTGCTGACGGCTTTTAATCGTACCATTTAGGAATTGAAACTTTGAACAATAATATCTTCCATTTGCAACAACAGGAAACCTTTTAATCGTACCATTTAGGAATTGAAACCTCTTTCGGGTTTGCTAATTTATTATTGACTATATCTTTTAATCGTAACATTTAGGAATTGAAACACAATTATCTCAATGCGAATTTGTGTCTCATTTTCCCTTTTAATCGTACCATTTAGGAATTGAAATTTGCTAGTATTGTAGCCCCTGTAAGCGTTGCCGACATTCTTTTAATCGTACCATTTAGGAATTGAAATTTGTAATTGTAAAGCACACACGACGGATTGGGGTCTCTTTTAATCGTACCATGCAGGAATTGAAACTTTCTATGACCAATTGGAATAATTGATACCTTTTAATCTTACCACACAGTAGTTGGAATGAAGTTTACACTTGGGCTTGTCGCATAATCTTACCTTTTCCGAATATAAAAAATCCCCGCAGACTTGGTTTCCTCTGGTCGGTTGCGGGGATTAATTTTTACTCTGATTTAAAATTGCTTACATTTTCATGTATAGAGGGTTGGTCTGTGATTTTGATGGCTTTTACTTTTTTGAGTTGGATGTTCTCTATCGGTAATTCTTTTTGCCCTAATATTCTTGAAATAAACTTGACTTCTGACGCTTGAACGTTATTCAAAAATACATTTTTGATAGGGGTAAGCCTTTTTTCGAAGGTCTGTACTAAGTTACGCCACTGATACAATACGTCGGTTTCGATGCCTAATATGCCTTGGTCGATTTTTCCTGATTTTACGTTTTCTACATAAATATGATTGACATATCCACCCATTCTTTCATTGGTCTTGATAAATAACAAATGAAATAGCTTCGCGCCGTCTACTACTTCACAGTTTTGAATCCACACATTTTCGATTCCTCCTGATAATTCACTGCCTATGGCTACTAGTTGATGTCCATTTTTGACTAAACAATTTCTAATAATGATATTCTTTGAAGGTGTTTTTATTCTCCATCCTTCTGGATTTCGTCCAGATTTGATTGCAATGGCGTCGTCACCTTGGTCAAAAACACAGTCTTCAATCAATACATTTTGACTCATTTCAGGGTCTACGCCATCGTTGTTGTGCCCGTGTGCGTACACGTTGACTTTACGGATAATGACGTTTTTACATAGGTAAGGGTGTATAGTCCAAAAAGGGCTATTTTGAATCGAAATCCCTTCTAGTAAAACATTTTCACAGCGATTAAATTGAATAAATTGTGGACGTAAATGTGCCGTGTCGTTCACCATTTGGCGCTGAATTACAGGAGTATAGCTGATTCCTTGTAGGTACAAACGCTTGATACTTTCCATGTGGGGTTTTGGTCTAGCAAACCAAATTTTCCATGTATCCATTTGTGCTTTTACTTCTCCTTCTCCCGTAATAGCTACATTTTTACATTGATAGGCATAAATTAAGGGCGAATAATTATAACATTCCATGCCTTCCCATGTACTATGTACAGTCGGTAAATAGTCTGCAGGATTACCCGAAAATAGGAGTGTTGCTCCTTTTTCTAGATGTAAATTGACATTGCTCTTTAAATGAATTTTGCCTGTCAGCCATTCTCCTTCGGGTACAACAACTGTACCTCCTCCTAATTTATTTGCTTGTGTGATGGCTTTTGAAATAGCTAGAGTTGTTTTTTCTTGATTGCCTTTTTCTGCGCCAAAATCAAGAATTGATAATTTGGGTGATTTACTAAAATTTGGGGCTTTTACACTAACTGTACCAAATGGTGCTTTGACAGTGGTAGTGTTAAAAGTGATAGGGTTTTCTTTTTTGAAACTACATAAAAAAGATACTACAATGAGTCCTATGACATTAATAAGGGATTTCATATCATTTGTGATTTATATTTTCACGAAAATAAATCCTCTGCTTAAGGTAAGCGTCCTGTTGCATAGTGTTCTACTGCTGATTCGTGTAACTCCGTAAAAATGTATCATATCTTCGGAATTTTGTATAAGCCTTGAGCCGTAGGCATCCAGTAATTTTGTCACATCAAACAAAACAATTATTCTTATGTCAAAAGTGATTCTTATTACTGGTGCTTCTCGTGGGTTCGGGAAAATATGGGCAAAAGCTCTTTTAGAACAAGGTCATAACATCGTGGCTACTGCACGCAAAACGGATGATTTAAACGACTTGGTCGAGGCTTTCGGTTCTCAAATTTTACCATTGCCTTTAGATGTTACCAATCGTGAACAAGTGTTGGAAACGGTCGAAAAAGCCCATAAACATTTTGGTCGTATCGACGTTCTTATCAATAATGCTGGATATGGTCTTTTTGGGGCTGTCGAAGAAACTACTGAAGCTGAGGCTCGCCAACAAATGGAGGTTAATTTCTTTGGGTTACTATGGGTTACTCAGGCGGTATTGCCTTATATGCGTGCTCAACAATCGGGACATATTATTCAGGTTTCGAGTGTATTAGGGTTATTCACTTTGCCAACGCTTGGTTTGTACAATGCATCAAAATTTGCGGTTGAAGGTTTGAGCGAAACACTGGCTACAGAAGTAAAAGCATTTGGTATCCATGTTACATTGATTGAGCCAAATGGTTTCTCTACTGACTGGGCAGGAGCTTCTGCCGCGCAAACGCAGGAAATCCCAGCTTATGATGACTTAAAAGCGGCTTTCAGAAATGGTAGTACTCCTGATAGTTATGGCAAACCCGAAGCTACCGTTGAGCCTGTACTCAATTTAATTGCTTCAACCGAACCTCCTTTGAGATTAATTTTAGGAAAAGTGGGTTATCCAATTGTAAAATCTGTGTACGAACAACGTCTTGCTTCTTGGGAAGAAAACAAGGAGGTTAGTGCCAAAGCGCACGGACACTAGATATTAGTGCTGAATTTTGAGTTGTGAATTTTGAATGAAAATACCCTCAAGCGAGCGACTTTATTCCTTGCTTGAGGGAAACTTTATTGAAGTATAAATCGCTTATTTGTAATTTTACCAGCGTCGCAATTTTTAGAACAATTCTTATTTTATCTATTTTTTTATAAAATCATCAAAAATGAAAGCTATCGGATTCAAAACCTCATTGCCTATATCATCACCAGACAGTTTTATGGAGTTTGAAACATCAATACCTAATCCTTCAGGACGAGACTTATTGGTGAAAATTCAGGCCGTATCCATCAATCCTGTAGATACTAAAATCCGTCAGAACGCCGCAAAAGATACTGTTTTAGAGAACCCCAAAATTATTGGTTGGGATGCCGTCGGTATTGTCGAAGCGGTAGGAGAGGAGGTATCTCTATTTAAAGTGGGTGACGAAGTTTATTATGCGGGAGATATTACTCGCTCAGGGAGTAATGCTGAATTTCAGCTAGTTGATGAAAGAATTGTTGGAAAGAAACCCGTATCTCTTTCTATTGAAGCTTCGGCTGCTATGCCTTTGACTGCTCTTACGGCTTGGGAAACCTTGTTTGATCGTATGCGTTTAAACCCTGAAAAAGATAAAGGTAAAACTTTGTTGATTATAGGAGGAGCTGGTGGTGTAGGTTCTATTGCGATTCAACTGGCTAAAAAATTACTAGGTCTAACGGTTATTGCTACGGCTTCTCGTCCCGAATCAATAGAATGGTGTAAAAAAATGGGTGCTGATGTGGTCGTAAATCACAAAGATTTGGTCAATGAGGTTCGTCAAGCAGGTTTTCATTTTGTTGATTTCATTTATGATGCCGTCGACATCAATGGATACTGGGATGCTGTTGTAGAGCTTATCAAACCTCAAGGACATATCAATTCTATCACGGGCAGTGGTACGCCAATTTTGTTGAATAAATTGAAAAGCAAAAGTGTTACTTTTTCTTGGGAATTTATGTACACACGCTCAACTTTCCAAACCGAAGATATGATTGAACAACATCATATTTTGAATAAAGTTGCCACGTTATTAGAGGAGGGAGTTTTGATTTCTACTCACAATAATACGCTTTCAGGACTTAGTGCCGAAACCTTCAAAAAGGCGCACGCGCAATTAGAGTCGGGAACTACTATTGGAAAATTAGTGGTTAAATATTAGAGTAGTATTGTGCAATATTAAATACTGGAATTCAATAGTTCAAGACTCATTCTAGGGTAACTTGCACATTTTTAGGTTTTTATCAGATATAGACTTTTTGCGGTCAAAAATACTATGGAGCACTACAAAACCATAACCGAATTACATGAGCGAAGTGGGTATCCGTCGCCAGAGCATCCTATGATTAGCTTGCTGACCTGCCAAGAGCTTTCGACTTGCTCGTGGGGAGAAAGCAAGTTTACGGCTGATTTTTATATGATTGCGCTCAAAAAAATCAAATCGGGGACTTTTTTGTATGGCAAAACCAAGTATGACCATGACAATGGTTCTATGTCTTTTGTGAAGCCACGGCAGGTTTTGGAAATCAACAATGTTGAGCTTTCCGAAAAAGCCTTTGTGATTTACGTCCATGAAGATTATTTGTTGGGGCATCCTATGCACGATGAAATCAAAAAATATGGATATTTTGATTACGAAATCAACGAGGCTTTACACCTTTCTCCAAGTGAGGAGTTGATTATGTGGGAATTGTATGAAAAAATTGGCGTTGAATATCGAAATAATCAAGATGAATTTAGCAAGGATATTATCTTAGCGCATCTTGATTCGATTCTTAAATATGCACAGCGTTTTTACAAAAGGCAATTTATTAATCGTACTCAATTGTCAGGAGGAATCGTTTCAAGATTTCAGAAAATATTGAGAACTTACTTTGAAAGCGGTAAAATTCAACAATTTGGCTTGCCATCTGTTCATGCCATTGCTAGTGAACTTCATACTTCTGCTCGTTATTTGAGTGATCTATTGAAGCAAGAAACAGGCAAAACGGCCCTAGAGCATATCCATATCTTCTTGATTGACGAAGCTAAAAATCTTTTGTTAGGAACAGACAATACCATTGCTGAAACAGCGTATCAACTAGGTTTTGAAAATCCTCCTTATTTTTCCAGATTATTCAAAAAAGAGGTTGGACTTACGCCTGTGGAGTTTCGCTTGAAAGGATAGGTATATTAATGAAATCATCCCTAGATGCGACAAAAATAAGACTTATATATTTTCTATAGCCTCTGCTGAACTGATATAATAGTAATTCCCATTAGCGGGTGAATTTATTCATCCGCTAATGGGAGTTTTTGGTCATATAGCTATTTATGCTTTAGCTCCTACAGAGGAATTCAGCACCAATATCTATTTCACTTTCCAGATACTTCCATTTTTTGTAGTATGCTGTTGGAGTTTTCCTTCTTGTGTTAATTGTTTTAGTAGCTTTTCACTTTCTTGACGAGATTTTCCACTCAATTCTGTGAACTCTCTAGCAGTAAGCGTTGGATATTTGGCAAATAAAGCTTCCCAAGATTTATCATAGCTGTCTTTAAATACTGCTGGAGCCAAACTACTAATGGTTGTTTCGAACAAGGGATAAGGTCTAAAACCGTAAATAACTTGGGTTTTATTGAGCGAATTACTCAGCAATAGAGTAGGAAATCCTCTTACGCCCATTTTTCTTGCCAATAATAAATCTTCTTTGAAGAGTTCTGTAGCTTTACCTGCATAATCTTGCTGAAGTTGTTCTGTATCCAAACCTACCTCGATAGCTGCTGTCTTAATTTGATTCCAGTCTGCAATGTTTTTCTTTTCCAGAAAAACCATTTCACGCATTCTTCTCATAAACTTTTGAGCTTTCGCTTCGTCTTGCAATTGTGCTGCCTTAAATGCAATAGAAGGAGGATACGAGGATGCCAGAGGGTTTTCTAGCCATACATCACCATCAATAGGCATATCGTAGTGCGCGCTTACTTCATCCCAGTGGTGTGCTACGTCAGACGGTTTACTAATACCACCAGCATTGTAGCTCCAATCAGGTAACAAACCACCCATGCGGTATTCGATTTCGAGATATTTCCCATATTCAAGCTTCAGTTTACGAAGTTGAGGCTCGATACCCCAGCATGAAGAACAAATTGGATCAGTGAAATAAATAATCTTAATTAACTTTTTTTGTTGGAATTGATAGTCAAAATCACCAGTTGTAGACGTAGTATCAATCTCGCAAACTCCTGTTTCGGGATCGCACAGAAGTGGATTCGATTTAGAATCTTTCATAGAATTTTTCTTTTGTGCTTGGCTAGTATATCCACCAAGGCTGTTTAACAAGGCAATAATTATTAAGTTTTTAAAGAGAGAGTTCATTGAATAATAGGGTAAAATTGTACTACAAAAAGAAATTGGTTTTTAGCTTAGGATATTGCTTTTAGTATTAAATACACAAAATTTTTGAAGTCTGGTCGTTTTTATTTTTGCAAAAAAACTCGTTATGACTCATTACAACATTCTACTTATTAGAACAATAAACAACACCCAACACTAGTTACCATTTTGTTTATTAACAAATATCATATACTCCTACGAGTAATTATCAGTAAATTTGGGCACCAAATTTTGTATAAACAAGAGGTCAAAAAAACATGACTACCAAAAATCAAGCCGAAAGTACTTGTCCTGCTGAAGGATTGCTAAAGACATTATCAGGAAAATGGAAGCCTCAAATCTTCCGTTTTGCGGTCAATGGTCCTATTCGTTTCAATACATTATTGAGAGAAATAGAAGGTGCCAACAAGCAATCGTTAGCAACTGCCCTCAAAGAATTAGAATCTGAAGGTATCCTGCACAAAGTTATCATCAGCGAAAAGCCACTCCATATCGAATACAATCTTTCCGAAAGAGGACAATCCCTCGTGCCCATCTTCCAGCAACTCGAAGGAATCGTAAAATAGCCTTGCCTACCATTTGCAGATAAATATTTTTAATTTTTGAATAAAAAAAGTATTCAAATTGTTTGATTGTCGTAAAAAACCATTACTTTTGTCATAAATAACCTCGCAGAATAATTTATTTGTCTATATTTTTACGTAAAAAATAAAAAACGTAATTATGTCGACTGCTCTAAACCAAGTAGAAATATTTCGGACAGAGGTTAGTTGTCCGAAGACCGCCGCCCAATTGCTTCAGCGTTTGCATGAAGTATTTCCGCATGATAAGTTCAATTTCGATTTAGAGGATTGTGATAGGATTTTGAGAGTTGATAGTCCTCATTTAGAAATAGAAGCCATACCCAAGCGATTACAATCTTGGGGCTATTTCTGTGAATGGATTGAATAGTGATTATTTGACTAACAATAATTTGATTTCGCCGATAACAGTCTCAGTGCTGTGTTAAGGTTTTACTTAAGGTCGGTTTGCTACTATTGTTCTGTTCAAAGCTCAACAGATTTGATTACTTTGTTCCATATAAAACGATATAAGGCTTATGAAACCCCTTATTATCATTGAATCACCCTCTAATTTGGGTTTGAAAGAGTCTGCCCAAGGAAAAGAGCCAGGTGTAAGTAAACTGCCTCAACATTTGAAAAAGCATGGTTTGTATGATAAACTTAACCCTGCTCAGATAATCCATTTGGCGGCTCCTCCATATAGCTCGCAGCTTGATGAAGCTTCGGGTGTGCTCAATGCCTACAAGATAGTTGAGTATGCCAAAGCACAAGCGCAGGAACTTAAAAGAGTCTTGGCAACAGATTCATTTCCTGTCGTAATTGGAGGTGATTGTAGTATTTTGATAGGCAATGCCTTGGCATTGAAAGAATTAGGTAATTATGGTTTGATGTATCTGGATGGTCATACAGATTTTGTGTTACCTTCTATGTCACAAACTGGCGGTGCCGCTGGGATGGACTTGGCTATTGTGACTGGGCATGGTCACCCAAAGCTCACCAATATCCATCAGCTAGAACCTTACTTTGAAGAAGAAAATGTTTGGTGTATAGGTAATAGGTATTGGGACCCCGAATACGTGGGTCTCATACAATCTTCGCAGATTGAATATGTGCCGTTGTCACACCTACGTGAGATGGGAATAGATACCTTACTGTCTTTATTTTTTATGCATATAGAAGCAAAAAAATGGGATGGTTTCTGGATTCATCTCGATGTAGACGTCTTAGACCATAAAGTAATGCCAGCCGTAGATAGTCCTCAACCAGGAGGAATGTCTTATGAGGAGCTTCGAGAGCTTTTGATACCCTTGATGGCGCATCCGAAGGTGGCAGGCATACAACTTACCATATTAGACCCAACCCTTGACTCATATGGCATTTATGCCCAAAGATTGATTGATAATCTTGTAAAAATCTTAAGTCCCATTTTCAGAGAGGTAAAAGACCACGATGAAATAATGAGATTTTGACCTTAGTTTAACCTCTAAACTTCTCTACTCTACTATTAGTTAACTTGGACCCTACACCTATTTTTAATTTCGATCTACCTCAACTAGTTGAGAGTCTTCAAAAATACTTGCTGGAGAGATGACTTTTTCGCTCAATGGAATTCGTTTTCCATATCGTTCCTCTAATTTTTTTCTGACCAATTTATTTTCTAAGTCAAAATCCTTTAATCTTTGAAGCTTCCCAATTTCGATATTGGCACCACGCTTGTAGATTTTCCAAATGAGTTCTGAGCAATAGATACGTTGGTCGTCCCAGCCAAAGTAGATATCGTATTTTTTTCCTTGAAGTTTTTTTCCTTCTTTTTGCATCGCATCTAGTACCTTTGGCGTAAGAATTCTTTCGGCATTTTTTAGCCTTTTTACAACAAAATGATGTTTTTCGCCTCTTGCAATCCATTCATTCAACGGCGTGAGTTTAACGGGTTGAACTGCCTCAAACACGAAATACTCCGTGCCCTTTTGATAAATAATCCCACAATGTGAATACTTAGAATGTGTAGGTAATTGAATGGCTTTACTCTGCGAAGAACGTGAAATTTGGAAAATAAGATCGCCATTTTTATAGCTTTTTGTAGAAGAATGACAGCTTCCCAACGTAAAAAATAGTGCGTAGCATAAGCAAAAGATTGATTTCATAGTATATGGAGGTTTAGTAAATACAAAAAGCCGAGGAACTTACATTACTCGGCTTTGTTATAACGTAATATAGGTAAAAGTCTTTTGTTGATAGAAAAATGCTTTTGATATTCTATTCTTAAAATGAACCTTTACAGTCCATTAAGCATGCAAACTCGCAGAAACACGTTTGAATAAGTTCTTAACTTTTGCGGCCGCATTATCGACTGGTTCAGTGAGCATACCGTGAAACTCTTCTCCTTTGTGTAAAAAATGTGTCATAACATATCCTGATGTCATTCCCCATTTTTGGATAAAAGTAAAATACCCTTTGTTTTTCTTTACTCTCCCCGTTGAGCGACCAGAGAAATGATATACCTTACTTTCGCCAACGCCCTTAAATAATCGAATACCCATTTTCCAGAGTTTCATCGAAAAATCAGGGTCAGAATACATCCCCGGATGAAACTCAACGCTGTATCCACCTACAGCATTCCAAATGTCACGGTGTACAATATTGGGAGGCCAAGTGGCACCAGTCCAGTCGGGTTTTTTAAATGTTTGGTACTCTTTCAGAAGTTTATCTTCGTTGAATGACTTCAAATCTGTTCCATAATCATGATGAATCACACAATTATTATTGGTATTGTAAGGTTCAATCATGGTGGCAGACAAGAAAAAGTAAGGATGTCCAATGGCTTTAATTTCATCCGAAATCGCTTTATCCCAGTCTGGACACACATACATATCGTCGTTCATGTATAAAATATAATCGGTGGTTGCCTGTTGGGCAGCATAGTTCAGAGCATAGCAAATACCAATATTATTAGCACTGTAAGTATAGTCAATGTCTGATTGTTCTCGAACCCATTCTAACGTTCCGTCTTTGCCTTCGTTGACATGAACGATGATTTGGTGATTGAACAGAGAATTTTTCCTGATACTTTCAATACAAAGCTTTAAATAAGGTAAGTTGTTCCAAGAAGGAATTAAAATAGAAAACTGCTTCTTGGTATCCACCTCAGGGTGGTTTCTTTCTTGTAAGGTATTGATAAAGCTCATGATAATTTGGAGTTGGGCGGTAAAACTTTGATTGCTCAAAATCTTAGACACAAAACCTACCCTGAACGTTGTCTATCTTCTTTGACTTTGTGACGAGTTATCTGGATTTATCGACCAACTCATTAAAAGTGAGTATCAAACTATCGAAGTTGTCCCTGATAAATTTCTTCGAATGCAGGCAGAAATCTACTTCCTACAGGCACTTCCACACGACCAATCTCTATTTTAGATTTTTGGAAAGCCGTAATTTTTTGTAATGAAACAATGTATGAATTGTGTACTCTACAAAAAAACTGAGCAGGAAGCTTTCCTTCCATAGCCTTCAAATTTGAACGAGTAAGGATAGGTTTGTTGTCATTTACCGTAAAGATTTTTACATAGTCTTTAAGTCCTTCTACAAATAAAATATCTTGGTAAAATAGCTTAATCTTCTTATAATCAGCATTAATTACGACATAGTCTACTTCAGGAGCAGTAGTTTCGGCGACTTCTTTGTGACGTAACGTGTAGAGTTCATAGGCCTTGTTGGTAGCGCGTAAAAATCTGTCAAACGGAATAGGCTTAAGCAAATAATCAATCACATTGAGGTCGTATCCTTCCATGGCATATTGTTGATAAGCTGTGGTAAAAATGACCATGGGAGGCTGAATCAAGCTTCGTAAAAATTGCGTACCCGTTAGTGTAGGCATTTGAATATCTAAAAATACCAAATCTATTTGCCCCGAATTAATCAATTCCCAAGCCTCAAATGGACTAGAGAAAGTATTCACAAGCTCCAAATAAGGGACTTTTTGAATATCATCGGCAATCATATCTAATGCAAATGGCTCGTCATCTACTGCGATACATTTCAGTTTAGTGGGATAGTCAGATTGAGTTGATGGTTTCATAAAATTCATAAAGGTTGATGGATTTTGAGCGATTACAAATAAGAATAAAGGAATCAATTTATGAATAGGAGAGAGTGCCGAAGATAACCTTATCTTGGTAGGTAGTCGTGTTTAATTATTGGTTAAAAAGCAAACTAAATCGCTTCGTTTCGAGAATTACCTAAGTTCAAAGTAATTACAATTGTATATATACTTCAACGATGAAAAGATCGTTTTCTGTTATTTTTAACTCATGTTTTTCGGGATAATGTAAGGCCAAGCGTTTTTTTACATTTTGTAAACCTATTCCTGTCTTATCCTCTTCCTTAAAATTGTGATCAAAATTTCGGTTTTTTGTAATAAATCTTAGAATGCCATTCTCTACAGAAAGTTTAATCAAAATATGTGATTCTTCTGTACTGTGTAGCCCGTATTTAAACGCATTTTCGACCAACGGTATAAATAACAGTGGTTCAATAGAATATAGGTGGATTGGACCTTCGTGGGAAAACTCTGCTGTGTTTTTACCTGAGATACGCATTTTTTGTAACTCGATATAATTTTGGAGATAGTCTAACTCCTGCGTCAGAGGCACTTTATCACTCTCAGATTGATACAACATATATCTCAAAAGCTGCGAGAGTTTTACTATTGCGTCTTCGGTATGTTCAGATTTTTTGCGTGCCAACCAACGAATATTATTAAGCGTATTGAACAAGAAGTGAGGACTTACTTGCAGTTTCAATACCGCTAATTCGGCCGCTACTTTTTCCAACAAAATTTGCTGTTGTAGGTCATGGTTTCGCAAACGTTCTTGCCATAATGCCAACGAAGTACTGAAAATAATCGAGAAAAAATAGGTCAAGGTGGCGTTCATCAATTGCGGAAATGGCAAGAACATCCTCGGTGGACGAGGCATATTACTAGGCCTGTTTTTCCATTCCGATGGCGGAGGTATCTTGGGCATACCCATATCAAAGCCGTGCATTTTGAGAAAATAATGCGACCATGCCCAATGCAAAGCTAATATGATTACAAATCCAAGAATGATATAAATAGAGAATATATCACCTCGTTTTTTCATCAAAAACTTAGGTACAAGTACCAGTAAATTGATATAAAAAGCGGCCATTAATGCAAAATTATTGAAGCATTGAACCGTAAAAAATCGACTAAACTCAGGGCGATTATAAAAACTATTGGGCATCATGAGCACAGGCAAAAAGAATACTAATGACCACCCAACAATGTGAAATACTAACTGATATTTTTCGAATACTTTCATGCTTTTCAAGTATGTGCTATTATAACAAAGTGTTGAACTAACGTAAGAAAATTCCAAAACCACGCCAACTGTCTATCAAGAATGCCTTTGTGTAGATAAATGCTCGAGCCCATGTCTTTTTCTACAAATAGACATTCTATATCTATCACCAGAGAACCCTTCGATTACCTCTCATTTTATTTGTATAGTTTTGAACAGCAATCGATTATACTTCCTGTGTAACCCTTTGTGCTTGTGTTTTAACCTATATGGATCAACGCAAAATAGATTATCTAAACATTTCAATTTGAATAAATTATGAAAAGAACACTTGTAGGTGTGTTGTTGTCTTTGATTGTATTGGGCAACTTTTCATGGGGAGAGGCACAAGTTTCTTCTACACCAGATTACGCCAAGGTTTTTCCACAAAACCGACTGAACAAAATCACTATTTCTATTTCGAAAGCAGATTGGGATAGTATCAAAATAGACATGAAGGAAAAGTTCAAAACTGATTTTGGCAAATCTGCTTTTCCACGTTTGGGACCACCCAATGGCAAACGACCAAACCAGAAGGACTTTCCACCGATGTCACAAGATGGCAAACGAACCGCAGGCTTTCCACCTCAGCGAGGAGGTGATGGCGAAATTATACCTCCTCCTATGGGGACATCCGAAGAGCCTCGTTACGTTGCTTGCCAAGTGGAATTTGAGGGAAAAAAATGGAATAATATAGGTTTCAGACTCAAAGGAAATTCGAGCTTGATGAGTTCGTGGGGGGCGGGGGTGTACAAAATGCCTTTTAGGCTAGATTTTGATAAATATGAAAAATCAGATTTGTATGGTTTTCATGAATTATCTATGTCGCCTGCCTTTCATGACAACACGCTGATTCGTGAAAAACTAGCAAGCGATATTTATCGCCAAGCAGGTATTCCAACTGCTCAGACGGCTTTTTATGAGGTATATCTTGACTATGGTGATGGCGTACAATATGCAGGGGTGTACACCATGGTAGAGGTGATTGACGATACAATGATTCAGTCACAATTTGGTAGCTCATCAGGCAATATTTATAAACCAGAATCAACTTTTCAGCGATTTAGAGAAAAAGAGTTTGAAAAAAAGAATTTTAAAAAGGAAAAGAAATTTCATGATGTTCAGGCATTTGTATCGGCGCTCAACGACTCAAACCGAATCAAGGCGCCTGCCCAATGGCGTACAAATCTTGAAAAGACTTTTGACATTAATCACTTTATCAAATGGTTGGCTATCAATACCGCCATGACCAATTGGGATACTTATGGGGCAATGGCTCATAATTTTTATTTGTACAACGCACCCAATCGTGGTTTGGTCTGGATTCCTTGGGATAACAATGAAGCAATTTCGACCAACGATAAGCCTAATTTTCCTATCCCTGAAGGTTTGCCAGAACCACCTAAGGATTTCAGAATGCCCAATAGAGGGCTTGCTCTGTCTCTCAAAGATTGCCCTAAACAGTTTGTGTTGATTGCTTATCTTGCGCAAGATCCGACCTATTATGGCTCTTATTTGAAGGAAGTAGAAACTTTCAGGAAAAATACTTGGCAAGCAACCAAACTCAACAAACAGGTGGATGGATATGTAAGCCTGATAAAACAGGCTGCCAGTAGAGAGAAATCGCCCTATTCGCACTTAACAAATGAGAAAAGTTTTGAGGAAGGAATTCAAAGCCTACAGAAGCAAATAGTTAAGAGAGCCTCAGAAATCGACCAGTTTTTAACTGAAAAATCCAAGTCAAAATAGTAGCGAACTAACAAGACTATGTATTTTTTAAAAGTGTTATCAATTGTAGAAAATCAGAGAAATTATGTATACAGATGGCGTTTTTGAACTCAAAAACGCCATTTTTTGCATAAAATTCATGTTAACAAAAGTTAAAATCTACAGATAAAAACGTAACTTCTACACTCTGTGCCTAACTTGCTGATGGTCTCAAATTTTATCCGTTGATTTGCGAAAGAATTCTGGGGAGAGTTAGGGGTTTTATTAATAAGAGAATGATTCTTTGTAAGTGCGCAAGATTTTGAGTTATTGAATCTATTTAATGCACTCATGTGGTGATTTTATTTAGAATCTTTTTTAATAAGTAGGCAACAGTTTCTTAACATTTCAAGTCATGGTTAATAAATGCATAACTTAATAGAACGAAATTTTTTGCCAAATCTTTTAAGCATCAATATAAAATCTCTAACAGACAAATATGAAACATTACCCAATCGCAATCCTTTTGCTCGCTACGTCCTATTTAAGTTATGGACAAAGTAAAAAAGAGGTCAAAAAAAATAAGATAAAGACTGTTACCGAACAAATCACTGAAAGTATTGGAGGTAAAGAGGTAACACGAAATGATGGTTACAAAAAGTTTAACAAACAAGGAGAAGTCATCGAAGAGGCAGAATATGACAAGTCTGGTAAACTTAAACGAAAAGTTCTTTCAAAATATAATGAATTTGATGACAAAATAGAGGAAGTTATTGTAGACGGTAATAATCATCAGATTGAAAGAGAGGTCTATAAATACGATTCTTTTAAGGAAAAATCTGAAGTTTTACACTACAATGAACATAATGAGTTGGATTGTAGATCAGTATATTCGATCAATGGGAATGGACTCAAAACAGAGAAGAAAACTTACGATGCAAAAGGCAAACTAATTCAAGTTAAAAAGTATACGTATGGATTCTAATACATTCTTGCAAGAGGTTCAAATACAAACTAGTTTATTTGAACCGATTACTTTAGCGGAAATGGATGGGGTAAAACTCATGGACCGTATGGATGTTAAGTACTTGATTCCTTTGGCGCTATTGCCTGATATCTTGCGAGAAGCAAAATCATTTTATCGAGTATTGGAAATAGAGGATAATCGACTTTGTAACTACAAAACATTGTACTACGACACCGATGATTTGGCACTTTACAAAGCACATCAAAATGGTTTGCTCAATCGCTACAAGGTAAGAGCTAGAAATTACGTTGAATCGAGCCTATCTTTTTTTGAAATAAAGTACAAAAACAATAAAGGTAGAACCAAAAAAACGCGAATTAGCCAAGACGGAATAACTGAGGTATTGGAAGAAAATAGTTCAGATTTTTTACAAAAAACTATACAAGATATCATTCCTGAATCGCTAAAAGGTATTCTGTGGGTAAACTACCAGCGTATTACTTTGGTAAGTAAGGTTGGGGCAGAACGCCTGACGATAGACCTAAACCTTACTTTCGAGTTTGAAGCGCAACAAAAAGTTTATTCTGCTATTGTCATTGCCGAGGTGAAACAAGAAAAAGTAAGTCAATCTCCTTTTATCGACCTTATGCGAAAGTATCGACTCAAACAAGGCGGTATTAGCAAGTATTGTTTCGGCATAATTAGTTTGTATCAGCAAATCAAGCAGAATAAGTTTAAAAAGCATTTAAGAAGAGTCTCAAAAATATTGGCGCACCATGACCATCTTACAACAACTAACCTCACCACAAGTTACTGAAAGTTTTCAGTGGATAGACAAACTACCAGCCAAATTCTTTATCCGCATGGGAATCAATTTATTGGCTGTTTTGATATTGATTCGCTTGATTTATTATAAAAATTATCGACGTGCTGACCTGTTTTTAACCTTTTTTGTATTCAATATTATCATCTTTTTGTTGACCTATATGCTCAATAAAGTGGTAATGTCTATGGGTGCAGCATTTGGTTTGTTTGCCGTGTTTTCGATGCTACGTTATCGTACCGAGGGTATTTCAGCGAAGGATATGACCTATTTGTTTATGGTGATAGCCATAGGGTTGATTTCGGCAGTGAGCAAAGGTGGTTGGGATGAATTATCAGTATTGAATGGATTGATTTTGTTTGTTACATGGTTGCTCGAAAGTGGCTTAATCATGCGAAAGGAATACTCGAAGGTCGTTATGTATGAGCGTATTGAGTTGATAACCCCTGATAAACAGGAAGAACTTTTGCAAGATTTAAGAACACGTACAGGCTTAGCCGTTCATAGAGTCGAAATCCATGAAATAGACTTTCTGAAAGATGCTACCAGAATGACTATTTTTTATCATTAGCTGATGCTCGCATAATTAACTTATGCAAAGCGATAGGAAATAGGTCAAAGTTTTCGTCGCTATCAAAAGCTCAACCAGTATTTAACCACATTTAACACTAATATGAAAAGAATCCTATTGCTATTGCTCCTTATGTCTTTTAAGATGTGGGGGCAAGAAACAGACCTACGTTCTTGGACAGGACTTTCACTTGAGAAAAAGTTAAACAAGCATATCAGTCTCAATGCTAATTTGCAAGTTCGAACGATGGATAATTTCACAACCCTTGGTTCGTACATTGGGGAGTTTGGGATAGGGTATAAACTTAACAAGCATTGGGAAGTATCGGCCTATTACCGATATGCCCAAAAGCGTAAATGGGACAAAAGTGATGATGCTTATATATACAAGCCGTTTCATCGGTTTTATACCAATGTTGAGTATGATAGAAAAATATGGATACTGAAATTTAGTTATCGCTTGCGCTATCAAGATCAATTCAAGGATACTGATACGGGTTTAGAGGAAACAAAAAGTTATTTAAGAAATAAAATTGAGTTAGCCTATCCAAATAAAACAAGATTTACGCCGTCTATTTCGGCAGACTTTTTTTACAAAATTGGAGAGGATTTTGACCAAATAAGATATAAGGCAGGCGTTGATTATACCGTAAATAAACGCAATAGTGTGGGACTCACATTTTTTAGAGATTATGCTCTCGTGCCTACCGACCTCGATGTTTATACCATTGGGTTAACTTACAAGTTAAAATTGTAGTAAACGGACTATACGTGATTAGCAAAAAGTTTGTGCGAGCAAAGTCTCTGGCACAAACTTTTTCTTTTATAGGTCAGTCAACATAATCATGAGTTTTTCGAGCTCTTTGGTTGCATTTCCATAACTCGAATCATATTTGTTGAAGATAATTGAAAAACAATATAATTCACCATTAGAGGCGGTAAAATAGCCTCCATAAGCTCTTACGCCTTCAATAGAACCACTCTTGGCATGGATATTCCCAGCGGCTTTGCTTTTCTTGGCAAGGTTGGCCACTGTGCCCGATACACCAACCACAGGAATAGATTCGTAATAAGAATTGAAGCTTTTTTCGTTAGTCATAATCGACAAAACATCGGTCATGATATCAGTTGTAACGGCATTGCTTGGCGATAGTCCACTGCCATCTTTCATTTTCAATCCTTGCATATTCAATCCTTTTGCTCGCCAAATTTGTTCAAAACCCTTAACTGCATCGCTTGTGCCATTTCCCATATTGAGCAGTACCGAAGGCGTTTTTAAAAATGCCTCTGCATATAAGTTGATACTTTGATAATTACAAGCTTTTACCAGTTCTTTCAAACTGGGAGAGTTTTGAGTAGCAATAGTCATCGTACCGCTTGGTTTGCTATGCGTTAAATAGCGTTTGTCCAATTCTAAAGTTGAGGTTGGTCCTTCTTGAATTTGAATACCGAGTTCTTCACATTTTTTGCTCAAAGCAAAAGCCATATAAAAAGCTGGGTCAGGAATCGAGCCTTTTACCGAAAAGCTACTTCCTTGTGGCACAAAACCTTCCATCAAAATGGCATCTTGGTAAGGCGTAGAATAAATCATGACTTGGTCGCCCGTACCAGCTCGGTCGGTTAGGACTTTGTTGATTTTGGTTAAATAGGGTAAATCAGGGGCAGTTTTGACAAAACCCGCCGATTCCATATAACCCTTGGGCTGGAATGTAACCCAAAAGAGGTTTTCATTGATATTGAGTCCATAACAGCCTGCACCATAATAATTACCCATATCGCCCCAAATCCATGTATTAGGAATCACGTTGGCATTGAAAAAACTCGCGTCCCCCATAATTCTCCCATTGATTTTTTTGATACCCAAAGCTTTGACTTTCATTGCCCAGGCATCCAACAGCTGTTTGTAATCGGGTTGATTTTTGAATCTCCAACTACCCAATGAAGGGTCGCCATTGCCTTTGATATAGACGTTGCCGTTTAATACACTATCGACAATACTTCCGCTATATTCGAGGGTAGTTTGATACATGAAAGAATCACCCAAGGTCATTAAGGCGGTTGCTGTAGAAAGCAACTTCATCGTGGAGGCAGGAGCAAGGCTTTTTTTAGCTTGAAAAGAAATGACACTTTTTCCCGTTTTGGCAGATTTTACACTCATCCCCACCATTCCAGTTTGCAAAAATGGGGAGTTGCTCAAACTATCCAGTCTTCGATTAACTTGGGTTTGCCATTTGAGTGTTAGGCTATCTGAGCTTTGTAAAGAAAATAACCAATGGCTTAGCAGTAAGGCAAGTAATTTCATAAATCAAGGGTAAGGGTGGTTCAAGTAATCACAGAGGAGAGTGGAGTCTCCTCTGTAAAAATAAATGCTGAGTTAGGGTGGTATGAAAGATTAGTTTTGTATTTAGAACAAGATTGCCGCTACACCGATTCTATTTTAATAATAACGTCACCCTTCGTACAATTATAATGCTGAATCGAGAGAGAGGCAAGGACTTTTTCACTTTCATAACTAGTCCTATATGAAGGATTACAAACTCTTTCAGATTTGGGATTTCTGATTTCAGAAATAAAGTAAAACAGCTTTGCTTTTTACAAAATATAGAAGCCTACACTTCCGAAATCCAACATCCGATATCCGAAATAAATGTTTTTTGTAATCCTTCGATCACTCACAATTCAACATTACTACTTCAGTATCTCAACTTCAATCGCACTACTGTTATATACTTTGTGAGTAGCTTTGATAAAATCCGCAGCATCCGCTTTGTAGATATTGTCCACATATTTTTGTGGGTTAATATCAAATAATGGGAAAGCTGTAGATTGTACCTGAATCATGATTTTATGACCTTTTTTGAAAGTATGCAACACATCTTGCAAACGGAAAGTCACATCAGTGATTTGGTTGGGTACTAAAGGCTCAGGTTTTGAAAAGCTATTTCTGAAGCGACTACGCATAATTTCACTTCTTACCATTTGCTGATAACCAGCCAAGGTAATGTGTTTTGGCGTAAATGGCGTATTTTGCTCATCGCCTGGATATACGTCTACTAATTTTACAAACCAGTCGGCATCTGTTCCAGTGGTGGCTACTTTAAGTTTTGCCAAAATCTCACCACCTAAAGTTACATCTTCTGTCAAAACATCCGTTTCAAAAGTCAATACGTCTGTTCTACGACCTGCAAAACGTTGGTCTTCGCTCATGTAAGCACGAGGGGTAAAGCCAAACAGTTGCTTATTATCCTCTGTGTACGGCACAGGTTTATTAGGATCAGACACAAATTCAGAATAACCGTCTGAAGTGATTTTGTCTGTCAATTTTCCAGAATTACTCAAGTAGAAATTCACTTTCTGAGCTGTTTTTACTGGCCATTCTTTAAACTCTTGCCATTGTTTTTTACCAGTGTCAAACAAATAGGCCTCTGGCAAATCAGATTTTCCATCGCCTGCACCTTTCAAGAAATGTTTAAAGAATTTTAACTCAATGTTTCTTTGGAAAAATGTCGCTACGCTATCTCCAAAATATACATTTGAGTGCATGTGATGACCTCTTTCTCTAGCCCAATCACCATGTCCAAATGGACCCATAACGATGGTATTATAGATATTCTGGTTATTTTTTTCTACGTTTTTATAAATCGTCAAAGGACCATACAAATCTTCGGCATCATACCAGCCACCTACAACCATAATAGCAGGTGCATTTTTGATGTTTTTTAAATGAGGAATGATGCTTCTTTTTTGCCAAAATTCATCATAGTTAGGATGATCTACATGCTCTTGCCAGAAAAAGTTATCCTTGTAATTAGCACCCAAATTTTTCAAAGGTGTTTGAGTTTTGTACCAATCAAAACCATCCTGCGTATTTCTTTTTGGAAACAAATTATCGTACCAAGACTCAGTCGTTGGTTTTGGATGTTGAACGCCAAACACAGGAAACGTCAATCCATAACCAATCGTAAATGCACCATTGTGGTGGAAATCGTCAAAGAAGAAATCCGAAACTGGTGCTTGAGGCGAAGATGCTTTCAAGGCAGGGTGACCGCAAAGTGCTCCTGCAATAGTGTAAAAACCTGGGTAAGAAATACCATATTGTCCTACACGACCATTATTATTCGGAATGTTTTTTACCAACCAATCAATCGTGTCATAGGTATCCGAAGCCTCATCCACGTCTGTTTTGACCTTCTTGTTGGCAATATGTGGTGTCATATTAGTCCAAGTACCCTCAGACATCCAACGACCACGTACATCTTGCTCCACAAAAATGAATTTTTCACGCATCATGTGACGAGAGTAATATAGCATTTGTGGATAATCGTCTTTTCCGTAAGGTGCTATATCATAACAAGTACGTTGCATGACGATAGGATACTTATTGTTGGCCGAAGCATCTTTGGGAACATATACATTCGTGAAAAGTTTGACACCATCACGCATGGAGATTTGGTATTGGTATTTCACATAGTTTTCACGCACAAATGCCGAGTCTTGTTGAGCAACAGACAATGATTGTGCTGAAATTTTGGTCATACCTACCAACAAGCTCAATAAAAGGAAGAGTTTTTTCATGTTTTAGGAGTGTTGATTCAGATTTGTTTTTTGTTAAAATTAAAACAAAGAATCGGTTTTCATGAAAATACGGTATGTTTTTTAGCTGAAATGGGTCTGAATGATAGATTAATAATCAAATAAAAAAGCGTCACAAGTTGGTATAAAATCCATATGGGAAGTTCACACCAGCTTGTAACGCTTAGCTTAATCTATTTATGATATGGTTTTTTAATTCTTCAAAACACCAAAAGTTATGAATGAAGGATAAGCTTTTTGGTGATATACTTTTTGGGTAGCTTTTTGATAATCACTTTCTTTTGCTTCAAAGATATTTACAAATTTCTGAGGATTTCTATCTGCCCAAGGGAAACAAGAACTCTGGATTTGCACCATAATTTTATGTCCCTTTTTGAAAGTATGCAATACATCTTGTAGCTCTAATTTTACTTCTGTTGGTTTCCCTGGAATAAATGCTTCTGGTTTCGTGAAATCGTTACGATATTTTCCTCTAATAATCTCACTACGAATCAATTGTTGGTAACCACCATATATTACATCTGGGTGGGCAGGATTGCTAGGTGTGCTGTTAGGATATACGTCTATAACTTTCACAATCCAGTCGGCATCTGTTCCTGTAGTCGAAACCTTCAGATTCGCTAAGATATTGCCCACCATCGTCAAATCGTCTTTGAGTGTATCTGTTTCAAAACTAATTACATCGGGACGCTGATAGGCAAAACGTTGGTCTTCAACCATATATTCTGCTGAAAATCCATCATTAATTTTACCAGAAAATGGTACTGGACGTTTCGGGTCAGATACATAACTTGTAAGTCCATTTTCATTTTGAGGTTTTGTCAAACCTAATTTTCCTCCATTTTGAAAATACAAAGTTGTTTCTTGTGCATTTTTAGGAGGATAAGTGTCAAAATTTCTCCACTGATTATTGCCTGTTTCGAAAAGCGTAGCTTCTGGTAAATTCAAGCTCAATGACTCATCTATCAAGTAATGATTAAAGAACGGACTTTCAATTTTTTCCTGATAATATAAAGACGTTTTCGAACCAAATTCAACATCTGCTAGTGATTGTCCAGAAGAGCCAGCCCAACCGCCGTGTACCCATGGTCCAACCACAAAACGAATATCGTTATTGGGAGATTGCTTTTCCATGGCTTGATAGGTTTTGAACGTTCCGTACAAATCTTGCTCATCGTACCAGCCACCAACTACTAATACCGCATGCTTGATATTTTGTAGGTGGGGTAAAATATTGCGTTTTTGCCAGTGCTCATCAAAATTAGGATGGTCAAAATTTTCATGGAAATACTCATTACGCTTTTTGTAATATTGATCTTCTGCATTACGAGTCGGACCCATTTTCAAGTAAAAATCATATCCATCTGGACTATCAAATGAGAAATAGGGCGCAGGACGATTTTTTGTAGGTTGAGTTTGTGGTTGGAAAAAGTTATAAAATCCAAAATTAGCTCCCAACATAAAAGCGCCCAAATGGAAGGCATCATCACGCCACAAATCTGCCATTGGAGCCTGTGGAGAAGAAGCTTTCAAGGCAGGATGTTGTGAAACCGAACCTGCTGAAGTAAAAAAGCCAGGGTAGGAGATACCCCACTGGCCTACTTTGCCATTATTGTTGGGAATATTCTTGATTAACCAATCGATGGTATCATAGGTATCGCTCGATTCGTCAATATCTTTCTCAGAAGATTTTTTGTCAAGGTGCGGTGTCATTTCCACAAATTTTCCTTCCGAAGCCCAACGTCCGCGGACATCCTGATATACTACAATATAATTTTCCCGAATCATAAACGGGTTGGGACCAATACGCTTTTTGAATTTGTCAGTACCGTAAGGGTTGCAAGAATACGGCGTTCTTTGCATGATTATAGGGTGTTGCTTCGATTTGTCTTTGGGCGCATACACCTGTGTAAAAAGCTGCACCCCATCACGCATTTTGACCATAAACTCAGACTTTACATAGTTATTCCTAATGTAAGCTGAATCCTGAGCAATTGAATATTGATAGGTTGATTGGGCTTTTCCTAAAAAGGATAAAAAGAACAAGAGGCAAATAAGTGAGTTTCTCATAAGCATATCATTAAGCGGGTTTACAAAGTATTTTTCAAAGTTAGGAGAAAAAGATAAAAGGCACAAAGTTGAATAAGGATAGAGGCTTACAGTGAGTAAATGGTCAAGAGAGGTGTCAAAACCATTTTTTCTAGCTGTAAAAAGCCATAACATTCACAGAAATCAGCTATGCTCAATTTTGAAGTCTATCTATTTTTTGACAAAATAAACTAGTCACTTTGTGCCTGATCCCTCAATCCCTGATCCCTCATCTATATTTTTTACCATATTTTACCTAAAACAAGTCGAAAGCTACGTACGATTCCGTAATTTTGCACCCGAAGTTGTCCCGTGTACGCCGAATGTACCAAAAAACAATCTATTAGGATAGCCTCAAATGCTGAAAATGAACGAAGTATTAAGAATTGCGGTCCAAAAATCGGGTCGCCTTAGTGAAGATTCACTAAATCTTTTCAAGGAGTGCGGAATCAAATTTGATAATGGTGCTGGTAAATTAAAAGCTACATCCTCAAACTTTCCCGCAGAGTTTTTGTTTCTAAGAGACGACGATATTCCTGGGTATGTAGAGGACGGAGTAGCGGATATCGGAATTGTCGGACAAAACGTTCATGTTGAAACAAGCAAGCATGTAAACGAAGTTAAATTACTAGGATTCTCAAAATGTCGCCTTTCAATTGCAATTCCTCGCAGTGAAACATATGGCGGAGTGAAGGAACTAGAAGGAAAAAGTATTGCTACTTCTTATCCGGTAATTTTAGGTAACTTCTTGAAAGAGAATGGTGTAACTGCCCATATTCATGAAATATCTGGTTCGGTAGAAATCGCTCCAAGTATTGGATTGGCACATGCCGTATGTGATATCGTTAGTTCTGGAGGTACTTTGTTAAGTAATGGTTTGAAAGAAGTGGAAGTGATTTTCCGCTCTGAAGCTATTATGATTGGATACCCTAACCTTTCACCAGAAAAACAAAACATTCTGAATCAAATCTTGTTTAGAATAGACTCAGTACAACGTGCTAAAAACCGCAAATATGTTGTGCTAAATACCAAACAAGAGAATATTGCTTTGATTCGCCAATTGCTTCCGGGCATGAAAGCTCCTTCAATTTTGCCATTGGCAGACGAAGGTTGGGTGTCAATGCATTCAGTAATTGAGGAGCAAGATTTTTGGCAAAATATCGAAAAACTTCGTGATGCAGGTGCTGAAGGAATTTTGGTATTGCCAATCGAGAAAATGATTTTTTAATAATTGCTTTCAGCAAATGACATTTCGAGATTTGAAAATAATCTCAATGGGTTCAAAATTTCCCAAGCCGAATGCCAAAGGCTGAATGCAAAAAGTATTCCTTTTGCATGAAAATTATAAAATATCCATCACCATCCGACTACCAAGCGATTCTTACTCGCCCAGTACAGGATATGTCAGTGATTGAACAAAGAGTCATCCCTATTCTTGAAAAAGTAAAGGCAGAAGGTGACAAGGCACTTTTTGAATTGGCATTACAATTTGATAAAGTGACTTTAGAAACGCTCGAAATGGATGCTTCGAAGGTAGAAGCGGCAGCAGGATTATTGAGCGAAGAGCTTAAAACTGCTATCCATGGGGCGTATCAAAATATTTACAAATTTCACGTAGCGCAAAAACAAGCACCCGAAAAAATCGAAACTACCACAGGCGTTACTTGTTGGCGCAAATCGGTAGGTATCGAAAAAGTAGGGGTCTATATTCCGGGAGGAACGGCACCTTTGTTTTCGACGGTATTGATGCTTGGAGTTCCTGCGCAAATAGCGGGTTGTAAAGAAGTAGTATTGTGTACGCCTTCCGATCACCCTGCGATTTTGTATGCAGCCCAACTTTGTGGCATTTCTAAAATCTTCCGCGTTGGTGGCGCACAAGCAGTGGCTGCGATGGCTTACGGTACAGAATCGATTCCTCAGGTTTACAAAATTTTTGGGCCTGGTAATCAGTATGTTACTGCTGCCAAAATGCTCGCAAACAAAGAAGGTGTAGCCATTGATATGCCTGCTGGGCCATCAGAGGTAGCAGTTTGGGCAGACAATTCTGCTAATCCTGCTTTTGTAGCGGCAGATTTATTGTCACAAGCAGAGCATGGTATCGACTCACAAGTTTTATTGGTATCGACTTCGGAAGAATTAATTGAAGCCGTTAATCAAGAGTTAGAAAAGCAATTGGCCGTATTGCCTCGTGCCGAGTTTGCAGCCAAAGCCTTAGAAAATAGTCAAGCAGTATTGGTTGAAAATCAGGGTATTGCCATTGATATGCTCAATCAGTATGCTGCTGAGCACTTGATTATGTCTGTCGAAAATGCAGAAGAATTATCCGAGCAAATCTTTAATGCAGGTTCTATTTTCTTAGGAAATTATACTCCAGAATCAGCAGGAGATTATGCTTCAGGCACCAACCATACTTTACCAACTAACGGTTTTGCTAAAGCCTACTCAGGGGTAAGTTTGGACAGCTTCGTCAAAAAAATAACGATTCAAAAAATTACAAAAGAAGGCATTCAACATCTGGGTAATACTATTATCGAGATGGCCGAAGCCGAATCTTTACGTGCCCATGCTAATGCGGTTCGCGTAAGATTGGCATAATTTTTTTGTCATAGAACCAACAAACTAGGTGATAGCTCCTCATTCGGTTGAGATGCGTCACCTTTTGTTGTTAAAAGGGGCGAAAATTGGCATCAGTCCGTAAGCTGAAGCAATAGCCAACATTTACTTATTTCACTAAATCCAAGAAACAAACTTATGAAATTTGACATACACTCAGTTGTGCGCCCGCACATTTTAAACCTTGCTCCATACTCTTCTGCACGTGATGAATATACAGGTAAAGAAGGTGTTTTTTTAGATGCAAACGAAAACCCGATTGGTTCGGCAACGCCCGAAAACTGGAACCGTTATCCAGACCCTTATCAGTTTGCGATAAAGGAAAAATTGGCACCTATCAAAGGCTGTCGTCCAACGCAAATTTTTCTAGGAAATGGCTCTGATGAACCTATCGACTTAATTATTCGCTTGACTTGTGAACCAAAAGTTGATAATATTATTATATTGCCTCCAACTTATGGCATGTATGAAGTAAGTGCTTCGGTTAATAATGTAGGAATACAGAAAATTCCATTGACTCCTGATTATCAGTTGAACATTGATGCGATTTTGGAGGCGATAAATTCAAAAACAAAATTGATCTTTATCTGTTCGCCAAATAACCCAACAGGTAACTTGATTAATCGTGAGGCAATTTTACAAATCATCGAAAACTTCCAACAAGGTATCGTTATTATCGATGAGGCATACAACGATTTCTCTGATGAGCCTTCGTTCATTCCAAGTTTGGATGAATATCCTAATGTAATGGTACTTCAGACTTTTTCAAAAGCATGGGGTTTGGCTTCGCTACGTCTGGGAATGGCCTTTGCACAAGAAGAATTAATTACACTTTTGAATAAAATTAAATACCCTTACAACATCAACGGTTTAACGCAAAAGTTATTAATTGAGAACATCGACAATACAGATTTTGTGAAAAAATCGGTAGCTACACTCAACGAAAATAGAGCTCAACTTGAAAAAGAGTTAAGCGAACTGCCAAATGTTGAACATATCTACCCTTCAGATGCGAACTTCCTATTGGTTCGTTTCAAAGAGGCCAAAGCTGTATTTGATTACTTAATTGAGAACAAAACGATAGTTCGTGACCGTTCAAAGGTGATTTTATGTGACAACTGTTTGCGTATCTCCGTCGGAACAAAAGACGAAAATTCCATTTTAATGGGTTATCTTCGTTCTTATGAGGCATAAATCAATTAAATAACAATTTTATGAAAAAAACAGTATTGTTTCTTCTACTCATGGTGGCATCTGTAGGTGCTTTTGCTCAAAACAGAGACTGGGCGATAGGTGGTAAGATTGGAGAACCATCAGGACTAAGTCTACGCAACTACTTAAGAAATGACAAAAATGCTATTGAAATCAATTTTGGAGTTTATGGGGGTATCTGGGGTGTAAGAGACAGTTACAAAACTGGTGCATTCAACGGTTCAGGTATTGCTGTAAGTGGGTTGTATTTGTGGCATAACGAAATGGGAAGTAGTCGCTTTAAAAACTACTATGGTTTTGGAGGTCAAATTACTTCTAGAAAGTATTTTGTAGATGATACTTTTAACGGAATTCCTTACAAAAAAGAAATTCCAGCCACAGGATTAGGTGGTGTTGGTTCGGCAGGATTGGAGTATTTCTCTCCAGATTCACCGCTATCTATTTTCATGGAAGTGGGTGCTTATGTGGAATTAGTACCATCAGTATTTTACTTTCATCCACAAGCAGGCATAGGAGCAAGACTTAATTTTTAAAAATAGAATTGGTACTTGCAAAAGTATTTTGAAATGATAACTTTGCAGTATCAATTCCAATGGGGATGTAGCTCAGTTGGCTAGAGTGCTTGACTGGCAGTCAAGAGGTCGTGGGTTCGAGCCCCATCTTCTCCACTTTTTCAAAAGCGCTTATGTTCTGAACATAAGCGCTTTTTTAATTTCTAAAGACTTGATGAAATCGGAAAGAAATCAGAGAATCACTTAGATAACTCCTGATGTAGATATTTAACATAACTTTGAATACTATCAAACCCAATAAACATCTTTCAATATGATCGATATTCAGGCAATTATTGACAATAGTGAGCAACAGGTTTGTCCTGTTCATGGAAAAAAACCTAAGGTAATTTATGAGGATGATAACTTGGAAATTACAGCTTGCTGTGAAGATTTTAAAAAGATTACCAAAGATGTGTTCAATGAGGAACTTAGACAAGCTTTAATTGAGTATCTTTTAGTAAGGCCCATGAGGGAGCGTAACAAAACATCCTAAATTTATATAATGATCAAATTGACTTTGTTTTTATAAAGTACAATAAAGATAGTTATACCCTAAATTGCAATAATAATGTCGAGAAAACATTCCTTTATTCTAACATTATCAAACAATGTCACAGAGAAAGAAGGTGTAAATTATTTGATAGAAAATCATACAGGTTTTTTCAAAATTGACTTGTCAACTAAAAAGAAAATTCTGGATTTGCTACAGATTGAACATCGTTTTCTTCAATCCTTTGATATGATATATATTCCGAATTTAGTAGAGAAAGAAATTAATGGCGATGAAATAGAGACCTATTTAGAAGATATGATACTGGTTGAGCTAAAGACAACCAAGAAGTATTTACCCGATAACCCAAAAGGTTTCTTTTTTGGCGCTACTGAGAACGAATTTAATTTTGGAGAAATACTAGGAGATAAATTTAGATTTTGCTTTGTAAGCTTACATGAAAAAGGCTCTTCTTACGCGTTATTAACTATTGAGGAACTTGAACTTATTATTCGAAATAAGAGGATACAGTATCAAATTAATTTATAAATCACACACTTTAAAACTATTATAAAAAGATACTCTCTTCATGCCTTAACACTGATTTTATTCATATTTTGTGTTCATTCTAGTGCAGCAGTTCTTGCTCGAAAATGTACTGGCTCCAATTATTGTTCTGCCTGTAAAAATTGTAAATACTGTAAACATTGCGCCAAAAATGGAGGCACTTGTGGCATTTGTAAATAACTCCTTTCATTTCTAAAATGAATCTATTACATACAGCACCTCTCCCCAACCAAGGATAGACGTTCTTTTTAATTCTGTAGTTTTGAAAAACTTTTTCATGCTTTGAGTAAAGTATTACCTATTCTGAGCTTTATTGTTTCGGGCATAAGCCTCTAACATTTTAAAACTTTATGTCATGAAATCCCAATTTATTAAAAACTACAGTCTTCTTTTATTCCTTTGCTGCTTGTTAGGTTTTACGAGTATGGCACAAAAAGCCTCTCAAGCTATCTCAAGACCTCTTTTGTTGAAGCAATTCAAACAAAATTTTTCCGATGCACAAAAACAATATCAGTTTTTGGCTCAACATCTTCCCGCTGGTAAATTTCCAAAGACGTATTTTCCCAATACAGACCGCTATGAGTTTAGCAACTCTGATTGGTGGTGTAGTGGCTTTTACCCTGGCTCTTTGCTTTATATTTATGAACAAACCAAAGACCAAGCTACGTATCAGGAAGCAGAACGTATTTTGAAAGACCTAGAAAAGGAAAAGTATAATACTACAACCCATGATTTAGGTTTTATGATGTTTTGTAGTTTTGGTAATGCTAATCGTATTGCTCCAAAAACAGCATATAAAGAAGTTTTGCTGACTTCTGCCAAGTCTCTTGCTACACGTTTTAACCCAAAAGTAGGCTGTATAAAATCATGGGACTCAAAGCCTGATGATTTTTTGGTGATTATTGACAACATGATGAACCTAGAATTATTGTTTTGGGCAACCGAAGTAACGGGAGATTCTAGCTATTATAAGATTGCAGTAACCCATGCGAATACAACGATGAAACACCATTTCCGTCCTGATTATAGTTCATATCATGTGATTAATTATGATGCTAACACTGGTGAGGTAAAACAGAAGAAAACGGCACAAGGATTTGCCAATGAATCGGCTTGGGCACGTGGTCAGGCTTGGGGGTTGTATGGATATACTGTGATGTATCGTGTGACTAAAAATTCGATTTACTTAGAACAGGCAAATAAGATTGCTAATTTCTATTTAAACAATCCAAACCTTCCAGCAGATAAAATTCCTTTTTGGGACTTCAATGCGCCAAATCAACCAGAAGCCTTGCGTGATGCTTCAGCAGCTTCGGTGGTGGCATCAGCATTATTAGAGTTGCAAGGATATGTAAAGGCTCCTTTGGCTAAAACTTATGTGTCTTCAGCGGAGAAAATGCTTTGGAGTTTATCAAACGCTCCATACAAAGCGGCTTATGGCAAAAATGGTGGCTTTCTCATCAAGCATTGTGTTGGTCATATTCCTCAAAATACAGAAGTGGATGTACCCCTAACGTATGCAGATTACTATTTCTTGGAAGCTATGAAGCGCTATCAAGAATTGAAAAAATAAGAATTATCCAAGTGAAATTTCTCTCTATTTGGTTCAAGGCTTAGATAAAATGCTTTGAACCAAATAGATTTTTTACATAACAAACCTATGAAAAAACTTATCCTCGCTGCTCTTATGGCTGTTGCTTTGAGCTATCAAGCTACCGCACAAAAGTCAAAAAAGAAAAAAGAAACGACCGTCGAAGCGCCTGTGCTCACTACTCGTGAGGTATGGCTTGCACATCTCGATCAATTGTCTCGTCCTGTCTTGCAAAGTTTAGCAAATGATAGTCTAAAAATTAAAATGCCTGTCGAACTATCTGTTCATATAGATAACAAGGCAAGCCGTTCGCAAGTGGCATATCTCGAAGCTTTCGGTCGTTTGTTGTGTGGGATTGCCCCATGGCTCAATGCTGAAGGCGGTACTCCTCCTGAAGTTGCGCTAAGAGATACTTACAGACAATGGGCTGTAAAAGCTGTTGCTAATGCTGTAAATCCTCAGGCAAAAGATTATATGAAATTCGAGGGGGCTGGGCAGCCTTTGGTCGATGCTGCATTTTTGGCTTTGGCTTTTGTACGCTCTCCTTGGCTTTGGGAGCATTTGGATGCTACAACTAAGCAAAATGTGGTAAATTCTTTTGTGAAAACAAGAGAAATAAAACCTGGTTTTAGTAACTGGATATTGTTTTCAGGGATGATTGAGGCCTTTTTCTGCAAGTATGGCTATTCATGGGATATCCTCCGTATAGAGTATTGTTACCGTCAGTTTGAACAATGGTATTTGGGTGATGGTATTTATGGCGACGGCGAAAAGTTTCATTTTGATTACTACAATAGCTACGTTATTCAACCTTTTTTAGTAAATATCCATCAAGTAGTAAGTGCAAAAAATTCTTCTTTTAATTGGGCAGGGAAAAAAATTATGGAGCGTGCACAACGTTACGCACATATTCAAGAAAAACTGGTGAATCCTGATGGTACATTTCCTGCTATAGGCCGATCGTTGGTTTATAGAGGAGGCGCTTTTCATCATTTGGCAGATATGGCGCTGGTTCATAATCTTCCTAAGGAAATTAGTGTGGCTCAAACACGTGAAGCTTTAACGGCAATCTTGAAGAAAACAACAGAATCAAAAACCACTTTTGATGAAAAAGGCTGGTTGAAAATCGGATTCTACGGCGCTCAACCCGAAATCGCAGATTCATATATCACAACAGGGAGTTTATATCTATGCTCTTTTATTTTGCTTCCTCTAGGTTTGCCAGAAACAGATGAGTTTTGGAGCGCAAGCCCTCAACCATGGACTTCTCAACGAATTTGGCAAGGATTGCCAGTACCACCAGACCATGCTATCGATTAATAGAATATTTGTTGTTTAAACAGGTTAAGTTGAGTTGAAATGCTAACCTGTTTATCCTTTTATCTACTAACTTGAGTATAATTGTGTATGATTGACACTTATTGGTAAATAGCCAATCTCTAAAAATTATTTAATCCCTTTAATAAACAAACCATGAAATTATTCAAATATCTTCTAGGAATGGGTCTGTGTTTGTCAATAGCGAAAGCTACTGTCGCGCAAACCGTTCGAAATTACAATCCTATTATTCCTGACTTAATTGCTGATCCAAGTATTGTAAAGTTTGGAGATACTTTTTATTGCTACGCCACTACAGATGGTTATGATAAAGGTTTGGCAACCTCAGGACCTCCAGTTCTTTGGCAATCCAAAGATTTGGTGAATTGGTCTTTTGACGGAATATTCTTTCCGTCGGCTGCCAAACAACTTTTTTGGGCACCAAGTTATGCTCAAAAAGTAGGGAAAGACTATTTCTTTTACCCGACGGTCAATACACATATTTACGTAGCAAAAGCTTCTTCTCCGAAAGGTCCTTTTAAATTGGTGGGAGAAGATACTTTCGAAAAGGGTAAAGCTCCAGCTCCGCTTGTGCTGATGGATGGGCCTAAAAAGACGAAAGGAATCGATGCAGAAATCTTTATCGACGATGATAAAACGCCTTATTTGTTTTGGGCACAACGTGGTGCGGCTAAGCTAAAGCCCAATATGACCGAATTAGATGGCGATATTCAGGTGATTCAAACTAAGAGAAATGGCTACTCTGAAGGACCAATCTTTTTTAAACGAAAAGGTATTTACTATTATATGTACACCTTGAGTGGTCATGAGCATTATGCCTATGCGTATCAATATAGCAAAGTTTCTCCTTTTGGTCCTTATGAATTTCCGAAGGAAGAAATTATCGCTAAAACTGATACTACTGAAAAAATCTATGGTCCTGGGCACGGCAATGTATTCAATATCGGCGATGATTATTATTTCACTTATCTCGAATTTGGTCGCTCGGGAACTAACCGTCAGGTTTGGATCAACAAAATGGAGTTTAACGAAGATGGAACGATCAAACCCGTAAAATTGACCAATAAAGGTGTAAATCCTTTGAATGTAAAAGATAAAGGATTAAAAATTGAGGAAACAAGTGCTTCTTCAACTAAGCCAGAATACAAAGTTCCTCATATTTATGATGCGACACTCAAACGCACTGAGTACTACAATCCTGTCAATGCGACTGATTGGTCAAACGGAACTCGCTGGATGGCAGATGCAGCCGATTCTTTAGCGACTTTTACGGCAAAATTGTCAAAACCTCAAACCATTAAGAAAGTTGAAACATACTTTGTTAAACCAACTGCTGGACATGCCTATGTTTTGGAAGGCTCGCTAGATGGTAAAACTTGGGTAAAATGTGGAGGACACGAGGACGTTCAAATCAAATCTCCGCACACAGATGTATTGAATAAGAAATTTCAGTATTTGAGAATCAAATTCTTGAAAGGAGTTGCAGGAATTTGGGAATTCAAAGTTTATTAATTCCTGATATTGTCAATATTTATTAAAACCTCAGCTCATTTGGGTTGAGGTTTTTCTATTTTTAAAATGGATATTTGAGTAATCGGTAGGAGCAAAAGGAATTTTTCTTCTTTTTGTCATCAAAAAAGAGGGAAATCGAAAAGAAAGTATTGCTTTGCTAAATTGAAATATTATTTGGAAAATCTATAAAAGACGCAAATCATTAGAGGGTTTGAGAAAAGTAGATAGAGCTATAAAAAGCGAAAATAGCTCAACAGAAGCGCTTTAGGAATTACAAAAGGCTATAAAAACAAAAAAAGCAGACTCAGTAAGACTGCTTTTTTGAATTACACTTCATCAACAAACTAAAAACCAAATAAAACTACTTTATTATATTCGTAGTCAATCTGATAATCTGGGAATAAAGGTAATCAGGAAATTTTATTTTGCCAAATCGTATATCCCCAAAATTTCAGATAATTGCTGTAGGAGAAGGACTCGAACCTCCACGGCGTAGTTAGGTATAGTACAAAATCTGGTGGTCAACCCCAGTCTATCTTGCGATAGGCATTATACTAACTTTATCCCGTAATCACCACCCCCGAGACAGGAGGGCACGTCTGCCAAATTTCATCACCCTACAGTGTGTGTGTCGTTGTTCTTTTAACTTGACAATGCAAAGTTAACAGGTGTTCAGATATTTTACAAATATTTTATAAAAAATTATTAAAATTTATAGTATTTTCAAAAATTTGCTATTTTTGTTAACGAATCGTTAAAAATGGCAATTCTTGAAGCCTTGTTTTTTGCGAAATTGTTAATAATAACTTTAGACTGTATTAATACTTATGGAAAAAGTACCAGGCATTGACCAAGTTGATTTAAAAATATTAGGGCTTTTAATGAGTGATGCTACTATGCCCTATACCGAAATTGCCAAAAAAATCCATGTTTCCAGTGGTACAGTCCATGTAAGGATGGCCAAAATGGAAGAAATGGGAATTGTTAAAGGCTCCCAACTGATTGTAGACCATACTCGACTTGGATGGGATATATCTGCTTTTCTAGGTATTTATCTGGATAAAAGTTCGCTATATGCGGAGGTTGCAGACCAACTCATGCAAATCCCTGAAGTTGTAAGCATAAATTATACCACGGGAATTTATTCTATTTTTGCCAAAATAGTTTGTCGTGATACCGTTCACCTAAGAGAAGTACTGCATGACAAAATTCAAAAAGTCGCAGGAATTCAGAGAACAGAAACATTTATATCACTGGAAGAGTCGGTAAATCGTTCGGTTCCGTTTGCGAATCCTTCTTAAAATGAGGGTTTGAGCGGAGTTTTCTCCAAAAATTAGGAATAATTGGGGTACATCTTAGAAAAATTCTAAACAACAGAACTTTTCTTGCGCTTTTTGGTTTATTTTTGTAGACCAATTATTTCAGTGAATGAATTCAAAGGTCAATAATTAGTTAAAAAGCTAACAAATATCATTTTTTTGAATGACATTTTAACATGCTTTGAAATTACTTCCTTGTCTAGCACAAAATCACTGATATACCAATTGCTGTAACAGATTAAAACAATGGCAAAAGAAGAAATAGACATTCTCGAAGAAATCACCTCCTCTGAGTATAAATATGGTTTCGAAAGTCACTTCGAAACAGATGAAGTACCTGCAGGTTTGAATGAAGACGTTATCCGTCAAATCTCGGCTAAGAAAGACGAGCCAGAATGGATGTTGGAATGGCGTTTGAGCGCATACCGTACTTGGTTGGGTATGCAAGAACCAGAATGGGCTAACGTTGACTATAAAAAAGTTGACTACCAAGCAATCAAATATTATTCAGCTCCAAAACAAACGAAAGTTGTTAATTCATTGGATGAGATTGATCCAGAATTACGTCGTACTTTCGAAAAATTAGGTATCTCTCTTGATGAGCAGAAACGCCTTTCTGGAGTTGCAGTAGATGCTGTAATTGACTCAGTTTCAGTGGCTACTACTTTTAAAAAGACTTTAGCTGAAAAAGGTATTATCTTTAGCTCGATGTCTGAAGCAATTAAAGAGCATCCTGAATTAATCAAAAAATACTTGGGTTCAGTAGTGCCTGTAAAAGATAATTTCTTTTCGGCATTGAATGCTGCTGTATTTTCTGACGGTTCATTCTGTTATATTCCAAAAGGAGTAAGATGCCCGATGGAATTGTCTACGTATTTCCGTATTAATGCGGCTGGTACTGGTCAATTTGAGCGTACTTTGATTGTTGCTGACGAGTCTTCTTATGTAAGTTACTTAGAAGGTTGTACTGCTCCAATGCGTGACGAAAACCAATTACACGCTGCTGTAGTTGAAATTGTAGCACACGAAAATGCAGAGGTTAAATACTCTACTGTTCAAAACTGGTATCCAGGTGATAAAGACGGTAAAGGTGGTATTTACAACTTTGTAACAAAACGTGGTATTTGTGATGGCGCTAACTCAAAAATCTCTTGGACTCAAGTAGAAACAGGTTCTGCAATTACATGGAAATACCCTTCTGTAATTTTGAAAGGTGATAACTCTATTGGAGAATTTTATTCAGTAGCTGTTACTAACAATATGCAACAGGCAGATACTGGTACGAAAATGGTACACATTGGTAAAAATACTAAGTCACGTATCGTTTCTAAAGGTATCTCTGCAGGTCGTTCTCAAAACTCATATAGAGGATTAGTTGAAGTGATGAAACGCGCTGAAAATGCTCGTAACTTCTCTCAATGTGACTCATTGTTGATGGGTGACCGTTGTGGTGCGCATACTTTCCCATACATTGAAGTAAAAAATAACACAGCTACTGTAGAGCACGAAGCGACTACTTCGAAGATTGGTGAAGATCAAATCTTCTATTGTAATCAGCGTGGTATTTCTACTGAAGCAGCTATTGCTTTGATTGTGAACGGATATGCCAAAGAAGTATTGAACCAATTACCAATGGAATTTGCGGTAGAAGCACAAAAACTTCTCGCTATCTCTTTGGAAGGTTCGGTAGGTTAACGAATTGTAAATTATTACGATATATATAAAAACAGCTTCTATTTTTGATAGAAGCTGTTTTTGTTTGTATCATCGAAACTATTATACAAAATTATTCTTATCTCTATGATCAATTATAATCCAAAGGAATGGTTCACCTTTATTTTCCACTTTCATAAAGCTGATACTTTCAGAAAGTTGTTCCCTATGCTAATTGCTATTGGAGCCTACTCTGGTTTGATTGCTTATTTGGAAGTAGATGTTTTTAAATTAAGTGAAAATTCACATATCAAGAATATTCCAGCTATGCATGGAATGCTAGGTTTTGTGATCTCTATGCTATTGGTTTTTAGAACCAATACTGCCTATGATCGTTGGTGGGAGGGAAGACGTAACTGGGGAGCATTGACGAACGCCTCAAGAAATTTTGCTATCAAAATTCAAGCGATAGTTCCCAAAGAGATGATTGAAGAAAGGACCATAATAGAAAAACTTATCGTGGAATATGCTTTTGCCTTGAAACGCCATTTGCGTGGACATCAAAATGATAGCGAGCTGTTTATTTCTGAATACAAAGTAAAGCCAGAATATCATAAACCTAATTACATAGCCAAATTGCTAGTTGAGCAGGTGCAGGCATTATATGCAAAAAATATTATTTCTGGCGAGCAGTTACTTTTTATTAATGAAGAAATTCGAACCTTTACAGATATTTGTGGTGCTTGTGAGCGTATTAGAAACACGCCGATACCTTTTTCTTACACAGTATTTTTGAAGAAGTTTATTTTCTTTTATGTAATGACTTTGCCCTTTGGATATGTTTTTACGCTAGGCTATATTGTCATACCTGTGGTGGTTTTTGTTTTTTATGTATTGGCAAGTTTAGAGCTGATTGCCGAAGAAATTGAAAATCCATTTGGTACAGACGCTAATGATTTGCCACTAGCGCAGATGTGCAGAAATATCCAAAAGCATGTAGGTGAAATTTTTCAAGAAGAATCTGTTTTGAGATAAAAAGAAAGCCGTTAGTTTATCGCTAACGGCTTTTATTTTTACACCATTTTTACATAACTTCCGAGCCACTTAATGTCGGATTCATGTTTTTTCATGATATGTTGAACATTCTCATCTAAGAAATACCCATCAAATTCCATCAAGAACCAGAAGTTGAAGGTTTCACCTTCTTTCACAGGTCTCGATTCAATTTTAACAAGGTTGATGCCACGATTTTCAAACTCTTGTAGGAATCTTACCAGAGTTCCTGGCTTACCGTCATCGGGAAGTTTGGCAATGATGGTAGTTTTATCTTTTTCACTCTTCTGATTGACAAAATCTTTTCCGATAATGAAAAATCTTGTTCTATTTTGAGAGGAATCTTGAATATTGTCAAACAAGATAGGAACATCAAACAATTTGGCTGCGATATGCGAACAAACTGCGGCAGATTGCTCATCTTGAGAAGCTAATTTGGCAGCTTTGGAAGTCGAATCTACTTGTACAAAAAACTCTTCATCCTTACCATTGAAATATTCATTTAAGAATTTTTCACATTGCCCAAAAGCGATGTCTTTTGAATAAATTCGTTTGATATCCGATAATTTTTCAGATTTGGTAGCAAACGTAAAGTGAACAGGAATAACCACTTCTGCTACAATTTTCAAATCTGTTTCGTTTAGCAAATCAATCGTCTCTTTTACAATACCTTCCAAATTGTTCTCGATAGGGACAACACCAAATCTTGCACGACCTGTATCAACACTTTCAAAAACTGAACGAATGCTTGGCAAAGGTAAGTAATCGCTCATAGCACCAAAACGACTTTCGGCTGCTTGGTGAGTAAAGCTACCCTCAGGACCCAAATAGGCAATACGTTCTGGCAGTTCAAGATTACGAGATACTGCAAAAATTTCGAGGTAAATAGCCTCAATCGCAGGGCGTGTCAATAAGCCTTGGCTCATTTCTGCAAGACGGTCGATGATTTGCTTCTCACGCTCAGGACGATAAATAACAGTCTGAGTCGTTTTTTTAAGCTCTCCAACATGCTTAACAACTTCCATACGCTTGTTGAGTATCTCAAGCATTTCATTGTCAAGCTCATCAATTTGTTGTCGTAATTGTTCTAGGGTCATATTATGGTTAACAGGATATTTCTGCTAGCGAACAGGAAGAGGAATACTTGATTAAGGGCTCACAAAGACTATTGAGCCCTTAGTAATATCTTATGCTGCTGCTTCGGCAGGGTCTTTTTCAATAATGAGATTGTCGATAATAAACCTCTGACGGTCAGGGGTATTTTTACCCATGAAATAAGTCAAAATTTTAGGGATGGTTGTATCCTTTTCTAAAATGACAGGTTCTAAACGAATATTATCGCCTATAAATTTACCAAATTCTTCTGGAGAAATCTCACCTAAACCTTTGAAACGTGTAATTTCTGGTTTTGGACCCAATTTTTGAATAGCATTGAGACGCTCTTCATCGGAATAGCAATAGATGGTTTCCTTTTTATTTCTAACACGGAACAAAGGTGTTTCTAAAATATAAAGGTGACCATTTCTTACTAAATCTGGGAAAAATTGTAAGAAGAATGTCATCATCAACAAACGGATGTGCATACCATCTACGTCGGCATCAGTTGCAATAATGATTTTGTTATAACGAAGACCTTCCAAGCCATCTTCAATATTTAAGGCATGTTGGAGTAGGTTAAATTCTTCGTTTTCATAAACAATCTTTTTGGTCAAACCAAAACAGTTGAGAGGTTTCCCTCTTAAGCTAAACACAGCTTGCGTTTGAACGTTTCTTGATTTGGTAATTGAGCCACTTGCCGAGTCACCTTCGGTAATGAAAAGCATTGAATCGTAACGATTATCAGACTTTTCGTTAGATAAATGCACACGACAATCACGAAGTTTTTTGTTGTGCAAATTGGCTTTTTTAGCACGCTCATTCGCCAATTTTTTGATACCCGCAATATCTTTACGCTCACGCTCAGACTGTTCAATACGTTTTTTAAGCGCCTCGGCAGTAGTTGGATTTTTGTGCAAAAAGTTATCCAACTCAGTTTTGATGAAATCTCCTACAAAACTTCTCACTGTCTGAGAGCTTGAATCAGGGGACATAGTGATTGACCCTAATTTGGTTTTTGTTTGAGATTCAAAAACTGGTTCTTGAACACGAACAGCTACTGCAGCAACAATACTGGCACGGATATCCTCAGGTGCGTAATCTTTTTTGTAAAAATCACGTACTGTTCTAACAACTGCTTCGCGAAAAGCTTGCAAGTGAGTACCTCCTTGTGTAGTATTCTGACCATTTACGAACGAATAATACTCTTCGCCATATTGGTTGCCATGCGTCATCGCAATTTCGATATCATTACCTTTTAGGTGAATAATAGGATAGCGATTTTCTTCTTCGTTGGTTTTTTTGCTTAATAAATCGAAAAGACCTTTCTGAGAAAAATACTTTTGTCCATTGAAATTGATAGACAAACCCGCATTTAAGTAAGCATAATTCCAGAAAAGATTATCTAAATATTGAGGGATAAAATGGTAATTTTTGAAAATGGAATTATCAGGTTCAAAAATTGTTTGCGTACCATTTTTGGCGTTACTTTCTGGTTCGCCATCCGACTCAGCAAGCATTTCTCCCTTGCTAAACTCAGCCCATTTTGTTTTGCCTTCACGAAATGACTGTACTCTAAAGAAACTTGATAACGCGTTGGTAGCTTTGGTACCAACCCCATTTAGACCTACGGACTTTTGGAAAGCCCCCGAATCATATTTACCTCCCGTGTTGATTTTTGATACACAGTCGATTACTTTACCTAGTGGAATACCACGTCCATAATCACGTACCTCTACACGGTGGTCTGAAATTTTCACATCGATGGCTTTTCCATGTCCCATCATGTGCTCATCGATAGAGTTATCGACGATTTCTTTTACTAATACATATATCCCATCGTCGGACGAAGAACCGTCGCCGAGCTTACCAATATACATACCAGGACGAAGGCGGATATGTTCTTTCCAATCTAGTGACCGAATACTGTCTTCGGTATATTGAACCTCATTATTTGGCGTTGTTGACATACTGCTAGAGAAAGAAGGATTTATTGATGTTTCATCAAAACAAGTTAAAAAATTACTTATTGACTATATTTTTGAGTTGAAAAGTAATTGAGATGACTCAAAAATATAGTTTTGGATTAAAAAGTTAGCAAATCTACAAAAAAGCATTAAAAATCGTAAGTGTACATTAATTTAATTGTCCACTCCCTAATTAATCTGTGTAAGATTGTCGAGATTTAGCCAAAAGTTCATTTACTTTGCAATTTAATTCAAACTTATCTTAATAATAAAAGTACCGTTTTTTGGATTATTTTTGAAAATATCCTTCTAAAATTGATCTAAGGACAAAATTAAAAATCATGTTACAACTCAAAAACCCAAACAATCTTGTTTTGAAGGCTATAAAATCACGTCATTCATTCATGTCTGCGGTTAGCTTACGCTCTATATCTTTATTAGTGTTTGCTTTATGGAGTTTGAATTCTTTTGCACAAATACAAGGTATTCCTGCAAACTTTACACTCCCTACACCAATTACACGTCCTACAACTACAACTAACACTGGAGTAAAAAGTACTGGTTCTCGCAAAGTATCTGAAATTGCTGGAGAGAAAGGCGATTTAGATTCTTTGAAAAAACAGAAAACTGCGAATTTAAGTACAGCTGATTCATCTACAGCTGCCTTAAGAAAGAAGATTTTTGGATATAGTATTTTCAATAACTCTAAAATTACATTTGATTCATATGCTCGTATGGCAACTCCCAAAAATTATATTTTGGGTCCCGACGACGAGATTATTATCGATATCAATGGTTACTCTGAGAATCACTACACGTTACCTGTAACGCCAGATGGTAATATTAAGATAGACCGTGTTGGAAATGTTTTCGTGAGTGGTTTGACTATAGAAGAAGCAAAAAAGAGAATCATTAACCGCCTTTCGCAAATTTATGTTGGATTAAAGGCATCAGGTACTACATCTGCTAATACAACAGCTACTGTTTCTCTTGGAAATATTAGAACAATAAGAGTTACAGTTATAGGAGAGGTCATTGCACCGGGTACTTACGCTGTATCATCATTAGCCAAAGTATTTAATGTTCTTTATCAGGCTGGAGGACCTAACGAAAATGGTACATTCCGTGAGATTAAAGTAATTAGAGGTAAAAAGCTCGTTGCTCGTGTAGATTTATATGATCTATTGACTACTGGAAATTTACGTCAAGATATCGCATTACAAGACCAAGATATTATTCAGGTTACGCCATATAAGTCTCGTATCGAGATTGCAGGTAGAGTTAAGAAACCTGCAATATTTGAGGTTCTTCCTAACGAAAATCTTGATATGATTATCAATGAATATGCTGGGGGATACCTGCCAGATGCTTACAAAAGTGTTCTTAAAATAGAGAGATTTACAGATAAAGAGAGAAAATTGGTTGACTTGAATGGTGAATTGCTAACTTCATTTTTCCCGAAGTCAGGAGATTTTATTACTGTAGATCAAATTTTGATGGATAGATATGAAAATGTCGTCAAGTTAAATGGTGCCGTATTTCGTCCGGGACGCTATTCTTTGAGCGATAACTCATCTTTGTCTAGACTCATTCTACGTGCAGCAGGCTTTAAAGAAGATGCTTTCTTAGATAGAATTTTAATTGTTAGATTGAAAAGTGATTTAACAAAGGAAAATATTGCAGTCAATTATAAGGATATTCTTTCAGGAGCAGCACCAGATGTACCTTTGAAAAGAGAGGATGAAATTACTGTTTATTCTAGCTTGGAAATGATGGAGAACTACACTGTGCGTATCCAAGGTGAAATTAAACTGACATCAATGGATGGTTTTGCTGAAAAAACTCCAACTGGTTCGACATCACTGGGTGTATTGCCAAATAGTGGTGGCGAAACGCCTTCTGTTGGAACGTATCCATATGTAAAGAACATGACTGTTGAGGATTTGGTGATAAAAGCAGGTGGTTTGAAGGAATCTGCTGCCACTGGAAGAATTGAGGTAATTCGTAGAAAGAAAAATATCGGACAAGATGATCCTTCTAAGATTACGCCTACGATTGGTGAGAAATTCCAATTTTCGATCAATCCAGATTTATCAATGAGTTCGTCAGCTTCTAAATTTATATTGGAACCGTTTGATGAAGTGTTTGTGCGTTCTTCTCCAAATTATGAGCGTCAGCAGTTTGTCTCAATTGATGGTCAGGTTATTTTTCCTGGTGTTTATGCTTTGGAAAGAAAAGACGAGAAGTTGCTTGATGTAATCAAGCGTGCAGGTGGATTGAATGCGCAAGCATATCCTGCAGGAGCAACCTTAATCAGAAAAGTAAAATTGACAGATCAAGAGGTTGAGCGTAAAAGCAGACAAATTCAGGATTTGAGTGATAATAATTCTGAAACATCTGTGAAGGTTGAGCCAATCAAACAAATTTATGAGGAATCTATCGGGATTGATTTGGTTGATGTATTAGAAAATGAAAATTCAAAATCTAATATGTTACTCCAAGACGGTGATATTCTTCGTATTCCTAAAGAGCCACAAACAGTAAGAATGCAAGGTGAAGTATTATATCCAACTTCTACAAGATTTATTGAAGGAGCATCTTTCAAACATTATATTTCGGAGTCAGGTGGGTTTACTTCGCTTTCATCTCGCAAACGTTCGTATGTTATTTATGCAAATGGGTCTGTAGACCGTACTCGTAAGTTATTAGGATTAGTAAATGTTTATCCAAAAATTAATCCAGGTTCTGAAATTGTTGTTCCTCGACTGAATCAGAAGCAAATGGCTTCACAGCAAGTTCTTGGTATTATTACAACAATCACGGCATCACTTACGGGTATAGGCACGATTATCGCCTTAATGCGTGCAATTCAATAATATAATATCTAGCATTTATTAATTTAGACTCATGTCTCAGACTCAAAATACATTACCAGAAGATCAATTTTCTTTTGAAGATATAGTAAAAAAAGTCATTGCATTTAAGGACTTAGTCGTCGCAAATTGGAAGTTAATTGTCGCATTTACGATATTTGGGGTGATTTCTGGATATTTAGTAGACATCATTACCAAAAAGCCGAAAACATACACCTCCAAAATTGTTTTTAACATGGACAATGGAAGTGCCTCGGGTGGTGGCGGATTATCAGATTTGGCGAGTGCTTTTGGTCTTGGTGGTGGCGGAGGTGCTGCTAGCAGCGGTTTGTTTAGTGGCGAAAATTTCTTAGAGCTATTAAAAACTAAAAATATTTACAACAGAGCTCTTTTGACTCCTGTAGATGTAAATGGCAAAAAAGTAATTTTCGGAAACTTACTAATTGAGAAAAGTGGAGGGTTGGATGACGAATGGGAAGATGATGAAGAGATGAAAACCTTTAGATTCAAGCATTCAGATTATGAAAAACTGACGCCGAAAGAGAGATCAAGAGTACGAATGTTGCAATCGTTTTTAGAGCCATTGACTTCGATTGCCAACGAAAACAAGAAATCATCGTTGATGACTTTGGCTGCTACGACACGTAATGATACTTTGTCTCATATCTGGACAAACCTATTTTTGAAAACGGTGACTGATTTTTACATAGAAACAAAAACGAAAAAAACACGCGAGTTACTCGGTATCATGGAACGCCGCGTTGATTCCTTGAAAAGTCAGTTATATGGTACTCAAAGAAGATATGCTCAGGTTGTTGACCAAAATCAGCAAGTGATTATGCAGCAAGGAATGATTGAACAGCAGAGATTAAGTACTAATTCTGCACAATTGCAAGGTATGTATCAAGAAGCTGTTAGAAATCTTGATAACTTGAGGTTCTCTATGGTGAAAGAATCTCCATTGTTTACTAAAATTGATGATTCAGAATTGCCTATTGGTGCCGATATTACCCTTAAAGGAAAAGGAATTAAACTCGGTGGAACCATTGGATTAATATTAGCGCTATTATTTGTTGCTGGTCGCGACGTAGTTAAAAAGTTAAAGGATAAGAAAAATAAATAGTTAATTAGACAATGCAAGAAACAGTCATTGAGGCAGGAAGGTCTGAAAAGCATTATTGGGCTGACATAATTAGATTTAGAGAATTGCTATGGATTTTAGCTGTTCGAGATATAACAGTTCGTTATAAACAAACGATGATTGGTGTAGCCTGGGCAGTTGTCAGGCCAATCATGACGGTATTGGTGTTTGTATTTGCTTTTCATAAGGTTGCCAAAATTGAGGATACATCTGGTGTTGATTTTAAAATCATCGTTTTCACTGGAGTAATTTTTTGGAACTTCTTTGCTTCTGCTTTTCAGCAGGTGAGTAATAGTATTACTGGTAATGCCAACCTCGTATCGAAGGTTTACTTTCCTCGATTGTTGATGCCTTTGAGCTCGGTGGCAGTGCCTTTGTTAGACTTTTTTGTAGGTTTTATAGTATTAGTTCCTTTCTTAATATACAGCGGTATTTCGGTAGACTACCATTTGCTGTTTGTACCAGTATTTCTATTTTTTGCTTTCATGGCTGCATTAAGTTTAGGGATTATTTTTGCTTCTCTTAATGTGCAATACCGTGACTTTCAGCAAATTGTTCCACTGATTGTTCAATACGGATTCTTTATTTGTCCTGTTGCGTATTCTACTTCTTCTATAAAAGAATTATCTTGGTATCCTTTTTATACTTGGTTGAATCCATTGGCTGGTATTATTGAGGGTTTCCGTTGGTGTTTGATTCCAAACTATCCTTATTTTACATGGGATAGCTTTTTGCCAACCATTATTTTTGTTTGTCTAACCACAATTATTGCGATTATTTTCTTTAGAAAAAGAGAAAATTCGTTTGTTGATTACATTTAAAATATTGAAGTAGAATGACAGTTATTGAGGCACAAAACGTTAGTAAGCGATACATAATCGATCATAAAAAAGGTAATGCAAAGTCAGATACCTTTCGTGAGGTGATTACAGATACGTTTAGAAATATGTTTACCAAAGGGGAAGAAGACGAAGTAGAACACGAAGACTTCTGGGCCCTGAAAGATGTAAGTTTTAAAATAGAGCAAGGAGATAGAGTTGGTGTAGTTGGCTCAAATGGTGCTGGTAAATCAACACTTTTGAAAGTGTTGAGTCGTATTACTGAACCTACTCAAGGTAAAATTACCATCAAAGGTCGTGTTGCCAGCTTATTAGAGGTTGGTACAGGCTTTCATCCAGAGTTATCTGGTCGTGAAAATATATTCTTGAACGGGGCGATTCTTGGTATGAAACGTGATGAAATCAAGAAACATTTTGATGCAATCGTTGATTTTGCAGGTGTTGAAAAATTTCTTGATACTCCCGTAAAACGTTATTCGTCAGGAATGTATGTACGTTTAGGATTTGCAATTTCAGCACACCTAGAGCCAGAAATCATGATTGTTGATGAGGTGTTGGCTGTTGGGGATGCTGACTTTCAACGTAAATGTCTTGGCAAAATGAAGGACGCCTCAACTTCTGGGCGTACTATTCTATTTGTAAGCCATAACCTAACTGCAGTACAAGGTTTGTGTAATAAAGCCATGTATATGCAAAAGGGGCAATTGATTCAAATGGGTGAGACTAATCTTATTATGTCAAACTATTTGAGCCAAATACAGAAAACAGATTTACAAGTAACCTACACTGATCAGAATGAAGCGCCGGGTAACGATCGTGTTCGTTTGAAAAGTGTTAAACTTGTTCCTAATTATTTGGACAACCAAAACCATTTGGATGTTCGTACTTCTTTTAAGATACAAATTGAGTTTTGGAATTACATGGATCAAGCTAATTTGAATATTAGTCTCCACGTAAACTCTTTGACTGGTGAATGTATTTTTAACATAGGGACTCCTTCGATTAAATTCGAAAAAGGTATTATCTCTGCTGAATGCGAAATTCCTAGTGATTTCTTGAACGATGGTTCTTATTCACTTTCTTTCATGATTGTGAAAGATACTGCTTCTGTAGTATATAACTTTGAGGAGGCTTTGATCTTTGAAATAGAGGATTATCGTGAAGGAACAGTTTGGTATGGAAAATGGCCAGGATATGTACGTCCGAAAATTGAATTCCCAATTATGCAATTGGAATACGAAAACGCTATTTAATGTTGAATTAAATAAAGCTTTCTGCTTTTTGCTAGAAAAGAGAAACTTCGAAATTTGAAACTTATATACAGATTACGCTAAATGATTAATGTAACTAAAACATATTTACCTCCTTATGAGGAATATGAAGCCTACCTAAAGGGTATTTGGGAGCGAAACCAACTCACAAACAATGGCCCCTTAGTGCGTGAATTAGAACAAAAAATTAAGGATTATTTAGGCGTAAAGCACTGCTTGTTTGTATCAAATGGTACCATTGCTATTCAGTTAGCACTCAAAGTATTAGGAGTAACCAAAGAAGTTATTACTACACCATTTTCTTACTGTGCCACTTCTCACTCTGTTGTGTGGGAGGGATGTACTCCTGTTTTTGCAGATATCCTTCGTTCGGATTTGTGTATTGACCCACAAAAAGTTGAAGCCGCAATTACTGAGAATACACAAGCAATTTTGGCTACTCACGTATATGGCAATCCATGTGACGTTTATGAGCTACAAAAAATAGCGGATAAGCATAACATTAAGCTTATTTACGATGCAGCACATGCCTTTGGAGCCTCTGTAGACGATAAATCACTCCTTTCATTTGGCGATATTAGCACTTGTAGCTTCCATGCTACTAAGGTCTTTCACACGGTAGAGGGTGGAGCTGTGATTACTAATAATGATGAGTATGCTTGGCTTTTAGATAGATATAGAAGCTTTGGTCATATTGGTGACGATTATCTTACGATCGGTATTAATGGCAAGAATTCTGAGTTTCATGCAGCGATGGGTTTGGTAAATCTTCCAAAAGTACCAGAAATTATTGCGGCTCGTAAGGCTATTTTTGATATTTATGATCAAGAGCTAAATTGGGAAAAGCTTGGGCGACCTGAACTTTCACTGAATACCGTGAAAAATTATGCTTATTATCCTGTTTTCTTCGAATCTGAAGCCGCGTTGCTGAAGGTAAGAGATGCTTTGTCTGAAAATCAGATTATGCCTCGTCGATACTTTTATCCATCCTTGAGTACGCTCAAATTCGTAACAGAGGAAAGTACTTGCCCTATCTCCGATGATTTTGCCTTGAGAGCTTTGGCTTTGCCTCTATATTTTGATTTGGCGCATGAGGATGTGTACAGAATTGCACGTATCGTAAACGAAAATCTCTAATACTTCTATTGACTAAAATTATTGATATGAATTTTATCTATCCAATCCTGTTTGCCAGTTTTATAGGCTTTGTTTTGAGAATAGCCTCTAGGGTTTGCATGAAATCTTTGGTGGATATTGTGCTCACGGCTTACATTACGTTTTGTGGTAGTGTTATTTTGACAGGATTTGCACTTTCTGAAATAGGTAAAATCGATGATCGTCGTTTTTGGGCACTTTCGGTTTTTATTCCAGCTTTCGTCTTCTATGTACAGTTTACCAAATTGTTTGGTCGAGATCAACGTGAGCGGTTTACTTTCTTTGAACTGATAGGAAGTCGTACACAATTGGTTTGGAACTGGTTTGGAAACCTTCCTGTATGGCTAAAATGGTCTTTTGGACTACTTTTTGGCGCATTTATTATTACAGAAATCACCAACCTTTTCTTGATTTTTTATACCGTTCCCAATGAGTGGGACAGTATGACTGGGCACTTGAACAGGTTGATGTATTACATGCGTCATGGTTCTATGGCTCATTTTGGTGGAACCAATTGGAATATAGATACTTACCCTCGTAGCGTTTGTACGATTCAAATCTACAACTACCTTATGAGTGGTCGTATCGAAAATTGGTTTAAAGTGATTCACCATACAGCTTATATTATTATTGGTTTTGGTGTATTTGGCATTGCCGAAAGATTAACCAAAAATTTTACAGCAAGTGTCTTTGCAGCTTTGGTAATGTGGTTGTTACCAGATGTTATGATGCAGTCTATTTCAACTGAAACAGATATTGTATTAGGATCGTATTTGGCTTGTTTGGTGTATTTCCTTTTTACGTATCGAGAAAAACACTGGAGACGTTATCTGTACCTAGCTGGGTTGACTTTTGGCATTGCTTTAGGACACAAGATTACCTTCGTGTTTTCTTTTCCACCACTGTTTTTGATAATTATTTATACAGTTTTTGGTGAAGATTTAAGAGCAAAATTTATAGACAAATTCGGTGACTCTTACCAACATTTCTGGTCAAGAACCTTTGGAAGATTGACTCACTTAGTTGTTGGCCTGACTGTTGGGGTGGTGCTATTCACTTTACCAACTGGATATTTGAGAAACATCCAATTGTTTGGTCACCCGATTGGACCACCTACTGCATTAAAACACCAATCTGTGGAACGTGCAGGAACATTGAAAAACCTTATCAAACAAGGCTCACGAAATGTTGTGAGGTATTCTATTGATATGGTAAACCTTGACGGCTTAAGAAATATAGAGCAGTTTGAAACTGTTAATCAACTCATGAGAAAACCGATCGAGAAAGTGGAGAAAAAACTTCATCTTCGTCTCGAGGAAGAAACAGACTTTACTATCAATCCTTTTTCGTATAATGTAAGGTTTGAATTTTTTAATGCAAATCCTCATTGGGGAATATTTGGTTTTGCCATTGTCTTGCCATTGGTAGTACTGGTGTTGATTGGTTTTATTCGTAGAGGAATTGCTTTTTATGTACTGGCAGTAGCCTTTTGTTTGCATTTTGCAGCGCTGAGTTTTACGGCACCTTACGATGCTTGGAAAGGTCGTTATATGATTAGTACTGCCGTGTATGCAGTTCCATTGGTGACGTTGTTGTTTCATGAAGGCAATAAATGGAGACTGCAAAGCGGGTCATTTGTACTGTTGAAGTTCTATACTGCCATCGTTGTATTAGTGGCATCAGCTTCTGCAATACTTGTGGTGTATTTGAATGAGCGTTGTTTGCCGGTGGCAGCATTGGGTCGTCCTGCTGCTTTTGATACCGATAGAATTGATCTTCAAACATGGGCTCGTCCTGACATAACGCCTGCCTATCATAAGTTTGACGAGTTGGTACCTCAAGATGCTACTGTTGCATTGGCTACGATCAATGATGACTTTGAGTATCCACTTTGGGGTAAAAACTTGACTCGTACTTTGATTGTCATAAATCCATTTGAAAAAGGTGTTCAACCAATTCCGAAGGAAGCACAATATTTATTCTTTGCCAAAAAAGTAATTAAACCTCTGCCAGGTGATATTCGATTGGGTACAGATACGACCATGAAGAATATGATTACCAGAGGGGAAGATTATTATTTAAGAAAGTTAAAATAATGTTCTTCATTTTTTGAAGAATCTTACGATATGAAACTAGCGATTATGCAACCCTATATTTTTCCATATATAGGGTATTTCCAATTGATTAAAGCAGTAGATAAATTTGTCATTTATGATGATGTAAATTTTATCAACAGGGGCTGGATTAATCGCAACAGAATTCTGGTAAATGGCAAGGATAGCCTTTTTACGATTCCTTTGAAAGAGGCAAGCCAGAATAAGTTAATCAATGAAATTGAAGTAAATTGGGATGATGCTTGGAAATCAAAATGGTTGAAAACACTTGAACAGAGTTATAAAAAAGCACCTTTTTTCCAGCAAGTGAAGCCTATCATAGAGCAAACGTTAGGACAGGAAAAAGCAATTTTTTCTGAAATTATTGTCGAAAACCTGAAGCTTATCAATGCTTATTTGGGTATCATAACGGAGATAATTCCTAGCTCGGCGATTTACCAAAATATCGAATTGAAAGCGCAGAATCGTATTTTGGATATATGTTTACAAGAAAAGGCTAATCATTATATCAACCCAATTGGAGGTATCGAATTGTATCAAAAAGAGGTGTTTGAAGAAAAGGGAATGCGGTTAAATTTTATTAAAAGTAAGCCTGTTCAATATCCCCAACTAAAGAATGAATTTGTTCCTTGGTTATCTATTTTGGATGTTTTGATGTTCAATTCTGTAGAGCAAATACAAACGTTTTTGGATTCGTATGAATTGGTATAATTGAGCGGCAAAAAATCTACATGAACTTACACTAACCAGACTGGTTGAGCTTTATTGACCTAATAAACTAAACGAACTATGGCAAAAGTTGTTGTTTTTGGAACAGAGCTGGTGGCCGAACTCGCCCACTATTATTTGACTACTGATACAGACCATGAAATTGTGGCCTTTACGGTAAATCAAGAGTATATTAAAGAGCCAACTTTTTGTGGCTTGCCAGTAGTACCTTTCGAAGAGGTAACGACTTTGTATCCGACTAGCGAATACAAGTTTTTTGCTCCCCTGTCTGAAAGAAAAATGAACCAAGTTCGTGCCAAGGTTTATCAAGAAGCCAAAGATTTAGGATATGAATTTATATCTTATATCAGCTCAAGAGCCACAGTACTGACAGACAAAATTGGTGAAAACTGCTTTATTCTCGAAGACAATACTATCCAACCTTTTGTGACAATAGGTAACAATGTTGTGCTTTGGAGCGGTAACCACATTGGGCATCATGGCACAATTAAAGACCATGTTTATTTTACTTCTCATGTGGTACTTTCGGGTCGTTGTGTGGTTGAGCCATATTGCTTCTTTGGCGTAAATGCGACCATTCGTGATGGCGTACATATTGCAGAAGGTACACTGTTTGCGATGGGAACCAACTTTACAGGGAAGAAAACAGAACCTTGGAGTATTTATAAGGGAAATCCTGCTGAGAAAGCAAAAATTTCAAGTAAAGACATTAATTTATAATTCATATCACGAAAAAATTCGTGCAACGCAATGAGTAACTACGAACAAAAATTTATTTGCCCTAAAACTAAAACAGCTTTGGTTTTGGCTGAAGATGGCAATACTTTACATAATACTTCGACAGAAGAACCCATTTCTTATGAAATCAACGACATCGTTGATTTGACATATCCTAAGGAATTATTTGAGCAAGATCGTAAAGAACAATTAGCTTACAATGATGCTTACCAACGTTATGACCGTGGTGTAACATGGGTTTTTGAGTCTTTGAACTCTGATGAAGCAACTGTTCGCCAAAAAATGACTAATCTTCTTGGCTTAAAGCCAGGTATGAAAGTCTTGGAAGTTGGTGCTGGTACTGGCAAAGATTCTGAGTTGATTATCAAGGCAATTGCGCCAGGAGGTCAAGCATTTTTATCAGATTTGTCGCCAAATATGTTGCGTTTGGCCAAACAACGTTTGCAACCTGAAGAAGTAGATGTAAATTATTTTATTGCAAACGGTACATATTTGCCTTTCGAAGACAATACTTTTGATGCGGTTTTCCACTTTGGAGGTATCAATACTTTCTCAGAGCGTAAAGAAGCATTTGAAGAATTCAACCGTGTCGTAAAAGTTGGCGGTCGTGTAGTAGTGGGCGATGAAAGTGTTGCACCATGGTTGCGTGATCAATCAAGTTACCAAACTTTGATGTCTGCCAATCCAATGTTTGCTGATCAAGTACCTTTAGAAGACCTTCCTAAAAATATTGATAATTTTGAATTACACTGGATTTTTGGTTTTGGATATTACGTATTAGCGTTTGAGAAAACAGACAAAACTCCAGAAGTGAATGTAAATCTTCAAATTCCAGGAAAAGATTTTGAAGATAATTGGAGAATTCGTGCAGAGAGAAACGCACAAAAGAAAGCGTAAAAAGTGTTGAGATTGGAGTTGGAGTTTGGAATTTTATTATAGAAAATTTTGACTGAAAAACTCTACGTTTATCATACAAAATAGAAGTACTATGTGGGTAAAAAAAGGTGTGGTTTATAAACCAGATGGTTCGTTGGCTCATAGTCAATCGCACGCACAAGTGCCATTTGCATACAAACACGAAGATTTTTTAAGAATATATTTCTCAACTAGAGATTCACAAGGTCAGTCACGTCCAACATTTATCGATGTTGAATATGATGATCCGACTCAGATTCGCTATATCCACGATAAGCCTATCCTAGAATTGGGTGGTCCTGGTGAATATGATGAAACAGGAGCTATGCCTTCTTGGTTTGTCGATATGCCTAATGGCGATATTTGGTTGTATTACACAGGTTGGAACCGTACACACAACTCTTATCGCTTGTCGATGGGCTTGGCGATCAGTCATGACGGAGGTTTGTCTTTCAAGAAAATGTTCCGTGGACCAATCATGGATCGTTCGATTCATAATCCAATCTGGGCAGCTCAGCCTTCGGTAATGTATGACAACGGGGTTTGGAGAATGTGGCATATTTCAGGTCAAAAATGTGAATATATTCACGGGTATCCAGAACCGTTTTATGACTGTCGTTATGCAGAATCAAAAGATGGAATTCATTGGACTTCGACTGGCGATGTAGTACTCGCATTTGACGATTTTCTACATGCAGTAGGTCGTCCAAGCGTGTTCAAGGAAGATGGTATTTACAAAATGTATTACTCATATCGTCACACAGTTGACTATCGTACCAATCGTGACCAGAGTTATCGAATGGGCTATGCAGAGTCATTAGATGGTATCAAATGGGAGCGTAAGGATGATTTAGTAGGTATTGCAAAATCTGAAAATCCAGCTGATTTTGATTACAACATGATAAATTATGCTCACTATTATGAACATAATGACAAAAAATATTTGTTGTACAATGGCAATGGCTTTGGTGCATCAGGTTTTGCCTATGCAGTTTCAGAAAAATAGTCACTCAGGCTTTTGATATTTGTCATAAAAATCCCAAATACTGTACTATAATTTTGAGCCATTATTGAACCCATTGCTAAGCAATTAGCCAAACATTTCACAAAGCTATGGCAGCCTCAAAAGAACAATTCAATAAAGACGGATTTTTGATTTTGAAAAACTTCTTTTCAAAAGAAGAAATCAATAAAATTTATACAGAAGCAAGACAGCTCTTTGCGATTCAAATCAAGCGTGTTGTAGGTATCGATGTAGATATTAATGATCGTGATACCTTCGAAAAAGCTATGTTTGATTATTTTCAGGCTGATTTTACCTCATTTGTCAATACAGGAAAGCAAGTACAGCATTTGATTTCGATGCACCGTTTGGGCACAGACGAGCGTATTGTAAATCTATTGAAAGAAATTGGTTATGAGTTCCCGACCATTGCTGTTCGTCCTGCGATGCAATTCAATAGTAGATACTTATCAAAAGGAGGTAGTCACTGGAAATTGGGTGCGCATCAAGACTGGCGTACGGGTCAAGGATCTTTAGACAGCGTTGTTTTGTGGTTCCCATTAGTCGATTGTGGTGCTGATTTGGGTGCTTTACAAATCATTCCTGCTAGTCATACAGTGGGTTTATTGCAAGCCGATACTTCTGGCTATACCGGCTCTATTCAAGATGCTTTACCTGAAGAAGATTATGTACAAACTTCCTTCGAAGTAGGTGATTTATTGATTTTTTCAGCATTTTTGGTACACCGTTCTGGCGATAATATCACACAAAATATCCGCTGGTCTATCCAATTACGCTATAATAATATGGCGGAGCTAACTTTCCAAGAAAGAGGATTTCCAATGCCATATATCTACAAACCAGAAGAAAATTTGGTAACACCAGATTTTCCTAAGAAAGAACAATTAGAGCAACTTTTTGCCTAACAATATTCCTTGTATCTTTGCAGACCTGTGAGCATCCCTCACAGGTCTTTTGTTTTTGAATAAAAGGTTTTCCTATAATTCTTTCCACTTAAGTAATAGAAATTAAATCTGTACAAGTTTCTGAAGTTAAGTATTTTAAAGAATACGCTTTCTTCTTTGCCAAGTACTGCGACTTAATACCCATTTCAATGATTAAAGTAAGCGTAATTGTTCATACATATAAGCACGAAAACTACATACGTCAAACGCTGGATAGTATTGTTAATCAGCAAGTTAATTTTGAATACGAAGTGATTGTTGGTGACGATGCGTCTCCTGACAGCACTCCCGATATTATTAGAGAATACCAACAGAAATATCCTCATTTAATCAAGCCGCTGTTACATCCAGTAAACTTGGGTGGTTTTGGGAAAAACAACACAATGGCAACGCTTGCGGAAGCAAAAGGGCAATATATTGCACCAATGGACGGCGATGATTATTGGACAAGTCCCCATAAATTACAAAAGCAGGTTGATTTTTTGGATGCTAATCCTGATTTTGTCGCTTGTTTTCACAATGCTTTAATCCATTTTGAAGATGGTTCTCATCCAGATGAATATGTGAATACCCCTGAGCAAAAGGTAGTAACAACGCTTGATGATTTGGTAGGAGAGGACGAAGTTTGGTATATGGCAACCTCTGCGGTGATGTTTCGTCATGGTATCATGAAAACTTATCCTCAGTGGTTTCATGAGTCCAAAAGTGGCGATATTCCAAGATATATTTTGCTCGGAAAGCATGGCAAATTTTACTATATGAACGATGTAATGTCGGTTTATCGTAAAAATGGTGGTGGTATGAGCTTTACAGATGGTAAACAGGATGCAGAATTTTTATTCAATCGCATTGGTATGTACAAGGGCATTGATCAAGAATTAGATTTCCGTTTTCATACAAGAGTCCGCAAAAATATCGCTAGATATTACTTGATGCTGGCAAATTCGATACAATATGGCGACAACCCTATTTTGTCTCGCTACTATGCCCTGAAATCTTTGGTACTTTCGAGACCAAACAATCCTGAGCATTTGAAAAAAGTATTGATGACCTATGTGATTCCTCATCGTGTTATGGGCATATATGCCAATGTAAAATGGCAACTGATGAAAATAGTAGGAAAAGCGAAATAGACTTGTATACAAAAGGCACAGAGGCGCAAAGTGCTATTAATAAAACCTTTAGCAAGGCTATTTTTCGCAATTCATTTCTGTTTGAGTATAAATATTTTCCTCAAAAAAAAGGCTAGAAATAACACTCGTCGTGGTATTTCTAGCCTTTTTTGATTTGATATGTAATAAACAAGGACTAATAATGACAGCAGCGACCAATAAGATTTCTATATTCATGAATAAATCTAATATAAAATAGAATTTTATCATGCTTGTTTAGTATGTAAATCTCTTAACCAATGAAAGCACAATCCTTAATATTTCTCTTTTTATCGCTTTGTATGAGTTCAGTGACAATTGCTCAAACAATTCATCCTGATATACAGAATAAGGTATGGACAGCCTATTGGGTAGCAGCTCCTCAGACGGTTCCTCAAGCATACGGCATTTATCATTTTCGGAAAAACTTTGAGCTACCTCAAACACCTTCAAATTTTACCATACACGTGTCGGCCGACAACCGATATAAGTTGTATGTAAACGGCAAAATTATATCGCAAGGACCTGCCAGAGGTGATTTATCTTATTGGAATTTTGAAACCTTAAACATTGCTCCCTATCTTAAAAAAGGTAAAAATACTATCGCTGCCATTGTCTGGAATGAAGGGGATTTTAGAGCAGAAGGACAGATTTCGCATCGAACCGCATTTGTGTTGACAGGTAATACTTCCGCTGAGAAGATTGTAGATACCAATCCTACATGGAAGAGTTTTTCGAACCAAGCCTATCAGCCATTGTCCAAAGGCGTTGGGCATCCTGCCTATTATGTGGCGGGTGCAGGTGAATTATTGGATTATTCTAAAACATTACCCACCAATTGGAATTCAGAGAGTTTTGATGATACCCAATGGGCAAATGCTGAACGAGTTGGCTGGAGAGGTGCTTGTCCAAAGGGAATTTCGGATATAAACAATTGGATGTTAGTGCCTTCCGCTTTACCTTCTATGGAATATAAAAAACAATATTTTAGCACAGTAAGAAAAGTGGAAGGGGCGGCACTTGCGAGCCAGAATCTTGAAAATGTTTCTTGGGAAATCCCTGCAAACGCTCATGTGAAAATTTTGCTTGACCAAGGTTTTTTAACCAATGCTTTTCCTAAAATTATTTTCCAAAAAGGAAAAGATACCAAAGTCGGCTTGACTTATGCCGAAGCTCTCATGGATATCGATGCATTGAAGAAGAGACAAATTCTGAAAAACAATCGCAATGATATTGAAGGTAAAATTATTGTAGGTCGAAAAGATAGCTTATTACTTTCTGGAAAAGATTCGGAGATCTTCGAATCGTTGACTTACCGAACCTTTAGATATGTCCAAATAGAGATTCAGGCAGGGTCAGAACCACTTCTGGTGAAAGAAATATCAAGCACTTTTATAGGATTTCCTTTTACACAAAAAGCACAACTACAAAGCTCGACCATAGACTTTCAGCCTTATTTGACTATTGGTTGGCGCACCGCAAGGCTTTGTGCAGTAGATACTTATATGGACTGCCCGTATTATGAGCAGTTACAATATATTGGCGATGCACGTATCCAAGCCTTGGTTTCGTACTTCAATGCTGGCGATGACCGTTTGGCTCGTAATGCCTTGAATCAAATGGAACATTCTCGTATAGCAGAGGGAATTACCTTGAGTCGTCACCCTTCTTTTTCTCCACAACAAATTCCTACGTTTTCACTCTGGTATATTGGTATGCTTCAGGATTATTTAAAATATCGTGGCGATGCCAATTTTATCAAAGAGAAATTGCAAGGTGTGAGAAACATCTTGTGGTTTTTTGAGAAATATCAAAATGCAGAAGGTTCACTTCGTAAGGTTCCCTATTGGGTATTTACCGACTGGGTCGAAAATCGAAAAGGTTGGAGTAATGGAGAAGCACCTTATGGCAAAAATGGCGCTTCAGCTGTATTGGACTTGCAATTACTTTGGGGGTATCAAGTGGCGTCCGACCTCGAAAGTCAGTTGGGTATGAAAGCTTATGCTGAGATGTATTCGCAGAAGGCTTTGCAATTGAAAAAAATGATTTTACAAAAATATTGGGATGCTTCAAAAGGGATATTGGCTGATACAGAAGAAAAAGAGGTGTTCTCGCAACATGCCAATAGTCTTGGTATTTTGACAGGAGTAATACCTTCAAATAATTATGCCCAAGTAAGCGATAAACTTCTCCATGATAAATCTTTAGCACCAGCTTCAATTTATTTTAAATACTATTTACACCAAGCATTGGTAAAAGCAGGAAAAGGCGATGAATATATAACTTGGTTGAGTGATTGGAAACGTAATATTGAACTAGGATTAACAACATGGGCAGAAATTTCAGAAATAGAGCATGCTCGTTCAGACTGTCATGCTTGGGGAGCCAGTCCCAATATCGAATTTTATCGAGTGATATTAGGAATAGATTCTGACGCACAAGGTTTTTCTAAAGTAAAAATAGAACCTCATTTGGGTAATTTGTCCCAAATTAAAGGTGAAATGCCACATCCTCAAGGCAAAATAGTTTGTGATTATGTGCAAGCTGGAAAACAATGGAAAATTCAGATAGAAAGCCCTGTTGAGGGAACTTTTGTTTGGAAAGGGAAACCCATGCTTCTTAAAAAAGGACAGAATCAATTCAAATTGTAGTACGCTTCAATAAGGGTTAGGAAAATGTATGATTCCATAAAAATTCAACATCAGATGACGTCAAACTTTCCTAACCCTGTATGCTAGACCAAGACAGATTACCATTAAATATTCTGTATTTTTCAATAAAACCAAATTTTACTATCGAAAATAAACTATGAAATATTCTCTACCTACATTCTTGTTTGCCTCAATGCTGAGTTTCAGTAGTTGGGCGCAACTCTCGGTTCAAAATTTAACGGTCGAAAACCTATCTATCCCAATTGGAATCGATAAAGCACAACCTCGATTTAGTTGGCAACTCAAGTCGGACAAAAAAAACGTCAAGCAAACAGCCTATGAAATTAGTGTTCGTTCTGGAAAGAAATTGGTCTGGTCAACAGGTAAGATTTCTTCCGAAAATTCGCTTCGGATACCTTATGGCGGTGCAAATTTAGCATCGGATAGTAAATACACTTGGCAAGTAAAAGTTTGGGATAACCAAGCAAAAGCTCCTGCCTTGGCAACCGCCAATTTCCAAACAGCATTGTTACGCCACGACGAATGGAAAGCTCAATGGATTAATTCTGGGATTGAGGGCGATTCTGTCAATGGGATTGTCCCACATTTAAGAAAAACCTTTGAGGTAAAAAAGCCCATTTCATCCGCAACGGTTTTTGTGACTTCCAGAGGTTTGTACGAAGCAAGTTTGAATGGTAAAAGAGTCGGAGACGCATTTCTGACGCCAGGCTGGACCAGTTATAACAAGCATTTGCAGTATCAAACCTATGACGTTACCAAACAATTGAGTACAGGAAAAAATGCCGTTGGCGTTACACTCGGTAGTGGTTGGTATAGAACGAAATTGGCTTGGGAGAATCATAAAAACCTATATGGCAAAGAGACCGCTTTGTTGTTTCAGTTACATATCACGTACGCCGATGGCTCAGAGGATTGGATTGTTTCTGATAATTCTTGGAAATCAACACCTAGTCATATTTTGTTTTCTGAAATATATGATGGCGAACGTCAGGATTTAAGAAAAGAAAGCAAGGGTTGGGATTTGGCAAATTTTGATGATTCTAAATGGCAAAATGTAAAAATCGCCTCATTTGCCACAGATTACCTGAATGCTTCCGTAAATGAACCTATTAAAAAGCATGAAACATTTAAGCCAATTAAAGTCCTAACTTCACCGAAAGGAGAAACGATTTTAGATTTTGGGCAAAATGTGGTGGGTTGGGTAAAATTCAACATTTCAGGGAAAGCAGGTCAAATGATTAAGCTATATCATGTCGAAATGTTGGATAAACATGGGGTTCCGTATTTTGAAAATCTACGTTCAGCCAAAGCTCAGGCTCATTATGTGTTGAGTGGCGAGCCGAATCAAACGATTGAGCCACATTTTACCTTTTTTGGATTTAGATATGTAAAAGTAGAAGGGTTAGAAGGTAAAATTAATCCCGAAGATTTTACGGCTGTTACCCTCTATTCTGACATGAAACCACTGGGTAGTTTTGAGTGCTCAAATCCAATGGTGAACCAATTACAAAAAAATATACAATGGGGACAAAAAGGCAATTTCTTGGATGTGCCAACGGATTGTCCGCAACGTGACGAACGTTTGGGATGGACAGGCGATGCGGAGGTATTTTCTAGAACGGCAGCATATAATTTTAATGTAAATCAATTTTTTGCTAAATGGCTTAAAGACGTAAGTGCTGACCAAGAGCCAGATGGTGCTATTCCGTTTGTGATTCCTAATGTGTTGGGCAAGGTAACGGGAGCTGCTGGTTGGTCAGACGCTGGCATCATTATTCCTTACAATATGTATGTGGTTTATGGCGATAAACAAATTTTACAGGACCAATACGCCAGCATGAAGGCGTATTTGACCCATGTGAGAGGTTTAGCAAAAAATGATCTTTGGAATATGGGATTTCAGTTTGCCGATTGGTTGTCGTACCGAGTAGATGATTCGAAAAGTACTATTGGACAAAAATCAGCCGTGACAGATGTGTATTTGGTGGCTCAATGTTTTTATGCGTATAATATTGAGTTGATGATTAAAGTAGCTAAGGTATTACAGAAAAATGAGGAGGTTGCAGACTATGAGGCCTTGTTGCAAAGAGTCAAAAAAGCATTTCAACAGGAATTTATGACGGCTTCAGGAAGATTGATTTCTGAAACACAAACCGCCTATATTTTGGCATTGCAGTTTGATATGCTCCCAGAATCGCTACGCCAAAATGCCGTAAACCGCCTTGTGGAAAACATCAAATCCTATGACTATCATCTAACCACAGGCTTTTTAGGAACGCCGTTTCTTAATCCAGTTTTGACACGTTATGGACAAAATGATGTAGCGTATAAACTTCTTTTACAGGATACCTATCCTTCGTGGTTATATCCTATCAAATCGCATGGTGCAACTACCATTTGGGAACGTTGGGATTCGATGAAACCAGATAGTACTTTCCAAGACCCAGGTATGACATCTTTCAATCATTATGCCTACGGTGCCGTTGGCGATTGGATGTATCGCACCATTGCAGGAATAGATACCAAAGAAGCAGATGGTGCAGGTTATAAAGCAAGTATTATTAAACCAGAACTTGGAGGAGGATTGACTTTTGCAAAAGGTAGTTATTTGACGCCTTATGGTAAAATTGCTTCCAACTGGAAAATAGAAGGGGATATCCTAGCCCTAGAAGTTGAAGTTCCAGCCAATACCGAATCAACAGTCTATTTCCCGACTTCGGATATAAGCTCTATAAAAAGCAACGGGGTAGCTTTGACTGATTTGAAGCAAGAGGGCAAATGGATTTCTAAAACCTTTGGTTCTGGAAAATATGCCTTCACGATGAAAATTAAATAATTAGGTGATTTGAAAATTTGGGGATTTGAAGATTTGAAAATGAGTGGATTTAGAAATGAGAAGATTTGGAAATGCATTAATCTACTTTTCTTACATCTCCCAATTCCCAAATTTTCAGATATCTTTAAATTTATTTTTACATTTTCAAATCTTCAAATCCCCCAAATTTTCAAATTATATTAAGTCTTTTGTTTCTTTTTCTTTGCGGCAGGAAACAATACGTTATTCAAAATCAATCGATAACCTGCTGAATTTGGATGCAAATTCAAATCAGTAGGTTCTTCGTTGACAAAGTGCTGATAGTCTTCAGGGTCGTGACCACCATAAAACGTCCAGAATCCTTTCAAGAAAGTCCCATGAATATAACGAGCTTCATTTAGGGATCGATTTTCCCCTAAAATTGTCACTTCTGGTTTAATCAATGATTTTTTGTACGAAGTAGTTTGTCCCATAAAACCATGAATAGTGGTTTCATGATTTTGTGTCAACATTGTGGGGATAGGATCCCATTTAGCTGAAAATTGGAATAGGTTAAAATAGTCATTATCCTCTCTAACTGGACGCTCATTGTTTGGATATGCCTCAATTGTCGAGAACTCAATGACTTGAGGATGATAGACCAATCCGAAGTTTTGAAATGCAAATGAATTAGCGTAATTCAATTTTTTGTCAGCATTGGGGTCATAGCCATCACCATCATAAAAAGCATCGACAATATCAAGCCCTTCCGCCGCTAAAGCAATATCATAAGTATCTGTAGCAGTACACATGGCAAACATATAGCCACCCCCAGCGACAAAATCTCTGATTTTTTTGACTACTCCCAATTTTAGCTGAGATACTTTATTAAAACCATATTTCGCCGCATTTTTCTTATCCTCACGCAATTGTGCCTGATACCAAGGTTGGCTACTCTGATTCCAGAATTTACCCATTTGACCTGTAAAATCTTCATGGTGTAAGTGCAACCAATCGTATTCTGGTAGTTTGTTATTTAGTACATCCTCATCAAAAATTAAATCATAAGGAATTTCTGCATAGGTCATCGCCAAAGTCACAGCATCGTCCCAAGGTTGTGCTGTTTTGGGAGAATAAACGGCAACTTTAGGAGGTTTTTGTAATTTTACCACATCCATATTCACATCAGGACTACTCAATTCGGTACGAATTTGAGCTGCATCTCCATCTGAAATAACCTCATAGCTAATACCTCGAATTACCAATTCATTTTCGAACTTTTGCGCTTGTTGAACCATAAAGGCACCACCACGATAATTTAATAACCATTCAACTTCTGTTTCGTGGTTTTTCAATACCCAATAGGCCAAGCCATAAGCTTTGAGGTGGTTTTTTTGGGTATCATCCATCGGAATTAGGATGTACGACGCCCATGCACGGGTGCAAAAAAGAAAAAATATGATAAACGGAAATATAAGGCGCTTCATTGGTTTGAGAATTTTGTCTGACAAGACCTAAATTTGTTACGTCATAAAACTATTATAGCCAAACTACTCCAGAGAAGTACTGAAAGCTACTAAGCGGATAAATACAATTGATATTTCAACGAAAATAATACCGTCGAATGTATATCTCTGCAAGGATTCCTTACTACAAATATAGTGCTAATCACCAAAGCACATAACATGATTCGTAAAGGAAGTTAATTTGCTCAGAACAATTCAAGTAGATAACGAAATGGTAAAGGATTGTTTTACAAAATTTTAGTTCAGGAAATAATAGTGACAAACCTTCATTATTGCACAAAACTTAAATTTCAATTATATGAACTTTATTGAAAATATACGAGAAGCCTTACGTTCTATCAAAGGTAATATGTTGAGAACGGTCCTAACAGCCCTTATTATTGCCATCGGTATTACCTCTTTAGTAGGTATTTTGACGGCCATCGACGGGATTCAAAGTTCTGTAGATAATAGCTTTTCAGGCTTGGGTGCCAACTCATTCGATATTCGCAATAGAGATGTTTTTAGAATTAGAAAAGAAGGTGAAAAAGAACGTAATTATCCACCAATCAACTATCGTCAGGCAAAAATGTATAAAGCATTGTTTGGAAAGCAGGCTATTATTGGGATGAAAACGAATGTTACGTTCAATGCTGAAATAAAACACGAATCGAAAAAAACGAATCCTAACTCCAGAATTATCGGTACCGACGAGAATTACTTGGATATGAAAGGTTATAAAATCGCTAGTGGTCGTGATTTTTCGAGTAGCGATTTGGAGCGCGCTGCCAATGTGTGTATCGTTGGGGTAGAGGTAATTAGTCAGCTTTTTGAAAAAAATATTAATCCCCTTAATCAAGAAATTACGATTTCTGGTGGAAAATTTAAAATTGTTGGTTTACTCGAGAAAAAAGGAAGTTTAATGGGAGGAGGCGACGACCGTGTGGTTTTTGTTCCTCTCGAAACAGGTCGTAAACTGTCGCAAGGACGTAGTTTGACATTTGATATTGTAACATCTGCGCCTAATATCAAAGATGTTGAAAATATTATGGAAGAAGCTCGTGGTGCCATGCGTATCGTTCGTCAGGATGAGTTAGGAAGAGAAGACTCATTTAGCATCGAGCGTTCTGATTCATTAGTGAAACAATCTGAGAGTATCACGGGCGTTTTGCGAATAGGAGGGTTTGGTATTGGGTTTATTACCTTGCTTGGTGCTGCAATTGCCCTGATGAACATTATGATGGTTTCGGTAACAGAGCGTACTAGAGAGATTGGTATCAGAAAATCATTGGGAGCTACCCCGAGAGTAATACGTTTACAATTTTTGATTGAGGCAATAGTGATATGTGTTTTGGGTGGCTTGGCAGGTTTGATTTTGGCTATCCCAATCGGAAACGTAATAGCCAGTGGTATCATGTCTGGAACATCAAGTTTTATTGTACCTTGGTTGTGGATGTTCCTAGGTATCGCAGTTTGTGTATTCGTCGGAATCCTTTCAGGTTTTTACCCAGCTAGTAAAGCCTCTAAATTAGATCCTATCGAATCTTTGAGATATGAATAAAATGAACCAGCCATACAAGCACTTTTTTGAAACGTGCATAAATGTAAAATTATTTAAAAAAATAATGAATTTATAAAGGCTATAGTAATCAGAAGATTATGGTAGATGTTATGAAAAAGTTTTATTTTTTTTAAATTTTGCGTTTGCACAGTAAATTTTAATCCTCTAAATTTGCATCACAATCACACAGAAAATGATGTGAATTGAGCCCAGATGGCGGAATTGGTAGACGCGTTGGTCTCAAACACCAATGCCTTCATTGGCATGCCGGTTCGACTCCGGCTCTGGGTACAAAACGGAACAAAGCAATTTGTTCCGTTTTTTTGTTTTAAGCCATTATGGTTTCAATTCTTTTCTAATTATCCCTTCTATTTCATTAGAATGCGTGATAATCATAAAGTGTCCACCTTCTTTTATCCAATACTTTCCATCCGTTAAAGTATCCATAGGTTGATGAAGTAAACGGTCTTTTGTGCCATGTAAATGGATAAACTTTGTATCCACTTCAGTATTCTTCCATTGTATGATTTGCTGTATTGCCCATATAAAAAAATCATAGTCAGTTTCTGCCAAGATTTGACTTAAAAGAGTTTTATCTTGTTCTCTTTTAATGCCAAATAACCAGAAAGTCACAGGATTCGCATTAAGAAAGAAGCTTCTGGGAAGTAACTTTATCAGTTGGCTCCAATCCCATAGTCGAAATAGCCACGGAATTTGTCTAAAACTAGAAGCAGAAGAAACTAATATGATTTTACTAACGGGGATATGTTTGGCAATTTCAATGGCTACCATACCTCCAAACGAAAGCCCAATAAGGATAGAGTTAGGTTCTATTCGAGCTGATAGTCGTTGAGCATAATGAGAAATATCCTCATTCTTAAAAAAAGGAATCCACTCAATTAATTGTGGATGATATTCTCTTAAATCAATGTTATTGAACACTCTACCATCAACTCCAAGTCCGCTGAGGAGGTAAATTTTTCTATTCTTCATGACCGTTTAATCAATTTAAACATTCTCTTTAAATCCAAAATAACATATCTCTCGTATCTAATATAAAACATACAAACTTTACTTTGTCTTACTAACAATGAGAAAATCAGTTATCATTTCATTGACAGCGCTAAGCCTGTCAGCGGGACTTTTTGTGTCCTCGTGTAAACAAACAGAAATGGAGTCTGCTCCTAAACCTGACGTCAATCTTTATCTTCTTGTTGACGGAACAAAACTAGCTAAAATCAATGCCATGCAGTCAGAAATGGCTACAGCAAATGTAACAATTACAGGTTTGATGTCGGGCGATGCGCTTACTTCTATTGATTTTCGTCCTGCAACTGGCGAATTGTATGGTGTAAGCACGATGAATCGCCTTTATGTCATCAACCAAGAAACTGGTACAGCAAGAGTGATCGGTACAACGGCCTTAAATCCAACCATCAGCGGAACTGCAGTTGGATTAGACTTTAATCCTACTGTCGATAGAATTCGTTTGGTAACCAACACAGGTCAGAACTTACGTATTCACCCTGAGACGGGTGCTGTTGCCGCTACAGACGGTGTTATTAATGGAGGAATGAGTCCAACGATTGAATCTGTAGCTTATACAGGAAATATGGCTGGTTCGAGTACGACCATTTTATATGACATCGATTCAAAAACAGATAAGTTGTACAAGCAAGATCCGCCTAACAATGGTACTTTAGTAGAAGTTGGGGCACTAGGAGTAGATATATCTGCTTCTGGCGGATTTGATATTAATCCTGACGGTACAAAAGCGTTAACAGCTGTAAAAGTAAACAATGTTTGGGAATTGCATCAAGTAGATTTGATGACAGGAAAACTCACTAAAATTGGGAATCTTCCTTCTGGTAATATTACGGGCTTGGCCATTCCAACTAACCCTGTAGCTTATGCAGTTGATGAGTCTAATAATTTAGTTATATTCAATCCAAGTAATATCGGAACGCCAGTGTCAAAAGCTATTACTGGTCTGCAAACTGGTGAGTCGATTTTAGGTATAGATTTTCGTCCTGTAAACGGTCAATTGTACGCACTTGGTAGCACTAGTAGATTATATGTGCTTAATACATCATCAGGGGTAGCAACTGTCGTAGGAACAGCACCGTTTGCTACGTTAATATCAGGTACATCTTTTGGTTTTGATTTTAACCCAACGGTAGACAGAATCAGATGTATAAGTAATACAGGTCAAAATTTGAGATTACATCCTGAAACAGGGGCGATTGCAGCATTAGACGGCGCTTTAAATCCTGGAACACCTGCAATTACAGCATCGGCTTATACCAATAACTTTGCTGGCGCTACCACAACAGTTTTGTATAACATCGATGTGAATACAGACAAACTGACCAAACAAGATCCACCAAACAACGGAACACAAGTAGAAGTAGGAGCTTTGGGAATCAATGTAGAATCATCTAGCGGTTTTGATATTGGCAGTAGAAGTGGCACAGCTTATGCAGCATTAAGAGTTGGTAGCACTTCGGCACTTTATACGATTAATCTTACGACGGGTGCTGCAACAAAAGTGGCAGATTTACCAGTGAATGTAAAAGCCTTTGCGTTAGGAACAGGTTTTTAATGATTAGGCCTTAGGCGGTCGGCATTGAGCTTTTGGCAAATTGTTTCCTTTATTTATTCAAAAACATATTTATAATTTTAGCTTACTGTATATAAGATAAAAAGGTGTTAGTGAAAACTAACACCTTTTTTTATGCCTTCTCATTTCATCTTTCTGCCCATTCCAAACCATTGGGTAATTCAGCATTGGCAAATTCTAAATGTATGACTTTTCTAGGTTGAAGATTGGTGGTTCGTTTGGAGCTGTGGAGTAGGAGGGGTTTCATCAGCATAACACCGCCTTTTTCTACAGGACAGACTTTTTCAGAAGTATTACTCCAATCAATCAGCTCTGGTCTCAAAATACATTTATTATGCGACTCGGGAATTATGTATAAAGCCCCATTTTCGGCAGAGGTATCATCCAAATGAATCCTCAGCGTAACTATCTGTTCTAAGATAGACAAAGGCGGTTGCACCTCAAAATTATCAGGTTTGATTGTCCATGGCCCAAAGCCTTCAGTCTCTATTTTTTGATTGACAGAAATAGTCAAGTCCTGATGATAAGCCACATACCAATTCGAATCAGCAGGTTTGTCGAAATAGATACTTTTGACAAGAAAATAATTTTCTCCAAGTAACTCAGCAAGAATAGATTTGAGTTTTGGACTAAAAACCATTGGATACACCTCAGGGACTTCTAGCAAAAATCGACGTATCGCAAATAAATTATTGGATCTCCTGAAGTTAGCTTTATCTTTTGTATTGATCTCAATCGTCTTTACTATATCTGAAATCTCCGCCTCAGAGTATATAGGAGGACAAAAAGCAAAGCCTTGTTTGTTGAGATCATCAAGTGTAGCTCTCATATTCATATGTTAAATAAATGTTTTTTATCTCTTCCAAAACATCATTTTCTGAAAAATAGACTTTTCGCTGTCTTCTTCATACCAGCATGAATTTGGGAGGGTTGGCCCTTTGCTGTATATCGGTAAATTTACTCCAAAATACGCATCAAATCCTTTGGGATTGCCCAAGTTCAATAATGAACCTAGGTTATCTGTACCTATGAATACTGGCCCAAGTCTTGTTGCTAAACCAAAACCAAATTTGCTGTAATTATCGAACAATACTAAAGGCATACTTACCTCTACCCATTTTCTTTCGTATCGTGGGGTAATACTTAGCAAGGAGGGTGTTCTTAGTCCTCTGGTTTTGCTAGTAGTTAAATTTTGAACCCAATACCCCGCCACATATACGTGAGGTTTTACTTGATAATCTGCGGTGACTTGCAAGGTAGCAGGCAAAATTGTCATGAACTGTTGCTCATTGTTACCAGGCCCTGCTCCTAATTTATTGTTGATTTGATTAAACAAGGCATCAAATCCGCGAGAGCCTCTAAAATCTTCTCTTGTAAAGGATGTATTATTAATGGATAAATCCCAGCTGTTAGCATAGAATTGGTTATTGTAATTGAGGTATCCAATATCGTTTAGCGATGCTCCAAACTTATATTTGTATTTGTTTTTGCTCGCATCGAGTTTTCGCCTTCCTTTTTCTCTATAAGTATATTTGCTTATATCAGGTCGGTACTCGTATACAAATCCAAGATCTAAGCCCCAGCCACCACCAGCTGCGTCTCCTCCCAACAACCAACCTAAGGAAGGACTTGCATTTTTCAAGGCATCTTCATCGGTGTAACCGTATTGAAGCTTCAGCGAATTAATCAGTAGGGTATTATTTACAGGGTTTCTAAAATCAGGTATAATTTGATAATTTGCTTCAGTAATGAGCGCATAAGCCGCATATATTCCCGCTAATCGTTTCGCCGTTACACCAACCTTGATATACTCCTCGTCGTTGTCAATCAACGTTTGTCCATAGGTTATTCCAACTTCTGCATAGCTATTAAGATTGACCATCATGTTTTTGAGGTCATACCCTGCGGTACTTGGTTGCACATTATCAATTCCATAGTACATGGCTTGTGCAAAATCACTATCTACATTGGTAGCGCTCATGCCTGCACGTACACGTGTTGTCAATGCTACAGAACGAGTTTCGTTGATTGTGTAAAGAGCCGAAGGGCCACGTGTGTCAGTAAGTGCGTATACAGACTCAAATGAGCCATTGGGGTTGGGAGTCAAATATTCATCTTTATAAACAATTACCCCTTTTGCATTACGATAAGTATCAGAAACGCTATTGGTAAACATTGATAAATACGAATAAGGCGCATTCCATCTAAAATAGCTATTGGTAGCAAATGCATCGTTGGCAGCAATATTCAAGTAAAACTTATATCGAGAATCTGTAACATTAGCAGGATTTACATAGATCGCATTTGTACCTGCATAGTTACTGTTGGCAATACCTAACCATTGTTGTGCTTGTGAGATAATTGGCAAGAAGCAAATACCTATTAGGGCAAGTAATCTTTTTAACATGTATTATAAAGCCTATGAGTTGTTTTAACGATTGATTTATGTATGGGTAACGAGTCGGTGTGAGAGGAATAAAGTATAATACTTATTTGTGGGTGCAAATGTAATAAGGTTGGTTTAATTTATTCGAAAGAGCTTCAATTCTATCGGACTGAATATTAAACTCTAAATATAGATTCATTATTGTATGATAATTTTATAAAGCCATTTTAGTTTCTTTTTGATAATTTAATTTTATTCTAACCCCTAATTCAAGACAAAATTCGTTAATTAGTCTGTTACTTTGCAAAACGTTTTGATTAAACGTTTAAATATTGGTACTTACTGTAGTAAAACCAAAGTTAAAACGAGTCGATTTCTAAATATGGTTTGTCTTGGATTAATCAAATAATGATTTGGGATAAATGAAGAGATTTTTTTTAGAGTCAAAAAATACTCGTAAAATTGTTGTATAATTTTAAGTGAGGTCTTGGATATTTCTAAGTATATTATTTTTGAAGTGAAAAAATTATATAAAAAATTGAAAAAATGATATAATTGATGCTTTTGCAACTGTTTGCGCTATTTTTTTGCGAAAATGATTCGAAACCTCGTTTTTAAGCAATAAATTTGCAGTGATTTGCATAAAAAGCAAATAATATTTGGGATTTAGCTTAACCGACTAAAAATAATAAATTGTCTATATGAAAAGAGTCGCAGTATTTACCTCTGGGGGTGATGCTCCGGGTATGAATGCTTGTATTAGAGCGGTTGTACGTGGGGGTTTACATTATGGCCTTGAGATGTTCGGTATTATCCGAGGCTACAACGGAATGATCAAAGGTGATATCATTCCTCTTAATTCTCAATCAGTAAGTAACATCGTTCAACGTGGTGGTACTATCCTGAAATCAGCTCGTTCAAAAGAGTTTATGACTCCCGAAGGTCGTAAAAAAGGCTATGATCAGCTAAAAGCACATGGTATCGATGGCCTTATTGCTATTGGTGGTAACGGTACTTTTACAGGAGCTGAGATTTTCTTTAACGAATTCCAAATTCCAACGGTTGGAGCACCAGGAACCATCGATAACGATTTGTATGGTACTGATTACACCATTGGTTTTGATACTGCTGTAAATACAGCTTTGGATGCCATCGACAAAATCCGTGATACAGCTGATTCGCATGATCGTATCTTCTTTATCGAAGTAATGGGTCGTGACTCTGGTTATATCGCTATGCAGTCTGGTATTTCTGGTGGTGCCGAGTCTATCTTGATTCCTGAAGAAAGACAAACGGTAGAGGATGTGGTATCTGTTTTGAAAGCTGGTTTTGATAGAAAGAAATCTTCTTCTATTGTAATTGTAGCAGAGGGTGACGAGGAAGGTCATGCTGCTGAGGTTGCAGAAAAAATTAAAGCAACTATCGACGTACCTGTAGATATCCGTGTTACCAACTTAGGTCACATCCAACGTGGTGGTAGTCCAACTGCTTATGACCGTATTTTGTCAAGTCGTTTGGGTCTTGGTGCATTAGAAGGATTGTTGAATGGACAGAAAAATGTAATGGCTGGTATCGTAAATGATGAGTTGATTTACACACCATTCCACGACACTATTACCAAGAAAAAATTAATCAATAGTGATTTGTTGAGAATGGCATCGATTCTTCGATAAGATTCTAAATCAAAAACTAGAGCTCATGGCATTGTGCCAAAGCTCTAGCCATGCAATACTGAAATAAGGTTTTACAGATTTTCTGTAAAATAAAATTTTTCGGGTGAAGAGTGGTAGTGAGTTTTTTCACTATATACTTTTCACTCAAAAGATGAGTGTTACCGCATTCTGTCCTATCTTTTAGCAATATCCCATTGCCCTATAAACGCAATACCCAATTATTTCGTGGATTAACTGATAAGCCTCAGCTAAGGCTTGTTCACTCGGCATAATAAGTGTATCGGGTGTATATCCCATGTCTAGTGCTCGTATGGCACAACTGTATAAAGTGGTATTCAGACCAGCTTTTTGAAAACAACCTATTGCTCTTCGTCCATGAAAGGCGGAGGTAAATAGTACACTTGTTTTGAGTTGAGGAAAATTATGTAAAATTTGAGCACAATAAAGGGCATTTTCTCTCGTATTACGTGCTCTAGTCTCTAAGAGAATATCCTCGGGTTTTACACCTAATTCTATTAAAATCTGTTGTGTTTTAGCAGTTTCAGAATCATTTTCATTGTTCAATGGATTGATGCTGACATCGCCGCCCGAAATAATAATCTTTTTCAATAGCCCTCTTTTATACATTCTCAAAGGTTGAAGAAATCTATCAGCAGTTTTTCCTGAAAAAATTTGTTCACGATTACACTCACGATTCATCATCATGCCTCCCGAAATAATAATTCCAACATCATATCGTTGAGCGAATGGACTTGTTGGAGGAGGCGTTTCCCATAAATGATATCCCCAATTGACAATTGTACTGTTTCCTAATAGTAGCAGGATTCCCAAACTTGTGCAAAGTAGTATTTTCTTAAGCCTCAAAGATTTGGTGATAATGCCCCAAATAAGCGTTATCGTAATCAAACTGATAGGCATGAATATGTAAAACAAGAGTTTGGAAAGGATAAAAAACATTGTTTGGTAGGGATAAATATGTCTTACAGATAAATTTGAAAGTATTTGATAGGCTTCCTATTCATCTGAAAGGAAGTTTAGATAAATTTGTAAATTCGAATCTAAAATAGAGGAAATAATCAAGTGTTTTTGGCATATTACAGAATTTCACTTGGTTTACTTTGATAATATTATTCATAATAGCGTTTGACATTAGGCTTTCAGGTATCGGCTAACGGCGCTGGGCTTTTGTAAAAAGCATGTCTTTGGCTATTAAAAAAAGTTTAAAATTCTTTGTCTAGTGCCTACTTAATCTTACTTTACACTATTACTTAGCAGGACTGTAACTCCCCATTTACTATTCCTGTGTAAGAGTTCGATGAACAGAATTTAGATAAAAATTACACTTGGCTCGATATACAATATTAACTTACATAAATTGTTATTTCAATCTTACTTACATAAAATGAAGCATTATTCTAAACAAATTTTTCTATTCCTTCTTGTCCTATTGTTCGGTTCACAAAGCTTTGCCCAAACACCAAGCAGTTTTTCAATCAAAGGAAAAATTAATGGTATTAAAGACACAACTGTCTTTCTTGCGCATTATTTTGGGTACAACCAACAAGTCATAAAAGATACTGCAAAAGTAGATAGTTACGGACAATTTCATTTTAAAGGCACTAAAGAATTACCAGAAGGTTTGTATTTGATTGCTTTACCCAAAGGCAAATACTTGGACGTGGTGATTGGTAATACCAATTTTTCTTTTGAAACAGATACGACCAATCTAATTGGAAAAATGAAAGTAACTGGCTCGAAAGAAAATGAATTATTTTTTGGCTTTCAACAAGAAATGTCTTCTAAGTTTGAAAAGCTTAAGCAATTAGATGCTATGCGTCGCCAAAAGAAAGATGCTGGTTCTGAGGCAGCATTCAAAAAACAGCAAACTGACATAGAGTCGTTTCAGAAGACTTGGTTAGAACAAAATAAAGGTTCATTTGTAGTCAAATTGATTAAAGCTGCGCAAGAACCAGAAGTTCCAGCCTATGGCAAACCTATAGTTACTAAAGCTGACTCGTCGGCAATGTATCAGTTTCAGTTCTCTTATTATAAGTCACATTTCTGGGACAACTTCGACTTGGGTGATGAGCGCTTGATGAGAACGCCATTTTATCAGAAAAAATTAGAAAGATATTTTGAGGACTTGACGGTTCAACAATCAGATTCAATTTCACTTGAGGCTGATAAAATTTTATCAAAAGTAAAAGGAAGAGATATTCGTCGCTACACGATATATAAAATCACTAGTTCGTACGAAAACCCTAAAATTTTGGGTGTAGATGGCGCTTTTGTTCACATGGCTGAAAAATACTACATTGGCGAGCCAGCACTTTGGGATACAAGTACAGTGCGCAAAATGAAAGAAAGAATTGCGATTGTAAAACCTTTATTAAATGGCAAGCCTTTTCCTGATATGTATTTGACAGATACCCTCGGAAGAGAAATTGATATTCGTCGTATTCCTGCTGATTATACTGTGGTTTTTATTTACGACCCTGAGTGTAGCCATTGTAGAGAATCCGCTCCTAAATTGGCAAAAATGTATCCTGCCCTTAAACAGAAAAATGTTAGAGTATTAGCCGCATCTATTGATCGTAGTGCTTCCAAATGGAAGAAGTTTATCAAAGAGTTTAAGTTTGAATCGATGATTAATGGGATAGATATTCATAAAAACCCTCAAACGGGCAAAGAAGAATACTATACCGATTTTAAAAATCTTTTTGATGTGTACGCTACTCCAGTGATTTATGTGCTGGACAAAGACAAAAAAATTATAGCCAAGCGACTACCACTTGAACAAATTGAAGATTTTATAGATTTCCATAAAAAACAAAATATTAAAAAATAATTCGAATGGCACAGCCTACCAAGCTGTGCCATTTGTTATTTTTGGATGCTGTAGTATTAGCCCTCCGTTTCAACCATACTTATCACTAGTTTTATGAAATATTTTTACCTACTAACCATTTCATTCGTTTGTTTATCTAGCCAGCTTTTTGCCCAATTTCGCATTGAAGCAAAATTTAAAAACCTTCGAGACTCTGTTTGCTATTTGACGTACTATTACGAAGATGTAAACTATGTTCAAGATTCTGCGAAAGTAAATGCCAATGGAGTAGTGGTATTTCAGGCAAAACAAAACCTAGAACCTGGGCTATATAACCTAATGATTGGAGGTTGGAAAAGTATTGATATTCTGGTTGTGGAGCAGCAATTTTCGTTTGAAGCAGATGCCAAAGACCTAGTTAATACCATTAAGTTTACAGGGTCGAGAGAAAATGACTTGTTTTATAGCTACCAACAGAAAATTGTCAGAGAAGGCGCTAAAATAGCATTGTTAGAAACTAAAACAGATTCGGTTTCTATCAATAAAAAGTACGCAATACAATATGAGTTAGAGCAGTATCGTAAAAAGTTTGTTACGGCATTTGCAGGTACATTTGCGTCAAAGCTCATCAAAGCGACCATGCCAATGGATTTGCCACAAGCACCTAAATTATCCAATGGACAAGAAGACCCGCTTTGGTCTAATAAGTTTTTCGTCAATCATTTCTTCGATAATTTTGATTTGACCGACGACCGAATGATTCGCACGCCTTATATCCATCAAAATGTGGCAAGCTATTTTGAGCCTCTTACCTTTTTGCCAATTGATTCTTTGATCATTCTATCCAATAAGATTATTGAAAAAGCTGGGCGAAATACCGCTATGCGGAAATATTTGATTACAAAAACAACAGGTTTTTTCGAGACAAGCAAAACCATGGGGCATGATGCAGTTTTTGTATATATGATGAAAAAGTACTATCTGCAAGAACCTCAATTATGGGATGAAAACACTATCAAATTAGTAAAACAAAGAGTGTTTTATCTAGAAAAGCTTTTGATAGGCAGTAAAATACCTGATGTGAAATTGACTGATTTGGCAGGCAAGGAACAGACTTTACACGCTCAAAAAGCAGATTGTACCATATTATATATTTACGCAGCTGATTGCGGTCATTGTAAGAATTTTACCCCACAATTAGTGCAATTACATAGAAGATACGCCGATAAAGGCTTGCAGGTTTTTGCTCCAATTTTTGGTAATGATTTGGATACGTGGGGAGAATTTATCAAACATTATCAAACCCAAGATTTTGTCAATGTGATTGATCAGACAGGGAATGTCAACTTTTTCCAAGAGTTTGATGCTCAATATACTCCAACAATTTATATTTTGGATAAAGAGAAAAGAATTGTCGGCAAAGGAAATCTAGCGATTGAAGATATGGAACAAATTGTAGTGAGATACTTAGGAAAGTGAATATGAATTATACCGAATTTTTGAATTTAGATTATTCTCCAAATTTTTATCAAAAAAAGCGATCGAAAACTGTTTTCTGACCGCTTTTTTGATATTTCTATGTTATAACCAATTAGGTCTAAGATGCAAAACATTGCTTCTCTACAGCTAGAATACAGATTGATAAAAGAATCACTCATTCACTCAATTAAGAATGATTCCTATTTTTACCTCATTTTGGCTCGTTTAACCAAATATGCTGAAAGGATTTGCTCAAAGCCCTGAGCTATATCCGCTTCAATAAAATCAATTTTATATTGCCCACAACGAAGCTTTAAGTCATGATAAAAACTTTGTAATACTCTTTGATAATCATCTTTTACTTGTGCGGGATTCAGCTTAATCTTTTCGTTTGTTTCTAAGTCAATAAACTCATAAGGACGATCTTCAAAAGCGAAATCGGACTCGGTTTTTTTGTCCGTAACATGAAAAATCAATACCTCATGCATATTATGTTTGAGGTGTTGTAGCGCTGAAAACAGCTTTTCTGATTCGGTAATATTGTCAAACATATCACTAAACAAGATTACCAGAGAACGACGATGGATTTTCTCTGCAATTTCATGAATCACAGAGGCGACTCCTGTACTTTTTGAAGCGTCAGGCTTTTGCATCAACTCCTGTAAATCCAAAAGTATCTTGTGGATATGCGTTGGTGTTGATTTTATAGGAGTTTGAATCTCTACTTTATCCGAAAAAGTTGTTAAGCTAACAGCATCTTTTTGTTTTTGAAGCATATATGCCAGTGCCCCTGCAGCCATAATAGAAAAAGTAATTTTGCCATAACCAGGAGCAGGATAGTACATCGAGGAAGAGGTATCTATGAGCAAATGGCAACGTAAATTAGTTTCCTCTTCATAGCGCTTGGTATAAATACGGTCGGTTTTGGCATAAACTTTCCAATCAATATGTCGCGTACTTTCGCCAGTATTGTATAATCTATGTTCGGCAAATTCTACCGAAAAGCCATGAAATGGAGACTTATGTAGACCTGTAATAAACCCCTCAACCATTTGTTTGGCCAAGAATTCAATATTTCCGTATTCTCTGATTTTCGCTAAATCCATAATTTTGTTGTATAGAAGGCAGTAGTCTAATATTGTGCCAATTTACAAACTTTCTTGGTCTGGCATATGTCTTTGCAAGAAAAGTCTAAAAGGCTGCATAAAAAAGATAAAAGTTAAGAATTATCCTTTAACGCCCCAATTCTAAAAAAAGTTTAATAAAGACAAAAATCATTATCTTTAAAATTTACAATTTTTATTCTCCCCAAAACCTGTAAGTCAAGATAGGTTTTATTAGTAGACTGTCGCCTCAATGCCAAGTGCTAAACGTACAAAATGCTATCGAAATTGTTTAAAAGACTGTGATAAATGTCTGAACCTTCCTATTTTGAGTATCGACTATTTTGGCTTATTTTTTTGTTCAGCTTTCCTGTTTCTGGCTAATTTTCGTAGATAAGAGTTTACCTTCAAACGCCTTTTTTTGAGATGAGGATATTTACGTTTATGCCAATTTTTTCGCAAACGGTAGTACTTAGTATGCTGTAAAATAGGTTTTTGATAGTATTTGGATTCTAACCTAGGAGTGGCAACTACGCGCAAAGAGTCATATGATTCGAGCATGATATCTCCATCAAAACCTACAACTTTCAGCCTTACATTAGTCAAACCATCCTTTCTCATTTTGAGCCACTTAGCTGGGTTCTCAGTGAGGTCAATTATACGACCAGGTTTGTAAGGTCCACGATCGTTGATACGTACAATAACGAAGCGTTTGTTGGCAAGATTGGTTACTTCCAACATGGTTCCGAAGGGCAGGGTCATATGCGCTGCTGTGTATTGATTTTCTTTCAAAATCTCACCAGTAGACGTGGGCTTGTTATAAAAGCTATTGGCATAAAAAGAGGCAATTCCATACGATTCGTCGCCTAGTTTTTGTGCACTTGCAGTGGAGGCTACAGTTAGAATCAACGAAATCTTGAGAATTCCAAAGTGTTGTTTCTTCATTGTAAGTGATTAGTATATACTTGATGAATGTGCGAGAAAGAGTTTGTTATTACTAGAAAAAGGCACTATTTACAAATCTATGCTTTTTGGAATCAAAATAAAAATATTTATTGGTTTTGTTATATTTTTATTGATAAATATTTAGTTTAAAAGTCCAAAATGCAAATTTTATTTTATTCGATTTTTTTGTTAGAATCAATAAAATTTTTACTTTTACCAATCCATAAACCCTAAATTTTAATAGTACAGTGGAAGAAAGAGAAAGAGAAGAATTGTTTTCAAAACGCATTAGAGCGGGGAAAAGGACGTATTTCTTCGATGTGAAATCAACTCGCTCAAACGACTATTACATTACCATCACTGAAAGTCGTCGCTACCAAAAAGATGATGGCTTTGCTTACGAAAAACACAAGATGTTCTTGTACAAAGAGGACTTCGATAAGTTTTTGGAAGGCTTAAGAGAAGCCGTTGATCATGTGAAGCATGAACTGTTACCAGATGTAGATTTTTCACAATTCAACCGTGAAGAAGACGAAGGTTTTGGTAGTGAACTAAAGTGGGAGTAGGCAGAAAATTGAATGCTAGGTCAAGTTTATTCTAGTGTACTCAAGCTATGATGAATCGTAAGAGAGCAGCTCTATGTAAGACGCTGTACTTGCTACACTATTGACCTTTTCTACTTAGTATGCTCTCTAAAAAGACTTAGCCTCTGATTTTTCAGAGGCTTTTTGTTGTTACAGGAATATTCATGTAACTTTGCACCTCCAAAATCAAAGAATTTAAAACGCCAAGATGAATTTGTTTCGCTTGGCCCTATCAATAACAAAACTTCAATGGGTTTAAAATGCGGTATCGTAGGTTTGCCGAACGTCGGAAAATCTACTTTGTTTAGTGCAATTTCTTCTAATAAAGCCGAAGCGGCCAACTATCCTTTCTGTACCATCGAGCCCAACGTAGGTGTTGTGACTGTTCCTGATGAACGTCTTCAAATTCTCGAGCAATTGGTAAACCCACAACGTGTGTTGCCAACAGTAATCGAATTTGTAGATATTGCAGGTTTGGTAAAGGGTGCTTCTCAAGGTGCTGGTTTGGGTAACAAATTTTTGGCAAATATCCGTGAGGTTGATGCTATTATTCACGTAGTGCGTTGTTTCAACGACGACAATATCGTACACGTTGAGGGTCGTGTTAGCCCAGTTTCTGATAAAGAAATTATTGACCTAGAGCTTCAATTGAAAGATCTTGAGTCAGTAGATAAAAAATTGCAAAAATTTGAACGTGCTGCCAAAGCTGGTGATGCCAAAGCAAGACAAATTGTTGGGGCTTTGAGCCAATACAAGTCGACTTTGGAAATGGGTAAATCAGCAAGAACGGTTCAAGATATAGACGCTGATTTGAAAGAAGAGGCTATCGGTGATTTGTTCTTGTTGACTGACAAACCTGTTATTTATGTAGCAAACGTTGATGAGACTTCGATTCAATCTGGAACAAACGAATACGTGGAGGAATTGAAAGCAGCAGTTGCTGACGAAAATGCTCAAGTTATTGTTATTTGTGCATCAGTTGAGTCTCAAATCTCTGAAATTGAGGATTTGGACGAACGTCAAATGTTCTTGGAAGAATATGGCTTGAAAGAATCGGGTCTTTCTCAATTGATTCGTGCTTCTTATGCTTTGTTGAACTTGATTACTTATTTCACCGCTGGTGTGAAAGAAGTTCGTGCTTGGACTATCCAAAAAGGATGGAAAGCTCCTGCTGCAGCAGGTGTAATTCACACCGACTTTGAACGTGGCTTTATTCGTGCCGAGGTAATTAAATTGACTGATTATCAGCAATATAAGTCTGAAGCTGCTTGTAAAGAAGCGGGTAAAATGAGCGTAGAAGGTAAAGAATATGTAGTTGCTGATGGTGACATTATGCACTTCCGTTTCAACGTGTAGATAATAGAAAGTTAATAGTAAATCAGTTATTTGAGTACTCAAAATTAGAAGGCAATTGCTGCAGAGATCTTAATTCCTGCTACTGAGTATAAAATATTGACTAATAAAAAATGACGACTCTCAAAAGCCGTCATTTTTTATTAGTCAAGCTGTATAAACTTTTCAAAAAGCAGTTTTTGGGATTCATTCTTAGCCTTACTTTTTGTCTTGAAACAAAAAGTAACAAAAAATTCAAGAATTTATAAACTCGCTTCGCTCAAACAGTATAAATTCATTGCTGACGCAAGCAATTCTACAAAAGTTTAAACAGCTTCAGTAGTGAAATTTCTCAGATTTACATCTTCAATACACTCATTTCTACACGTCTGTTTACTTTACGTTGCTCTTCAGTTCCACTTTTGATAATAGGTTTTGAACTACCGTAACCAATCGTTTGGATGCGAGTTGGCGCTATTCCTTTTTTGACCAAATAATTTTTACAAGATTCAACTCTTTCTTCCGAAAGTTCCTGATTGGCTTCGGGGTCACCAACGACATCAGTATGCCCTTCGAGTCTGATTTCCATTTGTGGAAAATCTTTCATCATGGTTACTACCTTGTCGAGTTCTATAAAAGAGGCTGGTAATAAATCTGATTTTGATAGTTCGAAATTGATATTCTGTAAGGTGATTTTATCACCTACAGCCAGTGGATTTAAGTAAATATCTTTATTCAATTTGCCATTAACCGCCAATTTACTCAAATCAATAGTTTCTGTAAATGTAGCATAACCTCTCGCATAGGCAGTAATCACAAAGGATTGATTAGCAGTTAGATTAGAGCGATAAATTCCTGTGCTGACAAAACTTTGGGTAGAGTCTACTTTTTTATTGGTGTTAGTTTGGACAAAATTAATAGTTGCACTCACTGCTTTCTTCGTTTTGGCATCACGTACAATTCCCATCACCAAAATGGTATTAGCTTCAGTTGGTTTTGTACTATTGTCTACTTCACCCACTTTTCCAGATTTCGGTTTTTTAGTAGGGGTATCATTTGAGCCACTTGGTGCTGGAATGGATGGTGTATTCGAAGGGTAACTAGGTGTGTTATTCGGATACGTTGGAGTATTATTGGGATAGGTTTGGGTATTGTTGGGTTGTTGAGGATAATTCTGTGAAGTCGCAGGATTACTCACGCGAATATTGTACGAGTTCCAACATTCTGTACCATTGCTATCCTCGCACTCAAACAAGTCAAAAATTTCAATCCCAGGGTTTAGTCTTTCATAATAAACACTAAAATTCACTTCTTGCTGCGCCGAAACCTGTGTCATTTGAGGAGCAATTGTAATACCTTCAGATTTGATAAAGCGAAAAGATCTGCCATTAGAAGCTAATAATCGTGACTCAGCACTAATCGCAATTGGGATAGTACTCACCCGACCTGTTTGTGGGTCGCGTGTAGTTGGGTCTGAGTTTCTGAAGCTCATATCCAAAATGGTATATTGATTGGTCAGACGAACATTGTTGATTCGGATACTCGTATTTGACTTTTGGGGTGTTGGTGTTTGAGTTGGATATTGATTGCCACCACTATTTCCACTATCTGTACCTCCATATGCTCCGCTTGGTTGCATGCTAATACAACTTTGGAAAAATGGAACAAATCCTAAAATAATGAGAAGTTTTTTCATAAGACGGATATGATTATTGATTGAGTTTGGACTTAATAAATAATGGGTTTTGGATCTATGGGTTATAAAATTTAAGTATTTGGCGTTCAGCTTTCAGCTATTGGCTTTCGTTAAAATATTTTTTATGGATTGGTATGAGCTTTTACCTAACACCAACGGCTTATAGCCTAAAGTATATTAATTCGGATTGAGTGTAGAGTTTTGAGATAGAAAATTTTATACTAAAAAATCGCAATTATGTACTAATTCTTACCTTGATTTGATGAGCGAATATCCTACCAAACTATCTGCTCGTCCACCTATAGATTGGTGATATACAAAGATTTCGTACGAGTTTTCAGTTTGTGAATGACTACCTTCAATATCACGTTCGTTCACAGTTCCTTTATTGTCTACGGTAATATACTGAAAATTATAGATACCTTGTTTGAGTTGAATAAAGGCTTCGTAGGAGCTACTTTCGGGGACATAGTGCATTTGGTTGCTTTCATTGAGCTTCCAATCATTGTATGCACCCAAAATATATACTTTTTTATTGATTAATGAATCAGTTTTTAACTGAAAACTAACCCGAACATAGTCTGCATCGGTGGAACCTCTATTGGTTTCGTAATTATCAATCACAAACATTCCATCAAAGTCTTTCGTGTCTACATATGCCAATCCGTTTTGAGGCTTGTCGGTAAAAAGCTCAAAGACATTTTCTCTATCTCCATAAGAAATATGCGAAATTCCAACCAACTTTTGTTGTGAACTTCGAATGTCAAATAAGCGAAATTCGTTGATGCCTTCAATGCTATTTTCGCCATCAAAAAACTGATAATCTAGTTTTCTATTAAAATTATCAATCATAAAAGGCTGAAGATTTTTGATGGTTTTATTGTCTCGGAAGTTTTGACGAATAATTATTTTTAAGTCATTCTTAGGATCAAGAATTTCGTATCCTGAATAATTAATCGCAAAATTGACCTGCTGGTGCGTACGACGTTTGTCGGGAACATTCGAAAAGACGATTTTTCCACCTACACTTACACGACTATCATACACTTGAAATCTTCTGGATAGAACTATATCTTTCTCATTCCGATTTTTGTAAACCATCACGATAAAATTGCCCGAAACACGTACTTTAGGCAATACCAAACTAAAGTGATTATATTGGATTTTGGTAGCAAAAGAGTTGTAGTAATCATAAATCGGAATATCATTGTATTCAGAAAGATATTCGATTTCATTCAGTGATGATGGTTGCCAGTCGGCATTACAATGAAAGATTTTAACTCGAAAATTTTGCACTGCTGGGTTCAAACAATCAAATTCTAGTTTAAGATTTTGATTATTGTTAAGACCAATTACGGGCGGATTCAAGGTTGCCTGTACGTTATTTGTACCGTCAAGAGGGTAGAGGAGCGGCGTTTTGATATAAGGCTCATAAATCTGATTATCATAAATCAACGTTTTGCCTTTTTGAGCAAATACCGCAAAACTTATTAAAAGCAATAAGCCTGTTTTTAGTAAGTTTTTACCAAAAACAGGCTTCATAGATAAGATCATATTGGACATAGATAAACGGAGTATTGGTAAATTTAGTAGCGTACGCGAATTATTAAACAATTTCGGATTTGGGATTTCTGATTTCGGAAATGAAATACCAATGTTTTTTACAAAATAAAGTAAGTTACACTTCCGAAATCCAATATCTAATATCCGAAATAGATGATTCTTAAAATCCTTGATGCAGTTCTGCTTATGATTGAGCGACTGTTTCGAATCAATTCACCCAACCACTCAATCATTCATTAGTTTATGCTCGCTTCCACTTCTTCTAGTTCAATCATCGCTGATTCCCAATCTTGATTGGCTTGTGCTAGATTTTGCTGAACCTCTTGATATGAAGCATTTGCTTTGGCTAACGCTGCATTATCATTATAAATTGCAGGGTCGCCTAATTGATGCTCTAAATCAGTTTTCTTTTCCTCTAATTTCGAAATTTTATCTTCCATATCGCTTACTTTTTGATTTAGCTTTTTGATTTGTTTTTGAGCTTCTTTTTTAGCAAAATCACTTACTTGAGTTTTCACTTCGACCTTAGGAGCCTCTACTTTTTTCTCTACTGGTGAAGGTGCGGCATTGGCTTGGCGCTCGGCTTGCCAGATTTCGTATTCATCGTAAGTTCCAGGATATTCCTTGATTTGTTCATCTTCGATATACCAGATTTTATTGGCAATTTCGGAAACAAAGAAACGGTCGTGAGAAACTACTACATAGCTACCTTCGTATTGTTGTAATGCCTGAATTAGGATATTCACCGACATCATATCGAGGTGGTTGGTAGGTTCATCCAGCAATAAAAAGTTAGCTTCAGAAATAAGAACTTTTGCCAATGCTACTCTTGATTTCTCACCTCCTGAAAGTACTTTGATACGCTTGAATACATCTTCACCTGTGAATAGGAAACAGCCCAAAACACTTCTCAATTCTGTTTCAAGCTTGGCAGTCCCTGCCATCTTTAGTTCATCCAAAAGTGTGTTATTGACATCCAAACTTTCAAGTTGGTGTTGTGCAAAGAAGGAGTCGATTACATTATGACCAAGCTTACGTTCGCCATCAAGGGTTTCGGTACCAGCAATGATTCTTAAAACGGTTGATTTTCCCTTTCCGTTGGCACCAATTAGCGCAATTTTGTCGCCTCGTTCGATTACAGCATTCGCACCACTCAAAATACGCTTAGAACCATAAGCTTTACTTACATCTTCCAGATTCATGATAAAACGCCCCGGCTGAGTACCAAAATTGAATTTGAAATTCACTTTTGCAGCTTCATCAATCACATCATCAATCACATCCAAACGCGCTAATGATTTCACACGTGATTGTACCTGACGAGCTTTGGTGGCTTTAGACTTGAAACGCTCAATAAAACGTTCAGTCTGACGAATCATTGCCTGCTGATTTTCGTAAGCACCCTTCTGGATTTCATTTCTCATGGCTTTTTCTTCCACGTAAAATGTATAGTTTCCAGAATATTGGATCAGTTTAGAACCAGTGACTTCCACAATCGTATTCACGGTATTATCCAAGAAATAACGGTCGTGAGATACTACGATGATAGCTCCTTCATAATTATTGATATAGTTTTCTACCCACTCAATCGATGGTAAGTCAAGGTGGTTGGTAGGTTCATCGAGCATCAATAAAGACGGTCGTTGCAAGAGTAATTTGGCAAGCATCACACGCATACGCCAGCCTCCAGAGAAGGTACGAAGCGGTTGACTCAAATCGGCGGTAGTAAACCCTAAACCTTCCAGAATCGCCTCAGCTTCAGATTGCATGGTATATCCACCCAAGGCATCAAATTCATCTTGTACTCTAGCTAATTTATCGACATCAGTATCCTCGTAATTCGTTTCCATTTTGTGCAGGATACGGTCGATTTCTTTTTGCAGGAAATTCTGACGCTCGAAAGCCTGCATAGCTACCGAGAGAATAGATTCGTCGGACTGATAAGAGAGTAAGTCTTGATTCAAAAATCCGATAGTGCAATTGCCTGACTTTGAGATGTTTCCACCGTCTGGCTGATATTCGCCTGAGATAAGGCGCAAAAGAGTTGATTTCCCTGTTCCGTTAGCCCCAATCAAACCGATTTTATCTTTAGGTTTGATGTGTAAGTTGGCTTCATAATACATCGGGCGACTCCCGAAGTAGAATGATAAATTATTAATAGATAACATATCACAAAGATAGTGGAAATTGTGGACTTGATGGATAACGCGGTGTATGCTAATTAGGCATTAAGAAAATTTTCATAAAACTCTTCCAATAAACTCTTCGTCTCCTGATGCGTTATGATTCCTTCTGGCGTTATTTTTCCTTTTACTCCTTGAATCAACAACTGAGTGTTGTCATGAAGTGATGCTCCTAATGTTCTTAAAATTAATTGAAGCTCTTCATGGCCCTTGGTTCCATTGGCGGAGGCGGTAATTAATCCAACAGGTTTATCGGAAAAAATAACAGTAGATACCGACCATTCTAATAGATTTTTTAAACCACTTGGAATCGAAAACACATATTCGGGAGTACAAATAATAATCCCGTCTGCCTTTGCGATACTCGCTCGAAACTGGACTATTTCGACTGGTGTATTTTCGACAGAAAGTTCAGGAGCAAAGTGGGGATAGTGTTTTAGGTCATCAATAATCTCAAAGTCAATTTCACTTGAAGATAAAGATTCTAGATACTTGACGATAGCCAAATTGGAAGAGTTGGCGCTGGCACTGCCAACAATAGCAACGATTTTTTTCAAGGTTTATGAAGTTTTGCTGAGACTTATGCTCTTTTAATTCTTAAGGAAATATTTTAGTTCAATCCTTTTAAAAAAATAGACCGCACTTTTACAAGAAGAGTGCGGTCAAAAACCGTTTAAGTGTAGAAGAGTTTGTTAATTTCTGAAGAATTGCCTCATATTTTATCCGCTGAAATTTTATGACTTCTTGAACGCAATCTACTCAAGGATTCTGGAGTAATACCCAAATATGAGGCAATGTGGTATTGTGGAATACGCTGCATCAAATGAGGGTAGGTTTGCAAAAAAGCCTCGTACCTTTCATTAGCGGATTTCTCGATAAACCATCGCAAACGTAAATCTTGCTGCATCAGAATAGCCTGTAAAAATAACCGGCCCAATCTTTCCCAATTGTGAAAACGGTCATACAACTTTTGTAAATCTTCATACTGAATAGCAAGACCTTCGCAGGGTTCAATTGCTTGTACAGCTTCGTATGAGGGTTGTTGTGAAAAAAAGCTCACAGCCGAAGTGTTAAACATGCTTTCCTCTGCAAAATAATTTGTGATTTGTCCCTTGTTTACAACTGGGACATAGTTTCTCATGATACCCTTATTAATGAAAAACACCTCCTTTGCCACATCTCCAACTTGTAATAGATGTTCATTCTTGCCTAGTTTCTTTGGATAAAAATTCTTTTCAATTAAATCTAACTCCTCCTTCGTAAATTCCGAAACGAATTGTGAAACTACTTTTCTAATGTGGGTGTACATAAATTTTTTTTACTGGTTTTAAATACAAAGCGTGTGTTACTAATTTGGAAAGGCGTAATAAAAGGGAAGTTTATTCAGTGATGAAAAAACTCAATGAAAGTGTAAAATACGTAAAAAATGTCAAAAAATTCAATTTTTTTGTGATAAGGAAGTATAGGAAGTGATGAGTGAGGGACGCAGTTGGAAGGAAGCTCCCAACTGCGTGAAAATGCTTATTTTGTAGCTTTGTTTCCGCCAAGATAGGGCGATTGTAATAAGTTGGATACGCCTTTGAAGGGAACGGCTGTTTTGTCATATCCAAATGTAGTCGCTAGTGACTGTGTTTTGTTATTGTCGCCCATGGCCATGTCCACATCTTTCATGGTCATTTGCGAAGGATGCTCATAACCGCAAGCATGCGCAATTTCGAGCATTTCTTTGTTGAGTGTTTTCATATAATTATAAAGACGCTCACTCTTTAGCGCTGGGTCAATGCCTCCTTGTAGCCATTTGCTCGAGGTGGCAATACCCGTTGGACAGCGGTTGGTATGGCAAACTTGTGCTTGAATACAACCAATCGACATCATAGCCTCACGACCAACATTAATCAAATCGCAACCCATTGCAAATGCCATCATGGCTTTTTCTGGAAATCCTAATTTTCCAGAACCGATAAATACAATCTTATCGGCTAATCCATAGCGTTGGAATATTTTATAAATCTTGCTGAAAGCAAAAGTAAACGGCAAAGACACGTGGTCTGCAAAAGCGTGTGGTGCTGCACCAGTACCACCCTCACCACCATCTACAGTAATAAAGTCAGGGCCTTTGCCTGTTTTTACCATATATTGTGCTAGCTCCTCCCACATTTCTAACTTACCTACTGCCGATTTTATACCTACAGGCAAGCCTGTATTATGGGCCATTTGCTCAATAAACTCCACCATTTCAGGAATGGTAGAAAAAGCAGAGTGATATGCTGGTGAAATAACATCTTTTCCCATCGGAATATGACGTATTGCTGCAATCTCTTGGGTGATTTTGGAGGCTGGTAAAACGCCACCTTTGCCAGGTTTGGCTCCCTGAGAAAGTTTGAGTTCCAGTGCACGAATAAAAGGATTATCTTGTGTCATTTTGATGAGTTTTTCCATCGAGAAATTTCCCTCATCATCACGTACACCAAAATAAGCTGTACCGATATTTACCACGACATCCGCACCAAACTTATGATAAGGTGATAATGAACCTTCACCTGTATTGTGATAGCATCCAAACTTGATGGCACCCTTATTTAATGACTCAATGGCTTTGGCTGAAAGTGACCCGTAACTCATACCCGATATATTTACTATCGAATAGGGTTTGTAGGGACGCTTACGATTGTGATATTCACCAATAGTTTTGGCACAAGGTACGGCGCTTGGGTCTTTCAAATTGGGATGCTCTTTGGGAAGCTTTAATCCCAACATAGCGTGTTTGATAAAGATATATCCTACTGCATTAAAGTCTTGATCTGAACCAAAACCTTGTAGGTTATTTTCTTTTTTGGAAGAAGCATATACCCAGGCTCTTTCTCCTCTATTAAAAGGCAATTCTTCACGATTGTTGGCCACGATATATTGGCGTAATTCAGGGCCAATTTTTTCGAGCATGTAACGGATATGCCCAATCACAGGGAAATTGTGTTGGATAGTGTGCCTTTTCTGTAGAATATCACGGATTGCCAGTCCCACAATCGGTATCACAATCCAGACGCTCCAGTGTAAGTTTTGAATGAAATCCATAAAATTGATTGGAATTATTGTTGCTTTAGGTTAAAAAGAATTAAAACGCTAAACTACTCAAATGTGCGTATTATATTTAAGTCATTCGTGTATTCTAAGCTCGTTTTAAGATACATGAACTGTATCGAATATTTTTTGTAAAAAAGAAGATTAATGAATACAATCTTACTTGTCTTGAGTAAGAGATACGCCACCTGAAATAATCATTTTCATAGCGTCCGACGATGGTATATCCAAATGAATGATACTGCTTTTGGGCACTATCATCATCTCACCAGAAAACGCATAGGAATGTGGACAGTACACCATCACATCGCCATCGAGCGATAAAAAACTTAGGTCGCTTTGGGTGATAAAACCAATTTTTTTGATGCCATTTTCTTTATTAATGGTAAAAAGAACAGGCTGATTAAATTTCTTTTTATCTCCTACAAAAGCCTCAACTAGGTCTTTGAGTGAGAAATAAATGAGTCCGACGAGGGGCAATCTGGAAAGTCCTTCTTCAAAAATCTTGAGAACAGGCACCGCCAAAAAAGAGGAACCCAAAAATCCCACGACCATGATGATCGCTAAAAGAACGACAAGCCCTGTGCCTCTAAAATGAAAGTAAAAATGTTCGTCAAGAGAAGAAAGTAAGTTGAAAATAATGTAGCCTGTAATATAAACTGGCGCTAGTAAAAGTAGCCCTTGTACAAAATAACTAAAAAGCTTTGCGCTTATACGTTTGAATCTGAAAGACATTTTTTATATCTATTATGGTTTTGCCTTTTGGATAATGAACTCGATAACTTAGTACGATTGTTTTGGCCTCTTTGGGTTTGAGTGCAAAATCCCAAAAAAGTTTATTTCGATTGTAATCAACAGTAGCATCAGAATTTTCTTCCATTTCGAAGATAAGATCAGTGTCCTTTATGTTTGGTATAGTTTCACCGACCACAATGTTTAAAGTCTTCAACCACGGATTATAAACACGAATGGCTATTGAACGATATTCGTGAATAAGTTCATCGTCTACCTGTTTGGTATGATGTTTAATATCACGTCTAATTTTAATTCTAAGATTCTCTTCCACACTTAATGAAAGCGTGTCGGGTTTGTTGATGGGACGTAATTTTTGTGACTTGTTTTTTTGTGCCAGAATGCTGTAACAAGTACAAAAAAAGAGAGTGAAAAGTGCCGTCTTTAAAGTTTTTTGCAAGAATTTTGCCAAAATATTTTTCAAGGTCTTCAAAATAAGGATGATGGCTAATAATAGTGATTTTTCAAAATAGAGTCATTCAACGAACATTTATTTGTAATTTTGCGACAGAAATCTCAAAAGGAATAGTCAAAGTTTTAGATAATGAATTTTCAATATACAAAATTACAAGAATTTATCCAACAGGTTTTTCTGTCGATTGGATGTAGCGAGGAAGATGCCCTTTTGGCGTCTCAAGTATTGATTTCCGCTGATTTGAGAGGAGTTGATTCTCATGGGATCGCTCGCTTAGGCGGCTACGTGCGTTTGTATGATAACGGTCGACTCAATCCTAAGCCGATTATTAAAATCATACACGAAACCCCTTCAACTGCCGTTATAGATGGTGACAAAGGACTGGGTTTGGTGGTTGCACCAAAAGCAATGGAAATTGCGATGGAAAAAGCCGACAAAGTGGGTTCTGGCTGGATTTCGGTTCAAAATTCCAACCACTTTGGTATTGCAGGTTATCATGCGATGAAAGCTTTGCATAAAGATATGATTGGTTGGGCTATGACTAATGCCGCTCCTTTAGTTACACCAACGTTTTCTAAAGAGAAATTATTGGGTACCAATCCGATTGCTGTGGCAGTTCCTGCGGCTGAAAATCCTCCATTTGTTGCTGACTTTGCAACTACGGCAGTGGCATATGGTAAAATGGAAATTTTACAACGTAAAGGTGCGCCTGCTCCACTTGGATGGGTACAAGATAAGGATGGTAATCCGACTGACGACGCCAATGCTGTGAAAAATGGAGGTGCTTTGTTGCCTTTAGGTGGCGACCGAGAGCACGGATCTCACAAAGGATATGGCTTAGGTGCGATTGTAGATATTTTCTCAGGGGTACTCTCTGGTGCAAATTTTGGTCCTTGGGTTCCACCTTTTGCTACAGCTGGATTTATGTCTGCAGGTGAACAAGTAGGAAAAGGTACTGGACACTTCCTAGGTGCTATGCGAATTGATGGTTTCCGTCCTGCTGACGAGTTCAAAGCTGATATGGACAAATGGATTAATCGTTTTAAGGCAGCACCTGCCGTAGAAGGGAAAAATGTAATTATCCCAGGCGATCCAGAGCGCGAATTAGAAGCTGAACGTAAAGCCAATGGAATTAATTTATTGGAGCCAGTTGTTAATGACCTAAATGCCTTGGCAACACGCTTTGGTATAAAATTTTAAAAGCAATCTCAAGATTAACTCGATAAATAGCTTATCAAATCAAAAATGCAAAAGAATAACAAACTCATTCGCTATCTGATTATTACAGTTGCTTTATTTACGGCGATGTTCTCTTATTATGTTTGGCAAATTGCCAAAACGCCTAATTATCAGGTAGATGAAAAGAAAGGATTTGCTTTGTTGATTCCTAAAGGAGCAACATTCGAAACCGTATGGGACTCCTTGAATGCTCACAAAATTGTAAGAGATGAGCTTTCGTTTAAGTTTTTAGCAAAACTACTCAAGTTTCATGATAATGTTCATGAAGGTCGTTATATGATTACGGCTGAAATGGGTAATTATGAATTGTTGAAAAAACTTCGTTCAGGTCGCCAAGATGCTATTCGCTTGACTTTCAATAATATTCGTTTGAAGAAAGATTTGGTGCATAAAATTGGTAATCGTTTCCAATTTGATTCACTGACTTTTGCCAAAATGCTGAATGATAGCACAATCGCTCGTAAATATGGTTTTACAAATGAGACCATTATGTGTATGTTTTTGCCTAATACCTACGAGGTTTATTGGACAGTTACTCCCAATGAGTTTTTTGACATCATGCACGGATGGTACAAAAAATTCTGGACAGAAGAACGTAAACAGAAAGCAGCGGCTATTGGTTTGAATCCAATTCAGGCGCAAATTATGGCATCAATTGTAGAGGCCGAAACCAAGAAACCTGACGAAAAACCAAGAGTTGCAGGGGTATATATGAATCGTTTGAATGCTAAAATGCCTTTACAGGCCGATCCAACGGTAGTTTTTGCACACCAAGATTTTACGATTAAGCGTGTAAATAGTACCTTGACAAGCATCAAATCGCCCTATAATACCTATAAGGTAATTGGCTTGCCTCCAGGTCCAATCAACTTACCAGATTTGAAATCTATTGATGCTGTTCTGAATTATGAACATCACAAATACATGTATTTCTGTGCAAAAGAAGATTTTTCGGGTTATCACAATTTTGCTGAAAGCTTCGAAGATCATTTGAATAACGCTCGTATTTACCAAGATGCCTTGAATAAACTCAATATTCATAGCACAAAAAAATAATACTCAAAAATTCAAAGACTATAAAGTATGACCTATGTGGCAACTTTGTAGTCTTTGTGCTTTTGTACTAAATCAAAGCATCCAATTCCCTCAAAATTTCGTAATTCTTATGTATATTCACGAATTCAGCTACCGAGTTCGCTATGCCGATACCGACCAAATGGGCTATGTATATTATGGCAACTATGCCCGATTGTATGAAATTGGTAGGGTAGAAGCACTGAGAAGTTTAGGGTTCAGTTATAAAGAAATGGAAGATTCTGGTGTCATGATGCCAGTATATGAAAACAAGTCTAAGTACATCGCTCCAGCACTTTATGACGAATTGCTGACTATTAAGACCAGTTTGCAAACAATGCCATCGGCACGTGTGGTTTTCAATTATGAAATATTCAACACGGAAGGTAAATTAGTACATACAGGCGAAACAATCTTGGTTTTTGTAAACCGTGAAACTAATCGCTTGACAAAAGCCCCCAAAGAACTAACACAATTACTACAACCTTATTTTGCGGGCTAAACTAAAGATTTTTTGAAGGAAAGTAAAAGATACTGGAATGCTCAAACGACTAAGAAATACCAAATTATATTCCCTCGTAATCTATTTTTTACAAACAACACGCTTAAAAAACACAACTGCAACTGTTTATTACGTCCTGAAAATATTGATTCAAAAAATCATTCAGTTCGATATAGACGTGCGTGCAGCAGCGGTGGCGTATAATTTTACTTTGGCGGTTTTTCCTACCTTGATTTTTCTTTTTTCTTTAATTCCCTACATCCCTGTTGAGAATCTAGACGAAAGAATTCTTAATTTACTTTCAGACGTAATGCCTGCGGGGATTTATGGCGAAGCCAAGCGTACCATTGTCGAAATTATCAGCAAGCCACGAGGAGGCGTTTTATCGCTCGGTTTTTTCTTTGCTTTGTACGCTTCTACTAGCGGAACAATGGCATTGATGCGAGCCTTTAATCTGACCTTAACAACACAAGAAAAGCGAGGTTTTGTCAAAGCCAGATTGATTGCCGTGATGATGAATTTCTTGCTGACAATGGTTTTGTTCGTGTCGATTGTAGTATTGATTGTAGGAAGACTTTTAGTGGATATGCTTTTTGAAGGGGGGATGATTAATCCCAGTTTTACGTTCTATCTCTTACAGGCATTGACCTATTTTGTGATTTTTACGCTGTTTTTTCTGGTTATTTCTATTGTATATTATTGGGGGCCTTCTGTACACAAAAAATGGAAGTTTATAAACGTAGGTTCCATAACAGCCTCTATTTTGACGATTATTATAACAAACGGATTTTCGTATTATCTTTCTAATTTTGCATCTTACAACAGGCTTTACGGAACAATTGGTACCTTTATTGCCTTGATGGTTTGGCTTTACCTGATTGCGTTGGTATTGATTCTGGGATTTGAGATAAATGCGAGTATCGACCATGCGATAAATGTGCCACCTGATAGCGAAGAGGAGTTTTTGTCGGTTGAAAATTGAAAAAGCCGCACTCAAAGTAAGCACGGCTTTTTGTACCCTAACCCATAAAAATCAATGAAGTATTCCTACTTTTTAGCATTGATAATCAATTTTCCGCCATAATCGTGCCAAATTTTTATTATTTCTAATAAATAGAAGCTTTTTTGAAAAAAAAGTACTTCTATTTTGTTTTTTGACCCCAAGTTCTCACCTTGTTATATCAATTAAGTCGCAATCCACAGAACATTTTTTAAGAAGGAGGTACCATGGCAGAGTTTATAAAGCTGTACGAAAAAGGTACAGATATGCGAAAAATCGATCAGATTATTTCGTGCCTGAAAGACGGTGGCGTAATTATTTATCCTACCGATACGGTGTATGGAATGGGATGTGATATTCATAATACCCGTGCTGTTGAACGTATTTGTCAAATCAAAGGAATAAAGCCCAACAAAAACAACTTCTCTTTTATCTGTTATGATTTGAGTCATATTTCGGACTACGCAAAAGTATCGAATGCCGCTTTTAAGCTCATGAAAAAAGCTTTACCTGGGCCGTTCACTTTTGTGTTAGATGGAAACAACAAAGTGCCTAAAGTATTAGCTCAAGGGAAGAAAACCGTGGGAGTTCGTGTCCCAGATAATGAAATAACACGATTGATTGTCAAAGAATTAGGGAATCCCATTATCACAACTTCGATACGTGACGAAGACGATATTGTGGAATATTCAACGGACCCAGAATTAATTTTTGAAAAATTTCAAAATGTGGTTGATATCGTAATTGATGGAGGATTTGGGAATAATATTCCTTCGACTATTGTGGATGCAACTTCTGATGATTTTGAAGTGATTCGTCAGGGATTAGGCGAATTAGAAGAGTTTTTGTAATTGTGAGTGATGAATTTTGAGTGCTGAGTTTTTGATTTAATTAATAGATGTACAGTGAAGGGTCTTGCTATTTGGTTGAATTTTCTGATTGCTAGACAAAATTGAAGTCTCTAGTTCAAGATTTAGTCTTGGACTTACTTTTTTAAACAGTTTAAAACTGTATTAATAAAATTGAGTGATGAAGTCTAAACATCTGAATGCCACTTACTCGTCTTGTCCAGTAGCCAGTTGGATTTAATTTTGCACTATTATTCATTATGAAAAAAGCGGTCGAAACTTGTTTTTCGACCGCTTTTTTGATACTTACAAAAGGATGACTATCTCAACCTCCTACTAATAATTGCGCAAGTAAATAATCTGCTACTAATACAGCGATACAGCTATTCGTCACGGCTTTGGTAGATGACTGACCCACTTCTAGCGCTCCCCCTTTGGTAAAATATCCTTGAAAGGCAGAGATAGAGGCAATCAAAAAGGCAAAAACCACCGACTTGATAATGGCAAATGGTACATAGATAGGATGAAAGTCAAAGCGTAAGCCTTGAATATACTCCGACGGCGAAATAGCACCAGAAAGCCAACCTGCTAAATAGCCTCCATAAATAGAGAGAAATCCTGCTAAGGCGACCAACATCGGGAAAGTAATAATGGCACCAATGATTTTTGGTAAAACCAAATAAGAAGTAGAATTAATACCCATTACTTCCAAGGCATCAATCTGCTCAGTAATTTGCATGGTACCTAATTGACTGGCAATATGCGAACCCACTTTTCCTGCCAAAACAATGGCCGTAATCGTAGGTGCGAGTTCCAAAATCGTGGAATCTCGTACAATCAAACTAATAATGTATTTTGGTACGAATGGATTTGAAAGGTTGGCCGCCGTTTGCACACAGGTTACAGCTCCAATAAAGGATGAAACAATTGAAACAATGAGTAGAGAATTAATTCCAATTTCATAAGCCTCCTCAAATACCAAATCAAAATAAACCTTAAATTTTTCAGGATTTTTAAATAAATTCCCCATGAAAATGAAATATCTACCTATTCTTGTCACTTCGTTTTCTGTTAAGCGTTATAAGTTAGTAACTTCGTTGCTACGTTTTTTGTAGCTATGACAACTTTAGCAAGCTGTGCCCTCAAAGATAACAAACCTTACAAGAAAAATCGGCGAAGGGAACAGAGTTTTTATGACAGATGTTGTTGAGAGAAATAAGAAAGTAATTCAAGCGAAGGTATTATTGAATATACATGCTATAAACAATCATTTATGAAATCGATTATCGTAACCGGCGGAACAAAAGGTATCGGAAGAGCTATTGTTGACAAGTTTGCCCAAGAACAATATCAGGTATTTACTTGTGCTCGTTCAGAGGATGAGTCTTTAAAAGGAATATCAAATGTTCATTTTTTTAAGGCTGATTTATCACAACGTAGCGAGGTTTTAGCTTTTGCGGATTTTGTTCGTCAACATACTGCAAGCGTAGATATTTTGGTAAATAATACAGGCTTCTTTATCCCAGGTCAAATTCATAATGAGGAAGAAGGGACGCTTGAAGCCATGATTGAAACTAATGTTTACAGCGCCTATCATCTAACAAGACAGTTTGTTAATAAGATGATTGAAATGCGTTCAGGACATATTTTCAATATTTGTTCTACCGCAAGTATTACTGCCTATACCAATGGAGGCTCTTATTGTATTTCAAAGTTTGCACTTTTGGGTATGAGTAAGGTATTGCGTGAAGAGCTAAAACCTTTTAATGTACGTGTTACAAGTATTCTTCCAGGAGCGACCTTGACCAATTCATGGGCAGGTGTCGATTTGCCAACGGAGCGTTTTATGCGTTCTGAAGATGTTGCAGAAGTAATCTGGACGGCACACAAAATGCCAGCCAGCACAGTTTTAGAAGAAATTTTATTACGCCCACAGTTGGGGGATATATAATAGTGAATTAGTGAGTTGTGAATTTTGCCATCGTTGGAGTTATTTCCAACGACTCAAGCGTCAGCAACTCAACGAGTCATGAGGATAGGGTTTGGCTGTTGCTAACGCAAGTTTGTTGGAGAAATTTCCAACAAAGGCTGAAATTCCAACAATGACGCAAGTTTGTTGGAAAAAACTCCAACAAAGGCGGGATGGCGAATAGTGAAAAAAATACTAAATCACTCATTTACAAATCACTAAATAGCTGAAATAGTAGATTTAATTTTGGAAATGGAAAAACAAATTCAATATCAAAGTCTGGAACAATTACCAGAAGTAGCTGCTCAAATTGCGGAATTTGGCAAAAGTGAGTTAGTTTGGTTATTTGAAGGACAGATGGGAGCTGGTAAAACTACGCTTATCAAGGCGCTGTGTGCCAATTGGGGAGTTACCAATCATGTACAAAGCCCTACGTTCTCAATTGTCAATGAGTATATTACCGAAACCAAAGAAACGCTCTATCATTTTGACTTTTATCGTTTAAAAAACGAGGTAGAAGCTATGGATATGGGTGTGGAGGAATATTTTGATTCGGGTAATTATTGCTTTGTTGAATGGCCTTCAAAAATTGAAAATTTGTGGCCCTTGAATTATTTAAGCATTGAAATTTCAGTGCAAACTGATGGAAGTCGCCTTATTATTTTGAAAAAAAATTAGTAAACCTTCACGATAGAATTTTGGAAAGGTAAAGCAACACTTTATTTTCGTGCTATACTAACCCAATCTTGTGTTGAATAAAGCAATGGCTAAACAATCTGGATTTAAAGAAATACTCGCCCAAACAGGACTTACTCAAACGGCTTTGATGCCTCAAGAAGCGTTGTTGTGGACCAAGCAAAATGCTAAAAGCTTGTTCATCGGCTTACCAAAGGAAATTATCCTACACGAAAAACGTGTTTCCTTAACCCCCGATGCTGTATCGCTTTTGGTAAAAAATGGTCATCAAGTGTTGATTGAGACTGGCGCAGGCGAAGGTGCCAAATTCAAAGACTCTCAGTACTCCGAAGCTGGTGCTCAAATCGCCTATTCGAAAGAGGAGCTCTACAAAGCCGATGTGATTGTAAAAATTCAGCCACTTACGGAAGAAGAACTCGAATACCTGAAACATGGAGCTACTTTGATTTCGGCACTCAATATGCAAAAATCTACCAAAGAGTATTTTGAGAAACTTAACCGTAAGAAGGTAACAGCTTTGGCATATGAGTTTATTGAAGACAATGCTGGCGGTTTGCCTTTAATTCGTGCGATGTCCGAAATTGCTGGAAGTACCGTTATGTTGATTGCTGCTGAATGTTTGAGCAGTGCCAATAATGGTATGGGGGTAATTTTGGGAGGAATAACAGGAGTACCACCGACGAAAGTGGTTTTTCTGGGTGCTGGTACCGTTTCTGAATTTGCCGCTCGAACAGCGATTAGTCTAGGAGCTGATGTAAAGATTTTTGATAAAGATATCTACAAACTTCAGCGTCTCAAACATGCCATTGGTCAGCATGTTTATACTTGTATTATTGATTCTCATGTTTTGCCAGAAGCAATTATTCAAGCGGACGTTGTGATAGGGGCATTGCGTGCTGAAAATGGCTTTACGCCTTGTATTATTACTGAAGAAATGGTTTCTAGAATGAAACCAGACTCGGTATTAATCGACGTTTGTATCGACCAAGGGGGCTGTTTTGAAACTTCTGAGTTGACAGATTTAGCTAACCCTACTTATCGTAAATATGATGTAATTCATTATTGTGTGCCTAATATTCCTTCGCGCGTGGCACATACTGCTACTCAGGCTTTGAGTAATATTTTTACCTCATTTTTGCTTAAAACAGGAAAAACAGGTGGAATAGAAGAAGCAATTTTTGCCAACAAAGCCTTTATGAAAGGGGTTTATAGTTATAAAGGAAGCTTGACAAATGCTCAAATAGCAAAAAAACTAGGAATAGCGTACAAAGACTTAAGTTTGTTGGCGGCTGCTAGGTTCTAAATAAAACTAAATCATATCGATGAGCAAATTGATTACCTCAAGATATCTGAAGACTTGGAAATCATTGTTAGATCTCGATATTCAAAATGAATTTTCAGAGGTAGAGCAAATACGTTTAGAACCTCATAGCTTCACGTTTTACACTTCTGTTTCAGTAATGTCTTCTTCTAAGATAGAAGGTGAACAGCTTGAGATTGATAGTTTTGTGAAGCACAAACTTTTACAAATTGAATATCTTCCTGAGCTAACAGAAAAGCCTAATGATTTATATAATGCATACCTGTTTGCTCAAGATTATCCCTTAACGTACGCCAATTTCTTAGAGGCGCATAAGCTGATATCAGCTCATTTACTTCCTGAAAGGCTAAGAGGTACGCTACGGAAAACCGAAATGCTTGTTATGGAGCATAAAACGGGTAGAATTCAGTATGAGGCAGCTTCACTTGGACTAATAGAGAAAGAATTTGAAGCTTTTTGGACTGAAATAGATGAATTATTGCAAGAACCAATGCCAGTTGAAGAGGTATTTTATTACGCTTCCTTTATCCATCTGGTATTTGTAAATATTCACCCTTTTAGTGATGGTAATGGACGACTAGCTCGATTATTAGAAAAGTGGTTTTTAGCTGAAAAATTCGGGAGAAGTGCATGGTTTATTCAGTCCGAAAAGTATTATTACAAAAACGTAAATACTTACTATAAGAATCTTGCAAGGTTAGGTATTTATTATGAGGGCTTAGATTATGAAAAATCAATTCCTTTTTTACTAATGCTCCCAGAGGCATTAATTTTTGAAAAGTAAAATTTTAAATAAAATGATTGAAGATTATCAAGCTATATCCAATGCCCCCAACTCTCCTGATTTGAATGGAAAGTACTTGGGCATTATTTCAACAGACTTCGCCTTAGTGGCAGAATTTGTTAAGGAGGCTTCTTATCAAATTAGGACTAGAGGTTTTTCCAAATATCCTATTTTCGCAGTTTCTCGTACTGTTGTGCCTGTTGGTTCAAAATTGATTGGTATCAACGAAATGAATGGGAATACTTGGAATTATAATGCCACAGTAGCAGAGGAGTTTATGCAAAGAGGTATTATTTCTGCAGAAAATGCGGAGGTTTTTGAAAGCAGTTACAAAGACCCTGATGAGTTTTGCTGTTTGTTTGTCTTTGACAATGATTTTGCTAGTTTTGTGTATATTCCTTATCCTGAGGACTAAGAATTCCGTAATTAACCCACTATTAGATGTAATGAGATGATAGTAAATCCCCAAAAAATAGAAATTGTGAAAGAGGCAATCTTCAGACTAGCAAACTTCTCGTCAGAAGAGTGGGACTTCTATCGTAGTCATATTGAAGAAGTTCAGTTTAAGAAAAAGGAATTTCTTACTGAAATAGATCAGGTAGAATCGTGTACTTATTTTATCATTGAAGGTGCTGTAAAATATATTTCCTTCAAGGAGGATAAAGAAATTTGTGTGGATTTGGGCTTCAAAGGAAATTTTGTAAGTTCTTTTGCCTCTTGTTTATCTCAAACGCCTTCTTCCATTGGTATTCAGGCGGTTACGAAGGTTACTGCTATGCGTTTGCGTTATCAGCCTGTTTTGGAGCTTTTGGAAAGATCTAAAAATGCTGAACGCTTTCACCGAAGAATCGCCGAAGGCTTGTATATCCGTGAAACAAAACGTACTTACAGTTTGATTTCGCAAAGTGCGGAAGAACGCTATCTCAATTTGATCACATACCAGCCAGATGCCCTAAGACTCATTCCTGTAAAAGATTTGGCTTCTTTTTTAGGTATTCATCCTGATAGTCTGAGTCGTATCAGAAATAATATAAAGGCTTAGTTGTAAGCAAATCAAAAAAGGCTGAAAAGCCTTTTTTGAAACTATAATAAATGATTATATGTTCATATATTTGTGTAATATTGATTGATTTTTTACTACTTTGAGCAAATAAATACTAACGACATGGATTTAAAGAATTGGAGTGTGATGCGATTTCTCCGTTTGGCAGTTGGAGCTTGGGCTTTAACAAACGGAATAATGCAGAAAGATTTTTTACTTTTGGGATTGAGTGCGATTGTACTTTTTCAAGCTATATCTAATACTGGCTGTTGCGCCGCAGGAAATTGTAGTACTCCAGTAAACAAAAAAGCAGATACCAAGGATGCTTTAAAAGAACCTGTGGAATTTGAAGAGGTTTAAGGATAAATTACAATAGGAGTGCCAATTGGAACAGCATCGTATAATTCGTCTATTTCAGCGTTTTGAACAGCGATACAACCTAAAGTCCAATCAAACCAGCGATGGAATTTGCCTAATAGTCCCATATAATTTTTCAGCCCATGAATTTTGATTTCGCCACCTGCTGGGCGGTGTAAGCGTTTTGCATGTGCAATATCTTTGGCGTTGGGATAGGAGATACCTAGGTTTTTATAGTAATCACTGTGTGGGTTTTTGTCGTAAATGATATAGCTTCCTTCTGGGGTTTTTAAATCGCCCTCGTACTCTTTAGCACCGAGCGGTTGTCGCCCTAGTGCAATAGAATATGTTTTAAGGAGTTGCCCATCATAAAAAGCTAGTAATTGTCGCTTCGATTTGAATACAACTAGACTATCAATTTGAGCATTTTTGGGAAGTGGAGTTTCAGGTAAAAACTGATAAATTGCAAGCCCAAGAATAAGGACAGGCGTAAATATTCGAAAGATAATTTTGAGAGGATGAGTCATAAGATTTTAGGATTTAGAGAGAGCAAAGAAGAATTTTGTTTACAAAGATAGTATACGAGGTTTCTGAGAGGATTGAAAAACAGCTATTTAAGTAGAAATATAGATATGTAGTTAGTAAACGGTAGGAGATAGAAAATTGTATGTGATTATATTCTGAAAAACTTGTGTTTTACAGTTTTGACTCTCCAAGCTCATCTTGTTAATGATACTATTCACAAAACATGAGTCATCTTAATTGAGTGATTTGTGATTGAGTGCATGAGTGATTGTTAAAATTTGTATTATAAAATGTACGTCTAAAACAGGATCCTAGTTTTCATTAAAAAAGCGGTCAGAAAATATTTTCCGACCGCTTTTTTGATGCTAAAATGCTTAAGACTCAATCATTGCGTCTTAACAGGTATTTAAAAAATAATTATACCCGCATTAAGCGATGGGCTTTATACGCTAAGCTAAAAGTTGACAAGAATTTCTTATGAAATAATTTAAGCTTTTTAGCTTAATGCCTCTACGGCTTATTACCTAAAGCTTATTTACAAAGATTTACTTGTCAATCCACCTTTTTGACTGTCAACTTCTACTGTGGCTTTATCAAGTTTTCCTTTTACAATCCAGCGAACTTTCACTGCGCTCATTCCTGAAATGTTCGAAACTTCAATCGTTTGAGGCGTGTATTTTTGTTCTTTAGTCAAATTGATGTCTTCGTTTTCGACGATCATTCCAGCTACTACATTAGCATTTTTCAAAGAAATATAGTCTGGTCTTTCGATTTTATATTTCAAATCATGTGCAGAGTGAGTTGGAATAACTTTAGAGTTGGTCACCACTGCTGTTACTTCTGTAAAACCTCCCGCTAAGGCTTTTTGACGAATTTCCGATACTTCTAATTTAGGCATTTGTGAAGCATGCAAAACCGTAAATGCCATGTTGCGGTGAGCATCCTCTTCCAACATAAATCCTGGGTGATTTCGAGTGTAGTTTTTCTTTGGTCCACCTATTTCAATATCGCCATATTGCGGATGCTTGAATGGTTTCCAAGCTACATAAGCATCATTGAATAAGAGGTTTTTACTAAACTCCTCAAAATCATTGTTTTGTCCACGACCTTCCTCGCTTTGTTTTCCGAATAATTTATATGAAGTAAATAACTCTGTCGAGAAAGTAAATACTCCACGACCAAGGGCAAGCCAGTCAATTTCACCTCCATATACGGTGTATAGATCTTTGTAAATCACAAAGTACTTATATCCCGGATTGATTTTCTCACCAATTTTTCCAAAATAATCATACACTGCGCCATCTTGAGGTACGTAAAATCCTGCGTCTTCCTCAGCCCCCGGACCACGTAAGAACATGCCTCCATTGTTATGATAACTTTGCGCTCCAGCAATATTAGGGTGTGCATATACAAAGTTTTTGATATTGCGAGTCTCCGCCAAAGTGCCTGGGTGATACAAGGCTCCACGTTGTATGTAGTCTGGTTGCCAGTTCCAACCCCAGTCGCGGTTTGGGTCATAATAGCCAATCAAATCTTCATTGACAGCACCATCGCCATCATTGTCGATGCCTTCATAACCTAACATTTCGTATTCTCCTTTTTCGTCTGGTTTGGCAGGAATCATACGCTGTGGATTGTCACAATCTACTTTCCAACGACCATAAGGCGTTTTGCGGCGCATCATTACGATATTGCCATCGCCGTCGAGGTCATCAAATTTGTCTTCATCTGCCTTACCATCGCCGTCATCATCAAAAGCCAACATACCCGAACGAGGCGAATGTGGTGTGTTTGGATTTTTCAAGAAATCCTCGCGAGCATCTGGGTTGATAGTTGGAACAATGTAAAAGACTTTATCTTTCAAAAGTTGTTTGATAAAATCTACCGAATTAAAACTTTCTGCCAAGTACCAAGCTGTATACATTGCCACTTCAGTGCCTTGAATCTCGTTTGAGTGGATATTGCCATCAATATAAAAGCCAGGTTTACGATCTACACTTCCAGACTTAAAATCTGAAATAGTTAAAACCCACATATCTTTTCCTTGCGTTGATTTTCCCATAGATTCTACTTTCACTAAATCTGGGTATGCTTTTGCTAAATCTTGGCAGAAACGAGTAATCATCGCATAATCGTTGTAATGATTCCAGCTAATTTTTACTTTTGGCGAAGCGGGAGTGCCAATGGCACGAAGCCCTGTTAGGTCATCGTTGATGGTTTTTTCTTGTGCTGCTGCACCCAATGAGCATGACAACAAGAATAGGGATATATATTTTTTCATGAGAAAATACTAAGATAATTTGTTGAATATTGTACGATGTGGAGAATAAAAGTCTATTTCAGCGCTACAGATACAGTTTTAATACCTGTCATAGCATTACCCGCTTCGATAGTGATACTGCCCGAACCGCTAATCAACCAGCTATATTCTTGTGATTCACCAGCCGACATAGCACCTCGAAGGTTAACTTTTTTACCTGAAATAATGGTTTGTGCATTTGAAGTTTTTACTTCTGTGCGTACTTTTTGAACCCAACGCACACGATCCCCGATTTCAGAACCAGTTGGTAATAAACCTTTGTTGGTTACTTGAACTGTTACACGAGTTAATCCAGCCGAAACAGCTTCTGTTTTTACATTGAGAATCTGCACATCAGGCATTTGTGCGGTAAAAGCTTTGAAAAACTTGAGATGTTTGTCGGTAGTTTCATTCAAATAACTGAGAGGAGGGTTCAATTTTGCATAAGGAGCAATACCGCCAACCTCAACAGTTTGATTAGGGAAATCTGGATGATTGATTTTTTGCCAAGCCACAAAGCTCCCTTTTAGTTGTTGTGCATCAGCCCATTTCAAGAAGCGAATATCCTCATTGTCACTTGCTTTGACTTCTTTTATTTCTTTCTTCGTAGAATCTTTTGTTGCAGATACTTTTGGAGCCCACCAAGTTGGAGTACTAAAGCTTAATCTTCCGTAGTGATAATAAGCAGTTTGAGAAAGATTTCCTTTGGTTTGTGGCATAGCAGGTGCATCTTTCAAACCTGTTTGAGCGTTGTAAAGTTTAGATATTTGTTCACCTACAGAAGCATCTTTCTCTAAAATTCCTGTTACAATTCGTTTCAAGGTTTTAGATTTATCAAACTTTGTTGCTTCGCTTAAGTTGTTGGCAGGACCAAAGGTAAATACTGCGTAAATATTTTTGGTAGTATATAAAAAGTCTAAAAGCGCTTTAGTTTCTGACTCGGAAGCAGCATATTCTCCCGAACCTTGGGTGAAAAATGGATAGTCGTAAGTACCATTTTTGTCGATATTAACACCTCCTACACCATCTTCGTTGAAAACACCATCCTTGTCATTGTCAATACCTTCGCTGAGGAGGATATATTTGCCAACTTCCCCTTTACTTGGGTCGGCTTTTACCATGACTCTTGGGTCTTCTTTGCTGATGATATAAGCGCCAGTTGGATCTTCTATGCGCATCCATGTGATTTGTCCGTCGTTGTTCAAATCTTCAAAAGGATCTTCGTTTAAGCGTCCATCACGGTCGTCGTCGGTATCAACATCGTTGCCACTACGCTCGAATTTGAGTTTTGCTGAAAATTGTTCTTGTGCATCAGGGTTGATGCTAGGAATGATATAAAAAGTTTTTGTTTCGAGGATTTTGGCAAGCGAATCCGAAGCGACCAATTTTTCTGCCAGTTGTAGAGCAACCTCTGTACCTGCTAAATGTGCGCCATCTGCGCCCGCTAAGATAGCAATAGCAGGTTTTGCACTTGCATCACCTTTGCTTAGGGTAATGGCAAATAGGTCTTTTCCACCTTTACTTTTTCCAATAGATTCTAGTTTGGTGCTGGTGGCGTATTTGCTACTGAGGGTTTTGAGGCGTGTACTCAGTTGCGCATGGTTTGGATAGGAACTTTGGGCAAAAGCACAACTCGAAAAAGCGAGTAGCCCAGCCAGAATAAAGATTTTTTTCATTGTTAAGTACTTTTTTCTCGACTTCAACGATTCTCTTTTTGGAAGTTAGGAGAACCATACAGTTGCGATGAAGGTTGGATAAGTGATTTTTCCTAAAAATACAGGTATTCTTAGACAATCCATCAATCACAACCGTATGATTCGATGTAATACACGTTTGAGAGTCTCAATCGAGAAAAAAGTACGATGAAAAATTATTTTGAGCGTTTGGCTAATTCCTCACGACTCAAAGTAATCATTCGTCCAATCGGTTTTCCATTACGGTAGGTGTTTACACGTAGAGTAATAGGTCCTTCTGGAATCTGAATAGGGTCTTTGTACACAGGGCTAAATTTGCTAGGAACGGTGTCGTCAATAGAATAATGAATTGTTAGGTTCGGAATTTCAGCTTCGAGTTCTACGACTAATTTTCCATCTTTCATACTCGGTTTGATGGCTGCATCATAGGCAGAGCGAGCGTAATTGATTCCTGCTAAATCGGCACGATCGAAATGATTTTCCATTTTAGTGACAAATTTCTCCCAATTCTTTTTCTCTTTTGGTGACCAATATACTTCTGATAATGCCCAGCAACGAGGATAAGTCATATACTCCGCATAGGCCAAAGTAGGAATGCCTTCTGTCCAAAGGTTGGCTTGTCCACCCAAAATAAATTTACCATCTACTCCTTCAGGAATTGGTTCGAAATCATAGCATTTTTTCAAACGTAATGTAGCATAAATGGGCGGTTCCAAAGTTCTGTCACTTTGCATAAAATCGATGTACACATAAGGAGAAGGCGTCATCACTACGTTATGCCCCAATTTGGCTGCTTCAATACCTCCTTCGATGCCTCTCCAGCTCATGACTGTCGCTTCTGGCGCAATACCGCCCTCCAAAATCTCGTCCCATCCAAGCAATTTCTTCCCTTTAGTTTTCAAGATTTTTTCCACTCTTTTCATGAAATATCCTTGCAACTCTTCTACATGCTTCATATTTTCTTTCTGCATCAATGCCTGACAGTTGGCATCGGCTTCCCAAAAACCTTTGTAACATTCATCTCCGCCTACATGGATATATGGATTCGGGAAAAGTGCTGCCACTTCAGTAAAGACTTTGTCCAAGAACTTATAGACTTTTTCATCTGAAGGGTTCAGCGTATTATCTGTCAACATTTTGAATTTACCGTTACCGTACCACTCTGCAAATTTACTGCCTGGGTTTACCTTAGTCTTAGGGTCTTTTGTACAAGAAAGCTCTGGGTAGGCTGCTATCGCTGCCATACTATGTCCCGGCACATCGATTTCGGGTACGATGGTTACATTGCGATCTGAGGCATATTTGATTACCTCTTTTATATCTTCTTGTGTATAAAAACCGCCGTCTGTTGCTGCTTCGCCATCTTTTGGAGCATCCAACTGATTAAATTTTCCAATACGTGGCACACGCCAAGCTCCCACCTCGGTTAGTTTTGGCAATGATTTTATCTCGATTCTCCAGCCATTGTCGTCGGTCAAATGCCAGTGGAAAGTGTTGTATTTCAAACGAGCCATGACATCAATAAAACGCTTTACTTCGTCTTTGGTGAAGAAGTGGCGGCTTACATCAAACATGATACCACGCCAAGCAAAACGAGGATAATCGGTGATTTTGACAAAAGGAAGCGTCCAGTCTTTTTTAACAGCGGTATTGCTTTCGATTTCGGTTGGCAATAGTTGCAAAATACTCTGCATACCATAAAACAATCCTCCTGTTTGATTGGCAGTTACTTTTGCCCCATTGGCATCCACTTCTAGGTTATAGCCTTCTTTCCCTAGCTCATCCACAGGATTTTTATGTAGTGAAAAACTAATCGCATTGGGCTGATGTGACCCTTTTTTAACACTAAAAGTCCATCCTGTAGCCTTGTTCAAACGTGCTGCCAAAAGCTCTGCTGTAGTTCTGGCTTCTTCTTGTTGAATAAGAATAGTAGTGCTTGATTTTATGGAAAATTGCCCTTTACTAGTACTAATTTTGACAGGCTCAGGAATTAAATTATGAGGTTTGTCTTGAGCTTTGAGCCCTCCCGAAGCGAGGAGGAGTAGGGCAAATGCTCCAGCTTTAAAGGTTGAAAACGGTTTTTTCATAGAATTTTGGGATTTTGGATAAAATTTAAAAAAGGAAAATTATGACTTTTTTTTGATTGATAAACAAGGTCTTGTCTGCTTTTGTAAATTGTCTTATCGTCTTAACAAGTTTGCAAGAGTAATACGTTAAAGAGTAGACTTTCGGCTTCAGGATAAAAGGTTTTGAGTAGAGCCGTAAGTTTAAGCCTATTCATACCTGCATCAAGAAAAGCCGTCCAATCGTCTAATTCTGCAAGAGTTAATGTTTTAATACTGATGATGGTGGCTTTTTTAAGAAAATGGTTTTGACAATAAATATCCATTTTCTTTCCGATTTGATAAATATCTCGTTGTGGGCGAATCGAGGTAAAATATTCACAATCCAATTTATGATTAAAGTTTTGGGCAAAATGAAGCGATAAATTCGACATGATGAAGTTTGATTGAGTTTATACCATTTTGAAATATAGAAACCTGAATCTTGAAATCAAAGCTCAAAATGGAAATCGTTACAGTTCGGTATAGTTAATACACAAAACTATCAGAATATTGTACGATTCTATTTTGTACAAAACCTAGATAGAACACTTCCAATTTTCTTTATTAATATCTTATGAAAAAACTTCTTTTAACCCTGTGTTTAGGCATCATTGGTTTTCAAAACTATGCGCAGGTTCCCTATTTTCCCAAGCAATACATTTGCTACAAAACTCCTCAAAATCTAAAAATTGATGGAAAACTAGACGAAGAAGCTTGGCAAAAAGCAAGTTGGACCACCGAGTTTGTGGACATAGAAGGTTCCAAACAGCCTTTGCCCTTGCAAGCGACCAAAGCCAAAATGTTATGGGATAACAAGTATTTGTACATTGCTGCCAAATTGGACGAAAAACATTTGTGGTCATATCAAAATAAGAAAGACCAAGTGGTATTTCTCGAAAATGATTTTGAGGTATTTATCGACCCTGATGGTGATGGACATGATTATTTCGAATTAGAGGTTAATCCTATTAATAATACCTTCGATTTGTTTTTGCCTAAATCATACAGAAACGGGGGCGATGCCCTTATCTCTTGGGATATAAAAGGTATGAAAACAGCGGTTTATCGTAATGGAACAGTTAATAACCCTAAAGATGAAGATCAGTTTTGGACGGTCGAAATCGCAATTCCTTTTGAGTCGGTGGGTATGGGGTTGAAGGTGCCATTGCCAAAAGATTTAAGTCTATGGCGTATCAATTTCTCCAGAGTAGAATGGCAGCACGAGGTTAAAAATGGTAAATATGTAAGAAAAGCAAAAGCAGATGGAACGGGTATATTGCCAGAATATAACTGGGTATGGTCGCCACAAGATGCGATTAATATGCATATCCCTGATCGCTGGGGCTATTTAATTTTCTCTGACAAAAAGGTTTCAGAAAGCCCCATTCACTACCAATTGCCAAGTATCGAAACGGCTAAAAGATGGGTTTGGGCTGGATATGACGCTCAACAAGCCTTTCATGGGAAAAATAAAACTTATACTTCAGACCTGAGTGGTTTGAATTGGCCAACAGCGTATGAAGTCAAAATAGAAGCTTCGGAGCATTTATTTATGATTAGGTTAAAAGATTTGACCAACAAAAAACTGTTGACACTCACACAGGATGGCAGACTTTTAGTGCGAGATTTATAAATTTACCAAGGTCAAGGGTTGGGCATTCGACATTCAGCTTTTGGCTTTCGGCAAGGAGCTAAAATAAGGCTTCAAGCCGACAGCCCAATGCTCCAAGCTGACAGCCTATTTCTGCCTTTGTTGGAGTTTTTCTCCAACAAATCAGGCTATAGCAACAAGCCAGATATTAGTTCGGTGGAGAGTTTCTCACTGACCGTTTTCAGTATTGGGCTGTCTAGCCGAAAGCCCAATGCTGACAGCCGAATGCCTATTTATTTCCTGCCTTTGTTTAGAGTTTTTCTCCAGCAAATCAGGTCTTAGCAAATTTTACCCTTAATTTTTCCCAATTTTCAATTTTTAAAAACTATGAAAAAAAGAACATTTTTGAAGCAAATTGGCATAGGGTCTTTGGCCTTGGCGGGTGGTTCTAGCACTGCTGCCGTAACTAGAGAACAGCAAATTTTTTCAGCAAAAGCAAAACGTAAGTTTTGGATTTGGATAAATCCAGACCACAAAGCGACAGAAGAGACGCTGACCAAACAGTATAAAGAATTTCAAGAAAGTGGTATTACTGGTATTTTCTTTGAAGCCGATGACGAAAAGCATTTTACTATTGCTAAAAAACAAGGACTAGAAACCCACCGTTGGATTTGGACCATGAACCGTGGTGAAGAAAGCCTCTTGAAATCTCATCCTGAAATGTATGCTGTGAGTCGCAAGGGCGATTCTTGTGCGACGAAACCTCCGTATGTGGATTATTATCGTTGGTTGTGTCCATCCAAACCAGAAACAAAAGCTTATCTTGAAAATGTTGTCAAAACAGAATTAAGTAAGCCCTACGTTGATGGAATTCACTTGGATTATGTGCGTTATTGCGATGTAATTTTACCTGTAAATCTTTGGAAAAACTACGGCATACAGCAAAATCAGGAGTTACCAGAATATGATTTTTGCTACTGCGATACTTGTCGCTCGAAGTTCAAGGAGTTAAAAGGAATAGATATTTTAAAGACAGAAAATCCCGACCAAAATCTTTCTTGGCGAAAGTTCCGTTATGACAACATTACCCGGATTGTCAATCATTTGTCTGCGACGGCAGCTTCGTTCAAGAAGCCTATTACTGCTGCGGTATTTCCAACGCCAGAAGTGGCAAAGCGAATTGTTCGTCAGGATTGGACTAATTGGAATTTGTCAGGAGTTTGTCCTATGATTTATCACAAATTCTACAAAGAAGATGTTGCTTGGATTGGGGATGCTGTAGAGGAGGGTGTACGAACACTTCATGGAAAGTTTCCTCTGTATGCAGGTTTGTTTTTGCCAGATTTTGATAATCAAGGAGAAATTGTGAAAGGTATTCAACTAGCCCTAAAAAATGGCGCTTCAGGCGTTTCTCTTTTTGGAAATGTCGATGCCAAAGTTTTATCAGCCTTGAAAGAGGCCATCAAAACTGCTTAGTTGATTGAGATTATTCTCCAATTTTCATCAAAAAAGCGGGCTGAAAATGTTTTCAGCCCGCTTTTTTGATGAAAAATTGCTAGATTTTACTCGGCTTAAGACGCAATCATTGCGTCTCTACTGCTAGAATACAAATTTTAACATAATCACTCATCCACTCAATCTCAAATCACTCAATTTAGATACTAAAGCGCTGCGCGAAAATGCTCAAATGAACGCCAATATTTATCTCGATAAATAAAGTATTCGAATTTAAAGTTTTGTTCAATTTCGGGTGTGAGTTCGTAAACTTTTTTGGAAGGTTCTCTGAAGTTTTTACAAGTAAAATAAAACTCACACATATTCGATCCCACTTGTCTACCTGCGTACAAACACATGCCCGAATCCAGTAGGTTATCGAGTAGGGTATCTTCTAATTCATTCAAAATTTCGAAATCACTTTCATTGGGTAGTCCATCATTTTGCTGACCATCATATTGCAGTTCTAGGCGTAAAACCCACGGGAAGGAAGGTTTGGCATCCCAGTTGAGCAAAGGCATATTAATGCTAGCAATCAATGGCATTTCGTTTTCGCTCGTTGCCTGAAGTGTAGTGAGGGGAATATCGTCGTCGGGAATTTCGGTTGACTCATACTTTTCGATAAATTCCTTTTCTCGCCAGTTAAGGTAAGCAGGGAGTTTAGCAATTGGAATCAAATCGGGATGTGATGTATTTGGTCCTTGAATTTTGATTTGATCTAGCTGAACACCAGCATTTAATTCTCCCAAAAGATTGTCCAAAAACATATAAATACCAGAGACAATCGTACCATGTTCTTCGGTTGAGTAGTCCTGATATACAATCGTAATCGCAATCTCGTCAGGATATTGCGGATAGTCATCTGGAAAGAAACTTAAGCTTGGCGAATTGATGATTAAATCTTCAATCCCAATCTGCCAATCTTCCATATCTACAGCCTGCTTGAGCGCCGTTATTTTCCAATTGGGAAATACTGGAGCAGCCTCAATGAGTTCTTCAATAAAAACAATGTTTTTTACAATGCCATCGGCTGTCAGGATAAGTTCGGCAATGTTTTCGTCAGACATTCCCGATAAAAAAAAGATTCCTTTATGTAATTGTTCTAACCTAGGACTTAAAATAGCAAAAAATGCTTCGTCGATTTTTTCACCATCTTTAACAATGTCAAAAAACTTTTTTTCATTTTCCGAAAACCAATTCCAGAACTCTTTATATGGATTATTGGGTGCAGATTGTTTCTGAAAAAAACGTTTAATAATACTCATAAAAAATAAATATCAGATTTTAATACCGAGCAATTTTATATTAGTTTGAGATATAGCATTGCCTTGCAAGTGAATTGAGAAGTGTTCTCTAAAGTTTGGAAACTAATAGCCTTTTGAAGAAACGCAGGTTTAATGCCGAAAAAGGAAGTTAAACAAAGTAGCTATGTTAAGGGTATCAATTTTTAGGAAAATTAATGGGAATATTTTGAATCACCAAGAGTAGGTCTATCTACTTAATGATATTCTGACTAAGCGGTCGAATATCATAAAAAAAGCCTTCCCAACTAAGCTGAGAAGGCTGTATATATCGATTGTTTTTGGAAAATTCTTATCCTATAATCTTTTTCAATGAAGCTAGAATTACCACAATACCCACTAGAATCATGAGTGCTTTGGTAGGTATCTTGGTTGATAATTTAGCCGCAATTGGAGCAGCAACCATTCCTCCCAAAATTAAACCTAGAATAACTTGCCATTGTGAAAATCCAATGACAAAAATAAAGGTTAATGAAGATGAGAGAGAAATAAAGAACTCCGCTAAGTTGACTGAACCAATTGTATAGCGAGGATGACGTCCTGAAGCAATGAGCGTAGAGGAAACAATCGGTCCCCAGCCGCCACCGCCTACTGAGTCCATAAAACCACCAAACCAAGCCAAAGGTCCAATCATTTTTACGTTTTTCTTCGCCTGACGTTTTACTAAAGCCTTCTTGATAATCAAAATACCTAGGCAAAGTGTGTAGATAGACACAGCTGGTTTGACATATCCTATGTATTGTTCTAATAAGGTTGAAAGCAAATAGGCTCCTAATATGGCACCAATTACCCCTGGAATCAAGACCGCCTTGAAGAGTTTTGAGTTTACGTTCCCAAACTTCAAGTGCATATATCCAGAAGCTCCACTGGTGAAAATCTCAGAGGCGTGCACACTCATACTAATTACCGCTGGTGAAACGCCTACGTTAGCTAAAAACGTCGAAGCTGTTACACCATAAGCCATGCCTAATGCTCCGTCGACCATTTGGGCGATGAATCCAGCCATGATGAAAAAGAGAATATCGGAGGTAACTTCGCTAAATGCTGTTGTAATATTTTGAACCGTTAGGTAAGTGAATAAGAAATGCCCAACTAGCATCAACGCTAATGCATTGAAGATATGAATGACAATTTCAGCTGGTGTTCTTTCACGCTTCCATAATTTAATAATAGCTTCCTCAAATGGGTTTTTGGAGGATTTTTTCGGGACAATGGGTTTTGTTTCCTGAATTTCTGCTTGTGTCGAGCCTTCTATCATTGGTCTATAAAATCAATATTTCCTACAAAGTTAATAGAGTTTTATTATTCTACAAATATGATAGAGTAAATATTTTGTTGTAAAATTATTTTATTTCTTCAGTCGATATACAAAGATTGCGTCTTGACTTGAATCTATTTGAACATTTTCTTTTGGGGTGAATAAGGGTACCTACCAAGTAAAACTTTAGATCAAGAACTAGGTAAATTATTCCCTTTGGCACGAGATGTGTGTTAATTTCATTACAAACCTCTTTTTCCTTTGCAATGATTATAAACAGCTTTCATTATTGGAATAGAAATACCAAATCAAATCTTCAGGTAAAATAGTTTAAACTTAGCCTCTACAAAATCTCCTACAGGAAATTCCGACAAAAATCTGTAATTTTGCCAAAATTTTCGAGCGCTGAATGTTCAACCGCATTTTATGCTCCAATCATTCAATTTTATAGAAATGTCTGCAGAATACAACTTTAGAGAAGTAGAACAAAAATGGCGTCAGTTTTGGGATGAAAACCAAACCTACAAAACTGAAATCGACCACTCAAAACCAAAGTATTATGTGTTGGATATGTTCCCTTATCCATCAGGAGCGGGTTTGCACGTAGGTCACCCACTTGGGTATATCGCAAGTGATATTGTGAGCCGTTATCGTCGCCTCAAGGGTTTCAATGTATTACACCCAATGGGTTTTGACTCTTTTGGTTTGCCTGCTGAACAATACGCTATCCAAACGGGTCAGCATCCTGCCATTACAACCGAAGATAATATTGCTACATATATTCGTCAGTTGAAACAAATCGGTTTTAGCTACGACTGGTCAAGAGAAGTGCGTACTTCAGATCCTAAGTTCTACAAATGGACTCAGTGGATTTTTATGCAACTTTTCAATCACTATTACGACAAAGATGCCAATAGAGCTTTGTCTATTGATTCTTTGGTAGAACGTTTTGCAGAATCTGGAAACACTGCCGTGAAAGCGGTTTGTGATGAGGAGACGCCAACATTCACTGCAGAAGATTGGAATAATATGTCGGGTCATCAGCAACAAGAATTGTTGTTGAAATACCGTTTGACTTTCCCTGATGAATCTGTAGTAAACTGGTGCCCAGGTTTAGGAACAGTTTTGGCCAACGATGAGGTAAAAGACGGTGTTTCTGAACGTGGAGGATTTCCAGTTGAACAAAAGAAAATGAAGCAGTGGTCTATGCGTATTACAGCGTATGCAGACCGTTTGATTGATGGCTTGAACGAAGTAGATTGGTCTGATGCTATCAAAGAACAACAACGCAACTGGATTGGTCGCTCACAGGGTGCATCGGTTCGTTTCAAAGTTGACCGTTCTACAGTATCAGAAGAAGCACCAGAATTTATCGAAGTATTTACGACTCGTGTAGATACCATTTACGGCGTAAGCTTTATGGTAATTGCTCCAGAGCACGATTATGTTCCATATTTGACCACTGAGGCTCAAAAAGAGGAGGTTGATGCTTATGTTAATTGGGCAAAATCTCGCTCAGAGCTAGATCGTATGTCTGAGGTAAAACGTGTTTCAGGTGCGTTTACTGGAAGCTACGTTATCAATCCATTCAACGACGAGAAAGTACCTATCTATTTAGCTGATTATGTGTTGGCTGGTTATGGTACAGGTGCTGTCATGGGCGTGCCATCGGGTGACCAACGTGACTGGAATTTTGCAACACATTTCAATTTGCCAATTATTCCAATTTTGGATGCGCAAAAAGAAATTGAAACACAAGCAGATAATACAAAAGAAGGTAAATATATCAACTCTGGTATCATCAATGGCATGGAATACAAAGAGGCTACGGCTACGTTGGTTCAGTCATTGGAGGAAAGAGGTATTGGTAAAGGTAAAACACAATTCCGTTTGCGTAATGCGGTATTTAGCCGTCAACGCTATTGGGGTGAGCCAGTGCCAGTATATTTCAAAGATGGTTTGCCATACTTGATTGAAGAATCAGAATTGCCATTAGAGTTACCTTCAATTGATAAATATTTACCAACCGAAACTGGCGAACCACCACTTGGTCGTGCAGAAGGTTGGAAATACAAAGGCGAATACGAATACGAATTGAGTACCATGCCGGGTTGGGCAGGGTCATCTTGGTATTGGTATCGTTATATGGACGCGCAGAACGAGGAGGCAATGGCAAGCAAAGAGGCTATCGATTATTGGCAAGCAGTTGACTTGTACATTGGTGGTTCTGAGCATGCTACAGGTCACTTGTTGTATAGCCGTTTCTGGAATAAATTCTTGAAAGATATTGGTTTGGTAAACGAAGAAGAATTTGCCAAAAAGTTGATCAACCAAGGTATGATTCAAGGTCGTTCTAACTTTGTGTATAGACTCAAAGAAGTAAACACTAAAACTAATACTGTTAATTCTACGAATATATTTTTCTCTTATGGATTTGTAGAAAAGTTCAAGAAAAATGAATTATCTGCAATAGATATTGCAAATATTTACTCTGGGTATATTAAGAACAGTATAAATTTAGAAAACACGGCTATCGATGAAAAATTAAAACATTTAATCGAGCAAGGACATATTGTTTTCGACTTCACCCCATTGCACGTTGACGTAAATATCGTAAGCAATGAAATCTTGGATATTGCGGCGTTTAAAGCTTGGCGTTCTGACTTTGCGGAGGCTGAATTTATCTTGGAAGGCGACAAATATATTTGTGGAGTAGAGGTTGAGAAAATGTCAAAATCGAAATACAATGTCGTAAATCCAGATGTATTGGTGGATAGAGTAGGGGCAGATACCTTACGTTTGTACGAAATGTTCTTGGGCCCATTGGAGCAAGCTAAACCTTGGAATACTAATGGTATCGACGGTTCTTTCAGATTTATCAAAAAAGTATGGCGTTTGTTCTACGATGAGCAAGGCAACTGGAAAGTAAAAGACGAAAAAGCTACCAAAGAAGAGTTGAAAGTACTACACACAGCCATTAAGAAAGTTGAAGACGATTTAGAGCGCTATTCGTTCAATACCGTAGTTTCAAGTTTGATGATTTGTGTAAATGACTTGGGCTCTTTGAAATGTTCTAAAAAGGAAATTTTGGAACAATTAGTAATCTTAATGTCTTCATATACACCACACTTGTCTGAAGAATTATGGTCGTTGTTAGGTCATGAGGCTGGAACTGTTTCTAAGGCTTCTTTCCCTAAATTTGAGCCCTCATACTTGGTAGAATCAAGTTTTGAATACCCAATTTCTATCAATGGCAAAGTAAGAACAAACATTGCTTTTCCTGTAGATTTGGCTAGTTCAGAAATCGAAGCTGGTGTATTGGCAAACGAAGTAGTACAAAAATGGCTTGAAGGAAAAACACCTAAGAAAGTTATTGTTGTGCCGAAACGTATTGTTAACGTTGTGTTGTAGAATAATTTAGAATGGTGAATTGTGAGTGGTGAATTTAGTTTTTAAAAAGAAATTCACCAGCAGAGACGTAATTCTTTGCGTCTTAACAAAGTATCATTTTGAAATATAGTATCTAAAAAGGCGGTCGAAACTAGTTTTTCGACCGCCTTTTTGGTTGCGGGTGAATAAATTCACCGGCTAAATGGAATCATGCAGGTTTACCCATTAAATTTTCGTCACTACGGAGTTGATATGAAATGTTATTGACGTACAGTTTGTTACTTAGAAGAGAGATTATTCATCTTTAACCAAAATCATAAATCATCTCTTTATTCGTTCTGAACAAAACAACTTTGAAAAAATGGACATTACAGCATTACAATTCCCCATTGGAAAATGGTCGCCAAAAGGCGAGTACACACCAGAAGAGTTTCAGGAAAGACTCAATACCTTAAAGAATATCCCTGCCGAGTATCGTGCTTTAACTGAAAATCTATCGCATGAAGATTTACAAAAACAGTATCGTGAAGGAAGTTGGACTATTCAGCAATTAATCAATCATGTGGCAGATATGCATCTTTTGCATTACATCCGTTTCAAACATGCCTTGACAGAAACCGACCCTAATGGTGTAGTAGCTAAAATTGATGCTTGGGCAACGATGGAGGAGGCAAAAACAGCACCTATTGCATTTTCTTTACAAATGATAGAAGGTACACATGCTCGTTGGACGTATCTCATTGAGCAAATGTCAGAGGAGGAATTTCAGAGGGGATATTATCATCCAATTCGTCAAATATATATCAAATTAATTGATGCCTTGGATATGGGTGCTTGGCATGCCAAACACCATTTAGAGCATATCAAATTGGCGTTGGGTAAGTAAAGGGTATTCTTAATTGAGTGAATTGAGAATGAGTGATTTTTACTATATATTTCATTTGTAGAGACGCAATATTTTTCGTCTAGATATGGGTTATTTAGCATATTGATATTACTGTACTGGCTGACTCAGCTTTAGACGCAAAGCATTGCGTCTCTACCAGTAAAACTCAAATAATAATCACTAAATCACTCATTCAACATTCACTAAATCACATACGTTAATGCCACAGTTTGTTTGATTTTGCATAAAATCGCCAACTCAGTAATGATGCCGAAACAAACAAACTAGAAGTTAGTCCAATCCAGATACCAATATGTTTGAGGTCAAGTACAAACCCCAAGAAATAGCACATTGGTAGACCAACCACCCAATAAGCAATAAAGGTAATGACTGTTGGCACATTGACATCAGCAATACCTCGTAAGATACCTACACTCACTGCCTGTACTCCATCGAATAACTGAAATATTCCACCCCAAATAATTAATTCGGCAGCCAGTGCTACAACTTGGTCGTCTTTGACATAGCTTGCCAAAAAATCATTGAATATCAGGAATATCACGCTGCAAGTTCCCATAAAAATTAGCCCCATCAATAAGGCAGACGTTCCTGCATTGATGATGGCTTTTCTATTTTTTTCACCCATCCCCGAACCTACACGGATACCTCCCGCAGCACCAATGCCTGTTGCCGCCATAAAGGTCATAGATACAAAACCTATAGCCACTTGGTGTGCAGCCTTATGTGGCAAACTGATCCATCCCATCATGACAACAGCACCATAAAAGGCAGCAACCTCACTAAATCCCTGAAATCCGCTCGGAATACCCAGCTTCATTATTTTGCCAACCAGTGTTCTGATAGAATCCAAACCTTGCTTTGAGGCTTGCAAATACGGTTTGAAAGCTTTGCCACGAAGAGTATAAATTATAATGGCAACCGCCATATAAGTTCTAGCAGTTAGGGTTGCATAACCAGCGCCATTTAAGCCTAGAGCAGGAATAATATCCTTGTAACCATTAATTAAAAAATGATTTAAAACCACGTTGAGTAACAAGGCACTGATGGTAATTTGCATGGCAACTTTGGTATGCGAAAGTCCGTCAGTAAAACTTTTGATTGCTGAAAATACAAAAGAAGGAAAGATAGAAATGGTGATTATCCAAAGAAAATCTAGGGTCATCGATTTGATTTCTTTAGGTTGTTTCAACAAGTCAATATTCAGCCCAATCAACACGATGATTAGAGCACATATTACGCTCATAATGAGCGAAACTACCACACTTGCACGAAGTAATTGTTTACATTGCCCAGGGTTGTTTGAGGATTGCGCCGATGAGACAAGTGGCGCCACTACTTGCAAGCAGATATAGCCAATGATAGCGATATTAAAGAAAATACCATTTGCATCAGCAGCAGCGGCCAAGGCCTGAACAGAGCCATGCGCCATGCGACCTACTTGCACTGTATCTGCAAAACCCATTAACATTACCCCAACTTGAGCGGTAATAATGGGTAGTGCAAGGTTAAAAGTAGCTTTAAAATCAGATTTATAACGATTGAGAAAAGTATTCAAGAGAATGGATGGTTTTGTTGTTGATAAAATTCAGAGGGCGAAATTACAAAAAAATAACCTCACACTTGGTGAGGTCATAGGGAGTTTTCTTCAAATAGTCACAACGGAGTATTATTTTAGCAAATCATCGAGATGCAAAGTTTTCCTATTTTCATAAATTTCTACAAATTGTTTGAATTGATAATATCCATACTTAAATGGATCCTTCGAGAGCTCATCATAATTTGTATTAAAAAATTTAAGAGGATCTTCTCCTTTTGGTACTGGATTAGGAAGTTGTTTGGTAAATTTTAAGGCGTATTGATAACATTTTTGTAGCTCTTTCTCATAGCCCGCTTCTTGCCAGTAAGCAATCGCAATTTGGTTGGCTAAATATTCCCCTTCGTAGAAATCCAAATTCTTTCGATTGGCTTTTTTTGTTAAATAAAAATCCGTTCCGTGTCCTAATTCATGAATGATATAAAAGCCATTAAAAAATAGACCAAACATTTCTTCCCCTTTGCTTTTACTCTTATTGAGTTCTGTAAAAAAGGCTTTTTGAGGCTCAATTACCTGTGCCCAGAGAGGTAAATTAATGGTAGACAATTCATGATCCCAGTACACTAAATAGGGACTTGTGTTTAAAATAGCTTTAGCTTTTGGTAAAATATTGCCTAATTTCTGAGCAATTCTGATCTGATATTTGAGCCTCACAACATTGGCATCTCTTACCAATAACGTAGAGTCTGTATAGCGATGAAACAGCCCATTTTGAGAAAATGTCAGACTGTAAGTTACGCAAAGAAGGAATAGCGATAGGAATATATGTTTTTTCATCAAGGAAAGCTGGATTTAAGGTTCAATTTTAGTAAAGTTAACCTTTTTGCTTGTCTGATATATATTGCAAGGTTTTAATTTAGTATCTGGTTTATTGACAGCTGTAAGGTGCTGAAGTACAATAAGGTAAGAGTAGCATTTTTAGAAAAGAATCATTTTTGGAAAAATAAAAGCCGTAAGAAACAGAAGCTTCCTACGGCATAATTGAAAGGGGATAGATAGTGTTAAAATTTTGCTTGATTGGAAATGGGCAGTCTATTTTGACTGCCTTTTCCGTTATCAAATTTATACAAATGGTTAATGCTACACAGTAAAGTAGGGACTTCATTGACAAATTGTGCGGCTTTGTTTAAAGTCCCCAAAGGAGTTGAACTCCATATTTTGTTGTACTCAGAGAATATCTTTTTAAGGCACTAGGGGTGAGGGTATAGGGTTTAGTTTTTTTCGAAAAAAGTTGAAAAAGTGAGTAAATAGGATGTGGGAGCGTTTTGCCCTAACCCCTAACCCCTAACCCCTAACCCCTACCATCACTTCCTCAATATCAGCCTCGGAGATAGCAGGATTAGCTCCGCTGTGAGAAGCAACAAGGGCACCAATGGCACAGGCAAAATTCAGCGCATATTCTGAGGATTTTTCTGCTAGAATATTTTTCAAGAAACCTGCTAAAAATGAATCGCCACTTCCGATGGTATCTGCCACGACCACTTTGTATCCTGCTTGTTGAAAAAAATGTTTTTTACCATCGTTTTCTAATCTTAACAGAATCGCTCCGTCGCCACCTTTGGTCACTATTAAAGTTTTAATATTGAATTTTTGGCTAATTTCACGTAACTGGTTTTCTTCATCTCCTTCTATTTCGTACCATTTTGCAACGATTTTTAGCTCATCTTCATTGAGTTTTACGATATCCGCATATTGTAAAAACTCCTCAATTAAACCTTGTGAATAGTGTGGAGGACGAAGATTTATATCGAATACCTTCAAGACCTTAGAGTCTTTTGGTAAATTTTTCAAAATACTCAAAAGCGTTTGATATGAGGTATCGTCACGACTTGCCAAAGTGCCAAATACCAAGGCAGAAGCCTGATTGACTAGCTGTTGAGTAGCTTCATTGGTCTGAATGAAATCCCATGCCACGGGGTGAACAATGGTATACGTTGCCTCATTCTTTTCAGACAGTTGTACTTTTACCCATCCTGTCGTTAAAGTTTCGTCTTCCTGAATCCACTCAGTGGTACAATTTTTACTTTCTAGAAAAGCTTTAATTTCTGCCCCTAATTCATCTTTTCCTACACGGCTAATCATTTTGGCTGGAATTCCCAAGTTTTGTAAATGCGTTGCCACATTCATGGGAGCTCCTCCAGGTAATTTGCCACTAGGAAGCATATCCCATAAAACTTCACCAAAACAGCAGATATATTGTTGCATTTTCTGAATGATTAAATCGTTATTTTTTCGTTTTCCAAAAGTCAGCTGAACTTATAAAATTTGATTAAACTCCAATCGTTCGCCATCTGGCCCTTTAATATTGAAGTATTTACAGCCATTTTTCCAAAAAGGAAGAAAAACAGGTGCTTTTTCCAAAATTTCATACCCACCTGCCTTGAGTGTTGCAAAAGTCTGGTCTATATCTTCCACATCAAAGGCAATATGGTCGACATGACCATCTTTTCTGCAAGCAATTTCGGGTAAAACTGTTTCTGGAAATTGATAAATTTCGATGATAATTTCACCACTTTTCATCATGGAAACTTTTCCGTTTCCCTCGGGATGCTCAAAAGCTGATCCCATAACGTTTTCAAAACCTAAGCTTTGATAAAATGCCTCTGATTTTTCGAGATTAGTGACAGGAATACCTATATGTTGTATTTTTTTTAAGACCAATGACATAGCGAAGTGGCTGATTTTTGAATTAGTGAATCAATCTTTTTTGCAAATCTTCGAGCGAAACACCTTTGGTTTCAGGCATCATTTTCCATACATAAATCAATTGGAAAACCATCATGACGCTGAAAAAGGCAAAGATGGGACCACCACCCAAATGATCGGCAAAGTATGGGAAGAAATTGGCAATCAACGCTGCAAATACCCAGTGTGTCAGTGAACCAAACGCCATACCCGAAGCACGAACCGAGTTAGGGAAAATTTCAGAAATAAATACCCAAATCACTGAACCTTGACCGATTGCGTGTGCCCCAATAAAAGCAAACACATAGTAAGGCACATAGGCATATGATTCGTTATAAAAAGCCATGGCAATCAATGCCAAAGAAATGATGTAACCAATCGAGCCAATGTACATCAATACTCTACGACCATAACGATCAATCAAATACCAACCAATAATCGTAAAAATCAAGTTGAAAACTCCAATGCCCGATGTTGAAAGTAATGCCCCTTCTTTACCCAAACCTGTCATTTCGAAAATACGAGGTGCATAATAAATCACCGCATTGATTCCCGAAGCCTGATTGAAGAAAGAGAATAAAAAGGCCAATAGGAGTGGGAAGAAGTATTTTTTCGAGAAAAGTTTATCCGTGCTACTCGATGCTTCTTGTTTGGCTGACACCATGATTTCATCGACTGCTCCCGAGACGTTTTCTTCCGTAATGGCTAACACTTCTCTTGCTTTGGCTTCGTCACCCTTGTAGAGCAATAGCCATCTCGGTGTTTCTGGGGTAAATAACATCAAAACTGAAAATAACAATGATGGAAAAGCCACAACACCCAACATCCAGCGCCACGAATCTGCACCGCCTTGAAGAAGATAGTTAGAAACATAGGCAATCAAAATACCAAAAACAATATTGGCTTGGAACGAAATCACCATACGACCACGATATTTTGGTGGAGCAATTTCGGAAATATAAACAGGTGCAACCACCGAAGACGCACCGATGCTCAAACCTCCAATAAATCTAAAAACCATAAACATATTCACGCCAGAAGCAATTGCCGCTCCAACTGAGGAAAGGAAAAACAGAATACCAATCCACAAAAGTGTGTTTTTGCGTCCATACTTATCGGCTGGAATACCACCGAATGCAGCGCCAATTACAGTACCATATAAGGCAATGGCAACTGCCAAACCGTGAGTCCAACTATCGAGATTCCACAGTTTTTGGATTTCGAGTTCCGCTCCCGAAATTACAGCAGTATCTAGACCAAATAGGAAGCCTCCCAAACCCACAGTAATAGACCAAAGTATCAGTTTATTGTTCATCGATTATTTTTTTAGAGATTGAAATATCCTTAATAATACAACTTTATCAGAACCACAGTTAAATACCATCTGCTTTTTGCCCAAAGCTCAAAGCCAATTCTGGATAGTTATTTTGGTATTTATCAAAGAATGAATGCAAAAATATAAAGGCTATTGTTTAATTAATTATTTGTTTTATTCTATTTTTAGTAAGAATGTTTTGAAGATATTGTACTATTTTTGTAACAAATCGGAACAATTTGGAACAGTCTGGAAAAGATGAACATAGAGAAAAACGTTTGCGAAAAATTATATTCAGAAGTAAAAACTAAACTTCAACAAGAGCTTACCAAAAGGGGGAAAACGTTTCGAGGGTCTGAAACACATATTTGGAAAATGACTGAACCGAAACTAGAGAAAACCTATTTTCAATTAGTTCTGGAAGAAAATACTGGATTGAGTTTTTCGGCAACTTTTAACAATATGTACCTCTGGCGAAAAATGAATGAGGTGCAAACCAAAAAGGTAGTCAATTTTCAAGAAGACTATTTGGTCATGTTTGTGAAGTTTTTAGGATATGAAACTCCACAAGCCTATCTCGACCAGTTTTCGATGAATTTGCTGGACTTTTTTGGTATCAAAAAAGAGAGTAAAATTTGGATGATTCAGGCGATATTTGATGCCAAAGACCAACAAAATCCGAGTGGGTTATTTGAAGGGAAATCTCCAAGAAGTGATGAGCAAACCGTAGATTCGCGAGACACCGAATGTTTGCTTGAAATCATAGATCTTTTTCATGAAAGTAATTACATTTTGCCCAAAAGACATTATGATCAAGACTTGGTAAAACTAGACCACGGACAATATTTTTTGAAAGAAGCCGATGCTCCATGGGATAAAGTAGATTGTGTATTTGCGATAGGTTTTTATTCTAATTATTTTGTTAAATGGGCCTTACAGCAAGAATTGGGCGCTTATATCGAGTTTGATGAAAATAATACTCGATTTAGAGTACGCTATTACAATCAGATTTTAGAACAATCACTCTGGAGCGATTATTATGAAAGTAATGCAGGGTTTGATGTAGGATTTTTGGCAAAAGTCCCCATGCAACTACCTAATAATCGGGTAATTACTGCCTATTTTATTTCAGGTATAGAAAACAAATCTACTCGCTCCATGACTAGCTATCTTTGTCAAAATTGGAAAGCCATTGCCGGCAAATACGACGTAGAACAAAACCTATCAATAGACAATTCACCTTTTGTGATGGTATTCAAAGTCAATAAATCTAATTTAAGAGAACTGTATTGTCAGCAGGTGGTGAGGGTGGAGTGAATTTTAGATTGATGAAAAATTAATTTAGTACAACACTTTTAAGTATACTTTTGCAAGACATACAAGATACCGTTGATAAATGAAACTATAAAATTTATGAATAATGTTAAAATACTAATTGCAGATGACCATGCTATAGTAGCTGAAAGCTTGGGGATGTTGATTGATATGCAAGACAACTATGAGGTAATAGGCATTGTATCAAATGGCTGGCAAGCACTTAGTTTTATAGAAAGTAATCCAATTGACATTATAATTGCCGATTTGCATATGCCCCTGTTGAATGGAATCAATATGGCATTGAGATTACGAGAGAAATCATCTGACGTGCGTGTAATTATATTGACAATGAGCGAGGAGGCTGATGATATTCGAGAGGGATTGAAGGCAGGTATCCATGGGTACGTGATGAAGAGCGCTGAGAAGTCAGAATTGTTGCAGGCTATTGAAATGGTGGCTAGTGGTCACAAGTTTTTTAGTGAAAAAATTGTTAAAAAATTAGCTGAGATTCCAAATCCTGAAAACTTTACTGGACAAGCATCCTTGGATGATGATTCGCCACTTACTGCAAGAGAACTTGAAGTGATGAGATTGGTATTACAAAATAAAACAAGCCAAGAAATTGGAGAAGAATTGAGCGTGGCAGTTACTACTATTCAGACACACCGTAGAAATTTAATGAAAAAAATAGGAGTAAATAATAGTATCGGACTCATGCAATGGGCTATTGCTCATGGTTTTATGGAATCTGGAAGTTGAATTGTTAGAAAGGTTGTATTTAAGTGATTTGTTCCAAAGGGAATTTGCAGATAATTGCGGTTTTCTCAAATTCTTTGGTATGAATTTCCATTTTTCCACTATTGCTTTGGACTCTTTGTTCGATATTTTTAAGCCCAAAACCATTTGATTTTTCAAGATTCATACCTTTCCCATTATCTGAAACCGTAAAAATCAATAGATTATTTTCTTCATAAAATGATACTGATGCTTGTGTAGCCTCAGCATGTTTTATGATATTATTGATAAGTTCCAAGCAAATACTGTATAGTTCTAATTCAAATCTTTTGTTTTTCGGTAAAATATCATCATCCATTTGTAAATCGATGATTAGCTTTTGTCCCAAATTAATATCTCCAATTAATTTTTCAATAGCTCCTTTCAGTCCCTTCTTTTCTAGCTCGGCGGGTAATAGGTTGTGTGAAATCAGGCGAACTTCCGCATAGGCAGTTCCCATCATTTCGAGAATAGAGTCATATACTTTTTGCTCTTTACTTGAAAGTTTTTCTTTATCCAAAATTTGTAAGCGATAGCGCATAGCGGAAAGCATTGAACCAAGATTGTTGTGGAGCTCAGAGGCAACTCTCTTTCTCTCAAGTGTTTGTCCTTCAAACAAGGCAGTTAAAATCTCTTCATTCTTTTGTTGGAGTTCTATGTTGGCTTGTTTTAATTCATGAGTTCGTTGATCTACTTTTTGCTCAAGCGTTTTGTTAAAATCTTCTAATTGTGCGTATGCCTTAGATATCTCGAGACTTTGAGTATAGATTTGTTTGTTCTTTTTCGAAAGTTCAAGTCTATTAAACCAAAGCCATAACGCACCAATTAGCAAAACAAGAAGGCCAATGATAGAGATATTTCGTAGTTGTTGTTCTTGACTTACCTCTAATTTAGACGCATTCAACTGTATTTCTTTCTTTGCATACTCGTACTCAAATTTCAAATTTTTGACTTGCTGTTCGATATCTTGCTTTCCGATTTTGTCTTTAATTTTAGAAAGCTTTTCAAAATATAGTAGTGCAGCTTTATTATTTCCTAATTCTTTATAAAAAAGATAAAGACGCTCATAAAGCGTTCTAGAGTATGAGTCTACTCCTCCTTTTTTGTCTAGTGATAAAGCTTGATCAAACAATGGCTTAGCTTTGTTGAATTCTTTTTTGATTCGGTAAATATCAGCTATTTCACTTAGGCTAACCATTTTATCATAATCTGGTACATCTGCATATTGTCCCTCAAGAATAAGTAACTTTTCGAAGGTCTTCAAAGCATCGTCAAACTTACCTAATTCTTTTTGACTTGACCCAATACCACTCAAACAGTACATATCCATGTGATGAATTTGTAGTTTTAGGTTTTGTTGATAGGCGTGTTGAAAATAAGTTAAGGCCGCTGAATGTTTTTTTTCAGTTGCCAGTGCCAAACCAATATAATGTAGTGTTCTGGTGTAACGAATTTTGTCGCCAAGTATCTGATGAATCTTAAGGGCTTTTTGCAAATTGATTTGCGCATTTTTGAAGTCTTTCAATTCTGAAAAAGAGAGCCCCAACATACTCAAATTCTTGGCTTCAAATACTCTGTTTTTGATTTGCTCTGCTTGGTATAAGCTTTTAAACAAAAATTCGGTAGATACCATATATTGAGCATGGCTCATATAGTAAAAACCTCGCTCATAGTTAATGCGCATTATACCCTCCTGCCAATTATGCTTTTTGGCAAGTCTTTCAGCAGTATCCAAATAACTAAATGATTGTTTAGGAGAAGACACCACCTCTAGTTCACTCAACTGACAGAGGAGATTTATTCTAGCGGTATCCAAAGGAAAGCTTTTTCCTTCTTTATCTAGCTGATTTAACTTTTTATGTAGGCTGTCCAATGTTGAGTTTGGCCTAGCTAATGCCAAAAAAGGAAAAGCAAAAAAGATGATTATTTTGAATGGGTGTGTGAAAAACATAATGTGATAAAGCAACAATCAAAATAGTGATAAAAGTATTGGGACTACTCAATAGTAAGTATATGCTTCTTCAAATATACTTAATAATTAGGATTGTCACTCCGACGATATTGAAGCAATTTTGCATTAATGATTCAAGTTCGGAAGTACACTATCGGATGGGATATGGTTAATAAAGTGGGTTATTTAACCATCTTCGATGAAACAGGCAAAGAACATGTTTTTTCTCACCTTACATTACAAGAAATTTCTTTTTTAAAAGAAATGCTTAATCATCGTAAGGTACATATTGACCCTCAACAATGGCTCGTCGCTGGATGGGATGGTCTTTAAATGGTCATCACTGTTGATATGCATTAATAGAAAATCAAATAAAATCCATAGAGATTTAATTCCCAAAGTCTAATTAATAGTTCTATATTATTTTACCTAAATTGCTCAAAATGACCATCCTTAAGGTGGTCATTTTGAGTTTATGTAATGTCTAATAACTCCCCTCAAACAATACCTTCACAACTGTAGCTTTTGCATAGAAATCACTAGAGTCTATCGAAGCCTTTCCCAGAGTTTTGCCATCACAAGTATAAATATACGAAGCAGGGTTGGATATCGATGAATTGTAAACGCCTATATAATATTCTAATTTATAATTACCTGTACTATCCTTATGATTATATACGTATTGTACTACTTGTAGTGGTCCACTTTTAGGCTTTTGAAATTCGGATACTACCGTTTTTAACCAAGGTAACTGTTCGATGGCAGAAGAATTATCGTTAAAACATGTAACTTTTGGCAGTTCGACTGACTCGCTAACTGAGCAAGAACTTATTGAAAGAATAAAGCCTAGACATAGCAAGCATAGGAGGTTTTTCATAGAGCATAAGCTGTTTTGTGTAAAAAACACAAATATACTTTAATTGTAGGTGTTAGAAATGAAGCATGTAGGATTTTTCAATTTTAGTGAGAATTACCACCTAGAGAAAGTCAAAGACTTGTAGTTATATTTTGAAGTTTTGGGGAATTATTGGAAATGGTAGGTACTGGATTGGAAGCTAGTACCAGCGGGAGCGAAGTAAACCTGTACAGTCAAATAATACATTTATTTGTAGGTCTTAGTGAAAAAACACTTAGACAAGTGAGATAGTTATTCATTTTGTAATGCAACAACCGAAATTAATTTATTTCTATTTCTTGGTAAATTTCGAATCCCAAAGCCATTCTCTTTTTCATTATAGTTCTTAATGGTGGAATATAGCCGTTTGATTTTTAAATTTCCTTGTAGTTTATAATAAATTAAGTTATGATATTTTCTTTTTTGAAAATTATCTAAATCATAATCTATGTTTATTTTGAAATTAGGATTATTGAAAAATGAATAAAAATTATGTGGCAAAAAATAAACTGAATCTAAGGAATAAAGCTTTTTAATATTACTTTTAAAGTATTTCAAGTTTGATTCGACAGTAACAATAGTAAAGGAATTATTATCATTTTCTAAATGTAACATTATTGGATTTAGTAAATAAATCTCATCTAATTTTTGTGAATATGCACCAAAACAAAATAAAATTAAAATAATAAATTTATTCATTGAACCTTTCCTTTCTTTAAATTTTTTGGATGGGAAATAGGATGAGTTGACTGACAGTATTCTGTAATTATTGGAACTAGGGTTATATCTAAAACCCTTTCTTTACCAACGTATATGTCACCTTCTGAATTAGCTTTGCTCCTCAAAGGATATTTAATAATATCTGAAACATCACTTCCATTAATGATGCCACCCCACTAGCGCAAGTCTTATACTTATGCTTTCTATTCGTAAAAGTTTTAAAACTTTTACGAATAGGATTGGATTCCTCAGAATAAGCTAATGCTAGCTATCAAGCCAGTATTAGCAGAGGGTACTACAAATTAGGTACAAGGCAAATATTTTGCTTTTTTAAAAAAAGTTGAATCGTTTATTATTGTCTCGCCAATTTTTTTCATTCGCATACTTTTTATAATATTTCCTTCAATTCTATCACATAAATAATATTGTTCTTTTTTTCCATTGTAAATAAATACAGCAATAAGCCCTATGCCTTTTACCCAATAAGTTGAAATCGATGGATTACAATAACTTAGCTCATTAAAATGATATATTTCATATATATTATTATCAACTTTTATTATCTTCTTATTTATTAACCATGATTCCATATTCACGATAGGAGGAAATATATCGTTAGTACCTCCAACAGATGAAGAGTCAAAAGAGTAATATGGTCTAAATTCATCAGAAAATTCCCGATAAACGCCTGTATTATTTTCAAATTCTTTATATTTTAATATTAAAGAATCCTTATTCAGGATTAGAATTTCTTTCAAAGTGTCATTAATCATCTTAACCTTCAAATAGAGTTCTTCTTTTCCTATCACTCTTCCATTCTTATCGTATTTACTGAAGAAATAAGCTTCATCTAATCTCTCTTTAGAACATGAGAGAAAACAAATAAATATAGATAAACAATAATGTAAACAATGTTTTTTCATATCTGCAAAAAGTTTATTGTATGGGTTTTCCATTCTTACCCATCAAGCGCAAGTCTTAGACTTGTGCTTTTAATTTTTAAAGTTTTAAAACTTTACCTCAGATAAGTTTAAGTCCTTTACTAACAAGATTGGAATCCTTAGAATAAGCTAATATAGGCTTGGAGGCTAGCACTAGCGGGGATGAGCGATGGAACTGGATTAGTCATAATATCTAAAATCAATTAGCATTTTGTCTTTGTCTTTCCATTTTACCCAGCCATAGGTCTTAAAATTTTCAATAGATTCAATATCTTGAACCTCTACCTTCAGCCAATCTCCAACAATTTTTTTTCCATAAATAGTATAAGTGTCGTAATCAATATACAATACTTTCTTGGAGTTTTCAGTTGGCAAAACTCTCACTGGGTTTTTCTTTTTATCAACTATGATAGAATTATAGTCGTAATTAAGAATAAAGTTCGTCCAACTGTAATATTTTAAACTATTTTCTGATTTACTAATAAATTTTGATTGCCCATTTCCTATAGAAACTTGATACCTATCTTTATCTTCACGAATTACTTCGATTAAAAAAATATCATTTGGAATATCTATTGCGTAAGGATTAAACGTTTCGGGTAATCTAGGGTTTATATCTCCTAACAAAGAAAATTCTAAATAAATACTATTATCGCTATTCAAAATGGTTAATATATTATCCTTACCTAAGTCAGAATTATTACATAAAAGCCCAGCACTCGAATAGCAGTTAAATATTCCTAAAAATGGGCTAATACACAATAGAATAAATCTTATTACTTTCATCAGTCTTTTGTTTTTTTGTCCTAATTGTCACAGGTGGTAAACCATAACCTAAATATCCATGGTTATTATGCCCCCCAACTCTTATTGCCCCAATATTTGATCCGTTGGTTCCTTGATAATTTACATTAAATCCGAATCTTTGGGCTGTTTCATAAATCAATTGATTATTAGTATTACTGAACCCCACTAGCGCAAGTCTTAGACTTGTGCTTTTAGTTTTTGAGTCTCCATTCAAAATACTACTAAATCTAAGCCAAATGTAGGATATCTTGCTGTATACCCTGTAATGTTTTGTTCTTGTAATTTTCTATGAAGATTTTCGGATATATATACTTGATTTGTTAAAAATTGAGTTCCAAAAATATCAAGCTCAGAATTAAAGTTAGAGTTAAAAACTAATTCTGTAACTTTGACTGCTCTACCTGTTTCATAAAAAACATTTAAATAATCTTGATAAGACTGAATATTAACTGAAAAATTTTCACCAAATGTCCTCTTGTGATCACGTAAGTTATATTCACATTTTGAAAAGTCAACAGTATTTTCACCTGTTTCAAGATCAAAACAAAACCACCAGTAACCATCTACAATTTTTCCCCCCTGAATAAAAGTAATTTCAAAAAAATTATGATTTGGCAAATTAGCTGTTTGTAGTATTTCTTTCAATTTACTATTCACAAAAAAACATCTGAAAAGTCCACTAGCACCAATATAATCAGTGAGTATAGCTGTTTTTGCTAATTTTATATGGAGTAATTTACTTCCATACTCCTCCCATTTAGCCCATTTTTTCCACCAATCTTTATCCATTAAAACATCGGGAAAAAAAACACTCGTAAAATGGGGATGACTGTGAAAAAACAAATCATCAAAAATTATTTGCCCACCTCCATCTCTAATACCTACTACTTTCGGGTCTGAACTTTGTCCAAACTCTCTAAAATTTAATGTTATCCTGTTATTCATTATCTAAATGCTTCATTTAAATTTGGTTCACCTAATTTTGTTCAATCAATTAACGCAACCATCAGATGGAGACAAAAAGAGTGAACCTATTCCAAAAAATCCATCTGAAATACAGGATATGATGTATCAAAACCGTTTAAGTTATGTAGTATTAATCTATCGTATAATCATTAGCGCAAGTTTTAGACCTATGCTTTCAATTTCTCTAGTTTTAAAACTTTACTTCGGATAATTTTAAGTCTTTTACTAGCAGAATTGGAATCCTTAGATTAAGCTAGTACTGGCTTGGAAGCCAGCATTAGCGGGGGATTACTCAACCAGTATAGTAACTTTAACTTTAGAATGATTATCAAAATTCAATACTTGTTCACGGGTCAAAATATCACTTACACGACATATATTATTATATCTCCCCCTAACTTTATCATCAAAATTATAATTAAATGTTCTTGATTTGGGACTATTGATAACTTTGATATTTCCCTTTTTTCCAATGTTTTCAAACTGCCCCATTGAGTAATATACATCCACATTATTTTGGTTAAATATCAAATAGGCATCAATACCACTATTAAAACCATTAAAATGACTTTTAACGTATGATTTTGGTAAATTATACTCATCTTTAAATTTTCCAAAATAAAAATATGACTCTGTATGGTTATCTATTCTTGTAACATATACTCCGTCATATTCGTATAATGTGATTCTTTTTTTGTCGTCACATGAACAAAAAAAGAAGATCCAAACCCCAATAAAGTACTTTGTCATTTTATCTATATAATTTATTTTTATTATGCTTATTCCCTACTTCTATACCAGCTTTAGATAATTTATCTTCTCCGTTAGTACCCCACTAGCGCAAGTCTTAGACTTGAGCTTTTTATTTCTCTAGTTTTAAAACTTTGCTTCAGATAAGTTTAACTCTTTTACGAATAGGAATGGAATCCCTAGTTTAAGATCGTGATGGCATGGAAGCTAGTACTAGCGGGTATTTTTGCTTACATCGCTACTAATGGCTAATCCAAATGGGGTGTAATCGTTGGTCTGTATCTGCGTGGCATTGGCATCGTTGGCTAAGTTGTGCTAATAGAGTCACTTACCTTTGTTAGTGCCTGCTACAAATATTGCATTTGACTTTACCTTGAACCTATTTGTACCGCTTGTTTATACGGCGAAGTAAACCTCTACATTTGAGTACAGTCAATGACTGCATTTATTTGTGAGTCTAAGTGAAATAGCACTTAGATTAGCGGGGGGTGTATGTTTTACGAATAGATTGCTATGAGAAACTACCATACTTAAAGAGGGGTAATACTTGAGTAGTAAGGTATTTCCTAAACTCTAAATAATTTTCATCCTCTTTGAAGAAAAAATACTCTGAATAACCAAACGAGGTATTTATTTCAGCATCACCACTATCCCAAACAATAATACATAGAATAATTTCTGTATAATTAGACCTATGTAAAGCTAATGAAAAATATTCGTCATGATATATACAAGACAAATCATCCAAGTCATTATCTTCTATAGAGCAAATCTCTTTTACTAAAATTTGCTTCATGATCTCTTTTAATTGATATGAGTTAACAATTTGAGAGTAAAATCTGTTATAAGCTGTAGAATGGTCCTCCATAATATTTCCAGTATTTGGGATTTGGTATAATATGTTCCTTATTAAAATTTATATGAAATGGTGCGGGAGTTTTTCCTAATCCCTTTGCTCTCCCTTTTGAAGGAGATAGAGTGTGTTTATGTGCTTGAACTCTAAGTTGAATCCTATCTGATAAACGAGAATTGCTGTTATAGAATTTGAAAATAACACCTTTATCTATCTTTTTTACACTCTTTAATAAACTCAACTTAATATTCCCAGCATAAGCTAAACCAGTACTAACCCCAACTGAAGTAACTACACTTCGTGCTTTTTCATTTGATACTCCTGTTGATAAATATGAATTATAAAAATTAGCCCTTGCAAATGGGTTAAACTCAAAGTTGAAAGAATTGGGGTCAACTCCAGATTGTTCTGATGCCCATAACATTGCTAAAGCAAGCATCGCTTCATCATCTACTTCTTGATCAATTCGGTCTAAAATATCATCTGGTATCTGTACTTGACCATTAGCGTCTCTTCCATAAATTGCTCCCGAAAAATTAGAATTATATGGAGACAATTTATGTTCTCTATAGATTTCTTTATAACTATTGTACCCTTCATTACCCAAATTGTTTATATAATTACTCCATGAAGAGCTAATGTCTCTCTTTTTGGCAGTTACGGTGACTTCTGGCAAGAGTTTTCCATCATCTTTTCCATCACCATTGACATCCTCCAAGCCAAACAAATCTATTCGGTTAATAGGATTATTTGAAACATAATGATAAGGCGTTAGATTAAAACGTTTCTCCGCCAACGGATCCACCGCCATCCATCTACCCAACTCTGGGTAGTACATTCTAGCTCCATAGTCTAGCCAGTTGGTGCCGTCTTGTAGCTCTTTGCCGATGTAGAGCCTGCACTGTTTGGGTAGGGGTCATATTATCGCCTAAGGATAATATCGATACTCCAAAGGCTCCGTAATAATTCCCCTGATATATCTTGGTTTGCTCTCTGTCGCAAACGTTGCCCAAGTGGTCTTTGATGTCGTACCAGTAAATGTACTTGCCCAGGGGACTGTTGGTGTCTAATCTTCTCGGAAGTGTATCTTGAATTACTTCCGAATTTTGGGGTGAGCAGATACTAGTAATCCTAAGCCTTTGTTAGTTCTGACTTGGAAGCCAGTACTAACGGGGCAGTAAAATATCCCTCTTGGGAACACGACCTAAAATGAGGGTATTCTATCTAAATCTTGGGCTGTACTCCAAATGGGTTCATCTCTAAGCTTTTGAGTAAATCCAGTTGCCCAAAAACTAATATCACCAACATCCGTTTCAATAATAAAAAACCACTGCAAATTGCCATTTGGGGTCTTACTCTCATTTATACGTTTCACGCAACTAATTATAATATTTTGAGTATCACCAAATTCGATTTTGATATTTGTATTTGACACATTTTCAAAATTAAGGCTACAAGGAGCGACTAAAAAAGATTTCCAAGAATCAGACCACTCAAAGATATAATCTATGTCAAGTGAGATACGGAAATTTTGTGTATCAAAAATTATCCCATATAGGCGATTGTCATGCCAGCCCATATTATTAAAATCTTCATTTGTCCAAAGCGGTATAATAGTTTCAGTCATTTAAGCGATTTTTAATACTCGTTTTATAGTAATTATATCTTCTTGAGCCATAGACTCTACGGTCTTTCTGTCCTTGTTGTAATGGATTTTTCCTTCTTTATCAATATTAGGCAAAGATTGCTGAACGTGAGGCGTTTCAACTCCTTTGTGAATAGGACCAACCCACTAGCGCAAGTCTTAGACTTGTGCTTTCTATTTCTAAAGTTTTAAAACTTTACTTCGGATAAGTTAAACTCTTTTACTAACAAAGAAAATGCTAGTGCTGGCTTGGAAGCCAGCACCAGCGTTTTTTACTTTATTACCGAAATCAGAAATCCCAAATCATCAATAGTTTGAAATCCTTCTGATAGTCCTAAAATCTTATACTTTACTCTTCAAGCCTAACGCCCATCACTTACATTTTCCCATTCAAACTGAATATGAAAAGGCTCTTTCTTTTTCTTATCAGCAAAGTCGAGTGTTATTGTTGCTGCATGAAAAGTGGTTCGTTCGCCCAATTCTATCTGTTCGACCTCTTGATTATGAAAGATTTTCTTAATTCTTTTTGGTGCATCATATTCTCTTAGGGAATGATTTTGTAGTACTTGACTCAAACAGTTGTCATAGTCATAATTTTGGGTTGTGAATAAACCGAATTCGGAGGAAGTTACTAAGACGAGAAATTCATCAATATAAAAATATCCCAATATGCTCATTTTACGATACTTATAATAATTCATTCTGGCCATATTAACTTTCAAAAGCTTCGTCACAGTTCTATCGGCTTGATGTACGATTTCTTCCTGCAGCAAAATAACCGTAGATTTTGTATCAATGTATTTGCCAGTACCTTTTGAGTTACTTACGTCTGCCTTATCGACGTACCTTCTCAATGCTTTTATGGTAACAGAGTCTCTAATATCTAATAATGGAATCGTACATTGAGCAAATAAATTTGGAGTAAAAGTAAAAAGTAGCATGCACAAAAGTGCAAGAAATGAAAGGTGAGTTTTCATAAGAAAGGTTATATTATAATTAATTTAGAGATGTAACTTGTTTATTAATGTAGAAATTACTTTGTTAAGATATAAAATTTATTCTTTTCTATTTTGTCTTAAATGACTTTTATTTTTAGCATGTGCTTAAAATACAATTATTTGCCTTATGCCTTTGGAGAAGAATTTAGGTTAATTTTCCTTCAAGAACACCTTCAAATAGCTTATCTATATTTAATGAACTAATTGGTTTATAATTAGAAAAAACTGATGGCTCGGGATAAAAGTATTTTGAGAATACAAACCCGCTTATTTCTACATTAAATACATTAGCATATTTTACGATTAAATCCCTACCATCGTCTCCTGTCACCCCCAAATCATTTTCTAACTCGGTAGTATCTGTGATCTCGATGTTGAATTCTCCAATTTCCTCCCTAATGAATTGAATAAGTTGATATTTTAGTTCATTGTCCATTTTGACAGAAGAATTAAATGATTGGGGTTTTAGATATCCTGATTCAAAAAAAAATCGGTACCGAAATATTCAGTACCGATTACAATTTAACCAATAATTATTAATAAAATTCTTTATTGTCTAGTCAATGTTTCCTTCACAATACGAGGAGCTGCTACGTTGTAAGAGTAATTCAAGTAGAATCTCTTCGTAGCTGGGTCGTAATAGTTTTTAGAATAACTCTGGTCTACGTTTGGAGTTGCACCCGATGGTTTAACGGTTACTGAATTATCAGGGTTGATGGTCAACAACATGTAATATCCAGAACCACCTAGGTCACCTAACTCAGCAATTACTGTGTTAGCATTCACACTTACCAAGTCTTTTACACGGTCGATAGCACGGTCACCAGCAGTTGGGTGTGAGAATACCCCAGCAGCTTTGTAACGACCATCCCATTGGTTTTTAGCGATGATTTTGAACAAGGCTGAACCCAATCCTGAACGGATTTTGTAAGCACCTGCATTATCTACCGTTAAACCTACCGCATAGTCAGCGCCAACGATTTTGGTAGGATCGATTGTCAACTGAACAATTTTACTGAACTCACCAGCATTGAATGTTACATCTGTAGCCGAAAGTTTGTAAAAAGAAGTTGGCAAAGGTTTGATAGTTGTTCCATGTGCCGTGTTATAGTTTGTAATCAAGGCGTCATCCACCTTTAACTTCACTGTAACAGTCGATTGCAATTCAGCATTGGAAGTTACATCACGGATAATTTCCACTAAATCAGCCGTTTTGTCTCCTGCACTTAGTTCTAGGCCTACATTGTTTAGTTCTGTGCTTGCAGCAGGGATTCTAACAAAGTTTGAGCCTTTTCCAGCAATTAGGTCTTTGCCTTCTTCGATACAACTCGTCATCGAAAGAAGTGAACCTAAAGCTAGGACATTAAATATGTTGATATATTTTTTCATTGCTTCTAGAATTATAAAAGGTTAATCTATTTGTCCCACCAAATTTTAGCATCTTGTGTATCGCCACCTGTTAGTCTTGATACTGCTGCTTGATAATTTGTTTTGTTAAGGTTTGGCTCATTTGAACCATACACAAAACGACGAGGAATCTGTTTACTGGTGTTGGTAGCCTTTGGTGTTGGAGCAAGAGCAGGAACCCCTGTTCTACGCCATTCTGACCAACCGTTTGCACCATCTGGGAAGAATGAAATATAACGTTGAGTACGAACTTTTGTAAGTATGTCAGTACTTGTTGTGCCTAATTGAACACCTGCGTTCGCCATAAAAGTATTAAACTTCGTTTGGTCAAATACACCCCATTGTTTCCAAGACATTTCAAGACCTTTGCTGTACATAGTTGAAGCATTTTCAGTTGTCCAGCCCAAAGCAGCCGCTTCAGCTCTTGCCAAATACACACTCGCAGCAGTCAATACAAATGAAGTTGAACTACCAGCTCTAAAACTAGGATTCAAAATTCTTGACCAGTCAGCATGTGCGTTAGTATAGTTAACAGCATCGTCACGAGTCAAGCCATAAGGCATTGGTACTACAGTACCACTTGCATTTGGTTCGCCATAAGCATTTACACGAGCGTCAGAAGTAGCATAAAGCATATTTACGATCACATCACTAATACCGTAATCTTTACGTCCGTTATAAGTGTTGTACCAAGGGCTATTGAATGTACCACCTGGGTATGCTACCTGAGTATTGTCCTCATTTGCATCAATCACACCACCACTAGATGCCAAGGCATCCAAAAACTGCGCTTTACCTGTAGTTGGGTCAACTTTTGATAAGCGAAGCGCCATGATTAAACGCAGTGAGTTAGCAAATTTTTTCCAACGAGTCAAATTGCCACTATGTACAATATCGCCAGCAGGAGCAGCACCACCGTCAAATTGAGCCACAGCTTCTTTCAATTCTTTAAACAAACCATTATAGATTTCTTGTTGGGTATCGTATTTTGGTTGTGTTTTTAATTGTAAAGCTTCCGAATAAGGCATATCACCCCATTGGTCAGTCAACATCAAAAAGCGATATGCTTTTACAATACGAGCCAAAGCAATTTGGTTATTGTTTGAGCCATTTAACGCTGCATAAGCTTTGGTAGCAGGATCCGTATTGTTATTGATGATGTTTTGTAAGTCATACAATGAACCAGCATAGTTACCATCCCAACCAATTTGTGGAATAGCATAAAGTGATGTTTCTGTATATTGTGTTTCTGCAAAATATTGGCAGTACAAACCATTTCTGATTGAGCCGTTGGTTGCAGGGCTATCAAAATCTAACAATGCGTTTGTTAACAAAGCTGATGTTACTGGTGTTACAATGGCATTGGGGTTGTCGTTCATTGTTCCAAAATCCGAACAACTTGCTGTGAAAAGCATAACTGATGCAAAACCCAGCGTTTTTAGTATATTTTTACGTATCATCTTACTCTTCAATTAAAATCGTTTGTTAGAAACCTAATTTGATGTTTACACCTAATGATCTTGTGCCTGGGAACTGACCGTTTTCACCGAAAATTTGAGACATCTCTGATGGATCAAAATCTCTGTTTTTAGTATAAATCAACCAAGGGTTACGAGCAACAATTGAAACCGTTGCGCTTTGTAACAATTTGCTTCCTTTTACTGGAATTCTATAACCGATGCTAACCTCTCTCAATTTGATGAAGTCAAGGTCATAAACGTGTTCTTGAGAAAGTTTGTTAGTAGCGAATTGGTGGAAGTAGGTATAAGCGTCTACATATTTATCTACTGCAGCACCATCTGCTGTTACACCTTGTACGTGTACACCACCACCATCAGCGATAGGGTCACGGATAGGGTTTCCTTTGTCGTTTACACCTGCAGTTCTTTCAAACAACCCTGAGAAACCACCCCAGTAATCAGACAATGAGAAGTATTTACCACCTTTAGAGAATTCAATATTAGCAGAAAGAACGAAGTCTTTGTATTGGATTTGGTTGAACCAACCACCTGTGAAGTCTGGCAATACACTACCCAAATAAGAGTTTGGAGTTACAACATACATACCATCAGCAGTCAATACTTTCTTGCCATCTTTGTAAGTATAAGCACCACCACGGATTTGACCCCATGCTTCACCTACTTGGTGAACAACTGTACCCACACCAAAAGCATCTGAAGTTACTGTAATCGCATCTACACCTTCAGCCAATGCTAATACTTTTGAAGTGTTTTTAGCCCAGTTTACAGTAGTAGTCCAAGTTACATCCTTAGTTTTAACAGGAGTTGCATTCAATGAAACCTCTAAACCATGACGGTTGATTTTACCAGCGTTAATCAATTTAGATGTAAAACCACTTGTTCCTGAGATAGGTACAGTAATGATTTCATTGATTTTATCTTCGTTATAATATGTTACTGACAAACCTACTTTATCTTTCAAGAATTTCAAATCCAAACCTAATTCATACGCAGATGATAATGCTGGCTTGATGTTAGGGTCAACAATCGTATTTGGTGTTCCCATATATGAGTAAGAACCAAATTTTGCAGAAGCTAACGAGTAGTTCAAAGCCAATGAATAAGGGCTTAAGTCAGAACCCACTTGCGCCCAGCTAGCACGAACTTTACCAAATGACAATGCAGGAACAGTATTGCGAATCAATTCACCGAAGATGAATGAAGTACCTACCGATGGATACGTGTAAGAGTTAGCATCTTTTGGAAGAGCTGAAGAACGGTCATTACGTACAGAGCCTTCTAAGAAAATAATGTCTTTGTAACCAAATGAACCACGTGCATACATACTGCGAATTTCTTTGTCTGAACGGTAAGAACTCAAAGAAGGAGTCGATGATGAGTTGCTCAATGCGAAATAATCTGGAATTACTAGACCATTTACAGTTCCAGCAGACATTGTTCTGTAGCTATCGTGACGGATGTTACCCCCAGCCATTACATCAACTGTGAAATCCTTGATGTGCTTGTTGTATGTTGCCATCAATTCATAGTTCATCTCGTTTGGTGTGTTGCCGTTGTTTACGATATTACCATAAGTTTGGTAAGTGTTATAACCTGCTTTCAAACCTGTTTGAGTAGCCGATGTTTGAAGAATGGTTGGCACTTTTGATTCACCGAATGTATTACCTTGATTGAAACGAACAAAACCTGCCACTTTCAAATTATCATTGATTTTGTAAGTCAAGTTAACATCACCAAACATACGTCTTCTATTTTCCGAAATATCTAATTTTTCGAAATATGAGTAGAAGTTATACCAGTAGTTCGCTCCGTAGAAATTCAATGGAGATGAGGCATAAGCACCTGGGTTGTTGTGGTTCCAGCTAGCCAAAATACCTTCTGGAGAAGTCAAATCTTTCAATTCTTTCAATTTATTCAAATCCAAATCTCTGTGGAACCAAGAGTTGAATGAACCTGAAGATTGGTTAGAATAACCGTCATTGAATTGTCCTTTGATAGTGTACTCAGACAAGTTGATGTTAGCCGTTGCAGTTAAGTGTTTTCCTAAATCTACTGTAGTTTGTGACGAGATATTATACTTTACACCACTTGATTTGTACATCAAACCATTTTGGTTTTGTGCTGTAAACGAGATACGGGTTGTATAGTTATCACCAGCTTTCGAGAAGTTTACGTTGGTGTTTGTAGCAAACTGACCTTGGTAGAAATCACGGATGTTGTTTGGTTGAGCTACCAAAGAGGCAGTTTTTCCAGTATATTGTGTGCCTGGATACCAAGAATACCAAGGAATATACTCTTGACCTACCATACGAGGACCCCAAGAAGCATCATCAGAGTAGTCATGATAGTATTTACCATTTAATGCTTTCCACTCTTCTGGCATACCAGCTTCATAATTGAATTTAATCATGTCTGATGAAGCACCACCTGCATAAGAGTTTTGGTAGCGAGGCAAAATGTAAACTGTTTCGTAAAAAGTACTTTGGTTCAATTCGATACCAACGCCTTTTTTCATGGTACCTTTTTTAGAGGCCATGATGATTACACCAGCATCACCACGTTGTCCGTAAAGTGCTGTTGCACTTGGACCTTTCAATACTGTTACTGATTCTACGTCATCTAAGTTTACGTCAGATGAACTTACAGGGTTACCGTCAAGGATGTAAAGTGGAGCTTTGTCGCTCAATGAACCCGCACCACGGATACGGATACTAGCATCGCGACCCAATGCTACTGTTGACTGGCTACGTACCTGAATACCAGCTACTTTACCAGCTAATGCGTTGTTTAAGTTTGTTTGACGAATAGTGTTCAATTGTTCATCCTTAACACTTTGAGCAGAGTAAGCCAAAGATTTTTCTGAACGTTTCACACCTAAAGCTGTAACCACAACTTCTTCGATTTGTGAAGTGTTTACTTTTAATGCCACGTTGATTTGTGATTGTCCGCCTACAGTAACTGTTTGAGCAGCAAAACCCACAAATGAAAATGTCAAAACAGCGTCTTTCCCTACAGCAATTTTGTAGGAACCATCTGCACCCGAAGTTGTTCCGCGGGGTGTACCTTTAATTGAGATACTAACGCCAGGAAGTGGAGCACCATCTTCAGATGAGGTCACCTTCCCTGTAACTTGCCTATCTTGTGCAAACGCGTTGCCTATCTGTACAAGAAGAAATACAGTAATAAGCAGTAAGAGTTTTCTCATAATGATTATTGTTTAAATTGTTTGGTAAAAAGATTCTTTTTAAAGGTGGAAAAGAAATATAAACTAGCTAACTATAAGTATATACGTATTCCAGAAAGGGTACACTCAGTTGTGAGTACACACAGTAAAAAAGGCATCATTCCGCACGGAAAAGATGAATATGGAAATATCAAAACCCGATAAGAGTCGTATAGACGCACTTTTTACAGGCAGTTGTAGCAAAACAATGCTTGGATTTTGATTATTTGAGATTGAATGGTAAAAGGAAAGATCCTAGGTGTGATTTCACCCAGAAGTTGTTGTTGATTCTAAATAGTTTTCCTTTAGTTTGGTTGAATTGTTGGTAAAGTTCTTCAAGCTAATTAGTCAAGTTATGTCAAAAATCACCTATGAAATAGGATAATATTCAACGATAATAAATTTAGTTTCGGTTTAAGTTTTAATCTAAAGCCTAAAATCAAAAGAAGCTATCTACCAACAAAGAGGAATGACAAGGAGAAAATACGTATGTGATTGTTTACATGAAAGAAACTCTCTAAGATCTAAGTAGGTCTTACAAGAGAAATACTTTCAAATTCTGTCAAGTTTGTATCCTTATTAGTAAATATTTTGCATCCAGTAATATTTAGGAGTAAAAAATTCTGCAAATCGTTTTTTTTAGAAAATTGGACTGCTCAAAAAAGACTCTTTGTAAGCAGACCGTTAAATATAATAACTTATTTTAAAACATAATAAAAAAATTTAAAATTATGTTAAAATATGTTAAAAATAGGTACTATTCGGTCAATTTTGGATGGTATAATTACCTATTTGCCAGAAAAACAGTGCATTTAGTGTGTTTTTGAAACCAGCAGGAAAATTTTCTGTGATTGTCAATTTTAACCATAAAATTAACAATTTTTAATCTTGATTTTATTTGGCAATCTAGCCGACGAATTAGCATTTTGAGAAGTTATTAATTGCATACAAAAACAATTTGTAGCAGTTTTTCGTAATTATTAAAACAAAACTTATCAGATATGAAAACCGTATTAGTCATTTTAGGATTCATTTGTGTGTTAGGGCTTGTGATAAGTCTTTCACAAGGAAAAGAAGACGATCCACTCAAAAACCACAAATTTACCGTGGTCAAAACTGAAGCTGAATGGCGTAAAATTTTGACACCAGAACAATATAAGGTTACTCGACAACGAAGTACCGAATTAGCTTGTTCGGGAGCTTACTGGAAAAACCATGAAAAGGGTATCTATAAATGTGTTTGTTGCAAACTTCCTTTGTTCGATTCAAAAACAAAATTTGAATCAGGAACAGGTTGGCCTTCTTTTTACAAAGCCATTCATAAGGACGCCATCCTCGAAATTCCTGATGATAGTTTTGGGATGTCACGCACCGAAATTTTGTGTAGTCGTTGCGGCGCACACCTCGGACACGTATTCGACGATGGACCAAGACCCACAGGTTTAAGATATTGTCTCAACTCAGTGGCATTGGATTTTGAGAAGGATGCGAAATAAACAATTGAGTGATTTGTGATTGAGTGCATGAGTGATTTTTAAATTTGTATTCTAGCTGTAGAGACGCAATAATTGCGTCTTAAGTCGAGTCATATTTAGCGTGGTAGTATTAAAAAAGCGGTCGGAAAATATTTTCTGACCGCTTTTTTAAATGCTGTAAAATTGGATATTATTTGGCCTTGGACGCAATCATTGCGTCTCTACGAGTGAGATTTTTAATCATAATCACAATTCACTCAATTAGAATACTTTTAACTATTTACCACACGCAGCCATGTAGTCATTAAATAGTTTCGTGTTGGTTTCTGCATCATTTTTGTCATATAAACCTTTACCCACATTCTCTACAATTGTTGGACAGTCTGCGAAATAAGTTCTCAAAGTTTTACGTCTTCCAGCATAAGAAGGCAGAGAAGTATATGAGTCCTCAGTTGGACGTTTGAATGCAAAACTAGTCAAAGGGAAGTATTCTTTGTTCAAGCTCAATTTTTCAGACTTTTTAAGCTCATCAAAAATCGCATAGTGCTTGTTATTAGTTTGATTTGTTACGAAAAGACTTAAACCTCCCGAAGCAACACGACCAATATTATATTGCTTTCCTGATGAATCTTTGAAAGTAGATAGCTTTTTCAAGTTGGTTCTCTTAGGTTTTTTCTCTCCTTCCATATAAATCCAAACAGAAGTTTTTTCTGAACCAATTTGATTCATTAATTGAGAAAAACCAGAACTACTCTGTCTAGATCTCAAATCCTCAATTTCTGGAAAGTCAAAAAATAACCTTACATTACCAGCGTAGGTATTACCGTCCTCGTCAGTCACTGAAGAATTCTCTAATTCATAATATTTGAAGGCATTTGGACCAGATTGTTGAGCAGACAATACAGGTTCTGCTTGAATTGGCTCCACCTTCATTGCATCTTTATTAGCATCAATAAAGTATTTCACTAGTTTTTGAGCATCCTGAACATTACCATAGTTTTGAGCCATCCCCAAAAATGTACGATCATATTTCTTTATTTGTGGCAAATAGGTTTCAAACTCATCCATTTTATTAATTAACAATGAACTAATCGCCAAATTATAATTTGAAATAAAACGAACATCCTTTTGTAAATCTTCATCTTCAGGGTCTGTGTATTCGGCCAAAGACTTCCAATATTTTTGTGCTTCTCCAAACATACCAGCCCAGTTCTTTCTTTCCACATCTAGCAATACCGTAAAGACTTGTGTGGATTGATTAAATTCGTCTACATTAAAGGTCGATTTTGATTTTCTGCCTTTTGTTAGGGTAAACAACTTGTAATCATTATTTGGCGTGTATAAATAGTAGCTACTAAATTCAGAGAGTAGATTGGCGTAATCTCTTGAAACGATATCGTATGCAAAACTATCAAATTTGTTTTCTCTATCAGTTACATACATTTTGATAGAAGGTATGTGATAACGCGTGAAGATAGTCTTACCTGCTTTATCCATAATTTTCAAACTTGATTGTAAACCGATATAATAGGCTGGGGCATTTTGATAAGTGGTTTGAATCAAATAGTCAAGATTTCCAGAGTTCAAAAGCTCAAATCTTTCAAGCGTATAGACGATCTTGAAATCACCACTATCTTGAAATTTCAATCCACCCAACCCACAACGCTGTGTCAATATTTCTTCATTATAAGGTAATTTGAAAAATTGAAAAGCATCCTTGAATCCTTGATTGATATTAAGTTTGACAGAATAGCTTTTATAATCTTCAAAACTTCCATCGATGGGAGCAATAGGGGCTCTTACTACAAATTGTTTGGGCAATGCAACACGGGCATTTTGGGCAAACGAAAAACTAGAGGCAAGTAAAATACTTGCCACAAAAAGTAATTTTTTCATGGTTTTGTTATGGTAGAAATATGGAGATTGTTTACAGTTTTGGAGATGGGTTATGACGAGTATTATATTTAGATTCGTCGAAAATAATTTTTAATTGCTCTGCATCAAAAATCAGTATTTTGCCATCACGAGTATCATAATCATTGTCAATTAATCCTTGAGCTTCTTTGATTACTTTCTCTGGTTTGTCAAGATAATAATAGATTTTACCTAAATTATAGTAAGCAGAATAGCGCATTTTACGGCTTCCTTTGTCATTTTCCGTATATTTCTTTTTCAAAGACTCAAAGTAATCAATCAACGGTTGCAATTGTTTTTCTAGAGTTTCAGTTGACTCATTGGCTTTCATTTCTTTAAAGAGCATTCTTACCGCCTCAATAGCTTCTGACTGTGTTTTTCCTTCATCAGTTTTTGCATCCAAAATCCATAAGAAGTCTTCTTTTTTGACAGTGTAGAAACCAAAGTTTTCTACCAGAAATCCGTTGAGCTCATTGATAGAATTCTGGACATAATTACGAAGAGTCTGTTCAAACAATCGTTGTTTCAAACTATCATATTCTCTTTGAGCTGCTACCGAGCTAGTTGATTTTTGACCGACATAATGGACAAGCTTGGTAAATGAATAATTCTTTTCATCTCCAGATGTTTCCTCTGGCTTTTTGAATTCAGTATTTACCAAAAAACGATTGGTCGCTTTTACCTCCTGTTTTTGTTGTGCCGATGCCAATTCTGTTTTGGTTGGCGCAAATGGTGCTTTGATTAAGGCATGTCCGCGTGCAGAATAGGTGATATCAAGCCAATAATAGGTAGTAGAGCTTTTTACGTTTCCATTATTGTCTTTTTCGGTGATAGTTTCTTTTTTGATTTCATTACCCGTAAAGGCAAAATCTTCGAAAACTACATCAATGCCAATTGCAGGAGAGGCTTCTACTTTGGTTAATCCATCCACCTTTATGTTATCATAAATTCTGGTCTCGGGAAAAACATTAGAAATGACAGGCATTGCCTTGACATGTACACCATAGGTGCGTTTTTCGATTGGAAGATACCTTTTAGGTAACGTTTGGAATTCGACATTGAAGTACGAACGATCCAAATCAACCTTTTGAGCAAAAAGGGAGTTAGCTCCAAGAAGCAGTAGGGGTAATAGTTTTTTCATTAAAGTGTATTGATTAAATAAGAAATTATAAGCAGCGAAAATCCACTGGGACTCAGAACCTGATTTTAACCCCAATGTAAATTCTTGATGTTGACTTTGCTATTAAAAAATAGCACATGCTCAAAGACAGCACCTACTAACAAAGGAGTGATAGGCAGGGATACAGATGAACCTTAGAATACCTTGCGTAGAGGGTTGGAAACTAGTCCGTAAACCCAAAATAAATTAGATGTGAAAAGGAAAAAGAAAGGAATAGGTTTGGCGAGTTTAGTATATAGTTTAACATTATAGCAATTGATGATTTATCTGTTTCAGTTCAAGAAATGTAGCGGATCAAAATTTAAAAGCGAAATTAATATATTTTATTTTACCTTACAACATGCGAATCTTTAGTTTTGGTATTTATCTATAATTGAGTAAAAAAATAATATAAAAGATGAAATTTGTTAATAAATAGAAAAAAGTCTCTAAAGTTGCTTTGATTATTTTTATGTAAATTGAAGCAAAAAACATGCCATCTATACAAAATAATTATACATGAGGATTGACTCTAAACATTTTTGGTTGATACTAATACTATTCAGAAATACCTATAAACAATGATAAAAACTGAGTGCCAAAACCTACTTTTATTCTATAAATCATAAAACTAATTTTCTATGAAATCTTTTATTTTATTGCTTTGCATATTTCTCATCAGTGGTACTCTCATTTCTGCCAAACCTATCCGTGTAGGGGTAGCTGGTATGACTCATGACCATATCAATCAAGTGTTTGATTATATTGGCAAACAGCAGGATGTCGAAATCGTAGGGTTTGCTGAACCCAACAAAGCTCTGGCGATGCGTTTGCTGAAAAGTCATAATCTCCCCGAAACCTTGTGGTTTCCTACTTTGGAGGCATTAATCCAACAAAAAAATCCTGAGGCTGTATGTGCTTTTAATTCTATTTATGAGCATTTGGCTGTGGTAGAAACCTGTGCCCCAAAAGGAATTCATGTTATCGTTGAAAAGCCCTTGGCTGTCAACAACCAGCATTTGGCATTGATGAAAGCACTCGTTGAAAAACATCAAATACATTTACTCACCAATTTTGAAACTACTTGGTATCCTTCTCATGCCAAAGTTTGGGAAATGGCTAAAAAAGAGAAAAGTTTAGGAACGATTAGAAAAGTTGTTTTCAAAGATGGACATAATGGACCAATCGAGATAGGTTGCTCTAAAGAATTTACCAATTGGCTGACAGATCCTATTCAAAACGGTGGAGGCGCAATCGTTGATTTTGGCTGTTATGGTGCCAATATCATGACATGGCTTATGGATGGACAAAAACCTATTTCTGTCACTGCGGTAACATCTCAAGAAAAAACATCTGTTTATCCAAAGGTAGATGATGAGGCTACAATTATCTTGAAATATCCAGCTTGTCAAGCTGTGATTCAAGCCTCGTGGAATTGGCCTTTTGGCGTAAAAGATACCGAAGTTTACGGTACATCAGGAATCGTCATTGCCAACAAGGAAGCAAATATGAGATACATTTATGGAGAAGGCAATAAAGCAGAAAAATGGCTGGACCTTTCCGCTCTACCCAACGAGCAATCCAATGTGTTTTCGTATTTGGCGGCGGTGGTCAATGGCAAAATTAAACCTGAAAAAGATTTGTCGTCTTTTGCGGTCAATAGCGTAGTGGTCGAAATTCTTTCAGCCGCCAAGGAATCAGCGAAAACAGGAAAAACCATCTATTTCTCAAGATAATTTACCTAATTTCCATTCAAAGAAACCTTTAACTGTGATAACTATAACTACTACCTTTTATGGATGAATTTGTAACCTTCAAAGAGTTTGCGGACGAAGAGCATTTTATTGAATTTACTCAATTTCTTGAGCAAAAGAATATTAGATTTCAAACAGAAATCAGCAATGGTGCCATTGACCCTGTAAGTATGCGTGCTGTACAAAGGCTTTTTTTAGTAAAAATCGAAAAAGAAAATTTTACCCCTATTCAAAAACTACTGGAAAACCTTGCGCAAGAAAGCATTGAGGATATTGACCCTGACCATTACCTTTTTCAGTTTTCGGATGAGGAGCTGTTTGAAATATTATCCAAACCCGACGAGTGGTCTGAATTGGATTATAAGCTCGCACAAAAAATTCTACAGGATAGGGGACATGTTGTTGGTTCGGAATATCTCAAGTATCTGAAAAAGGAAAGACTGGAAATGCTGGCAAAGCCAGAACCTTCACAAGCTAAATTTATCTGGGCGGGTTATATTTTTGCTGTTTTGGGCGGGCTTTTGGGAATTGCTATTGGCTGGGGAATTTATTTCTCACAAAAAAGATTGCCCAACGGAAGTGTAGTTTACTCTTACTCAGAAGATGACCGAAAGCACGGTAAAAGAATCATAACGATTGGATTCGTAATGATGTTTTTATTGATTCTTATCAAAATTCTAACTCAGTACAGTGAATAAATAGTTTGACTATTTTTCTAATAAAACACCCTTTTTTATTATCCTATATTCAAATCCTTGTTATTTTTGCAATATTGTTGCAAAAATAACAAGGATTATGAAATCTCTTCTAACGCTCAACTTTTTTCTAGTTTTTCTATTCACAGAAAAGCCCTTTCAAAAAAGATTAAAACAAGACTTTGATGTCCAAAAGATTACTTGGAATGATTTAAAAGATGTGCATTTCAAAAAGAAATTCAACATCGACTTAGCGATGTTTTATTTGTATCCCAATTTTGGACCCAAGGTAACCATGCTCAATGGAAGAACTATTGAAATCAGAGGTTATACGATTCCGATTGATAGTGAAGGAAATTTTGTAGTGTCACAGAACCCCAATTCGATGTGCTACTTTTGTGGGAAATCTGGTCCAGAATCCATGATTCAATTAAAGTTTACTAGCAAGCATCAACGATATAAGGTTGATGAAATAAGAACTTTTAAAGGTATCCTGCGACTAAATGCCAACAATGTGCAAGAGTTGAATTATATCTTGGAAGAAGCTGAAAGCGTGGATTAGGTAAAACTATATTGAACTCTGAAAATTGGGTTTTTGATTTCAGATTACTACAACTAGAATCGACAAAAGCCTCGAAAACTTTTGGTATTCCCTGTATCTGAAATCAAAAATCCAATTTCCTTAGCATGAAGTGGAGGGAATTAATGAGCCAAAATATTAGTAATCATAAAATTACGCTCATCACTCACAATTCAGCACTTATTCTTAGCAGCCTGGTTTGTCCAAAGTAAAATATGGAGATGTCCAGATAGCCACTTTATTATATGGTTTGGCATCAGACTTTACTTTGTTGTCTTGTGCTTCTTTTTTCTCGGCAGAGGCAGATTTTTTATCGTGGTCTTTACAGTTTTCGGTTTTTGCCGATTTCGAACAAGCTGACTTGTCACATTTTGCTTTGTCACATTTCGACTTATCACATTTTCCACCAGGGCAAGCCAAAGATGCCGCTACAATACCAAGTGTTAAGAATCCTGAAATAATTGCTTTTTTCATGTTGAATTTGTTTAATTTAATGGAACGAATAACGCAAAATATCGAAGTATAAAGAGGTTTATTGAGTACGATAATTTTTGCATTGTTGACCTTACAAAATTACAATCTTCAATTGGCTTCTTGCTGTCATTCAAGTGTTATTGACTTGTTATAGAGTTGTTAAAACCATCCTCTTTAACAAGAAGCTCTTTATCTTTACTACATGAAAATTCAGCATAAAAATATCCCTTACATTCTGATTGCGTCGACTTTAGGCGTAATTGCCTTGGTGATTATCCAAATTATATGGATGCGTCACTCGTGGCGATTGTCGGAGGAGATATTTAATCAAAGGGTTACGTCAGCACTTTGTTCTACCATCAAATCTTATAAAGATGGCGCCTATTGCAATGATGGAAAATGCGCCGTGGTAGATATGTCGGGCGAAACGCTTATTTCTAATATTTCAGAATTGCCTCATGATATTGTCAATACCAAAGATTTTCGAGAAACCTTAGATAGAAACCTAGCTAATTATCAGGTGTTTTTACCTTACCAAATTAGCCTTTCTACCAATAGCTTCTGCGCTACTGATGTATTTCAAACGGCAATTTCTTTCAAAAATCATCATGGAAATGAGTCCTACCTAAGAGTGACTTTTCCTACAAAAGAACGCTATATTTTGGGAGGTATGACCGTTATGGTATTAGCAACCCTCTTCATTGTTGGCTTTATTACAGTTGTATTATTGATGGTCAATTGGTCTTTGATGAAACAAAAACTGTTACTTCAAACCAATGTGGATTTTTTCAATAATATGGCACATGAGTTTCGTACTCCCCTCAGTAGCATTGGCTTAGCAGTAAATCGTTTGACTAAAAAGCATGAAGATTTAAGAGAAAACCCATTTTTAGCAGTTATTAAAAGAGAAAATACTCAATTATTGCAAGAAGTTGAACGTGTATTACACCTAGCCAAAATCGAAAATGGAGAATACATTTTGGAGAAAGAAAAGTTAAGTACAGAATCTCTCATTCGTGCTTCGATAGACAGTTTGTCGATGTCTATTTCCGAAAAAAATGCACTCGTTGTGTTGGAGGGTTTTAGGGAAGATATGTGTGTTATAGGAGATAGGCAACACCTTGTGAACACCTTTCGCAATTTGATTGAGAATGCGTTGAAATACAATGAAAATACACCTGAAATTCGTATCACAGCAAAATTACAATCTCAAGATATCGTCATATCATTTGAAGATAACGGCATTGGTATTCCTGTAAGCCAGCGAAGTTTGATATTTGAGAAATTTCAGCGAGTGCATCAAACGACCCACGCTTTCAAAGGATTTGGATTAGGTTTGGCTTATGTCAAAAATATGCTTGAGCTTCATAAGGGCAATATTCAAGTAAAAAGCGAAGATAAAAAAGGAAGCTGTTTTGAAGTATATCTACCTTTGAGCCTGTAGAATTTTCAGTATTACACAAAACTCTGAACACATTCCTGTAACCACTTATTTATGAGCATTACTCCACACAAAATACTTTTGATCGAAGATGACCTGAGTATGGGTTTCCTATTGACCGAATTTTTGGAAGACCAAGGATTTGAAGTCAAGCTATGTCGAGATGGAGAAAGTGGATATAATGCGCTTAAAAGACAACAGTATGACGTTTGTTTACTTGATGTAATGATGCCCAAAATGGATGGTTTTACCTTGGCATCGCATTGTAAAGAACTTAATCCTAATATGCCTTTTTTGTTTATTACGGCTCGTTCATTAAAAGAAGATAAGCTAAAAGGTTTTGAACTAGGAGCGGAGGATTACATTACAAAACCATTTGATGAAGATGAATTGCTTTGTCGCATCAAGGTATTATTACGTCGTCAGCCACAACAGTTGCCAGCGCCACAAGTAATGAAATTTACGATTGGTACCTACGTTTTTGATTATTCCAGACAAGAGCTATGTTATCAAGATGAAACATGGCGATTGACCGAAACAGAAAGTGAGGTTTTAAAATTGCTTTGTCAGAATCAAAATCAGATTTTAAAAAGAGAAGATGCGGTAGAAAAAATTTACGGTAAAAAAGACTATTTTCTGGGTAGAAGTTTTGATGTATTTATATCAAAGTTAAGGAAAATGCTACAAAACGATCCCCGAATTAGTATCGATAATGTTTTTAAAGTAGGCTTTATATTGAATGTGCAAAGTTGAAGTTTCTTAATTACAGCTAGTTATCCGACTTTAAGTGATTACTTAATCTCGTTGATTTGAAATTATTTTCTTTAAGCGTATAAACAATTGTATCAATTAGGTCTTTCTTATCGTGTTCATGAAAAAATAAGGACTCTATTACCAATAATTGACTTGAATTATCTTGAGGGTTTTGTTTATAAAAGTGCTCAAAGCTTCGACTTGAATACCCATCTCCACTGCTCGCTGTCCAATGATCGCCCAGTTTATGGACTTTGTCATCCGTAGTAATACAATAAAATCTTGAGGTTTGTTGGTAATCACAAGCCTCCTTACCCCAGTTAAGCGTAAAAAATAGGTTATTATCTACCTTATTATCCAAAGTGAAAACAAATAATTCATGGTCTCCTAAAAAAGTATCCGAGAATATCACCTTATTGTTTTTAAACACTTTCAAATAGCCAGGGTTGTCAAACCCATACTTTTCTTCGTTGTATGCTGTGTAGCCAAACTCAATTTTATACTTCCCCAAAACCACATTTTGCTTAACCAACAAACCCTTATTCTCTTCAGAACTCTCCTTCATTTCGGGCTTCATTAGTGAGTTGATTGCTCTGATCGAATCTTCAAAGTTATTGACCTGATTAGCGCTTTTCATATCAGTTTTGGGAGAAGTCTTTCCACACGAAAGAAGAATTAAGAGGGTAAAACTGAAATATAGCTTTTTCATAGTAGAAGTAATATAGAAAAATTTACGAAATACCTTATGCCTTAAATATCGACAAAAAGTATAATACTCTTTATACACATCCTAACATTATTTCAATATTTTGTGTTGCATGAAGTGTAAATCGACTGATTCTGCTTAGAATAAATGCTGAGCATATTCTCTATACTCAAATTTAGTTCAGAATGATACCTCTGTCATCACCACACAATTGGTTTCGTTAAATAAGTTTATAACTATTTAGTATTCAAATATTTATAAAAAAGGTATATTTGTACTGACTAAACAAAAATTTTACACTATGAAAAACTACCTACGCTTAGCAAGTTTACTCTTCATTTTTTCAATGAATGCTTGTACTGATGACACCTCCAGCGCATTACCAACCGACACATGCTTTAAGAAAGACGCTATTGCTGAACTACCTTGGCTTAAAAGTGTAGTTACAGACTTTCAAAAACCTAAAAGTGGTCCATTGGAAGTGGTACTTTACACTTACAAAAACCAATACTTTATAGGTGTGGTTAATCCTTTGGTTTCATCACCAGCATCGTATATTTATAATTGTAGTGGTGAAAGTATTGGCAAACTGAACATCGGATATAACCAGTTTATGGCAGAAGCTCGTACAATAGATGTCTTATTGAAAGGAACATATTAAGAAAAACCCGAGTTAGTGCTGGTTTGGAAGCTGGCACTAACTATTCCGATCCTAAGTAGGAAAACGTTATTAGTTAACAGTATATTGGTTATTTGAAGATATTCATAATCAAAAGATTATAGTCAAATTTCGCCTCAGTCATACTGTTAATTTAATCTTTCCTACTACTGATAATCAATAAATTCAAAGTTAAAGTTTTAAAACTTTAGAAAGAAAAAGCACAAGTCTAAGACTTGCTCTAGTACTCTAAGAGTAAATAAAAAAGGAAGCCCGAAGGCTTCCTTTTTTATTTGCTATTCTACTTATTCTTCTCCTCAATCCATAGTCTTGCATTGACAAAAGCTTCTAACCAAGGACTTACTTCGTCGTTTTTGCGGTTGGCTGGGTAGTTTGCCCAGTTCCAAGGGAAAGTTGAACGCTCGATGTGTGGCATGGTTACCAAGTGACGACCTGTTGAGTCACACATCATGGCTGTATTGTAATCCGAATCATTTGGATTAGCAGGATATTCTGCATAACCATATTTACCAACAATGTGATAACGTTCTTCGCCATAAGGCAATACAAACTTACCTTCTCCGTGTGATACCCAAACACCTAAAGTAGTTCCTTCTAAGGTAGAAAGCATTACTGAGTTGTTTTGCTGGATAGTTACTGATGTAAAGATACTTTCGTGCTTATGTGATTTGTTATGGTGCATTTTACCATGAATATCATGGTCTGGATTGATTAATTCCAATTCCATAAACAACTGACATCCATTACAAATACCTACCGAAAGCGTGTCTTCACGTTCGAAGAATTTCTTGATGGCAGCATTGGCTTTTTCGTTGTACAAAAATGCTCCAGCCCAACCTTTTGCCGAACCTAAAACATCTGAGTTTGAGAAACCACCAACTGCACCAATAAACTGAATATCTTCCAAGGTTTCACGACCAGAAATAAGGTCGGTCATGTGCACGTCTTTTACATCGAAACCAGCCAAGTACATCGCATTCGCCATTTCACGCTCAGAGTTTGAGCCTTTTTCACGAATAATCGCTGCTTTTGGACGAGTTGAAATCGCACGGTGGTCAGTTAATTTTCCTGTGAACTGTGATGGGAATGTATAAGTTAAAGGTTGGTTTTTGTAGTTGGTATAGCGATCTAAAGCTGTTCCGTTTTTAGATTGTTTTGAATCTAAAAGGAATGAAGTTTTGTACCAAACATCTCTTAATTCTGTTACTGAAAAATCAAATGAAGTATCATTGTTTTTCATAGAAACTGTATCTCCTTCTGCTACTTCTCCAATTTTAACGATTGTAATATTGTTCGCTGCAAAAACTGCCTCAACTGAAGCATCTGCTTGGAATACCAAGGCAATATTTTCGTTGAACAAAGCTTTTACGGTATCGCTTTCGCCTAAACCTGACAAATCGAAGTTGGCGCCAAGGTTTACATCTGCAAAACACATTTCTAGTAAAGTCGTAATCAAACCACCGCTACCGATGTCATGACCAGCCTCGATTTTTCCTGCTTTGATTAAATCTTGGAAAGTATCGAACGCTGTTTTGAAGTATGCCGCATCTTGAATTGTTGGAACTTCGTTACCTACTTTGTTCAAGATTTGAGCAAATGAGCTACCGCCTAATTTGAAATGATCTTTTGATAAATTCAAATAGTAAATAGAACCGCCATTGCGCTGTAAAACTGGCTCAACTACTTTATTGATGTCCGAACAATGAGCTCCTGCCGAGATAATTACTGTTCCTGGGGCAATTACTTCATCGTTTGGATATTTTTGCTTCATCGAAAGGGAATCTTTTCCTGTCGGAATATTGATTCCTAATTCAATTGCAAAGTCAGAACAAGCTTTTACGGCTTCATATAAACGTGCATCTTCACCAGCATTTTTACAAGCCCACATCCAGTTGGCCGACAATGAAACTGATTTTAAACCGTCTTTCAATGGAGCAAAAACGATGTTTGACAATGCCTCTGCAATAGCAGTACGTGAGCCCGCAGCTGGGTCAACGATAGCGGCTACTGGCGAATGTCCTACAGAAGTGGCGATACCATCTTTTCCTTTGAAATCTAAGGCCATTACACCTACGTTGTTCAATGGCAATTGCAATGGACCAGCACATTGTTGTTTGGCAACACGTCCACCTACGCAACGATCCACTTTGTTGGTCAACCAATCTTTACAAGCTACAGCTTCTAACTGTAATACTTGATTCAAATACGTTGGAATTTCTGTTTCTGAATATGACAAACCTGCGTAATTACGTGCAATAGTTTTGTCTTCCATCACAATTTTAGGCGAGCTTCCGAACATTTCCGAAATGGCAAAATCCATAGGTTTTGCACCTGTAGATTTTGATTCGAATGTAAAGCGGTTGTTACCTGTAATATCTCCTACCGTGTACATTGGCGAGCGTTCGCGTTCTGCTACACGTTGAAGCGTTGCTATATCTTTTTCACCAATCACCAAGCCCATACGCTCTTGTGATTCGTTACCAATGATTTCTTTTGCCGAAAGCGTTGGGTCGCCTACTGGCAATTTGTCTAAATCAATCAAACCACCTGTTTCTTCTACTAATTCCGACAAACAGTTGAGGTGTCCGCCGGCACCGTGGTCGTGGATAGAAACGATTGGGTTTTCGTCTGACTCAACTAAGCCTCTAATCGCATTGGCTGCACGTTTTTGCATTTCTGGGTTTGAACGCTGAATCGCATTCAATTCGATACCTGAACCAAATGCACCTGTATCTGCCGAAGAAACGGCTGCACCACCCATACCAATACGGTAGTTTTCGCCACCTAAAACCACTACTATATCTCCAACCGATGGCTTTTGTTTTTTTGCTTGACTTTCTTTGCCATAACCAATACCACCAGCCAACATGATTACTTTATCGAAACCTAATTTGCGAGCTTCTTCTTCATGTTCAAACGTCAAAACAGAACCTGTAATCAATGGCTGACCGAATTTGTTACCAAAATCAGAAGCACCATTAGAGGCCTTTATCAAGATATCCATTGGTGTTTGATATAACCAAGCACGCTCGTCCATTCCTTTTTCCCAAGGACGAGATTCTTCCAAGCGAGAGTAAGAAGTCATGTAAACCGCTGTACCTGCCAATGGTAATGAACCTTGTCCACCCGCCAAACGGTCACGAATTTCACCACCTGAACCCGTCGCTGCACCGTTAAATGGCTCAACAGTTGTTGGGAAGTTGTGTGTTTCAGCTTTTACCGAAATAACAGAATCGAATTCTTTTTCGTCGTAAAAGTCTGGTTTGTCAGCAGATTTTGGAGCAAATTGAGTAACGCGAGGACCTTTGATGAAAGCAACGTTGTCTTTATAAGCAGAAACGATGTCGTTTGGATTCGTTTCAGAAGTTTTCTTGATGAGCTTGAAAAGAGAGCTTGGTTTTTCTTCACCGTCGATGATAAAGGTACCATTGAAGATTTTGTGACGACAGTGCTCAGAGTTTACCTGAGAGAAACCAAATACTTCAGAATCTGTCAATTTGCGACCTAATTTCTCTGAAAGACCATTCAGATAGTCGATTTCTTCCTGACTTAGCGCAAGCCCTTCTTGTTTGTTGTAGGCTGCAATATCATCAATTTCGAGAATAGGTTCAGGCTGAATTTTTATCGTGTAAATAGCTTGGTGTAAGCTTGTGTACTTTTGCGATAACATTGGATCGAAGTCCGTAAAATCTTCGGCTACCTGAGCAAACTCCTCAATACGGATAATTCCCTGAATACCCATATTTTGGGTAATTTCCACAGCATTGGTACTCCATGGAGTAATCATAGCGGCACGTGGACCTACAAAAACCGCCTCTAACGAAGCATCCTCTTGATTGATGACAGTGAAACGATGGTCTCTTGAACTGTTGAAAAGCCACACTAGTTTTTGAATATCTTCCTCTGCGATAGCAGATTGAGCTTGGACAGCAAAAACATTACCAGAGTGACTTCCGAAGAAATGAATCATGATGATAGCAAATTGATAGTTGATTGTGCCTAATTCGGTAATTTTAAGTCAGAAAAATTACATAAAACAGCCGAATTACTTAAGAAAGTGCAAATTTAGGGTTTTTAAAACTGAATCCCTAAGAAAATCTATAGATTAGGCAATACCGAACGTATTGCCTTTCTGGGTAAAAACAAATACTACATTATTTACCTAAATCTCAAGAGTGTAATAGAAGCAGGAGCTAGGGTGATACTTGAAATACTGTTATCGATATTTTGATGTTGATAATTTACCACATTCTGAGAAGGTTTTTCAAGCGTATTGGCTGCCGTATATGAGGTAGCTGTAAGCTCATGTTTCTCGAATATTTTCAAACTTTTGGCTACAGGGAAATCAATTTCCGTCTCTACAGCCACCGTTGGATGACGGTTTACAACAGCGAGCGTTAGCATTTTGGTGTCTTCATCATAACTGGCAGCAGTATCTAAAATGCCAAGATTTTCTGCGCCTGATTGCTCCAAAGCTGAACTTTCGACTTCCGTCGCTATACTTGTACCTGTGCAATATTTACGATAAAGTTCGAGTGGATAAAAAACAGTCTGACAGATAGATTCTTTTTCATTGGTCATAATAGGTGCTAGTACATTGACGGTTTGCGCCCAAGTAGCCATGCCCACAATGTCTGCTTGACGTTGGAATATATTCAGAAAGCCTGCAACCCCTAAGGCATGAAACCACTGATATGTTACTTCTAAATTATATGCACCTTTTCCTTCATTTTCCCAGATTCCCCATTCGTCCAAGGCAATTTTTAAGGGCTTTTTGCGGGCAGGAAAACGATACCAACGATTAAAATTCTCTACTTTTTCAGGTGCTAGTTCATGAATTTGCTTTTTTGTCGCTACGATTTCTTTTTCGAATGTATCGATATGCGCAAAGAGTGAAGCAGGTTGACCTTTCTTGGAATTGGCATAATAATGCAAGGAGATATAGTCGGCAATAGGATGGAGTTCTTTGATAAGCGTTTCGTTCCATTTGGTATCACCGCCCGCCAAAACTAGCGAAATGTTAGGGTCTTGTAACTTCATAAGTTTGGCGTATTGCCAAGCTATTTCTACATATTTATTAGGGTCTTGTAAACTACCCGTATCAGGAACGGCGCTTTCTTCATTGCCTAATCCCCAATATTTTACCTTGTGAGCTTGAGGATAACCATGTTTTTTGCGTAGGCTAGCAAAGGAGGTATTTCCCGCACCATTACAGTATTCGACCCAGTTGGAGGCTTCTTCTGGTGTACCTGTATTCATATTGACCACTAAAAATGGGTCAGTTTTGAGCATGCGACAATAATCGATAAACTCATTGGTACCAAATTGATTGCTTTCTTCACCACCCCAAATGAGGTTTGGTCGAACGGGACGTAAGTTTTTGGGACCAATACCGTCTTGCCAATGATATATTTTAGTAACAGTACCTCCTGGAAATCTCAACAAAGGCGTTTGAAGTCTTTTGATTTTTTCCAACACATCTTTTCTGACTTGATTAGTTTTGGCATCAACCACTCCACCAGTAATGGCTCGACCGAGATATTCGATGAATTGTCCGTAGATTTCAGGTTCGATTTTGCCAATGGTTTGCTCAAAGTTGACATGAACTTTGGCTTTAACGGTTTTAGCAAAAGACACTCTTTGATACAAAGAAGACGGAAGCAAGCTTGCCAAGGCTAAACTGCTGGATTGACGCAAAAAGGTACGACGGTTGGGATATTGCATAAATGTTTAAATAGAAAATGAGTGAATACCAAAAAATAGTGTATTTCTGTTACTAGAAACAAACTATATAAAATTAAAGATTAAATTTTAAAGAACTGTTAGTAATGGGGAACTTGTTCTTGAAAAAATACATTTTGTAAAAATAAGTATTCAAGATAATAGTTTGAATTTTATAATTTAGTGATATGAAAGTAACAGAGAATTTACAAGAGTTTTATCAGAGACTAGAGATTCAACCAAGAGAATCTATTAGTCAAAATGCGCCTCATATCAATGTTTTTGAAAGAGGAGATTGTAAAAACCTTTTACCTTATTCACGCCGAGATTATTATAAAGTGACACTCGTAATAGGAGAGGGTCGTGTAGAATATGCAGACAAAACGATCCATATCGACAAGCCTGCTTTGCTTTTTAGTAACCCAACTTTACCCTATTATTGGCAATCTGTTTCGGATTTGCAGAAAGGTTGGTTCTGTATTTTTAATGAAGCTTTTATTCATCAACGAGATAATTTGTTGACAGAGTTACCTATGTTTCAAATGAATACCGATAAAGTGTATTTTTTAGATGAAAAAAGTGTTGATGAAATATCGGATTTGTTTCAAAAAATGAAATGTGAAAGTTTGGGTAACTATGCTTATAAACAGGATATTATGAGAAATTATTTGCATTTGATAGTGCATTATGCCTTAAAGTCCTTTAACCAATCGCAACAGGAAGTTCCAGTCAATGCCAATGCTCGTATTACTCAGCAATTTTTTGATGTATTAGAAAGTCAATTTCCTATTGATTCTATGCAAAATCAATTGCAGTTGACCACCGCCAAAGACTTTGCTGATAAATTGAATTTGCATGTCAACCATTTGAATCGAGCCGTCAAAACGATTACGGGAAAAACAACCACCGAGCATATTGCTCATAGAATTGTGCTGGAGGCCAATCAATTATTGACCTATACCGATTGGGCCATTGCCGAAATAGCCTATTGCTTAGGATTTGAGTATCCTGCCTACTTTAACAATTTTTACAGAAAAGCTACAGGGAACAAACCAAAAGAGTTAAGAAAACTAGAACTTGTTTGAATTTTATAATTTCTTGTTTGAATCTTCTTTTGTAGCCTTCTTTTTGTCCTATAATTTTGAATTAAAATTAGTAGTGAACAGTGATAAGGCACATAGGCACAAAGTGAAAAGTTCTGTTTATTGGAAAAGCGCTTAGTAAATAATCACCTCATAAACTTTGTGCCTGTTTACTTTGTCCCTTAAAATAAGATCATGAAAGCCGTTCAGGAAAAAAATAGATTTATTGCTACCTTGTTAGCATTTGCGGTAATACCAATGTCGGGTTTGGCAACGGATATTTACTTGCCTTCGATGCCATATATGGCAAAATATTTTGGTCAAGCAGAAAACAGCATACAGCTCACTTTATCCCTTTATTTAGGGAGCTATGCCATTGCCCAGTTTTTTGTAGGAAGTATCCTTGATGCCTTTGGGCGTTATAAATTGTCGACTATATCTTTATTTTTATTTATGGTATCTTTTTGGATAACTGCCATAAGCACAGATATATACATGATTTATGCGATGCGTGTGGTACAGGGAATTCTCTCAGCTTTTGCGATTGTGGCTAAGCGAGCTTTTTTTGTGGATGTGTATGAGGGCGAAGAAAGAAGACAATATTTGAGCTTGATGACAATTGTCTGGTCTGCTGGTCCGATAGTAGCGCCTTTTATTGGGGGCTATTTGCAAGAACATTTTGGCTGGCAGTCTAATTTTTACTTATTGGCAGGGTATAGTGGTGTGGTAGGTATATTAGAGTTTTTGTTTTCGGGCGAAACTATTCGTAAAAAGACTGGTTTTAATGCTCGTAATTTGTTTGGTAATTTTAAGGAAATGATTGCAACCCCAGATTTCTTTTTGGGCTTATTGATTGTAGGACTTAGCTATGGGATGATATTTTTGTTCAATCTGAGTGCGCCGTTTATCATTGAGCATCAGATGGGATATACGCCTGTGACCGTTGGATATGCTTCCTTAATTATGGGGATAGCATGGATGTTGGGTGGATTTTTGGGACGTACATTGATGAACAAAGCCTTTTTACCCAAAATACAATTGGCAAGTTTGGTGCAAACAGCCTTGATTTTGGCGATGTACATATCTTCTCAATGGCTTCAAAATCTTTACACATTACTCGGATTTGCCTTTTTTATTCATTTGGCGGCTGGTTTTACTTTTAACAACTACTTTACGTATTGTCTGAGTCGTTTCCCTAAAATTGCAGGTGTTTCAGGTGGATTTATGGGAGGTGTTGCCTTTATTCTGACTTCGGGTTTGAGTTATGGTGTCGTAAATATGCTACATCCTGCCACTCAGCCAGACTTAGCTTTAGGGTATTTTTCAATGGGTGCTTTTGTGATGTTATTACTTACGACGGTTAGAGTCGGAAAATTACATCCCTCGGTTTCATAAATTCATTTAATCGAAAAAAGAGTCATTGCTGATTGAGCGATTGAGTGATTGAGCGAATGAGTGATTATTTTTAATTTTACTGGTATAGACGCAATGTTTTACCTCTATACCGCTAGAATATAGATTTTAAAATAATCACTCATTCACTCAATCTCAATTCACTCAATTCGTTTAGGTGAACTGTTTTAGGTTGTAAAAGTCTGTTTGTATTTTTAGGATACAGACTTACAAAGAGGATTATAATTCGTTGTCTTAATATTGAATTTCTATTTACTAAGAAATCTTCAAGACATTCGCGTAGCTATCTACTGGCTTGTTTTCAGGGAATTGGATATGTAATCCATCTGAATGTCTTTCGAAACTCAAAGGCTGATTTTGATTTCCTAAAAACTCAACTTTATTGATGGTTTGTGCATGTAAAGGGCTATTTTGAGCTAGGCTTTTGATTACCACTTTGCCATTTGCAGGCCAATCCATCACTGTGGCAAAAAGCGTATTTCCCAAAGTATTGAAGCGAATATCTTCAGCAGTATATTTCGTTTTACCTTCATTAAAACCTTGTGCATTTAGCTTGGCTTCGTTTTGAGTAGAAGGACCTTCTCCATAGATTTTCCATGGTCTTGTGCCATAGATGCTTCCACTATTTACGGCCATCCAACGACCAATTTCTTCTACAATTTTACGTTCTTTTTCATCAATACTACCATCGCCACGAACGGGTACGTTGAGCAAATAATTTCCGTTTTTACTAACAATATCTACCAGTGCATGAATGACAGATTTGGCTGATTTGTAGCCATCTCTATTATAAACACCACGGTCATAATGCCAACTTCCGATACAAGTATCCGTCTGCCAAACAAAAGGTTGAATATCGCTAGCTTGTCCGCGTTCGATGTCCCAAACCATGGCTTTTCGTTCGTTTTCATCCAAAATTTTGCCATTAATGACAGCTCTTAACTCTCCGTGACGCTTGATGCTCATGTTGTAATGATGCGCTGCAATACGCAATCCTGCATCGCTAATGGGCCAAAATGGAAGTTTCGTATCATCAAAATACAGCAAATCGGGTTCGTATTTGTTGATAAGGTCGATAGTTCGATTTACGAATTTCTCGATGTATTCTTTGGATGGTCTGTTTGCCCCATTTTCCCATTCCCACTGTTTGTGAATAGCGCCATTCTGAAGACTATTCTCGCTTAGCTCATGATTTTGGGCATAGAGTTCTTGAGGATCTAGACCTTCCCACCATTGACCTTTACCATCAGATTTACGCAGTTTACCGTCGTAAGGAACTCCCGCCAATGTCCCATTTTTATCGCTTCGTTGTGCCGACTCATACCATCGCCAAGCATGACTTGCATGAATACTTACGCCAAATGGAAGATTGTTGGCTTTGGCAGCTTTTGCCCAACCTGCGATAATATCCTTCTTGGGACCCATTTTAGTGGAGTTCCAATTTTTTTGATACTTACTATCGTACATATCAAAATTATCATGGTGGTTGGCCATACCAATAAAGTATTTCGCTCCTGTATTTTTGTAAAGCGTCACCAACTCATCTGGATTCCATTTTTCGGCTTTCCATTCGTGAATAATATCTTTGAATCCAAACTTGGATGGATGTCCAAATTTTTCTACATGGTATTTATATTGCCAATCTCCTTCTTGATACATTCCTCTGGCATACCAGTCGCCTGCTTCTGCCTGACATTGAGGCCCCCAATGCGCCCACATGCCAAACTTCGCATCCTGAAACCACTTCGGCACTTGATATTGCTCTAAAGAAGCCCAATCGGGCGTAAATTTTCCCTTGGCGATTGCCTCTCCAAGTATGGTGTGCTCAGACTGCTTTTTCGCAAGTAAATGTTGTGCCAAGCCCAAACTTGGAATACCTAAACCAATTTGTTTAAGGAGCGTTCTTCTTTTCATAATTCTCAGAATTAGATTGAAATGGAATTAACAAAATTAGACTTTACCCTTGTGTTGTTTTTATAGAAATCAGCAATTTTATTATACAAATCAGATATTTTGTGTATTAAGGATATTCTTTATCTGTCTTTTCATCATAGAAAAGGTTATGAAAAATCTTTATTTAGTATAGTTTAATGACCTATATTACCTTTTTTATTGGGTATTATACTATTTTTTATGTATGGCAGTTTTCTTGCTAAATTATACTAATCAGACTTTGGGCTTTTGAGATGAGAAATATTGCTAGAAATCAGTTGTTTTCTCTTTTACACGTCGACTACGTAAAGTTGGGGTCGAAATGGAATTATAAAACCGTGGTGAGTCCCTATTATCGCTTGTACTATATAGATGATGGCCATGGGAAAATTACAAGTACACAAGGGTCTATAGATTTAGAGGCAGGTTTCTTGTACCTGATTCCGAGTTTTACGGTTTGTGATTTGAATTGTGAGCAGTATTTGAGTCAATATTTTGTCCAATTTTTCGAAGAATTAGGGAGTGGATTATCACTTTTTTTTAATCAACGAAAAGTATTGAAGGTAAAAGCTCATGAGATAGATATTGTCAATTTTAAACGTCTCATTGCCATTAATCCCGGAAGAGGAATCAATCGATCAGACAATCCTGAGGTTTATGAGAAAGATATTTATTATAAAGAATACCAAGAGCTTAATCTTCAACAATCGCTCTCTTGTCAGTTCGAGACTCAAGGAATATTGTTTCAGCTTATGGCGAGATTTTTGGCAGAGGAAAATTTTTCTCGACAGGTCGAATCCTTAATTCCTTCCAAAATCATGGATTCTATCAATTATATTCAATTGAATATGTCCGAAAAACTTTCTGTCAAGATGCTGGCCTTGCGCGCCAACATGCATGTAGATTATTTTTCAAGACTTTTTCTTCAAACCATGGGTGTGCGACCAATGGCTTATATTTTGGACAAACGTATTGAAAGAGCGCAGTATTTGATGATTACTCGAGATATGACTCTCGAAGAAATTGCTACACAAACAGGTTTCGAAAATGTGCCATATTTTTCTAAAGTTTTTAAATCTATCACAGGCATCACGCCAGGAAAGTACAAAAACCGTCAAAGGAATGTTTGATTAAATTCATACTTGGAGCTTTCAGCTATTGGCTTTCGGTAAAATATTTCCTATGAGTTCAATTAGGCTTTTTTACTAAATGCTAGGGTTTCTAGCCTAAAGGATATCAATTAAATTGAATGTGCTCATTTTTTATCTCGATTTATAACGCGTTGATGGAGTAAAAGGTTATATACGTCGAAAAAAGTTATAATCACACCAAAGCATCTTTACAATCGCACAACATTCTGGTCTAATGGTCTGTCAATATTAATGAGTTCGGTCAATAATAACACGAGCTATTTTACCATCAATCCATATATAAACCGACCATGAAAGAAACCCGAAACGATTTTACAAGAAGACATTTTTTGACTGCTATCTCTGGTATGGGAGGTATCATGTTACTCAAATCTTTTCAATCATTTGCCCTAGATGAAACCGACCCTCGTATAGTCGCTATCATAAAGAAAACCATTGCGATAGATACACACAATCACATTGATGTTCCGCTCAAAAAAGAGGAGTTGCCAGGTCCTGCGGTGGAGCTAAATGCAGAGATGAAAAAATCGGGACTTTCTGCTATTTGTATGACGTTTGCGGTTGATTATCAAAAGCTTACTTATGAAGGAGAAGCCTATGAGCGTTTTATGAATGGCTTGGATGCTATGGATAAAATACTGGAAAACAATCAAATCAAGCGATCATACAATCTGGTAGACCTAAAAAAGGCTCATAAATCGGGTACTCCAACTGTAATTCAATCGGTAGAAGGAGGGCATTTTTTAGAAGGAAAAATAGAGCGTTTAGAAATTGCTTATCAACGTGGCTTGAGACAATTAGGGCTTTTACACGACAATGATGCCTCGGTGCCTTTGGGAGATATCTATACTAATCCTCCCAAATTTAATGGATTATCAGATTTTGGAAAAGGAGTGGTCAAAGAATGTAATAGACTTGGAATTTTGATTGATTTAACGCATTGCAGCGACGCCGCTATCAACGATGCCCTCAAAATTTCAAGCAAACCTGTGATAGTTTCCCATACAAGTTTGAATACACAATTGGGGCAAAATCCAAATATGGCCAAAATGATGATGCCTCGTTTGATAAGCAAGGAACAAGCCAAAATCGTAGCGGATGCAGGTGGCTTAATCGGAGTTTGGCGACATTTGACCGACTCTCCATCGATGTATGCACAAAATATTAAAGCAATGGTGGAGGTTGTTGGGGTAGATCATGTGTGTTTGGGAACAGACACCAAATTGACGCCAGCTTACCGTTCTCCAAATGCAAACCAGAATCGTCCGAACAATGCCAATCAGCCAAAACGATTTGGCGAACGCACCAATGAAATATGGGAATCTCAGCATTCGGGGTATTTCTATACCGTTGTGGAAGAATTACTAAAACTAGGTTTAACTGAACCCGAAATTATCAAAATCGGTGGGGCAAATTTTTGTAAAGTTTTTGATTTAGCAACCAAAGGACATAACTAGTATCAAAGCTCAAAGAATAGCGATAAAGTAATATATTACTTTGGTATTAGTCAAATTTCGGCTATTTTTAGCTACGATAATGCTAGACCCTTTATGAAAATGAATACTACTAGTATCAAAGAGCTTCGAACGATTACAACTTTTGACGCTCCGATTGAATTACTTTGGAAAGTCTGGACTGAGCCGAAACATATAGTCAACTGGTGGGTACCTGCTGGTTTTACCTCTACCATTCAGGTGATGGATGTTCAAGAGGAGGGCGAATGGAGACTGACCATGCATGGGCCAGATGGGAAAAATTATCCCAATCGAAGTATCTATTTAGAAATCATTCCTTATCATAAAATCGTTTTTGAACATTTTAACCCTCATTTTACGACTACCGTGTTTTTTGAGGAAAAAGGAGACGAAACCCAAGTAGATTGGTCAATGTTGTTTGATACCCCTGAAATGTACGATATTTTGGTAAAGGCACATAAGGCTGATGAAGGTCAAAAACAAAATATTGAGCGCTTGGCGCGTTATTTGAAAGTGCTCTTAGGAAGTTCGATGAATTAGCCTCAGAGCTTTGCCTATGAGGCTAGCTAATCAGACATAAATGTATCAAAAAAGCGCTCGAAAATTGTTCTTTCGAGCGCTTTTTTGATAATAATTGGAAAATGACCATAACTCCCTAATTATCAATGAGTCATTATATTTAAAGGTAAATTCAATCGGTTTGTACTAATTATTCAAACTTTATGCAATTCGTATCAAGTTGAAAGTCCCATCAAATGAATGTTTTTCAAATTATATAGATTAGCCCTTTGAACTAAACCGCTTCATCTAATGAAAATATTCAATCTCCTTTCCCTCAATATTATCCTAAGTTTATTGTCCATGACCGCTTTCGCACAGTCAGGCGATAAATTATATAAAAACTACTGCGCTGGTTGTCACGGTACCGAACTTCAAGGAAGCTCAGCACCTGCCTTGATTAGAACTTCATGGAAACATGGAGGTGATAAGGCTTCATTAATAAAAACGATTACCCAAGGGATTCCAACTACAGAAATGATTAAGTGGGAAAATACCTTGAATGCCAGAGAGATTGAATCAGTTGCAGATTTTATTATAAATGCTCAGCAAAAACCTAAAAAGGAAAAACAGTATGAAGAAAGTTTTATAGTTGAAACACATCTTTATAAACTGAAAATAGAGCGTTTAGTAACAAAAGGTCTCAGCACTCCTTGGGGGATTGAGTTTGTGGACAACCACACAGCTTTAATTTCTGAGAAATCGGGTGAATTAACATGGATGAAAAATGGAAAACTGAGTGATTCTTCCGTAAAAAATACGCCACCAACGTATGCCCAAAGTATATTAGGAGGCTATATGGATATTGCGCTTGACCAAGATTATGCAAAAAATGGTTGGGTTTATTTAGCTTTAAGCCATAATTCAGAAAATAGCTTGGACGCGAAGGCTGCTGGAATGACTAAAATCGTGCGTGGTAAAATTAGAGAGAATCAATGGCTGGAAGAACAAACCTTGTTTCAGGTTCATGACTCATTACAAGTAAAAGGAGGAACCCGCTGGGGAAGCCGTTTGGCTTTGGATAAAAAAGGACATTTGTTTTTTACGATTGGAGATATGAATCGGGGCGAGGATTCTCAGATTTTGACTCGACCATCAGGTAAAGTTTTCCGTATCAATACTGATGGCTCTATTCCCAAAGATAATCCTTTCTCTGGGAATCGGCAGTTTATTCAGTCAATTTACGCTTGGGGAAATCGCAATGCGCAAGGCATAACAATTCATCCTAAAACTAATGTTATCTACGCCACCGAGCACGGACCAAAAGGTGGTGACGAATTGAATATCATAAAGAATGGAGCCAATTACGGTTGGCCTTTGGTGACTTATGGCGTCGATTATAGTGGAAAAATTATTTCTGATAAGTCAGAAAAGGAAGGTATTGAAAAACCTCTAACTCAATGGACTCCTTCCATAGCGGTGAGTGCGATAGATTTTGCTTTTTCTGCCAAATTTCCAAAATGGAAAGGAAATCTCATCGTAGGATCTTTGGCATTTCAGGAGTTGAGACGATTAGTAATTGACGGAGATCAAGTGCTGGAGCAGGAAATTCTTTTGAAGGGCTATGGTAGAATAAGAGATGTAAAATTTGCACCTGATGGCTCACTTTATCTTCTTATGAATGCACCAGACCAAGTTTTGAAAATTACCCCAATGGATGAATAAGAGCATTTTTACATAAATTACTATATTCAAAACAGGGTGTAGCATTAGTCACACCCTGTTTTGAACCATATCTTAAACCTTTCTATTCAAATATCCTGAATAATCAGTTTGTACTGATTCGTAGGTTTCAGCAATAAGGTTGGAAGTCAAGATAAAATCGGCGGTAGCACGATTACATGCCATTGGAATATTCCAAACTACCCCCAAGCGTAAAAGTGCTTTAATATCTGGATCGTGAGGCTGAGATGCCATTGGATCCCAAAAGAAAATTAGCACATCCACTTTGCCTTCAGCTACCAATGCACCAATTTGCTGGTCGCCGCCGAGTGGACCACTCAAAAATTTCTTGACAGGTCGATCTATAGCTTCTTCAATTAATTTCCCTGTTGTACCTGTCGCAAACAGCTCATGACGCGACAAAACTCCTCTATTGTAATATACCCAATCGATTAGTTCAGCTTTCTTGTTGTCGTGTGCAATCAGCGCAATACGTTTGCGTGTGGCAATGGTTCTTTCAGACATAATTGTAAAAAAGGATTGTTTTAAGGTCAGAATTTTATGCCTTAAATATAGATGAAATTGCTTGAAGTTTCGTGAAAAATAATGGCGTAAGCCGAATATTTAAAAGGGAATAAATCACTCTAAAGACTCAAAAACTCCATTTACTCAAAATTTACCGCAAAAACATGAACAAGCTTTGGAAGTGTTCTCAAAAATCGAATTCTTTGTTTAAAATTGATTATTCGGATAACAAACTGTAAATCAGAATAATTATTACCACAACGCCATTTGTTTAGATTTGATAAAGACCTTACACAACATGCTCAGAAAATTATACTTTACTTTTTTGCTATTAATTCTCATTTCCACTCCACAACTGTTTTCTCAAAACTCTGGGATTAGTTTTGAGCGACTAGGAATTAAGGAAGGGTTATTGTCCAAAGAGGTTCAGTTTATTACCAAAGATGCCCAAGGATTTTTGTGGTTGGGTTTCAAACAAAGTATTAGTCGCTACGATGGCTATCATTTTACCCATTTCCCACAAGCTGAAATGCTCTTCGGTTTATCTTCGGATCATAAAGGAAAAATTTGGTTTGCCAACATTAATGGACTTTTCAGTCTTGATGAAAAAACCTTAAAAATCCAGAAAGAAATCTCGTCCAATCTCCACGATGCTTTTCCCGAAAATGACCATTACGAAAATATTTATGCTGATAGTCAAGGACGAGTTTGGTCCAATGATTTTAACAATATTAAGTGTTATGAACCACAAACTAAGCATTTAAAAGTTTTTCGTATTACGCCAAGTTATCAGTTTAATATCTTCAAAAGCCGTTTTGAGGAGGATACCCAAGGGCGTGTTTGGGTTACCAACCAGTGGGGAATACAGTGCTATGACCCACAGACAAAACGTTTATGGAAGGTTTTGAAAAATCAATCTGTAAGTGATATTGCATTTTTGAGCAAGGATTCTGCCTTGTTTGCGACGCCGAATGAAGGTATTTTTTTACTAGAAATCTCTCAAAAACGGATTAGTCCTTTCGTCAAGCTTCCTTCTATGTCTGACGTTCCTGTGTTTTTGAAACCCGCTCATTTACCATCGCATTTTTGGCTTGGCACTGACCGTTCTTTGTATCTTTTTAATGCTCAGGAGCAGTCATTTATAGATTTTTCTAATCTTAGAGAAGAAGGGATTACCATGAAGGATTGTTATTTGGATACCCAAAATCAAATCACATGGTTAGCCTCTTCGGTAGGACTTCTCAAGCATGATTTTGCCATAGATGCAACGCTTCTACAGGTAGATTTGCCCAAAAAACTGGTGGCATTTCCAGTAAAAGTCATCTGCTTTTTTCATGAAAATTCAGAACGTAATTGGCTAGGACTTTCGCATACGGGGGTGTTATCATGGAATGAGAAAAATAACGATTTTCAAATGTTTGCTATTCCTGATGGCGCGCCAGTCAATCAGCTTCTGAAGGATGATAAAGGAAATCTTTTGGCTTGTACTCAGAGAGCCATTTTTAGATTAAACCTTGAGAAAAAGTCTTGGGAAAAGCTTATTTCTTTTTCTAGCAATATCAAAAAGGTATGTCTGACTAGGCAGCATCAACTGTGGTGCTTACCCGAATGGGGAGCGATTCAGGTATATGATTGGCAGACACATCAGTTAGTTCAGCCTTGGAAAGAGCTCCCTTATCAAAACTTTTTTCAGCAAAATGTTTTTACTGATATTCTCGAAACGGAGGATGGAAATCTATGGTTTTCGGCGTGGTTTCCTAAAGGTTTTGGGATTGCTCACTTTGACATACAAAAGAAACAATTTGTTTTAGCCGAAAATCAAAATAAGCACACCGATTTTGTTACCGATTATTATTTAAGCTTGGCTTACAATGCGCCTAATACCATTGCTGTATCTGGATATGGCGGTTTTAATGTGCTGAATACTGAGACTGGGAAAATAATTCGGACAGGAGCATCAGGAAATCTAAAACTAAAAGGAGGGAATTGTAACTCGATTGTGTTGGATAAAAAAGGTACTATTTGGATGGGTACTACCGAAGGGGTATGTTCGGTAGGGAAACAGAATCAGGTGTCTTATTTTTGCGAAAAAGATGGCTTGACCGAAAATGATGTGGTACATGGCTATAGCCTAAATTCTGCCAACCAATTATGGCTTGGGTTTACGAATCAGTTCAATATTCTGCAGTTGGAAAGACTTCAACAAAAGCAGATTAAATCAAATTTAAAAATCTCTACCATCGAAATTTTGGGCGATACTACATTGGTCAATACCCATGAATCGCTAGTGTTTGAGCCCCAGCAGAATAATTTAACGATTAGACTAAGTCCTTTGAACTTTAAATCAGCTTCGCAAAATCACATTCGTTTTAAACTAGCTGATATTCATGAAAATTGGATAGATAATGGAAATGCTGAAATGATAAGCTTTTCGAATTTATCGCCAAAACAATATGAATTATTAGTACAACAAGGCGATAGTCAAGGGAATTGGGCAAGTGTGCCTTTGGCGATTAATTTTGAAATTAAACCTCATTTTTATCAAACTTGGTGGTTTCAGATATTCGTAGGATTTCTTGTGCTGGGGGCTGTTTATAGCTTTTATTTGTACCGTATTAGGCAAATTAAAGAGATATATATCGTGAGAAATAAGATATCTGCTGATTTGCATGATGAAGTTGGCTCTACTATCAGTGGAATCAATATTATTAGCAATATTCTCAAACAAAGACTTATTGAACAGCCCGAAAATAAAGGTTTTGTGGAGCGTATTTCGGAAGATGCCAAAAGAATTTCGGAGGCATTAGACGATATTGTGTGGAGTATCAAACCTCAAAATGATAGTTTGGAAAATGTACTTTCTCGCATGACACGCTATGCCAGCGAGCTGTTTGAGGCAAAGAATATCAACTATCAATTACAACTTCCTGAGGACTTGAGCGGTATTGCTTTGCCCATGGAAAAACGACATGACATCTATTTGATTTTCAAAGAAACCGTCAATAATATCGCCAAGCATAGTCAATGTACCGAAGCGAGTATAAAGATTATGATTCAGAAAAAATCAATCATTCTCTCGATTCAAGACAATGGGGTCGGATTTGACACCAAACAAAAAACGGATAGAAATGGTATCCAAAATATCAGAGAAAGAGTCAATAAATACCAAGGAAAGCTTGATATTCAGAGTAACCCAAAGGCAGGAAGTTTATTCTTGATTGATTTGCCAATTTGAAAAAATAGAGAGATTTCGCGTGATATCTTCCTAATTAAAGACTAAGTCTTTAACTAGGAAGAATGAATATTATTTAGTCACTGAGTCGGCTTCAGCTCGTTGTTTTTCAATCTGAAGAATATTATTTTGAATATCTTTCATGATGTTTTTTGTCCACCAACTGGCATAGAAATTAAAAGTGGTCGTTAGTTTGAAATTACTGAATAAGTGAAGTCGGTAAGAATTATTACCTAACTTTTCGAGTTCGTAAGTGCCGTTGAGCACATCAAAATATTTTCCTCCAACCACTAAATGCTCATCCATCGTAGTAAGTGGAATTTCGTGAGGAAGCGCTTTGATGGTAAATGACATTTTTTTGAGAGGAATATATTCTGTTACAGTTTCGTGGAAAACGAGTCCATTCGTAAATATGGCAGCACGATACGCTCCAACACCTTCATAATTGAGCTCGGCTTTGACAGGACGAGGAAAATTGAGCAAATGCGTGAGATAACCTTGGTCTTCTTTTTCTGAAATTTCTCTAACTCTGGTTACATTACTCCAAATCTTCTCTGCTGGCGCCTTTATGTCGATATAAGTATATGCTTTGTATTCAGAAGTATGTGCACCAATCATTTGCTCGACTGGAGATATAAGAAAGGGAAGGACTGTCAAAGCTGATAGTTGTAGACGTGTCTTCTTATCTCTTTTTTTCAACTTAACTCCAAATGACCCTCCAATTGAAGCTGAGATTAAAAAAATTGGGGCTATCATCAACAGGCAAGGCCAGCCTTCAATAGCAAATAAAAATGTGACAAAGAAGAAAATCAATATTGGTATCCAAGGAAGAAAGGCTGCTTTTAATTTGGTATTTGTGAAATTTTCTGAGGCTAAATAGGTAGTCAATGTCCCCACGATAAAGGGAACAAAAAACAAAAAACTGATAGACATTAACGTAAAAATTCCTTCCAGACTCGGGATTTTGTAGAGCAATCGTAGTGTAAGAGCATACGCCACTGGAATCCCAATGAGATAAAGCAATGTTTTTTGTTTGATGTTCATGAATGTGGTATGTTAAATATTTATCTCTTAAAGATAGCGAATTAGCCGATTAAACAATCATGAAAACCTCTAGGGTCAGACCTTTATTTTTAGGACAAAAAAAAACACTTCAGCACCATGAATCGCTGAAGTGTTTTAACACTGGGCCTTTGTACTATTCTATAAACGAACAATCTCGGCGCCAATTGCATTAAGACGTGTATCAATATTTTGATAACCACGGTCAATCTGCTCAATATTTTCGATAATCGATGTTCCTTTAGCTGAAAGTGCTGCAATCAATAACGAAACCCCTGCACGAATATCTGGCGATGTCATACGGATTCCACGTAATTGTTGTTGACGATTCAAACCAACAACCGTAGCACGGTGTGGGTCACAAAGAATGATTTGAGCACCCATTTCAATCAATTTATCCACGAAGAATAAACGGCTTTCAAACATTTTTTGGTGAATCAATACCGTTCCTTTGGCTTGAATCGCTGTTACCAATACAATACTCAACAAGTCTGGAGTAAAGCCAGGCCAAGGGTGGTCTGATACAGTTAACATTGAACCATCGATGAATGTTTCTAATTCATAGTGGTCTTGTGCTGGTACAAAAATATCATCTCCTCTGAATTCCAATTTGATACCTAATTTTTGGAATACCTGTGGCATAATCCCCAAATCAGGAATTGAACAATTTTTGATGGTAATTTCTGATTGAGTCATAGCCGCCAAACCAATGAATGAACCAATTTCAATCATGTCTGGAAGCATAGTATGCTCTGTTCCATGTAATTCTGATACACCTTCGATAGTTAATAAGTTTGAACCTACCCCTGAGATTTTAGCTCCCATGCGGTTCAACATTTTACACAACTGTTGCAAATAAGGCTCACAAGCAGCGTTGTAAATAGTGGTTGTACCTTCTGCCAATACAGCAGCCATTACGATGTTGGCTGTACCTGTTACCGATGCTTCGTCGAGCAACATATAGGCACCTTGCAAATGCGAGGCATCTACTTCATAAATACCACCATCTTCTTGACTGTAATTGAATTTTGCACCCAATTTCATGAAGCCATGAAAGTGAGTATCCAAACGACGACGACCGATTTTGTCACCACCTGGAGAAGGAATTCTACCTTTTTTAAAGCGAGCCAAAGTTGGTCCCAATAACATTACTGAGCCTCTCAAAGCCGCTGCTTTACGCTTATATGTTTCTGAATTTAGATAATCAAGGTTTACTTCTGAGGCATCAAACTTGATAGAAGAATCACTCAAACGTGTGCAACGAACACCCATATCGCCCAATAACTCAATCAATTGATTTACGTCACGGATGTTAGGAATGTTGTGAATGGTAACGGGTTCTTTGGTCAAAACCACCGCACACAAGATTTGCAAAGCTTCGTTTTTGGCTCCCTGAGGGATAATCTCGCCTTTTAGGTGGCGACCGCCTGTTACTTTAAATGATGCCATATACTATTTTATAATTAAGGGATAATGCGCCCGTTAAGCCTAATGGTCTATTATTTTGTTGATTTGTGTTTGAGGCCAACAGCACTATCGTTTTCCGTTGTTACGATTATTGTGATTGTTTCTATTGTCGTTGTTGCGTGGACCGTTCGAATTACGATTATTATTACGGTCGTTACGATCGTTTCTTTCGTTTTGGTGATTGTTATTACGACCACCGAAATTACGATTGCTGTTATTGTTATTATTGTTGTTGCGGCCGTTACTAGAATTGTTATTGCTGGTAGCAGGGCGTGCATTGCGCAAATTGCCTAAAGCAGATTTTCCAGAGATACCTTCTACCACAGGAGCCAATAAATTATTTGACATTTCTAACAAATGCCCCCAAATAACTTCATCGTCGACTACTTCTTTGTTCCAGTTTTGGTAAAAAGTTTTCATTAATCGAGCGATGTGTGCTACCAAAATACGCTTTTCTTCTTCATTACTTTCAGCGATAGCACGCTTAATCAACAACTCAACATTGCGACCGTAGTAGCGAAAACGTAGTTCGTTTACGTTGTATGGTACTTGTTTTGGTAGCTTTCCTACGGCATCTGGCGATGGAGGAGGAAAGGGGCTGTCGACATCCAATTTGAAGTTTGACATAATATACAAGTCATCCCACAGTTTGTTGGAATAATCCTGATTATCACGCATATTCGGATGTACTTGACGCATCAGTTCGACAAGCAAGTAAGCATATTTGGTACGCTTTTCTTTGTCTTGAACCGATAATATATAATCAACTAATTTCTGGACGTTTGTGCCGTATTCTTTCATTGTGCTATTGAGTGAATGAATGAAGAAGCGTTATGCCTACAATAGGCAAAGAAAACGCCTACGCTTTCTTCTTTTCTGACTCATGGCAAAAATAGGAATAATTCGCTGCTATAAAAAATATTTAATTCGAATGAAAGACGAAAATATCTATGCTCAAATCGACTTACTTTGACAACAAACACAATTATTGGTATAGCATATGCGGTAGTCGTTCGCATTTATTATTTTATCTTAAAAAAGAAATTATGATTGACTAGGATAAAACCACTTTAATTTCTTTGAAAAATAACTTTCATTACCGCATCCAACTTTGCAACGTTCTTGAATTGATATTCCCAACAACAACATTAAGCATTAAAAATGAAATAGATATTTTTAAGTATAACAATACTTCTAGTAATCGTTATACTGTTCATCAAAGTTGTTCGTAATTAAGCTATTGAAACGAATAGGGAGTTAGTAGATTACCTAAAGAGTCTCCATTTAGAGATTACAGGAAATGTAAGTGCAAAAAAACATAGGTCATGGTGTGTCTAGATTTTTTTTGGATGTTAAAAGTTCCAATATGGACTATTATCATCCTCAAGATTCATTAGAATTTTATTTATGCACAATTCAGCAGAAAAAAGCAGAACTCATTGTTTCAAATGATGAGTTTTTTTCTGTTGGTGATTCAGTTGTGATATCCTCGCAAAAAGATAGTTGCTATGTCTATAATTACTTAAATTTATTGAAGGCTAAATGGAAACTTTATGTTGTATCATACCATGTTGGGAATAGTTATTGAATTCAATAAACGTGCTTAGTTGCTTTCTCCCTCTGGTCATTACATGAATGATGGATTAGTACATTAGGTGATTTTTGCTAATAGCAAAAGGGATTCAAATGGCAAAATTACACAGCTTAAGTTTGTGGACCAGTTTGGAGTATTGACAACTCGCGAATTAGATAATTATGAGTATTGGTAGCTAGTTTAAAGGATCAAACAAAATGAAAATAATTAAATTTGTATTACTAGTTTGCTGCATTTTAAACCTTCCCCTAAGACTATATTGTCAAGGTTTGGACAGTACATTTTATTCAATTGAGGATGCTATTAAAGAGCCCACAAAAGTTAAGACATTGAATCTTCCCTCCAAATCTTATAAAAAAATACCCCAAGAGGTATTTTTATTTCCCCATTTGGAAGTATTATACTTAGACAATAATGATATTCGGTCAATTCCTAATGATATAATTAAATTGACCAAGTTGAACACCCTGATACTATCGCATAATAATTTAAGGTATGTATCTTCTAGGTTGAAAGACCTTAAGCACCTTAAATATCTTGACCTCAGTGATAATAACTTATCAAAAGTGCCATTTGAAATTTCAAGCTTGAAGTATCTTGAAACGATTATCCTAAACAACAATAGTATAACAGATTGTTCATTTAGAAGTAGGAGCATAAAGAAAATCATTGCTAATTTTAATAAAATCACCTCAATAAATGGTTCTTTTTTTTCTCAATATCCCAATTTGCAGGTTTTATCTTTAATAAGTAATCGAATTAAAAAACTCCCAGACAATATTAGAAGCGCTAAAAATTTAAAACATTTAAATTTATCGAATAACCAACTACAATTTATCCCAGAAATGTTACTTGAACTTGATAATTTGGAGATATTAAGATTAGGTAAAAACCATATAAAAGAGATTCCTGCAAAACTTTATGACTCCAAGATACAACTGGTTATTTTATCAGAAAATCCAATTCCTGTTGGCAAAATAAAAAATAGAATTTTTTCGGAAAATGGAAAACAAATAATCATACAAGAGATATTGGAAGGTTATGAATATCTTCCTGAATAAGTGATTCTGCTATAGGTTTATACATTGTAAATGTCAATTAGGGCTATTGATGGCTCTATTACTGCCGAACATGGTGTTGGTTTAGAGAAAAAGATGTGGTTACATTTAAGTCGAAGTCAAGAAGAAATAACATTGATGAAAACCTTGAAAGCTGCTCTAGACCCCAAAGGAATATTGAATAGAGGAAAAATATTTGAATAATGGAAATAATTGATTTGAGCCAAGAAATATTCGATGGGATGTCGGTTTTTCATAGCTTACCAGCCGTAAAAATGGAAATTCATGCTACCCATGAGCAGTGGGATGGATTGGTTGATGCTGAAACTCAAACTCCTAGTGTTTACAAATTAGCTATGAGTGAGCACACAGGTACACATGTCGATGCACTTAATCACATGGGTAGAGAATTTGCAGGACAGTCGATAGACACTATGCCTTTATCTATGTTTTACACTGAAGGTATTTGCTTGGATTTGAGTCACAAAGGGCTGCAAGAATTCATTACTTCAGAAGATTTACAAAAAGCTTGCGAAAAAGCTAGCCTTGATATCAAAAAAGGAGATACTGTATTGCTGTACACCAATCATTTTAGAGAACATTTTGCTACAGAAAATTGGAACAAAGGACCGGGATTGACTGCGGAGGCAACACAATGGTTAGGGGAGAAGCAAATATCTGCCTTTGGCGTAGAAACTCTTTCACCGGGGATACCCAAAATAAGCAATAAAGAGGTACATTATATCTGTGGAAAAATGGGCTTTACGCATTATGAAAATATGGTGAATCTTTATCAACTAATCGGACGTGGACGCTTTAGATTCATTGCTTTGCCATTTAAAATCAGAGGAGGAACGGGGTCGCCTGTACGAGCGGTGGCAGTGTTTGAGTAATTTAATTAAAAAGATGTCACCGAAATTACTACTACAGTTATTTCGGCGACATCAATGTAGATCGTTTTACTCAATTTTAAATCTTGTGCTTGGTTTAGTGCTTTCTGTGATAGTGGCTATCACTCTTCCAGATTTTGTAACAATTGATGCACCAACTTTCACATAAATACCCTCAATCATTTTGTTTCCAATTCGTTTCAGCGTATTGCTCATACCATTGACCGTGTAGTACACATCTTCACCTGTTAAATTTTGTAATTCAACTTTGAAAGTTTTATCGCTCGAGCTACTACTTTTCGACGAGCTTGAACTACTATTTCTCGAACCATTAAAAAGCGATGCATTAGCCTCATCAATAGCTTTGTAGGCCTCTTTTTGACCGTCAATTTTTAAATCATCTCTTTGTTGATAAGCCTTTTGGTGGGTAATTAGCATATCATAAAGTTGTTCGTCGGTTAAAGAAAGAGCCTTTGATTCTTTATTTTTTGCATAAAGAACCATAACTGGATCCATTTTTTCACTTTTTACATCACTTGCATCACGACCACATTTGGGAATGTAGTAAAGTCCACTGCCTGGCGTTATTAAAATCAAACCGGGTTCGATTAATACCAAATGCAGATTGGAAGCATCTTTCAAGGTTTCTTTTGATTCCTTTACATACTCTCCGTCTTTGACCACTTTCTGTTTTGCATAAAAACCATAAAATGCTGAATTGCCAATGGTAGCGTCAAATCGTGGCTGTTTGATAGCCGAACTAATTTTAAGTACAAGGTCTGCAGGAAAATCATTGCGACCAATAATCAAAGAAGGTACATTTTCTTCGATACCATAACTTGGCGTTAGTTTTACTTTTACAGCATTTGCCTCCTTCTCAAAACTCACTAAAAACTTTCCAATGGCTTTGTCTGGTTTTCCTTCTTCTTTGCCACACACAAATAGCTCACGCGTGTAGTAAATACCAGCAAGTCCGTAAGGATCTTTGGTAATACCTTTTGCCTCAAGGACATTTTTAGAGGCATCTTCCTTTTGTTTTTCATAGAGTGCTTTGCTAGGCTTGGCACCAGTACCACTTCCTCCTGCTACGGATTCAGCTTTTTCCTTAAGTTTTTGTAAAAAACCTTGGGCATTGATCTGACTGCTTGAAAGTCCTATAGTAATGCCTAGGCAGAAAAGAGAGACAAATGGTTTTTTCATAGCGGATTGTTTGAATTATTGTTTTTGTTCCGCTAAACTATGGCAAATAAATCTTTGAGGTTATCCAAATTGTATGTAGGTAGATTTAGAGAAAATGTAAGGAGTGTTTGATTTTACCAAAATGATTTTGATCAAATAAAAAACTCTCATCAAAAGTCGTTTGTGACTATCAGATGAGAGTTTGTAATATCAAATAATTTGTCAATGATTAATCTTCTGCCAGTACCTTGTTGAGCGCATAAGCTTGTAGACCCAACACTTTGGCAGATTCGCCGAGCTCAGATATGACAATACTCAAATTTTCTTTGTAATCAGCCAAACAGTATTTGTAAATCGCTTGTTCGATTGGATTACTGATAAATTTGCCAGCTTTGGCTAAAGCACCATTGATAATAATGCTTTTGGGATTGAGCAAGTGTACTGCAATAGCCAGACCTTTTCCCATTTCTTTGCCAATATCATGGAGTAAGTCAATCGCAAGCCCATCACCACGATTGGCAACTTCAATTACCATTTCGATATCGATTTGGTCAATATTTTTATTCGCTAATTGCGAAACACGTCCTTCTTTCAATAATTCCTTGATACGTTTGATAAGGTATGACGCCTTTGTAACGGTATCTAAGCAACCTACTTTGCCGCAATGACAAAGCTCTCCGTCTGGTCGCACCTGAATATGCCCTAATTCACCAGCAAAGCCAGATTCTCCTTGTAGAACCTGTCCATTGACAAGCACCCCAAAACCTACACCACCCCAGTCCATATTTACAGTAATGGCATGTTGCATGTCTTTAGCGAGTCCAAAATGGTGTTCGCCCAAGGTAATAGCTTGTGTATCGTTGATGATAAATACTGGTAAATGCAGCGCACTTTTCATGAGATAGACTAAACTTCCTCCATCAGCTACTACATGTGGGTACGTGTAGTTGAGGCCTGTACGAGGGTTAATCAAGCCCGGCATAGACACACTGATACCCACAAAATGTTCAACTCTGTAGGCAGAAATGGCTAGAAATTTCTCAACGGCTCTAATTAATTGGTCAGCGATAGGACTATCGCCATCAATGCAAACAGGAATGTCATCGCTGTACATTACCTTGTTTTGAAGATTAAGTATATAAGCTTTCGATTGATAGGTGTTAATATCCAGTGCTAAAACAAAACGTTCGTAGGGGTTTAGGCTATACAGAGTAGGTTTACGTCCTAGTTGAACCTCTGCAATACCAACTTCAATTACCCACTTTTCATTGATAAGCTCTTCGACCAATGCTGTGACAGAAGGAACACTGGTGTGTAGCTGTTTGGTCAACTGGGCAATGGTAAAATTACCACCATTATAAAGGTGTTGTAAAAGTTTCTTTTTTAGTTTGTTTTTCTTTAAATCAACAATTGACTCTCTCTCGACGATTTCGCTATCCGGAGCAGATTTGTACAAATCAGACATATATTCAGGGATAAGAATTCAAGTATGTGGTTATGAGTAGACTGACTATTACTCGACCAACATAGACTTCGTTAAACAGTTCTAAAAGGTTTACATTTTTTATAAATAGTTTGATAGGCTTTCTGATCAGTGGAGCTTAGTATATAAGTTAATCAAGATATAGTATCTGGGAAGACACTTGAAAAATTACCTACCGTGCTGTTATTCAAAAATGAGTAAAGTCAATCCTGAATAAATATTACTAAATGAGCTGATATTTTCTACTGGTTCAGTCTACAATACCACAAAAAAAAGAAAAATTAATATTTTCAGCAACAAGTATATGATTTAATCTCAAAAAAACTTGTGGGGTCTGTCGGCTTTTGTAGAAAATACTTACTATATTAATATATTTTAAAAAAAATGTTAAGTACTTTTACTCGAATTATATAGGGTTTTGTTTTAATATTTTAAAATTATATGTAATATTACAATAAAATTTGCAAATTATATTTTGTTTTCGTTATTTTTAATTCATGAATATTTTGAATGTGAATTGAGTACGTAAAATTCCTCTTTGGTATACAAACGTTTTTTTTTGTACTAATTATTAAAATAATTTACTAATATCGCATACTTATTGAGATATTAAATGAAATACCTGTATTATTTTGAGTTTAAGTAAATTTGATTCAGCATTTTTTTAATAATTATATAATCCCAATTTTCCACGTTATACTATTCTTAACCATCCATGAAAAAAGCATTATTTGCCACCAATCCCCCTTAGGGAAAAGTATCCCTTATTATCATTCACATTAACATCCAATTCAATTTTTTCACTGAAACAGTTCATAAAAATGAAAGCATGCAAAAGTAAATTTACTCTCTTATTTACTGCATTACTGTTCCTTTCTTGGCAAACTATCTTTGCTCAAGGCCCAATAAAAGGTAAAGTAACTGATAGTAACAATACACCTTTAGCAGGGGTTAATATTCTGATTAAAGGTACTTCAAAAGGTACAGTATCTGATGCAGTTGGTAGTTATTCTATTAACGTACCTAAAGGCGGTGTATTGATTTTTAGATCATTAGGTTTTGCTACACAGGAGGTAGCTGTAGGTGACCGTGCAGTAGTAGATGTAACATTAGAGGCTACAGTTGAAAACCTACAAGAAGTGGTTGTAACGGCCTTAGGTGTTCAAAAAGACAAAAAAGCGCTAGGTTATGCGGTTACAGAGTTGAAGGGCGGAGAGTTTACTCAGGCTCGCGAACTTAACTTAGGTAATGCTCTTTCTGGTAAAATCGCTGGGGTGAACGCTACAAGTACCGCAACGGGTCCTGGTGGTTCTAGCCGTGTAATTATCCGTGGTAATGGTTCGTTGGGTGGTAATAACCAACCATTGTATGTTATCAACGGTGTTCCGATGGATAATACTAACGTTAACTCGGCAGGTATGTGGGGTGGTTTCGATACAGGGGATGGTTTGAACTCTATCAACCCTGATGATATCGAGTCTGTAACAGTTTTGAAAGGTGGTGCTTCTGCTGCACTTTATGGTTTCCGTGCAGGTAGTGGTGTAATTTTGATTACAACAAAAAGTGGTAAAGGACAAAAAGGTTTAGGTGTTGATTTTAACTCGACATTTACAGCAGAAACTCCATTGAAACTTTCTGACTATCAGTATTTGTATGGTTCAGGTACTAGAGGTGCTAAGCCTACGACTAAAGACGAGGCAATTGCGGCTGGTAGACTTTCTTGGGGTGCTAAATTAGACGGTTCTTCAGTAATTCAACCAGATGGTGTATCTCGCGCTTATGTTGCTCAAAAAGATAATATTAAGAATTTCTACAACGTAGGTAGTACTTTCTCTAATACATTAGCGATTTCGGGTGGTAACCAAGATTTGAACTTCCGTTTTTCAATGTCTAATGCTGACTCGAAAAGTGTTGTTCCTAACTCAACGTTTAGCCGTAAGTCATTCAACTTGGCTACAAATGGTACACTTGCGAAAAAATTAACTTTCCAAAGTGTTGTTCAGTATAACGTAGAAAATGGTGAAAACCGTTCTTTCTTGTCTGATACTCCTAAAAACCCTAACGTTGCAGCTCAGTTGTTGGCTACAAGTATTGACATTCGTACTTTGGCTCCAGGTGTAGATAGCCGTGGTTATGAATCTCTTTGGAATGATAACGTTTATGCTCAAAACCCGTATTTTGCTACTAACTACGTAAAGAATACAGATGATCGTAACCGTTTCATGGGATCATTCAACTTACGTTATAATTTGACTGATAACTTGTATGCAAAAGCTCGTTTGGGTACTGACTACAACCAATTGAAATTCTGGCAAATTGAACCAACAGGTATTGCTTATAGCACACGTGGTAGCTTAAGTCAAAGTGAGCGTAAAATCACTGAAACTAACGCTGAGTTGATCATCGGATATACAAAAGAAATTGGTGATTATTCTGTAAATGCATTTGTTGGTGGTAACCAAATGTCTAAAGTAAACGAAGGAACAGGTATTAGCGGTAGCCAATTTAACGTTCCATTCAACTATTTCCCAAGTAACTTGATTTCAAGTAACTGGAACTATGACTATTCTAAAATTGCTGTAAACTCAGTTTATGGTTCGGCTGACTTATCGTACAAAAATTTGTTGTTCTTAACATTAACAGGTCGTCAAGACTGGTTCTCTACTTTGAACCCTGCTAACAACAGCATTTTCTATCCAGCGGTAAGTACTGGTTTTGTATTCTCAGATGCCTTGGCTTCTCGTCCAAATTGGTTGACTTATGGTAAAGTACGTGCTTCTTACGCTACTGTAGGTGGTGGTTACCCTGGTGCTTATGCCTTGAACCTACCATACACATTGCAGTCAAACCCATACATGGGATATCCATTGATGAATATTGGTACAAGTACAATTCCTAACTCTCAATTGAAGCCTAACACTACAACTACAACTGAATTAGGTTTTGACTTAAAAACTCTTGATAATCGTTTAGGTTTAGATTTGACATTGTACAATCGTGTAACTGAAAACGATGCTGTTAGAGCTTCTGTTTCATCTGCAAGTGGTTATTCGGATGTATTATTGAACGTAGGTCGCGTAGAAAACAAAGGTATTGAGGTTTTATTGACAGGAACTCCTGTTAAAACGTCTAACTTGAAATGGGATGTTAGTTACAACTTTGCATACAATGACAACAAGGTTATTAAAATTGCAGATGGTTTGACTACACTTTCAATGGATGAGTCAAGAACTCGTAATGCGTATATCTATCACTTCGAAGGACAAGCATTTGGTATGATTGCAGGTTACCGTGCTAAGAAAGACGCAAATGGTAACACCGTGTACAACAAAGACACAGGCCTACCAGTACAAGGTGAATTTACTTCATTAGGTAGAGGTGTTCCTCCAGTAACAATGGGTATTACAAACACATTTAGCTACAAAAATTTCAATTTCAGTTTCTTGATTGATGCTAAATTCGGAGCTTCTTTATACTCAGCTACAAACGCGTTTGCTACTCGTTACGGTTTGACTCAACGTACTGTTGCTAACAACGTTCGTGAAACAGGTGTTACAGTAACAGGTGTTGACCAAAACGGTGCTCCATTTACTAAGACTATCTCTGCACAAGACTACTTCACTGGTATTTCAACTACGATTACTGATGAGTTTGTGTACAATGCCAACTTTGCTAAGTTGAGACAATTGACATTTGGTTATAATGTTCCAAAATCATTCTTGGCTAAGACTCCAATCCAATCATTATCAATCAACTTTGTTGCTCGTAACTTGTTGATGATTTTCAACAATGTTCCTAACATTGACCCTGAATCAACTTACAACAACGGTAATGCTCAAGGTTTGGAAATGTTTGGTGTACCAACTACTCGTAGTTTTGGTTTGAACTTGTCAGCTAAATTCTAGTCTTTTTACTAAAATCTTTTGAAAATAATGATCAGATATATCAAACAAAAAAGAGGATTAATGCTAACAGGAATGCTCACTGCAGCGACAATGTTAGCTACATCATGTGATAAGGGTTTTGAAGATATGAACAAAAACCCAAATGCTCTTACTGACCCTGTTTTAGAAAACCTTTTTACATATAACCTTGTAAAAACTGCTGGTACAGGATATGAAAACCACCGTGCTAACTTGATTTATTGTGGCGCAATGGTTCAGCATTTTGCTTCATTAAATACTTATTGGTCAGGAGATAAATACCTCTCAAACGTGGAGTATTACAGTGCTTACTTTGATACAGGTTACCAAAACCAAGTAAAGGAAATTGAGCAAATTATTTCGTTGACGAAAGACAATACAGCATTGTCAAACAAATACAATGTAGCTCGTATCTGGCGTGCTTATATCTATAGCCGCATGACTGACCTTTATGGTGATATTCCATACTCGGAGGCAGGAAAAGGTTATTTGTCGAACTTGTATGCTCCTAAATATGACAAACAAGCAGATATTTATGCTGACTTGTTGAAAGAGTTAGAGCAAGCTGGTGGTGCTTTAGATGCAACAAAAGCTACTTATGGAACTGCTGATGCTGTTTATGGTGGAGATGTTGCAAAATGGAAACGTTTTGCAAACTCATTGATGTTGCGTTTAGGTATGCGTTTAACTAAAGTGGATGCTAACTCAGCTCAAACTTGGGTGAAGAAGGCAATCGCTGGTGGTGTAATGCAAAGCAACGATGATATTGCAAAAATCAATCACCAAGATACTAATGATAACAACCGTAACTTGGATGGCAATACGTTGAAAACTCAAGAGTATGACGCTGCGAACTTGAAAGGTAAAGCAAACAGTAAATTGAGTAAAACATTTGTTGATTTCTTGAAAAACAACAATGACCCTCGTTTACCATATTTTGCTACTTTATGGCAAGGAAACGCTGATGCTACTCAATTAGCAACAGCTTCTGCTCCAGCAGTACAAAAAGGTCTACCAAATGGTTATGATAATACAACCATCAAAAACCTTATCACAACTTGGAACGACAATTCATTGGCTGAATATTCAGAGGCTAACTTGAACTATGTAGCTAGCAATGCCGCTCCAACAATATTCCAAACTTATGCTGAAGTGGAATTATTGTTAGCTGAAGCTGCTCTTCGTGGTTGGGGTGATGGTCAAGCTGCTGCCCATTACAACAAAGGTGTAACTGCTGCTATGAAAATGTTTAGCTTGTACGGAGCAACTATCTCTGATGCTGCGATCACAGCTTATTTGACTGCTCGCCCTTACAACGCTACAACAACAAATACTCAGATGGAACAGATTCATACTCAGTATTGGGCAGTTAACTTCCTAAACTCTTATGAGGCGTATGCTAACTGGAGACGTACTGGATACCCTGTGTTGACTCCAACAAACTACCCTGGTAACGAAACAGGTGGTGTTATTCCACGTCGTTTGAAATACCCTCAGTCAGAGTCATCTAAAAATGCTGCTAACTACAATGCAGCAGTGGCTCAACAAGGTGCTGATTTATTTACTACTCGTATGTGGTGGGATAAACAATAATCTATTACCCAAACAGGCACATATTTTCTGTGCCTGTTTTCTTTTAACTTATAGTTTAAAGAATAGTAATAACGTGTAAAATACTTTTAGTGTACAGCTTAGTTTTTCTTGAAATTATATTCAAAATGCCTCCCTCAAAGAGGCATTTTGAATAATTTGAGGTTTTGATTAATTTACCTCTTTAACTAATTGCGGACATCAACGCTCAATTCTTTTGCCTCATGAGACTCCTGCTAGCATTTTGTGTATCGTTTCTTTTCTTCCCAACAATTGGTCAATTTAGATTACTTTCGCCAACTGAAACGGGAATCTCTTTTAAAAATCAACTTACTGAAAATGAAAAGCATAATGTTTTGGCTTATGAATATTTTTATAATGGAGGAGGAGTAGCGGCAGGTGATTTTAATAATGATGGACTAATAGATTTGTATTTTACTGGTAATATGGTTTCTGATCGTATTTATCAGAATATGGGTAAAATGAAATTTAAAGACCAGACTGCTAGTGCTGGTATTAGTAAAGGAAATGGTTGGAAAACAGGAGTAACCTTAGTGGACATTAATCAAGATGGTTGGTTAGATATTTATGTTTGTTATTCGGGAGATGGTGATGAAGCTTCAAGAAAAAATAGACTATATATAAATCAAAAGAACTTTCAATTTGTAGAAAAAGCCTCGCAGTTTGGTCTAGACCTACCAACAAACTCAACTCAAGCTTCATTTTTTGATTACGATAAAGATGGCGACCTCGACTGTTTTTTACTCAACCATAGCATTAAAGATTATAAACGCTTTGATGCCTCGGTTCTAAAAAGTCAGCGAGACCCTCAAGCAGGTGATAGGCTCTTGCGTAATGATCATGGAAAGTTTATTGATGTGAGCGAACAGGCGCATATCAAAGGAAATCCCCTTGGGTTTGGATTGGGTATTGCCATTGCTGATATTAATCAAGATGGCTGGCCTGATATCTATGTGTCAAATGATTATATTGAACAGGATTATCTCTATATCAATCAAAAAGATGGCACTTTTTCGGATCAATTGGAGACTTCTGTTGGGCATTTAAGTCAGTTTTCAATGGGAAATGAGGTGGTGGATATCAACAATGATGGTTTGCCAGATATTTTGACCTTAGACATGTTACCAGAGGACAATCGTCGCCAAAAACTACTTTATGGCCCCGAAAACTATGAGAATTATAAATCTATGGTTCGTAATGGGTTTTATCATCAAATTATGCGCAACATGTTGCAGTTAAATAATGGTGATGGGACATTTAGTGAAATAGGACAGTTGGCTGGAGTATCTAATACAGATTGGAGCTGGGCACCGCTTGTGGCAGATTTTAACAATGATGGGCAAAAAGATATATATATTACAAATGGCTATTTGAGAGATTACACCAACATGGACTTTATGAAGTTTTATGCTGATAAAGAGCTAAAAGCAGCTCAAGGGAGTCCTACTGCCCTAATGGATATTATCAAAGAAATGCCTTCTACACTTACTAAAAACTATTTCTTCTTGAATAAGGGTAATCTCCAATTTGAAGATAAAACTACTGCATGGGCTTGCGATCAACTTCGCCTTTCCAATGGGGCTATATATGTCGATTTGGACAATGATGGCGATCTAGAAATAGTCACAAATAATGTTAACCTTGAGGCCAGTATTTACCTGAATGAACAAACTCAAGGAAACTATATTGCCTTTGACATAGATGGGTTATTAGATGCCAAAACTTATGGAACCAAAGTTTTGGTGTATCAAAGTGGACAAAAGCAATTAAGAGAGCATTTCCCAACAAGAGGCTTTCAATCTTGTATGATGATTCCACTACATTTTGGGCTAGGGAAAACCAAGGTAGATAGCGTACAAATAATTTTTCCTAACAATAAGAAGCAAACACTTCTAAATCCTTCAATAAACCAAGTTCATAAAGTTAAAGTTCAAGAACCTTTTGGCCAATGGGCTGTAAATCTCCAAGCTCCATATTTTAAACAAATTGATACTGACACCTTACCTTACGGCAATGTAGAGGATGATTATAACGACTTCAAGCGCCAATTGCTTTTACCAAATATGTTATCATACATTGGTCCTAAGACTGCACATGGCGATGTAAATGGAGATGGGTTAGTAGACATATATGTCGGTGGCTCGAAGGGACAATCAGGTGCTATTTTACTTCAAAAACCCAATGGTTCGTGGATAGGAACCGAACAAGCTAGTATCGATAGTGATATCATGTGCACCGATACAGATGCTACTTTTTTTGATGCAGACAAAGATGGCGATTTGGATTTGTATGTCGTAAGTGGAGGATACTCCTACCTTCCAGATGATTTATTGTTACAAGATAGACTTTACCTTAACGATGGCAAAGGCAATTTTAAGAAGGCAGAAGATAATCTGGTGACAGGTGATTTGAATAGTGACTCTTGTGTAATGACCATTGATTTTGATAAGGATGGCGACTTAGACCTAGTGATCGGAGGAAGAATAATTCCTGGGAAGTACCCTTTTTCTCCTGGAAGTCGATTGCTACAAAATGATGGCAAAGGTTTTTTTACAGATGTTACGAAAGATTTAGCACCCGCTCTTGAAACTTTAGGGAGAATAACTGCTGGCAAAAACATTGATATTGATGGTGATGGGTGGGAGGACTTAGTTTTAGTGGGAGAATGGCAGCCTATCCTTTGGATTAAAAATACAAATGGTAAATTTTTGTCTTCTGAATTATTGCTATCAAATTACCCTAGCATTGGCTGGTGGTCATCTTTAGAATCTGCCGATTTGGATAACGATGGTGATTTGGACTTGGTGGTTGGAAATTATGGTAAAAACAATCAATTGAAGCCTAGTTTACAGACGCCTGTGTCCCTAACATACGCGGATTTTGACCAAAATGAGGCTATCGATCCATTTGTGAATTACTATGTGCAAGGGAAAACTTACCCATTGGTAAGCCGTGATGAAGCTTTAAATCAAGTATTTTCATTAAGAAAAAAGTTTCCTAATTATACTAGTTACGCTGATGCAAGTATGGAGCAACTTTTTACCCCAGAACAGTTATCCAAAGCCAGTAAGTTAGAAGCAAATCAGTTTGAGTCGATTGTATTGCTCAACCAAGGAAAAGGAATATTCAACCCCATCCCTCTTCCAGTGGAAGCGCAAATGTCACCAGTATATGCCATTAGTTTATTAGATGTTAATTTAGATGGTTTTAAGGATCTAGTTTTAGCTGGAAATCTCTTTCATTCTAGAATCAAAATAGGCAGAATGGATGCTAACTATGGTCAGTTATTTTTGAACAAAGGAAATGGTACATTTAACTATATACCTCAAAATCAATCTGGTTTCCAAGTAAAAGGTGAGGTAAGAGATATGGTAATTATCCCTCAAACAAAAGGTAGCCAAATACATTTTTTTAGAAATAATGACAGTGTAAAAAGCTATCGTTTGAATAGCAAAAAATAGAACTCAAACATCTCCACTTTCACATACTCGTGTAAGGATGATTGTAAATACTTTCCATTATGAATATTTCTCGCATTTTTCCATTTTTTGTGATGGCACTCTTGGCTTTACAATCTATAGCGCAACCAAAGCCTAAAGCCAATTCAACGTTATCAACCACTGACTATGTTAAATCCCTAAAGAAAATAACTGATGTCATGGTCGAGGATGTTACGGGACCCTGTGCCGCAGCCAGATACTATGCGTACACTACTTTGGCAGCGTGGCAGGTAAATGCGTTATGTGAACACAATACCTCAGCCAATCAAGTTCTCTCTCAATTGAGACAGTATCCTCAGCTTGGAGATTTGAAGATAGGAGAATCTGTTGTAGCAGATTTTGCATCAATATATACTTTATTAAGAATGGGGGAAGAGCTATTGCCCTCTGGATATTTGTTGGAGAAACCTAAGCTAGAGTTAATTCAAAAGGCTCAGCTTCAATTGACTCCAAAAGCGTTTGCTGAATCAAAAATATTGGCTGATAGCGTAGTAAAAAGATTTGTGAAATATGCTTTAAAAGATGGTTACGTAAAAACGAGTGGTTATTTAAGATATACACCAATCAATAAACCTGGATACTGGCAACCGACCCCACCAGCATATACAGAAGCGTATGAGCCTCATTGGCGAACTCTTCGCCCTTTTGTACTCGATAGTGCTGCTCAATTTAAACCCAATCCTCCTGTAGTTTACAGTGCAGACCCAAAGAGTGAGTTTTATGCTCTTACCAAAGAAGTATACGAGGCATCTCGAAACCTGACAAAAGACCAATTACATATTGCAAACTTCTGGGATTGTAATCCTTTTTTCCTAAACCAAAAAGGACATATCAGTTTTGGGACAAAGAAGATTTCTCCTGGGGGGCATTGGATGGGAATTACTGGTATCGCATGTACTCAAAAGAAATTAGACCTAAATAAAACGATTCGTACCCATGCACTTGTAGCCATGACGATGGCGGACGCTTTTATTTCTTGTTGGGATGAGAAATATCGAAGTAACCGAATAAGACCTGAAACGGTAATCAACCAGTGGATAGATCCAGCATGGAGAGCTGTCCTACAAACTCCTCCTTTTCCAGAATATACGAGTGGGCATAGCGTTGTATCTGCTTCTGTAGCAACAGTTTTAACTGCGCTAGTAGGTGATAATTTTGCCTATACAGATGTGGTAGAAGTAGAGTTTGGAGTTCCTGCTCGAGAATTCAAATCTTTTAAACATGCTGCCCAAGAAGCAGCCATCTCTAGACTCTATGGGGGAATCCATTTTCGAGATTCAATTGAAGATGGTGGTAAACAAGGAGAAAATATAGGTGAGTATATTTTGAAGAAATTAGCATTAAAGTAATAGGATCAATTTTTTGGTGCCATCACCCATTTTCAAATTTAATAGCTAGAGCTTAATGAAAGGCATTCTGGCATATCAAAACACCCAATGAAAAAATCATTAATATTGGCTGGATTAGCAGCAAGTGTACTAAGTTTTGGTACATCCGCCCAACAACACTCAGAACAAGACCATAGCAAGTATGTGTGGCCGAAGGACGAGTTGGTAAAAAAGAAATTAGACAACTGGCAAGACATCAAATTTGGTTTGTTGATGCACTGGGGTACCTACAGCGAATGGGGTATCGTTGAGTCTTGGTCATTATGTCCTGAAGACGAGGGTTGGTGCGAGCGTAGAGGTGCGTCTTCTGCGAATTATTTTGAGTACAAAAAAGCTTATGAAAACCTTCAAACTACTTTTAACCCCGTAAAATTTGCTCCTGAAAAGTGGGCTGATGCTGCTCAAAAGGCTGGGATGAAGTATGTAGTTTTTACTACAAAGCACCATGATGGTTTTTGTATGTTTGATTCAAAATATACCAACTACAAAGTTACAGACGCAAAAACGCCTTTCTCTAGCAATCCACGTAGCAATATTGCCAAGGAGGTTTTTGACGCATTCCGTAAAAAGGACTTTATGGTTGGGGCTTATTTCTCGAAGCCTGACTGGAATACGCCTTCATACTGGTGGTCATATTTTCCACCAAAAGACCGCAACGTCAACTATGACCCTAAAAAATATCCTCAAAAATGGCAGGAGTTTAAAGACTTTACCTACAACCAAATTGAGGAGTTGATGACCCAATATGGTAAAATGGATATTCTTTGGTTAGATGGTGGTTGGGTACGCCCGTTCTCAACTATCGACCCAAATATCAGCTGGCAAAAAACGATTCCTTATGACCAAGATATTGACATGGCAAAAATTGCTGCTATGGGTCGTAAGAATCAACCAGGTCTTTTGGTAGTGGATCGTACTGTAACAGGAGAATTTGAAAACTATGTAACACCAGAGCAGTCTATTCCTGACCATTACATGCCGATTCCTTGGGAAACTTGTACTACTATGGGAACCAGCTGGTCGTATGTACCTAATGACAAGTACAAATCGCTTCGTGAAATCATTCACATGTTGGTCGACATCGTGGCTAAAAATGGTAACTTATTGTTGAACGTAGCCCCAGGACCAGACGGTGAATGGCACAACGAAGCCTACCAACGTATGGAAGAAATGGGTAAATGGGTATCTGTAAACGGAGAATCTATTTACGGTACCAAACCTGTGGCGCCATACCGTGAAGGACAATGGGCATTTACTGGAAAAGAAAAATCGACGTATTTGACTTACTTGGCCAAAGAAGGAGAAACTGTTCCAGCAACGGTGGTCTTACCTTGGAAAAAGGCTGAAAAGTCTACAATTGTAACATTGATTGGAGAAATCAAACCTTTAAAATACAAAATTACTCCTAACGGAATTGAAGTAACTATTCCTGAAAAAGTTCGTGCAGCCTTTGCTTCGCAACCAGCTTGGGTATTTAAAGTTTTGAATTAATAATAATAGTGCTATTCAGACTCCTGATAACATATCAGGAGTCTTTTTTTATGAATGACAATAAGTCCTGCACTGTTTTAAAATGCCCTTTTGGATAATATTGTAGCTGTGGCTGCAACTCATCTTCATACCCCCAGTTAACCCATGCGCAATCCATATTAATTTTCATACAAGCTTCAATATCTCTGTTCTCGTCGCCTATGTACAAACACTCACGCAAGGGGTATTCAGTAGCTTTGAGTAGCTTTTTCAAAACCTTATCTTTACCCATGAAATTTTCTGAGCAATAGATATTTTTGAAGTAGGTAAATTTTTGATTGTCAAGAAATTGAAGGATATTTTCTTTGCTATTAGAAGACACAATGTCTAGTGTGAAACCCTGTTGGTGAAGTGCAGTCAGAAAATCAAAAATTCCGTCGTAGGCTTGTAGAGACTGAATGTTTTGCTTGTACTTTTTGTATAGTACCGGAATAATAAAAGGGATTTGATAGAGCGGAATTCCCAGATATTCGGCTCGCTTTAGATAAGATAAATGCCTAATTTGAGGAATAGTTTCTGCTGAAATAAGCTTAAAGTTTTTTTCTGTAGCCAATTCATTGTAGATTTTCAGAAAAATTGGGACAGAATTGGCAAGAGTGCCATCAAAATCAAAAATGATGTGTTTATACGTTTGCATAGTATTAATAAGGCAACTGACCCAAAAAGGTTATTTACAACGATCTATTTATTCTGTTGATTTGCAGTATCAAAATTGATTGACAGGTCTTCACTAAATTTTACATATCCTACAGCCAATCCAAATTAATGAACCGAATAGCAATATATGAAGATAACCCTAAACTTCGAGAATTACTCGAATTACTGATAAATTCTGCGGAGGAGTTTCTGGTGGTAGGGACGCATCATAACTGTGAAGATATTTTACGGCATATCCAGTCTGAGTCACCAGATATGCTCATAATGGATATAGATATGCCTGTGATAGATGGAATTACTGGAGTGAAGTTGGTGAAAGAGAAATACCCTAACATGAAAGTAATCATGCATACCGTTTTTGAAGATGACGATCGACTATTTGCTTGTTTGAGCTACGGTGCAGATGGTTATATCCTGAAAAAAGATTCACCAAGTATGCTATTTGGCGCTATAAAACAGCTTTTTGAAGGTGGTGCTCCGATGTCGCCAGGTATTGCCAAACGTATTTTGCAGACTTTTAGAAAACCTGCACCTACCCAAAATTCGTATCATTTGACTGAGCGCGAGAAAGAGGTGCTAGAGTATTTGACCAAAGGTTATTCCTATAAAATGATTGCTCACGAATGTTCTATTTCGATAGAAACCGTACGTCGTCATCTCAAAAATATCTATTTCAAGCTTCAAGTTCAATGTGGTACCGAAGCCGTGGCAAAGGCAATTCGGGAAAAGATTGTCAATGAGTGATTACCTTATATAGAGGCTTAACTAGTTCAAGACTTAGTCTTGGACTTATTTTTTTAAGAGTTTATAAACTGAAATCTTACCTAATCCGAGTCTAAGCCCCAGACTAGGTAAGAATCAAAATTATTGCTGACGCAAGTTTGTCGGAGAAAACTCCGACAACGGCACAATCACTTCCGCAATCCAACATCCGAAATCCGAAATCGAATCCCCTTTATTTTACCCAAATAATACCACCTTCTGGTTGAATTACAAGGGTCGCTTCTCCAGAGTTTGCCACTTTCGTAGATTTAAAAGTTGGATTTCTTTTCTCGTCATCACTATATTCTGCAACGGTTTTTCCTGCAAACATGGGTAATTTTACATTGATTTTTAGCGCAGTTTTTTCAGCATTGACACCCACCAAATACCACTCATTGCCATGACGACGCGCCAATACGCAATATTTTCCTGGGTAACCATCCACAAAAACGGTTTCGTCCCAAGTAGTTGGCACTTTTTTCATGAAGTCAATTTCAAAACTTGGAACATCCGTCAAATTGTTTGGCGTGAGAGCAAAGTTCTGTACGGTAGTTTGGAATAAAACCGCGGTCGCTAATTGAAAAATATCCGTTGTTTTACGAGTTCTTCCTCCATTATTATTTCTGTTGAGACGTTTGTTGAGTAAAGTCCCTCCAAAATCCATACTTCCGACAGTATTTCTAATAAACGGATGCAGAGACGCATTAAATGCTTCATTATCATCAAAATGCTGGTTGAAAATCAAGTTTTCTGATGCCAAAACTGCCTCACTGCTCACATAGTTAGGGTACATTCTTTCCCAACCACGAGGAAGCGTACAACCATGGAAAATAATCATCAAACCATATTCGTTGGCATCGCTTAAGATTTCTTCATAAAGCTGAATAGTTTCCTGTTTGTCACCTCCAAAGAAATCCACTTTCAAGCCTTTTACGCCTTGAGCTTTTAGCCACTTCATTTCTTTTTTACGAGCAATAGCATTATTCATGCAGTTTTTCGGACCTTGAGGGGCGTTGTTCCAAGCACCGTTGGAGTTATACCATAAAAACACATCTACATTTTTAGAATGAGCATATTTAATCAATGCTTCCATGCGTTCATATCCGACATTCTTGTCCCAAAGGGCATCCATCAAAATATATTCATATCCTAATTTCTGAGCCAAATCAATAAACGTAATTTGGTCATCGTAGACCATACTGTCATCTTGCCACATAATCCAGCTCCAAGTGGCACGTCCTGCTTTATATTCCTGTGAAGGTGCATATAGTGGATCAACTACATCAAAAGGAACGGTCGTTTCCACAATCGGTTTCAAACTTGTTCCCACCGTAATGGTACGCCAAGGTGTTGTAGCTGGCAAAGCCATTGCTGGTTCGGCACTTCCATGACCGTTATTTTCGTCTTTTTCTGGAAATGAAATAGTGAACGTGCCATTATTGGATTCACTCAATTTTGAACCACAATAGGCACCTGTTACACCTGTTTCCGAAACCAAAGCCCAAGCTTCTTTACCCACATGGAACAAGGCAGGGAAGGTATATCCCAAACGATATTTGGAGTTTTGATTGAGTGCCGCATCTGCTTCATACTCCTCTTCATAACTTGGTTTAGTGCGCATCCAGCCACTTCCTGCAGGTGCTTGTGGGGTTAAAAAAGTAGTAGTGTTTGAAGGAAAACTAAAACCTGTCAGCTCTTTTTCGACAATACAGTTGGCAGTTTCTTTATATGGAAAAAGTCCATAGCGAAAGGCAATATCGTTGTTGCTTACCTGAAAAGTAATTTCTAAAAGTTTTTTATCAGCATTTGAAAAAGTACAAACCACTTGGTTGGCAACATAGTGAATATTGGATTTTTTGATTCTACTTTGTTGGTAAGTCTTGTCGATTTGTTTTTCTTCTTTTTTGACAAAAGTCAAAGATTTGCTGAAGTCTCCGATACTCGTGACAAGGCCCAATGGAGAGTTTTCCAACACCTTAATGCCTTGATAGGTAACAGAATAATTCGCTTTGCCTTCTGTAACCGCCAAACTAACCTTCAGTTGTTTGTCGGGACTAAGAATGCTTACATTTTCCTGAGCGAAGCTTGAAATTTGCAGAAGCATCGCAACGATAAATAGTACTTTTTTCATAATTGAGTTCAAAAAGCATGACGCTTTATTAATTGGGGCTTAATAGATTAATTTGAATTTTGTAAATATTGTGTCAAATCTACACATTCTTATCTGTTTTAATGCTGATATTAACATAAAAACTAAAAATAAGCCTAGTTTACGACTTAGGTTCGGACTTATTTTTCCCAAGTCATCAACTTCAAAAAAGTACTAAAGTAACCAAACAGTGTGTAATTCACCTAGTTCAAGACTTCGTCTTGGACTCCCTTTTTTCTTAAGTTTTCAACTTCAAAAATCGAAATCATCACCTAACAATGTGTAAAAAGGGTTACGTCCTATTTAAAACAAAGGAATAATCATTTTTAAAATTACTTAATTATTTGAAATACAGTCAATTGTCCGCTTATTCAATGACTAAAAAAGGGCATAGATAAAGGTAAATAAACCCTCTTATTTTGGGTAAACATTTTCCTTGCCCTACTCATGAAGAAACTTTTCATACTACTATGCTTTTGGCAGATTCCGCTATTAGCGCAAGATTTGGGTGGTCTAAAGGGACAAAAGCCTGTCACTGTTTCAGGAGGTTTGAATTTAGGTTTTAATACTTATTCAAATCTTGAAGGCAGGCAACGTCTCGACCCTTTTTCTTGGACTATTTCTGCCAGTCCTGTTATTTCGCTTTATGGTATTCAAATGCCATTCTTTTTCTTGATTAACCAACAAAGTCAGTCCTTTTCTGGACCCTTCCAGCAGTTTGGAATGAGTCCATCTTACAAATGGGCGAGACTACACTTGGGGTATCGTAACCTTAGCTATTCCAATTACACATTGGCTGGGCGAATGTTTTTTGGGGCAGGTATCGACCTGAATCCTGGCAAATTTCGCTTTTCTGCCATGTATGGACGCTTTCAACAAGCAAGTTTGCGAGATACAACTCGTAATACCTTTTCGTCTTTACCCTCTAGCTTCAGACGCATGGGGTATGCCGTAAAAGTAGGAGTGGGGTCTTCTCAAAACTTCATCGACTTGATTTATACCAAAGCATGGGACGAAGAAAATTCTATCAAAATCCCAACAGCCGAAGGTATTACTCCCGCCGAAAACACTACACTTGGCATTGTTTCTCAATTGACATTTTTCAAAAAAATAACTTGGTCGACCGATGTTGGAGTAAGTGGTTATACCTCCGATGTAAATGCCAAAGATTTGACTGGAACCATATCGCTTGATAGTGATTTTTTGAAAAAACTATTTCTACTAAAACGAAGTACTCAGGTGGGTTATGCCGCCAATAGTAGTTTGAGGTTTAGTTCACGCTTTGCATCCTTACAAGTACAATACCGTTTGATTTCGACAGATTATAAGTCGATGGGCGCTTATTTTTTCAACAATGACGTCCAAGAAATTCTATTTTCTCCTTCCTTTTCTTTTTGGCAAGGTCGAGTAAATCTGAGTGGTAGTTATGGTATACAGCAAGATAACGTTAGTAAAACCAAGGCTACTCAAACCACCCGCAACATCGGATCGCTCAATTTGTCGGTGCAACCCTCCACCAAGTTTGGGATGTTGATGACCTATTCGAATTATGGTACTTTCCAGAATAATCCTGATAGAATTATTGATACTCTCAAAATTCAGCAGGTCAATCAAAGTTTGGTGGTAGCACCTCGTTTTTCTTGGGGCGACAGGGTGGTAAGTCATTCGATAAACCTAATGTCGAGTTACCAAAACTCCAGCGATTACAATACTGTTTCCAAACAGTTATTAGAGTTTAATAACCTGTTTTTGTCTTTCAACTATCTGAGAAACAATATGAAACAGAAATTTACGATAAGCCCAGGCGGGATTTTTATCAAAAACTTTTTGTCATACGGAAACACACAGTCGATGGGGGCAAGTTTGAATATTTCCAAAAACTTGAAGTCATTTTCTAATAGCTTGAATGTCAATTACAACCAAAACTATTATAAAGAAAATACCAACGGTTATACATTCAATGCCCGATGGAACGGACGTATCAGACTATCGAGCAAACAACAACTTTCGTTGAGTGCAGCATTGCTCTACAACAAGGATCTCAAATTTGAAGCAAGAAATTTTACAGAAGTTTATACCCAAGCAGGTTACTCTCTCAACTTTTAAATCATTCAACGCCATGAAAAAACTTTTTCTTTTTCTGAGCTTATTGATGGGAGTAGGGTTTGACTCTTTTTGTCAAACCCTTAGTGGAATCAACGTTCAAACGATTTTTCCCCCACCCTATAGCCCAAGACTCAAGGATTATGCACCCGACGGTGCTAATAATTCTTTGAGAGTGATTTTGACGAATACAACCCCCAATCCAGTAGACGTAAAACTCTTGGGAGAAATCAAGGGACAAAATAACGGTGTGCGAGCCGTAACCCGTGACTCCTATCAGCCGTCTTCGCCGATAACTCTACCGGGGAATGGTGTGCCTGTGGAAATAGAGATTTTTGGCTCAAACCAAAACTTTTTTACTGAAAGTAACATCGACATTACGGGCATCGACCCCAAATCCTTGATTGGTGGTTTAATCCCTCAGGGCTTTTACGAATTCTGTATTAAGGTGGCGCCCTACAATCAGCGACCTGCGATATTGAACGGCAATGAACCTCGTGGATGTATTATGATACCCATCACGTATATCGAGCCACCGCGCCTGACTATGCCTGTATGTGACCCCGTTACACCAATTCAATCGACCAATCCACAAAATATCGTTTTTAACTGGACTCCTTGCGTGGGTAATATTGCTGGGGCACAAATCAACTATGATTTTTATCTTGTTAGAGTGCCAGAGGGACAAAATCCCAACGACGCCATTAATAATGCTATCAATAGAAATGTTGGAAATCCATACTCTGAGAAGGGTTTGGTCGCTCCCAATCTCATTTTTGGTGCCAATTACCCCGAGCTCGCCAATGGACTATATGCTTGGATGGTGGTTGCGAAAGATGCTAACGAAAAAATCTTTTTACAAAATGATGGAAAAAGTGAAGTTTGCACGTTTAGAGTTGGTGCACAAGGCGAAATGTTAGCGGCAAATAGTAGTATCGTAAAGTGTAAAAATGCCAAATTTCCAGCCGATTTGATAGCTGTAAAACAGACAGACTTGACGGGAAAAACCATTAAAATAGGCAATTTTGACATGACGATTGACCAAGCCGTGGATTCGCCAGATGGCTGGTCAGGGAATGGTCGAATTACTTGGAATTATGTTCCATTGAAAGTCAAGTTTTCCAAATTGAAAATTAATGCAGCCAATCAAGCTATTTCTGGTTTGGCAAATGGAAGCGATGAAGGTTTTCAAATGCCTGGCATTACTCCGCCAGATTTATCGACCTACAAAAATATAAGTGTAGACTACCTCAAAACCTACACCAATTTGCTAACCAGTAAACTTTGGAATGACCTTAAAGGACAAATGGCTGTTTCATTGCCTATTGGCTATAGTACTGGCGCTGGTTTGATAGGTATTAATTATTTCACGATTGCGCCAGACGGTGCTGAAATGGGAGCATTGTTAAATGTCAAAATGCCAGAGGATAATTCCTTTTTGTCGATGGCTGCCACCGAAATGTGTATGTTGCCCGACAAGCTTTTTCCCAAAAATGCAGTCCTTTATTTAGTCAAAGATTTTAAAGCTCCCTACACGCCAATCACGTTTAAGCAAAGCCACTATCCACAAAACGATGGTACGTATGCCATTCTCGACGAAGACTCAGTTCGTCATGTACACGTAGAAGCAAATTTGAATCTAGGGAAAAATGTGTTGGAATTGAATGACGACAATGGCAATACGCTACCCGGAGATGTGATTACGCAACTCAAATTTGATTTTAATAAATGGAATGACTGGGTTGCTACTGTCACTGTACCAACCTTTGGATTGAAAGATGCAGGAGGTATCTCGGTAAAGGGTTTAGATGCGTTTTATGACCATTCTGATTTTCGTAATCCTCCTAATTTTAGCCCACCAGCCGAATACGATGGAGAAAGAGGGAATACCTTCAAAGGTTTGTACTTGCAACGAGTTGATGTACTATTGCCAAAATCACTAGGCGGCGGAGGCAATAATCGACTCAGCTTTGCGGCATCCAATATGGTTTTTGATAGCGACGGACTTACGGCACGTTTTACGCCTTCACGTTATCCATTGTTGGATTATACCACTGGCAAAATGGGAAAATTAGCCTTTTCGGTTGATTCTTTTGAGGTATTGATTGTCAAAAATGCCTTGATACGTGGCAATATGGTGGGTAAAATACAATTGCCTATTAGTTCGGATGTGCTAGACTATACTTGTAATCTTCGCAATGGTTTGGATTCGCTCAAAATCTTGGTGAAACCCAAACCACAAGGATACAACGTGCCAGTGTTTATGGCTAATATGAAAATAGCCCCCAACTCAGTTTTTGTGATAGGCTTGATAAAAGATAAAGACCCTGAGTTTTTATTTTCGCTCAATGGTACTTTAACCTTAGATTCCAAGCCACCTCTGAATATGGTCGTGCCTGACCTGACTTTTGAGAATTTCTCTCTTTCAACTTTTAAAGCCTTGGGTGGCGACGAAATTGCTGGAAGTGGGATATATCTTCAAACAGGTGAATGGTATCTGGAAGGAGGACTTGCAGGCGAACATGAAAAAGACCCAGCCAATAAAGACGTAAAAGGCGGTCCTCACGAGGATATAATCATGACTTCAGCTGTAGCTAATGGAGGTAAAGAATCAAAAATGGGAGGTTTCCCTATTCAATTGATTCCGCCAAAATTTGTGAAAAATAATATCGGCTTAGGCTTTGAATTTGGGGTAAAAGTCATGGTAGGTGGCGAAGACGCCAGTTTGGCAAATGCCTCAGGTACAGTACAAGTATTAGGTAGATTAGATTTTATAAATGGAAAATTAACCCCTTCTTTCAAAGGAGTCTATCCTTCTCGATTTACGATTGATGGACAATTTGGGCCTGCTAATGTAAAAGGTGAACTGAAATTTTATTATGATGATGCAAAATATGGAACAGGCTTAAGTGGGTGGGGAAAAGTGAAAATTCCGAATTTGGCAACGGTCGAATCCAATATCATTTTTGGAAATACCAATGACTACTACTACGGTTATATGGATGCTTCAGTGGTGGCAAACCCTGGATTTGTATTAGTGCCACCACTTACCTTGACAGGTTTTGGTGGAGGCTTATATTTTAACATGAAACAAGAAGGAACTGTAGATGCTAAAATTGCCAATAAGCCACTCTCAGATGCCGAAAAAATGGAGCTGAACAATGCCCCTGGAGTAACCAAGTCAGGGCTAGTGTATTCACCACAAAAAGGTGCTTGGGGACTCAAAGCTCGTGTGTATATGTCTGTGGCAGATGCCCGCTTATTGACCGCTTCGGTGGGTCTTGAAGCTGGTTTTGCTAATGGAGCATTGAACAATTTTAACGCTACTGGTTCTGTCAATATAATCAGCAAAGATGGTACTCCTGATGACCCAACAACTTTGGTGAAGGGTTCGGTCGCTTTCAATTATTTGGCGCCAGGTATTTATGATGTGAACGCAGATATTACGGCAGGTATCTTAGGAACCAATGTTCAAGTGCCACTGCGTGTACACTTCGATCCACAAAATTGGCATATCAAATTGGGTGATCCTCTCGATACCCAAAAACGTATTGCCTTTAATATTTTGGACTTAAATCTTCCTGTGGTAAAAGCGCATTTGGGAGCCAAATTCTATATAGCAATGGGCAATGACTTAGGTGGTTTGCCAGAATTGCCAGCTGAGGTAAGCAACTTTATGGGTGGTGCCAACGCCGCTGCCGATCAGTATCGCAATGCTCAATATAGTAAGGTAGCCTCCAAAACGAATGTGAGTACCGACGAAGACGGACGAGTTACCTCTGTGCCAAAATTCTCTATTTTGGTAGGGGGACAACTACAGGGTAGTTTTGACGCTACGGTAGCAATTCTTTCTGTAAATGCTTCTGCAATTTTAGGCTTTGATGCTGCCTTAGAATATGGAATCGAATGCGAACAAGGTGGACAAGCCTTGGGCTGGAATGGCTGGTATGCCAATGCTCAAATGTATGCTTACCTCAATGGAGGTGCCTATATTGATTTAGATTCTTGGTTTGCTGCAGGACGTTTCAAAATATGCGAAGTGACCGCTGGAGCAATTCTTAAAGGAGGGATTCCTAATCCGATGTGGATGAGTGGAAGGGTAAAAGTTCAAGGAAATGTGTTGGGTTTAATCAAAATAAATACAGGTTTTGATTTGGCTTTTGGAGAACAATGTACGCCTACCAACAACAAGGATAATGGTTTGGATGGTATCGAAATCATTGGGGATATATCTCCTGCCAACGGCGAAAATGCGGTTGAAACCGATGCGCCAATTACCGTAACGTTCAACACAAGTATCGGACAAGATTATGAATTGGCCATGCCTGATAATACCGTTAAAACCTTCCGTTTTAAACTTAAGGAATACAAACTTACGTATGAAGATAGCAAAAATGGCGGTCGTTTGACCACATTCGATGGCTTCCAAGCGCCTGAATGGGTGAATGATAATCAACAATTGATTTTGTCGAAAAACAAACATTTTGCTTCAACTTCCAAACATAAGTTTAGTATTTCATTGGGTATCGAAGAAATAGGAGGAAAGGGTGATAACGCTAATCGTTCAGAAGAAAAAACGGTAGAGTTTTCAACCGCCAAACAACCTGATTATATAAAGTTTAGCAACGTTAACTATACTTGGCCATTAGAAGGACAAAATTATTTCCTGAAAAATCAATTACCTCAAGGAGTAATCGAAGGACAAATTCCTGATGAGGCCTTTCGCAGCACGGTAGATGGTAGCGATTCAAAATTTAGTGCTTTGTTGACAGGAAAATATATCTACAAAGCGGTATATATTCCGAAGGATGGTGGCGATACACTCACTACAGGGGTTTATTACGACAAACAAAATCAGGTGAAATTTGATATTCCGAACAATTTGCAAAATGATAAAACCTACCGCGTCGAAATCCGTAGAATTTATCAAAGTGCTGTAGGCTCAGCCATCAATCTTAATCAGCAACTTTTGGCTAGCGCCATGGTAAAAGAAAAGGTTACGGTGGCTAAAGCCTCAGCATTTTTAAGAAGCCAAGAGGATTTTTTCTATATCAACAAAAATGCCTTGAATCGTTCAGCAACTTCGTCTTCTTCGATTCCGAAATCTAAGGTAATTTATGACATCGTTTTCAAAACTAGTAAGTACAGTACTATTAATGAAAAACTGTCTGCCGTAAATTTTGAAAGAGCCGAATATCGCAACACGAATAATGTCCAATCGGCGGATTATTTAGTCATGGATATAAAGCCAACTAATGGATCAGCCGAGAATTTTGACGATGCAGAGTTGTATGGTTATACTCGCAATGGTAAAAACCAACCTGCCTTATTAAATGTGTCAAGTCCGATGAAAGCTGGCGTAGTAAGTTTTGATACCTATATTCAAAATGAAGTGTACACGCCTTTGGTGAATTTTGGAGCTAAACAAGTAGGTGTCTATTACGGTGTTCCAGAACTAAGAAAAATTGTCGGTATAGGTACTCCAGATTTAGCGGTAAGTATCCAACGACAGTCTCTGATAGGGCAAGTTGGATCTATTGGATCAGTTAATTTGAATACGTCATTGAATGGATTACAAACTACTGTCAACCAGCCAGCTTCAAATCAACCTACGACTTCAGGTGGTGTGAAAGCAACGCTGGGTAATATCAGTATGATTAGCTCAGCGCTAAGAATGGACGATATTATTGGACCTTCATTGACTTTCTTCCCATTAGAAGACGAGCCTACCCGTATGTATTCTTTTGCCTTTAAAGTTGACCAAGTGGCATATCATGACTTTTATGCAGTCAAGAATTTTGGAGAGAATATGGTTAAAACTCGTCAAGCACTGAATACAAGTTTAGGGAATTGGAAAAACGTTTCTTTAGGTTTTGGTTCTGTTTTCGCAAATATCAACGTGCAAGGAACAAGTCGAAGTTTGACGTTAAATATCTCCGCCTCTTCTATGGCTCGTAACTTTAGTAATGCCGATTTGGATGTGTATAATGGCTATCAATCATCGAGTTATTATACCTTCAAACCACGAACAGGTGGCACAACTGCTTACATTACACTGGATTACAAACCTTATCCAGATGCGCCAACTAATCGAGTGGAGAAGGCTTTCACTTTTGGTACAACAGCATTTATGCCATCACCAATCGTAGGCGGGTATTTTAAATTCTAAGTAAACTGGGACAAAGAAAGTGCAAGCCTAATGTCAAATAAGTAGGGAAACGTTATTAGTTAAAAGTATATTGGTTATTTGAAGGTGTTCATAATCAAAAGGTTACAGTTAAATTTTGCCTCTGATATACTATTAATTTAATCTTTCCTGCTACTTACTAAAATTTGATTTGAATTAAAGGTTTCTAAAGCTTCACGCTGAATGCGCTCTTTGTCCCTTTTTTCGACATCCTTAAAAATCGTGAGTCATGAAAAAAAATCGTTATATATTCATGCTTTTGCTCCTTATTGGGTTAAAAACACAGGCGCAAAAGTCTCTCAATCCCAAGCTACAGCTTCTTGCGCGCAATTACCAAGATTCGGTAGTGTTGCGATGGGCGCCTACCAGTGCTGCTCAGTGGCTTTTTGCTAGTCAAAAAGGCTTTCGTGTTCAAAAAACAGTTATTTCAAAAGGCGCAAACCAAGGAGTAAGTACCCTTTTGACACCCAACAAAATTCTTCCTTTGACTTTTGAGGAGGTAAAATTGCGATACTCCAAACAAGATAGTTATGTGGGTGCAGCCGTGCAGTCACTCTACAATCCTAAAGCAAGCACAACTTTTCAGCAGAGTGTGGGAGGTATTATCCAAAAAAGTAATGAGCAAAATAGTCGTTATGCCAGTGCGATGCTATCTGCCGACTATAGTGCCAATGCTGCTACTGTGCTTGGTTTGCGATGGGTCGATAAAACACCCAAAAATCCAGAGGATATCATTATGTACAAAGTTTGGGTAGATGCAGATACCAAATCTAATACCAAAGTTGATACTGCTACGGTAGTACTATTTGCGAATCAGTTTACCAAAGTTTACGCGCCTATCACAGCAGGCATTTTGCAAGGCGACTCCCAAGTTACGCTTCGTTGGTATCGTATGAGCGTCGATGGTGAGTTTTCTGGTTATTTGATAGAAAGAAGTGAGGATGGAAAGAATTTTAAATCTATTACGAGCAATCCTTACATTCAAACTCCTGCAGATGAAAATATGCTCAAACAAGATTCTTTAACCTATAAGGGTATTAGCAATCCTAGTGCTCTGATTACCTATATCGATTCCAACTTGGTCAACTATCGCAAATACTACTATCGTATCGTCGGAATTGATCCATTCGGGGTGTCTAGTCCAGTGTCGGATATAATGGTAGGTTCACCAAAGGATTTTACGCCTCCTGCAAAACCCAAAAATGTTAAAATCAAAGTTGTAGACAATAAAGAAGTAATCATTACTTGGGAAAAAGTAGGAAATAACAGCGACCTAAAAGGCTATGTCATTGCCAAAGGAGGATCAGTTGCGGGGCCTTTTAATTTTGTCAAAAAAGAGGTCTTATCTAATCAAAGTCTCAGTTTTACCGACGTATCGCCTGAGCCGTATACAGGGAGATATTATGTGGTTGGAGCAGTAGATACCGCTGGGAATGTAAATTATGCGATGCCCGTGGTGGCAAATATTGAGGATAGAACGCCTCCAAAAGCTCCTAATACACTCGCAGCTATGGCTACGCCTCAAGGGAAAGTAGTTGTTGACTGGCCTGCGAGTACCGAACCTGATGTGGCAATCTATAAGGTGTATCGTGCATATCGGAAAGATGCCAAAAATTACACATTGCTTACGCCTTACGGAGTTCCCAATTCTGAGTACACAGATTCTATACCAGACAAAACATTATTGAATAGACAGTTGTTCTATAAGATAGTTGCAGTTGATTTAAGTAATAATCACTCAGAATATTCGCCAGTAGTTATGGCAAAACTGCCAGATACAAATCCTCCTACGGCACCAGTTTTTGAACAAATTGTTGTCGAGAAAAACGGGATAAAACTATTGGTGATACCAAGTTCAAGCGAGGACGTTTCTTTTCATATATTATACAAAAAATCTTCGAAAGGAAGCTGGGAGGTGTTGAAACAATATAATGGGTTATTAACAACCTCTATTAGTTATGTAGACACAGACGTGAAAAATAACCAACGTTATGAGTATAAAGTGGAGGCAGAAGATTATAGCAAGCTCAAATCCAAATCAGAGTTTTCTCAACCGATTTTGTATGTTGGTGAAAATGGCATTGCCAGCGTGGAAGGGCTGAAAGTAAATTATGACCCCAATCAAAAACTTGTGACTTTAGATTGGACTTGCCGTTCAAACAACGTATCTCATTTTGTGATTTATCGTGCTGAAAATAAAGCAGCACTGAGTACGTGGCAGACGGTTGAAGCAAATAAGTTTTCAGAAAAACTGGATAAGACTCCTAATACCTTAGATTATGCAGTAAAAGTCTATTTCAAGGATGGAACTAGCTACAAAATGAGTAATACAGTCAGTGTACAAGCAAAATAAGTGTATGAGGTTTTTCTGTGAATAATCTTCCTATTTGGCTTAACAGTACACGATTATTTTAGAAGAATTTTTACATACATGAGAGAATAAATACCCCATTCTTGTGGCCATCCAAGTTTGGGGATATTTTTTTAATCATGTTTTCCCAGAATACGTCTAAATTCCTCCTTGCCTAGGGGCAACTTTTTCAAATTCTCAATCATCATCAGTGCTCTTTCAATTCTCAATTGTGGCGATTTTACCCCATCTGCATGATGAATGATATAGCGCTGCATACCTTTGGTCAGTCCCTGAAAACGTGCATATCCTTCAGGATCAGTATCAAAAACAGCCTGAAGTTCTTCAGGAATCGTAGCGCCATATTCACTCTGGTCGGGTTCTAATTTTACCTCTATACTCGAACCTAGACTTAATCCTGCTTCTTTCATTCTTTTCGTGCTGAGGTTGATATATGCCCAGCCCTCCCCCAAAGCAACCAAACCTGCCTGCCAAGTAATATTTTTAATCGTACACAAAAATCGTATACCCATCTTTCCTCCCAAAGCTTGAACTACGTCAGGCGGAACACTTAGATAGTATACTTTAAGTGGATTGTTACGTCCAACTTCACTCTGAAAACGAATGGGAGGGAATGTTACTTTCATAAAAAATAAAAGAATTTAGAAGATCATAGCTTGCAGTTCAAGCGGTAAAATTGATTTTTGTTAACAAAAAAGATAATTTATAAGCCGTATAATAATTAGACAAAACTTTGTTGATAAGTCTTTAATATTCAGTTATTTTTGAGTGCCTTAAAGTGAATTTCTTAGAGCAACCGCACATTGTTTTAAGAATCATAATTCTTCTCTAACTCCACGAATAATTGATTTAGTTACAACTTAACTAAATCAAAATGTCATAGCAAAAATAACCATTAATACTTTTAAATACCTCTATTAAGTCTGCTTTCGCCTGGGAGAGGAGTCTGATAGCTTAAACCTTAAAATTATGGTCAAAAAAGGCACAATTCTGGAAGATAGGAATGGGAATACCCTTGAGTTTATTGAGGTTAGTTCCGAAACTAATGGTAGCCATACTAAAATAAAAGTATGTTTACAACCCAATCAATTAGCACTAGCTTGTCATTGTCACGAGAAATCGGACGAAATCTATGAAATTTTAGAGGGAGAACTCACATACGAGATTAACCACAAAAAAATGCTTGCAAAGGCTGGCGAAACCATTATTTTACCTAAAGCACAAGCACATCGACATTACAATGATTCAGCCAATCCCGTGGTGATGTACTATACCATTACACCTTCTTACGACATAGAGCCACTGATTGAAACGATGATTACGATGTGGCAAAATGGAAAAATAAGAAACGGGAATGCTAACTTTTTGCAAAGTATGGTATGGGTAAACTACATGGAGAGTAAGATTTATTTTGAAGGTTTGTCTCAAAACACACAAAACTTTTTAGCCTATATTTTAGCACCAATTGCTTCTGTTTTTGGATACAAAAAGTTTTATCACAATTAAAGAGTGGCAAAGGCACAAGGTGTGAGAATTGAATGAATTTTGATTGAGTGAATGAGTGATTATTTTAAAATTTGTGTTTAAACATAATCACTCATTCACTCAATCACTCAATGTTATTTAAACATAAATAACCTCCCTCTACTTATTCTCAATAACTACATTAAAAACGACGTCTCTTTCATCTTTAATGAGTCTTTTTACTCCTTTTATTTCCAACCTTGCGCCACTAAATTCCTTTAATTCAAATAAATCTGTGTGGGTAGTACTGTAAGTATCCAAGTTTTCAATCGCTTTACTATCTGACCATGTTTTTCCTCCGTTATTAGAATACACATATCGCAACTGCTTGAAATTAAGCGCCGTATTCCCTTTTGGTTCGGCTCGTTTTTCTCTTGGCGCATTATCAGTATTGTTTTTTGATGAAACATCATCACTCATCTTAAATGGATTCGGATTGGCATGAACCACAGGTTTTGTCAAAAAAACAACATATAAGGTACCATTGGAAGTCTCAAGTAATTTGACTGGGGTTTGCGTATCTATGTTATAATCGCTCGCGACAACACTCGTAGAGATTTTGGTTTTTTTATTCAAAAGGTATTTTTTGATTTTTATCGATACCAAATCTGACTTGTCCTTCTCGACTGTGGCGACAAAAAGTCCCCCTTTTTTATCTAAAAAAGTACCAGCTGTATTCAAAGACTGGCTTTGAACTTTATTCGAAAGCGATAAAGTTAAGAACAAGCAAAAAGAGGCAAAATATGTTTTCATGTCAATACAAGTTAAAAAATAAGGTGTTTGAAATGGCTTTCAAACACCTTGATAACGAAGTTCTTATCTTATTCTTGTGCGGAGGCTTTATAAACGCCAAACTCTGCTAAATATACTTTTGCTAAGGCGTCTTTGATGGTCAATTTTACCTGCGTACTTTTAACAGTTGGAAATCTCAACAAGCGCTTGTGACCGACTGTTGTACTTTCTGCTAGCTTTTGCCAAGTCTTACCATCCCAAAATTCTACCAAAAATGACTTGATTCTTTGTCCTTCAGCAATATTTTCTTGAATAGAGATTCTATCAAACTCCTTTTCACCTTCCAGTTGTAAAATCAACGACTGATTGACGTCTAAAACCTTACTGGTACTTAATTTTTTATCTATCAAAAACTTATGTTTTTTACTAACCAAATTATGGGAGAAAGTCTCATTCAAAATTTCTCTAAACTTTTTAATAGCATTCACATCAGTTGTTTCTAGTAAACCATCTCGGTTAGGAGGGATGTTTAACAACAACAAACTATTTCTTCCGACCGATTGGTAATACAGGTTAACTAAGTTTTGTGGCGTTCTGACTTTAGCATTTTCTTTTTCATGCCAAAACCAACCCGGACGAATCGAAACGTCCGTTTCGGCAGGTATCCAGTCTGGCCCTTTTTCATCACCTGTATTCAAATAATGTTCATCGGCTTTTCCTGGCGCTTGTCCTGCGTTATTGATAGTCGACCAGCAAGTTTCGCCAGCGTTACCTTTTTCATTGCCAACCCAACGCACATCTGGACCAGCATCCGAAAACATCACAGCCTTTGGCTGAAGCTCACGCACCATTTTCCAATAACCTTGGAAATCGTACTCCATATTCTTAGCGTTTTCGCCTTTGGCGCCATCAAACCAAACTTCAGCTATTTCACCATAGTTCGTCAAGAGTTCTCTCAACTGGTTTTTGTAATACGTATTGTAGGCGTCAGTGCCATAGGTTTTTTCATGTCTATCCCAAGGAGAAAGATACACGCCAAATTTGATACCAACGGCTTTACAAGCTTCAGAAAGCTCTTTTACGATATCACCCTTCCCGTTTTTGTAAGGACTGTTTTTGACAGAATGCTCGGTATATTTTGAAGGCCAAAGACAAAAGCCGTCGTGATGCTTGGCGGTAATAATAGCAATTTTGAAACCTCCAGCTTTCAATGCTTTTGCCCATTGCATCGCATCTAACTTAGTAGGGTTGAAAATCGAAGGAGATTCATCGCCTTCTCCCCATTCTTTATCAGTATAGGTATTCACAGTAAAGTGCAAAAAGGCAGTAGTCTCTAATTGTTGCCAAGCCAATTGTCTAACGGAAGGTTTGGGCAGTGTACCCGACACTTGCCCTTGAGCGGTACAAGCAGCTAAAAGTAATGGTAATATGTATTTCTTCATGGTTGAAAATTGAGGTAGGATAAAAGTATTTTTCTCGAAAGTCCTAATTCTTGTTAAAATACTCATGAATATTGGATAAAACACAAGAAGCTTGTCCCGATGGTGATTCATATCATTGTAAAAGGTACTAAAAAAGCATTAATTCGTAAACAAATTGATAAAACGCGAAGTTCGCTATATATTTGAAAGATTTTCGTCAGAAAATCCCCGAATCTTGAAATAGTCACATTAACAATAACAACTAAACAATTACCAAACTAATGGCATATCAACAAGATTTTACCTATGTTACGGGCACAGAACCACACCGTACTCGTACACGTGAAATTGTAAAAGCTCACCCAGAAGTAAAAAAACTTATTACCAAAAACCCCATGACTTTCGTTTGGATTCTAGGCTGTGTATCAATGCAAATTGGTATGGCTTACCTAGTAAAAGATCAAGCATGGTGGGTTATTTTGGCGGCTGCTTGGCTTATCGGTGCATTTCCAACGCATACACTTTTTGTATGTATTCATGAGGCTGCACACAACTTGATTTTCAAAAAACCATCTTGGAATGTTTATGCAGGTATCGTAGCAAACTTCCCTTCATTGGCGCCAACAGCTATTTCATTCAAAAATTATCACTTAAAACACCACGCATTTCAAGGTGTTCACGAGCTAGATGCAGACTTACCAGATCACTGGGAAGCAAAATTGATTAACAACTATTTCATAGGAAAAGCATTGTGGTTGTTATTATTCCCAATTTTCCAAGCTATTCGTACATTGCGTTGTTTGGAGTTGGCTGTATTTGACCGTTGGGTAATCATGAATATCGTTTGTCAATTAGCCTTTGATGCGATTATTGTGTACACAATGGGTTGGCCTGCATTAGGTTACATGGGTGCAAGTTTTATGTTCTCAGTAGGTTTACACCCACTAGGTGCTCGTTGGATTCAAGAACACTATTTGGTATTGGACAAAAACCAAGAAACATACAGCTACTACGGTGCATTGAATGGAATCAACATGAACGTTGGATACCACAACGAACACCACGATATGCCTTCAGTACCTTGGAATAACCTTCCAAAGTTGAAAGCAATTGCTCCAGAGTTTTATGATAATTTGAAATATCATACTTCATTCACGAAGTTATTTTTCACCTTCTTATTTAGTCAAGAAGTAGGGCTTTATTCACGCATCGTCCGTAAAGAAAGAGGCAAAGTGACATTAGACGACAACTCAACACCAGATATTCAGTTGTTACAAGGAAAGTAGTTGTCTGTTAGGCAATTATTTACATCATTTTAAATCGTAAGAACCTCGTTTATTTTAATTAAACGAGGTTCTTACGATTTATGAAGGTTACGACAACTTGATGCGTGTAATCTACATATTTTATTAGAAAATTTACCTAATATTACGAACAAATATAGAACTTGATAAACTTAAGTTTACTATCAATTACCTAGGTGGTAATACTAAATAGTTATTATTGAAGTTAAATTATGAATAATTCAAAATGTCTAAAGTTCTTGTTTATAGCTTAACCAATATGTGTATTAAGAATTAACTATTTTTGAAATCAACGTTTCTATTTTGATATCCTATCGTATTAAAAGTAGAATTGGGATATCTGACCAATTGAGATTAAGTAAAATACTCAATCTTTTTTTCAAGAAAGTTACCAAGTAATCACAGTTATTTATTAAAAATTTGCCTTGAGCAGAGTATTGTATGTTATCAAACGAATTAAAATCTAAAATCAATAAGCTTTGGGATAAGTTCTGGAGCAGAGGCATTACCAATCCAATTACAGCGATTGAGCAAATCTCTTATTTGCTTTTTATGCGTAGAATAGATGATGCTGATGCTTTGGAAAAAGCAAAAGCAATCTTTGCTGAAAAAGAATATGAATCCATTTTTGAAGGAAACGAAGATTGTCGTTGGTCTTATTTCTCACAGCTTGACCCAGATACAATGCTGGATGTGGTGTCTAAGAACGTATTTCCATTTATAAAAAACCTCAACGACCCTTCACAGCCTTATACAAGGCACATGGAAAACGCTTATTTCATTATTAATAACTCTGCATTATTAGATGAAGCTGTAAAAGCAATTAATGAAATTTTTGAAGATATCATAGTTCAACAAGATGCTGGACAGCAGTTTCAAGATACACAAGGAGACGTTTACGAATACTTAATTAATGAAATTGGTTCATCTGGTAAAAACGGACAGTTCAGAACTCCTCGGCATCTGATACAATTTATGTGCGAATTGATTGACCCTGATTTGACAGACAAAATCTGTGACCCTGCTTGCGGAACGGGTGGTTTTTTGGTGGGAGCTTATCAACACATCCTGACCAAATATACCAGCCCCGAAGAAATTACGGAAGATGAAAACGGCTTAAAGCGATTTAAAAAATATGGAGGCGATAAAATCACCAAGCAAGAAGTATGGGACGACCTCAACGAAAAAACCTTCTATGGCTTTGATATTGACCAAACCATGGTGCGGATTGGTCTAATGAACCTGATGCTACACGGCATTAAAATTCCTCAGATTGAGAATACTGATACGCTTTCTAAAAAATATGACCAACTCCACCAAGACGGGGAGTATTCGGTGATTATGGCCAACCCGCCATTTACGGGCAGGATTGATAAAAAAGGCATGAGCGATGAACTCAAGATTGACGGCACACAGAGCGAGTTGCTTTTTTTGATTCGTATTTCAAAGATGCTCCGCTCAGGAGGCAGAGCCGCTGTGATTATCCCCGAAGGGGTATTGTTTGGCGGAAGCACCAATCAAAGAAAAACCCGTGAAATACTACTCAAAGACAACCAGTTAGAAGCCGTAATCTCGTTGCCAAGCGGAGCATTTAAACCTTACACAGGTGTAAAAACGGCTATCTTGCTCTTTACCAAAGCCGAAGAAGATAGCCCGATTTGGCACACCGAAAAAGTATGGTTTTATGAGCTAAAAAATGACGGCTACAGCTTGGACGATAACCGCCGCAAACTCGCCGAAAACCCTTTACCCATTGCAGCGGATGCTTACAAAAACAGAGCAACTCAAACGCCCATAGAACGCAACAACCATTTTTATGTGCCGATAGCCGAAATAAAAGACAACGGACTCGACCTCAGCTACAACCGCTACAAAAAATTTGAGTACGAAGAGCAAACCTACGAGCCACCCCAAAAAATACTGGAAGCTTTGTTTCAGCTCGAAGCCGAAATACAAAAAGAGATGCAAGAACTTAAAAATTTGATTGGGTGATGGAAATGGTAAAAATATCAAGTTTAATCACAGATAAAATATCTGGGGAATGGGGTTCTGACGCATTGACAAGTAATGCTGTGAATGTTATTAGGACTGCGAACTTTACAAATTCGGGGAAAATAACTTTTCATAATCTCGTAAAAAGAGAAATAGAAAGGAAGATAGTAGAAAGGAAGAAGCTTTTAAATGGAGATATAATCATTGAGAAGTCTGGGGGTAGTCCAAACCAACCAGTTGGTAGGGTTGTCTATTTTGAAAACCCTGATAATTCAACATTTCTATGTAATAACTTTACATCTATTTTGAGACCCAACAAAGGAAAAGTAAATCCCAAATATTTATTTTACCTACTAAGTAATTTTTATCAAACTGACAAAGTTCTCTCATTTCAAAACAAGACAACAGGTATTATAAATTTAAAGTTAGACAGGTATTTAGATAGCGAAATTTTATTTGAACCAAATCTCGAAACTCAAAACAAAATCGTAGCCATTTTAGACAAAGCCAAAGGCATTTTAGATAAGCGAGAAGCCACCATCAAAAAATATGATGAATTGCTAAGGGCTACTTTTTTGGAGATGTTTGATCCATATCAAGGATTAAACTTGTATAGCTTGATTGAACTCACTGATATTACTTCTGGACTTACGAAAGGTAAAAGGTATGGAGCCAAGCAAACAAGGTTTATTCCTTACATGAGGGTTGCAAATGTACAGGATGGTTTTTTAGACTTAAACGAAATTAAAGAAATTGAGGCAACAAATGATGAAATAAAACGGTACACCCTTCAAAAAAATGATTTACTATTAACAGAGGGGGGAGACCCTGATAAATTAGGAAGAGGAACTTTGTGGAAAAATCAAATTAAGAATTGCATTTTTCAAAATCATATATTTAGAGTACGGATTACCGATCCTAGAATTATTAATCCTACATTTCTTTCATTTCAAATTGCCAGTTACTATGGAAAAAGTTACTTCTTAAAAGCTGCTAAACAAACTTCAGGGATTGCATCTATTAATTCAACTCAACTAAAGGCATTTCCCGTGTATGTTCCACCAATTGAGCTGCAAAACAAGTTTGAACAAATTGTTTCAAAGGCTGAAAAGATTAAAAGTAGCAAAAAAGTCAACTTAAAAATTACTAATGACTTGTTTCACTCTATCTTGCAATTAGCATTTAAAGGTGAATTAGGTTTTAACACTGCGGTTGATTTAGAAGTATTGCTTGAAAATGATTATCAATTTTTTAAAGAGAATAGTAATTCAAGTTCCATACAACTGCTGCTTGAAAGATTAAATACAGATGAACTAAACAAAAACAGATTTTACGAGCAGCAAACTTATAACAAAGCAAAGAGCTTTGTCTTTGAGCTAATCAAAGAAGAGAAAGTGAAACAAGTATATGACGATATAACCAAAAAAGTAAAACTTACGGTTGAATGAAACTCATTAGACTCAAAATAGAAAACGAAGGCGGTTTCAGAAGTCTTCAAAAGGATTTTGAAATCAAATTTCATTACTTGGCAGACACCGAGGCAATGGAGCAATTTCGCCCTTTTTGTTTTGCAGGTTTAAATGGCAGTGGCAAGAGTAATGTTTTAGAGGCATTGGCTAATATTTTTTATCATTTGGAGGTTTGTGTAGCCCGTTATCTGCCCGAAAGCATCAAGGACCCTCAAAACTTTAAACGACATGAGTCTGTACCAGATGCCTTTACGCTGGAGTATTTAATTCCTGAAAAAGAATCAATGTCCAATAGTATCAAAGGGTTTTATAAGGTAAAAGTTTCTAAAAAAGAAGGCAGAGAGCCACAACTTTTTATTCAACCGTTTCCGTTTGATGATTCAACCCAAGAGAGAGAAGTCTCATTGATTCCGCCTATTGGAAGAGACAGTTCAGCCGAAGGGAAAGTCTATTTACCTGACCACATCATCGCATATTCTTCGGGTGAGAATGAAATTTTAAGTTTACCATTCATCAAAAGCCGTTTAATCCACTTAGACGAATACCGACAAGCAGTAAGAGATAACTACAGTAGTTTTGAAGAATCAGAAAATAGCTTAATTTACATTGACAATAACATGAGCCAAGCCGTGCTTTTGTGTTGTTTACTTTTTGAAAATGATGAAACGCTCGCCCCACTTCGAGTTATTGATAACACAGGGATTTTGGGGCTAAGAAGTTTCAGAATGAATCTACATGCACATGATTTTGAGTTTGTAGATAAAGAAACTGGCAAACCCTCTAAAGCTCCCATTCTAAAGATAGTAGAGCAAAATCAGATTGATAAGCTTAAAAAATGTGCTACTTCGTGGTTTTTAGACCCCAAAAACCAAACACTTTGGTTAGATTTTTATGTAAACGATGCCACAAAAGCAGCCTTCAAGGAGCATTTTGGTACGGGTTTAGCGTGTTTTCATTTTTTCAGGTTGCTTTATGAATTGAATGCTCATTTTGTAGATGACGAAACCAAAGAAAATGTTTATCGTTCCAAAGGTGTTTACACAGATGGCAAACTTCCAGTTGGCAATCCAAGACAAGATGTTTTTCATTTTTTAGATTTTTACATCACCAAGAAAATCAAAGGAACTGGCGTAGAAAAAGATTTGCTTTTGAGAAGCTTTTCAGACGGTGAGCATCAGTTTATTCATACAATGGGCATTTGTTTATTGCTGAAAAACAGACGTTCACTTTTATTATTGGATGAACCCGAAACACATTTTAATCCAAGTTGGAGAGCAAAATTTATCAAGATTCTTAATGATACCATTTCAGCGAGTAGTACCGGCAACGATTACAATATCCATCTACTAAAAGATATTTTACTCACTTCACATTCGCCTTTTATTATTTCGGATTGTTTACCCGACAATGTGGTACTGTTTGAGAAAGATGAAAAGGGAAATACGAGAGCAAGGAAAGTATCAGAGCTTGACAATAAATTCAACACTTACGGAACATCAGTTGAATTGATTTTAGATAGGTTATTTAACTACGACCAATCAATCGGAGATTTATCATACTCAGTGCTTGAATCAATAGACTTTGATTCAATTAAATCAAACGAAGAAATTGAAAAAGTAAAATCTAAGTTAAAAAAACTTGGCGACTCTATTGAAAAAGACATGGTTTTGGCTCGCTTAAATAGAATTAAAACTAAAAACTGATGCTAAGAACATATAGACCTATCAATCATTCAATATTCACTTTACATCAATATGTAGAACATTTAGTTTGTCAGGTTTGGTGTAATGCTTCTAATGCTTCGAACTGTGCAAACTTATTGGATGCAGACTTTGAATTGATATACAATGCTTATCCTTGGTTAAAAACAGATGTCGATGCTATCTACGAAAAATGTAAAACATTAACCGACATAGAAAGGGCTGATATTAGGGAAGCTTTTTATGTTAATAATAGAATTGCAGAACTGTGTGATGGTATTTTATCACCAATTGGATTGGATGCTTTACCTATTGTTGTAAGAGAAGATATGAAACCTTTGTTGGTTAAGTTTTATGATTACTTGATTGACAGGTCAGAAGTTCCAGGCGATAAACTTGATTATTATAATGCTCTACTGACTGAAAATCCAACATTTCAATTCTGTCCTTGTTGTGGTTTGTCGCCAATTGAATCAGCAGAATCGCATTACAGGGAAGACAACGACCATTATTTTAATAAAGCTCATTTTCCTTTCGCCTCTGTCAATTTTTCAAACCTTGTTCCATTATGCAGTAAATGTAATAAGAAATGTAAAGGTTCTAAAAACCCAGCTGATGCAAGAAGAGTTTCATTCTATCCATTCGACACAACCCATACGACTATTGAAGTTTCAATAAACATCGTTGACAACCCAGACCTTGACTACCGAGCACTTAAAGAGAACGAAATTGAAATAGCATTCAGCAATGACGCTAACAAAACTTCGACTTGGGACTGGTTATTCAATATAAAGGAACGATACAACGAAGCAACAAGAGGTTTTGCTAAAACTGAATTGAGAACACTTGCGAATAGACTTTTTAGAAATAATAAACGTAAGATAGGACTTACTTATGAGCAAATCCTTGAAGATACAATTGAAGATTACGAAATAGAAATCTTTGAAGACCGCAAATTTCTGAAGAGACCTTTTTTACAAACAATCAAAACAAAACCAGAATGGATGGGGGTATACGACTAAATAAACAATATCCATCACTGCTAGTGCTGGATTCCTATCCAGCACTCTCTTTTTCTAAGGATTCTATCCTAAATCTTTACCTCATTTTTTCAATCACTTCCACTACATGATTGATCGCAAAATCAATTTCCTCTTCAGTGGTATATTTCCCTAAACTAAATCGAATAGAACTATACGCCAAGTCGTCGTTTATGCCCATAGCCTTGAGCACATGAGAGGGTAGGACAGAGGCAGAAGTACAGGCAGAACCAGAGGAAACGGCGATATTTTTAAGGTTTCCTAATAACATTTCGCCATCTACACCACCAAAAGCAATATTCGTAACGTGCGCCAGTCTAGGGGCATTTCCTCCATTTACAGAGGTATTTTCAAGTTTCGATAGGATGGATTGTTCTAATTTATATCTTAAAAAAGAAAGCTTTTCTTGATTAGCTCTCATCTCTAATCTAGCCAAATCACAGGCTTTTCCTAGGCTAACTACGCCAGGTACATTAAGCGTTCCTGAGCGCATTCCTCGTTCGTGTTTGCCGCCATCCATTTGGGCGATTACCTGAAGTTTGGGATTATTTCGGTTGACATACAAGGCGCCAATTCCTTTGGCTCCATAGAGTTTGTGAGCCGATAAACTCAAAAGGTCGATAGGTGTATTTCGTAAATTGATAGGGAGTTTGCCAACCGCCTGAGTAGCGTCGGTATGAAAAAATATATTTCTTTCTCTGCAGATTTTTGCTATCTCCTCAATCGGAAAAATAACGCCTGTTTCGTTGTTGGCATACATCGCCGAAACCAATAAAGTATCGGCTTCGATTGCCTCAGCAATTTGTTCAGTCGTGATTAGACCGTCTGAGTTTGGTAATAATACGGTGGTTTTAGCACCAAATTGCTCCAAATGCGTACACACATCGAGGATGGCTTTATGCTCGGTGGCAATGGTAATAATATGATTTTTTTCTTTTCCAAAAGCTTCAAATACACCTTTAATCGCCAGGTTATTTGACTCTGTTGCGCCGCTGGTAAAGACAATATCTTTTTCGCCTGCACCAAGTAGTTTAGCAACTTGTGTGCGTGCTATCGAAACGGCTTCTTCAGCTTGCCAACCGTATAAATGACTTCTTGAAGCAGCATTACCGAAGTTCTGAGTAAACCATGGTATCATGTCTGCTAAAACCCTCTCGTCGACAGGCGTTGTGGCGTTGTAATCCAAATAAACAGGTAATTTCACGATATAAAGAATTTGATGAATCTGCTTCAAAGATAAACATCCATCGGACTGAAACTAAAAAAGGTGTAAGAAAATCTTACACCTTCAAATATATAAATGGGTTCGGTATGATTTAATTACTTGAATAAGCCACCCAACATGCCGCCGATACCACCAGCGTTACCGCCTAGTAATTTACCTGCAATGTTAGATACATCATTCATGTCAAATTTACCATCGCTAAATGCGTTTGTAAAGTCTGACATGTTTAATGAGTTGTCATTTGGGTCATTAGTTTTCGAAATCACAGAACTAATTACACCCGGCAATACTTGACTCACGATTCCTGCTGCTGCACTATTTTCAAGTCCAAATTTTTGCATCAAACCTGTTACTGCTTGCTGAGTAATGTTTGCTACAATTGGGTTGGACATAAGATTTCCACCACTTGTATTTGCTTGTCCACCCAAAAGACCCATAACGCTAGCTAAACCACCGCCTTGTGCCTGCTGTTGCAGCCCGCCAGTAATGGCGCCAAGGATAGTTTGCATTGCATCATTGTTTTTTTCGTTAGGAATAGCGGGGTTATTAACGATTGCGTCTTGAGAATGGTCTTGGATTAGACCCATGAGTTGCTCTAACATCTTTATGGGGGTTTAAATTTGGTTTGTGTTGAGTACAATAATAGAAAGACTTTTTATAAATTCAACTAAATTATGATTAAAATCTATAAAAATCAGTGTTATGACAGAAACAGCTATCAATTTGTCACAAGAAGATCCAAATTTATCTTTAGGAGAACAGATAACAGCCTTAGTAGCTGACCTTTATTACCCCAGTGAATCTGATGAAAAGATTGAATTCTTAGATGCTCCATTTGCTATAGAGGGTACTCCAGATGTGGCATCTCTTAAAATGTTTCTAGGAATTCCGCCCGAAGTAACTACTTCAGAATGGGATGTAGAAACATTTTTTAAACCTTTATTGAAAAAAGAAGATTGGTTTGGCGTAGAAGAATTAGGGTGGCTAAAATCTGCGGAGGATTTACATGCTCTATTAACAGCCAACTTGACAGATATAAAAATTTACAGAATAGGAAGTATAGAAATTGACGTGTATTTGTTGGGAAAGCCTACAGAAGGAAATTGTGTGGGAGTAAAAACAAAGGTGATTGAAACGTAGGAAAACAAAAAAGCCGAACTTCCTTAGAGGTTCGGCTTTTAATGTGCTATTTTACTTTAGCTACTACAGCTTTGAACGCCTCTGGGTGGTTCATTGCTAAGTCAGCCAATACTTTTCTATTTAATTCGATACCAGATTTGCTTACTTTACCCATGAATGCTGAGTAAGAAAGACCTTCTTGACGTGCAGCAGCATTGATACGTTGAATCCACAATGAGCGGAAATCTCTTTTCTTAACCTTACGGTCACGGTAAGCATATTGAAGACCTTTCTCGATCTTGTTTTTTGCTACTGTCCAAACGTTTTTACCTCTTCCGTAGAAACCTTTGGCTAATTTAAGCACTTTTTTACGTCTTGCTCTCGACGCTACGTGATTGACGCTACGTGGCATAATCTTGCTTGTTTTTTGAAATTTGGCGTTTCGTTGAAGAAATCTTTAAGGCCAATTTTCTGGTTGAACAATAACTAAATGGAAATTAGATTTCCGAAAAAAATTACAATACTAACATGGCTGTAACTCTGTTCATATCTGAAGCAGATACTAATGTATCATGAACCAAGTTACGCTTACGTTTAGTAGATTTTTTTGTTAAAATGTGGCTATGGAAAGCGTGCTTACGCTTAATTTTGCCTGATCCAGTCACTTTGAAGCGTTTTTTCGCTCCTGACTTAGTTTTAATTTTTGGCATTTCTGTTAAACGTTTAAATTGTGAAAAGTAATTGCCTCAACATTTCTGTCTCAGCTTGGTAAAATAGTTCGCAAAGATACAAAAAAAGTTTGTAATTATTTGCGTTAATAATTAATTTTTAAGAAATAAAAAAGCCATTAATGCTGAGAACAGTCATTAATGGCTTTTGATTATCAGGATTTTACCTGAAATATACGTATAAACCTCTAGGAGTCTAATAGATTGTCATATTCAGACGGGAAGTCTGGAACAGAGCACTATTTCTTCACAACTTTTGGAGAGAAGATAATAGACATTCTTTTTCCTTCCAATCTTGGCATTTCATCTGGTTTACCAACCTCTTCCAAACCTTTTGCAAAGTTAAGCAAAAGCATTTCTCCTCTTTCTTTAAATACGATAGCACGACCAACGAAGTGTACATAAGCTTTTACTTTTGCACCTTCTTTCAAGAAGCTGATAGCGTGTTTCAATTTAAAATTAAAGTCGTGTTCATCCGTGTTAGGACCGAAACGAATTTCCTTTACAACTGTTTTAGCTGCATTGGCTTTAATTTCTTTTTGTTTTTTCTTCTGTTCGTATTTAAACTTTGCGTAATCAATAACACGACATACTGGTGGAACTGCTTTTGGCGAAATCTCTACCAAGTCTAACCCTTGTTGACTCGCAATTTCTAACGCTTGTTTGAACTCAACAATGCCTTGTTCAACGTTTTCACCTACAAGACGAACCTGTTGAACGCCACGGATAGCATTATTAATTCTGTAAGGTTCCTCTTCTCTTTTTGTCCCTTTGTAATTATTATTCGGGCGTAACGCCATATTGTAAAAGTTATTAGTTTTAAATTATATAAAATCAGATTGAGCTAGAAGTTCAAAAACTGTTTAAATTAATAACTATAATACTCCTAAAAATGTTCCAGCACAAAGTCTATTTACAGATTTTCGTGATTATTAGATAGTTATCAATTTATCTTTCCGAAATCTAAATCAAAAAAAAATGAAATGCAAATTTCCGCGTCTGTGAAACCACAAATTTATTTTTCGTTGCTATTCTATCCTTAATCTGTAGCATTTGATGAATGATAGGAGTTTTAACTTATCATTCACCAAATGCCACAGATATTGGGCTGCTTAGCTAATGCGCGCCAAATTCTTGTTGATTTCTTCTTGAGCCAATTGAATAAACTCTTCGATTGTCATCATTCCTAAATCGCCTTCTCCTTTTTTACGCACTGAAACTTTTCCTTCAGCAGATTCTTTTTCACCCACAATAAGCATGAATGGAATTTTTGAAACTTCCGCATCACGGATTTTTCTTCCAATTTTTTCGTCCCTGTGATCGATATATCCACGCAAATCTTGCTCTTGCAATCTTACGAATAAGTCATTTGCGTAATCTTCGTATTTCTCAGAAATTGGTAATACCGCCAATTGGTCTGGTGACAACCACAATGGGAAGTTACCCGCAGTGTTTTCAATCAAAATAGCCACAAAACGCTCTAATGAACCAAATGGCGCACGGTGAATCATTACTGGGCGGTGTTTTTGGTTGTCAGAACCAGTGTATTCCAACTCAAAACGTTGTGGTAATTGGTAATCTACTTGGATTGTACCCAATTGCCATTTACGACCAAGAGCATCTTTCACCATAAAGTCGAGTTTAGGACCATAGAACGCTGCCTCGCCTAATTCTACTACCGTTGGCAATCCTTTAATTTCTGCCGAACGAATAATAGCTGCTTCTGCTCTTTCCCAGTCTTCATCTCTACCAATGTATTTTTCTTTGTTTTCAGGGTCACGAAGTGATACTTGTGCTGAATAGTTTTCGAAACCTAAAGCTTTGAAAACATACAATACAAGATCAATTACTTTCATGAACTCTTCTTCCACTTGGTCTGGACGACAGAAGATGTGTGCATCATCCTGAGTAAATCCTCTTACACGTGTTAAACCATGTAATTCACCAGATTGTTCGTAACGATATACAGTTCCGAATTCCGCCAAACGCAATGGAAGTTCACGATAACTACGAGGTTTTACTTTGTAAATTTCGCAGTGGTGAGGGCAGTTCATTGGTTTCAAGAAAAATTCTTCATCTTCGTCTGGAGTACGAATTGGTTGGAATGAATCTTGACCATATTTAGCGTAGTGCCCTGAGGTTACATATAATTCTTTGGAAGCGATATGAGGCGTCACTACAGGAGAGTATCCCGCACGAACCTGTGCTTTGCGAAGGAAACCTTCCAAGCGCTCACGCAACATGGTTCCTTTTGGTAACCAAAGTGGTAAGCCCATACCTACTTTCTCAGAGAAAGCAAACAATTCTAGTTCTTTACCTAATTTACGGTGGTCACGACGTTTAGCCTCTTCCAACAAATGTAGGTATTCATCTAATTCCTTTTGTTTTGGGAATGTAACGGCATATACACGAGTCATTTGCTTACGACTCACGTCTCCACGCCAGTAAGCACCTGCCACACTCATTAACTTAATAGCTTTGATAAAGCCTGTATTAGGAATGTGTGGTCCACGACATAAGTCCGTAAAGTTACCTTGAGAATAGAAAGTAATCGAACCATCTTCAAGACCATCGATTAATTCTAATTTATATTCGTCGCCTTTTTCGGTGAAGTATTCAATCGCCTCAGCCTTTGAGATAGGAGTGCGTTGATATTCATTTTTTTGACGAGCTAATTCTACCATTTTGTCTTCAATCTTCTTGAAGTCTTCTGAGCTTAAGGTTTTATCACCCATGTCGATATCGTAGTAGAAACCTGTTTCAATAGCAGGACCAATACCGAATTTCGTTCCAGGGTATAAAGCTTCAATAGCCTCGGCCATCAAGTGGGCAGAAGAGTGCCAGAAAGTCTGTTTACCATCTGTATCGTTCCACGTAAGTAGCTGGAAATCTGAATCTTGATTGATAGGTAATGATGCATCAACTACCTTTCCATTTACTTTCGCTGCCAATACATTTCTGGCTAGACCTTCTGAAATACTGAGGGCAATGTCCATCCCAGTGACTCCCTGGGCATACTCTCTAACACTACCATCGGGTAACGTGATTTTAATCATTTGATTGTTTTAGTTTCGGCCTGTATTCTATCTTTCCTTATTAGAAAATTATACAAACAATTTCTTCGAAGGTATAGCCATTACAGGCGTTGGTTTTTGTTTTTATGAATTAAAATGTAAAGACTATTCAAAGATAATTAATTCTTTCGAGAAGAATCGGGTTTTAAGTTTAATCTTGACTTAGGTTGTAATGGTCTAAACGTCGTATCAACATTCTTTCTTGGAATATCATATTGAGTCAAACCACTCGTATCAGTAGATGAGCCAAAGTTGTCTGTAATATATGAACCATAGTCTTGTTTACGCTTGGTACGATAGAGTCCGCCTGTAGCACGATAATCTGATGGATTTTCGGCAATAATTTGCTCGTAAGTGAGGATTGCAGAGGCAAAATCACCAGTAAACTCCTGACAAATGGCTAAAAAAAGCTTCGCATCAGGATATTTGGGGTTAATCTTGACTGTATGGGCAAACTGCGGTAAAGCAAAACGGTAATTTCTAATTTTGAAATACAACATTCCTGCACTAAAACTAGCCTGCGTTAGGGACGAATCTAACTTTACAGCTTTGGTATAACTCGCCAATGCGCTATCGGTTTGATAGGCACGTTGATAGGTAACCCCCTTTTTATAGTACAATTCCGCATTTTTAGGATGTTGCTTTATCCCCTCATCACTGTAAAATAAGGCTAAATCATACTGACGTAAAGCCGTGTAAACTTCAGCAAACTTAAGATACAGTGGCAAAAACGTTGGTTTGAGATTAAGTGTTTGGTGAAAATACTGTAATGCTGTGGTAGTATCACCTTGTCTAGCAGCAATTTCACCCTTAAAGAAATAGGTTTCACCATGATTTGGTGAAATCTGTAAGGACTTGTTTAAGTATAATTTAGCTTTAGCGAATTGCCCAATTTGTTGATACAAATCTCCCAAAAGCGTAAACAACTCTGGCGACTCAACGTTGAGAACCTCGGCTTTGGAGGCAGCCTCAAGAGCTTGTTGGGGCTCTTTGAGTTCTCTTAAGATAAGTGCTTTTGTTTGGTAAAAATGACCATTGTTGGCTTTCATGCCAATAGCAGTATTGATATCCTCTAAAGCCTCTTTGGGTCTTTCGTCTTCAAGGTACAATTTGGCTCTTTTGTAATAAATTTCAGAAGAACTAGAAGACGAATTAATCAAATCGGTTAAGAATTCAATTGCGGCAGCTCTGCGCGCTTTTTCGGTAACTTCAGGAACGGCAGGGATAGAAAGCCCTTTCTTTGATTCGCTATTACAGCTGACCAAAAAAAGCCCTATTCCCAACAAGAATATATAGTAGAAAAAAAGTCTTTTCATCATTCTCGAAATTACAGCATTTTCGATGAGAATAATTGCTGTATTAAAAAACATTTAAAAGTTCCCGAAACAAACAAAAATTATTGTTTGAAAATATAAATAACAATATATTTGCTATCAGTAAAACCTTAACTAATCACTGATTTTGTTGTTATGAAAAAATTTTATCTTTTAGCACTTTTCTTGTTGCTACTTAAAGCATTAGAGGTGTTTGTTTAGCTTTTTGAGCCATAAAATAGTTATTTAAGAAGATCATAAAGTCAAGTATTTATTTGTTATATGAATCCTCCAGTTTGTACTATTTTTAGATGCTCGCGAAGCGATAATACACCCCAAGAGGAAGTTTCTTTTTGAAAGAATCTTCTAAGTAAAGTTCCCCGAATTCATGATTTTTGGAATGCTCAAAGCTACACTTTACTAGATTTTCAACAATGAGAGAAGAGAATCCCATAGAGTACATATTTAAGATGAGAAAATAATTTTCCTTATCTAAAATTTGTGCCACTGTTTTGAGCATTTCATTAATCTGTTCTTCCAATACCCATTTTTCGCCATCAGGACCACGACCATACGCTGGTGGGTCAAGTATGATTCCTTGATACACATTTCCACGTTTTGCTTCTCTGCGTACAAATTTCATTGCATCTTCAACTACCCAACGGATATTATCGAGCTGACTAGCTTCCATATTATCGCGTGACCAGCTAATTACTTGCTTGATAGAATCTACGTGCGTTACATCGGCTCCTGCTTGTTTGGCTGCGATAGAAGCACCACCTGTATAAGCAAAGAGATTCAATACCTTGGGATTTTTAACAGGCATTTTCTTAACCTTTTCCATAATAAAATCCCAGTTCATAGCCTGTTCTGGAAAAATACCTACGTGTTTGAAAGAGGAAAGTGCCAGTTTAAAATTAAGGTTCAATGTCGGTGTTTGATAAGGCATATACCAACGCTCTACCATTCCTTTTTTCAACATCCATTCGCCTTTTTCTTGCGAACCTTTGTCTTTTTTGAAATAGGCATGTGCGCTATTTTGCCACTCTAATTCTGAGAGTGACTTATCCCAAGCCGCTTGCGGTTCGGGACGACGTAAGATATAGTCTCCAAATTTTTCTAATTTCTCAAAACCACCCGAATCTAAAAGTTGATAAGCTTTCCAATTTTTGGGTGTTGCTGTTTGTATTACGGTTGTGCTCAATGGTTCTGTTGATTAAACTTCTGCAAATAAAAAGCGGTATCCTTTTCGAATACCGCTACAAATTTACAAAAAAGACTTGTTAGAATACGAGCAATTTTGGCTATATGCTCTGAGCTTCCTATTAATATTTTTTAAAAGGACTTTAATCGTCTGAAAAACAGAGCATTAAAGTCTGAAGTTCAATATTTTACTATTCTTCTAAAATATCCCTCGTCAAGAGGATACCATTAAAGCATGCTAAAAAGATACTTTGTTCAAATAGAACACATTACGACGTAAATTTTCAGAATCGTTGTTAATGCGTTGAACACCTGACGCTAAAAAGTAATTATCAAACCAATAATCGATATGGTCAGAAGTAGTTCTTTTTACTACATCTCCTATTACTTGAGTATCTACTTGTTTGGGTGTTAATTCATCGAGTGTCAAATCCTTAACAATGGTTTTGGTGAATATTTGCCCTTTGTTACTGTAGGTCAGGGTAATTTGGTCGCCTTTGATAGAGGCTTGAACTTTCTCGACCAATTTAGGCTCTTTCACATCTTTCAATGGAATGCTGTTGTCCCACAACAAATTTCCTTTTTCGTCAAAAGCCGCTACTACCGCGTGAGTATATATCCAACCATCAAAAGTTTGTGAGTTTCCATAATATCTGTTTCCATATCCCCATGGACTGTAGTAGCTACTAAATGGCGAGTACAAACCGTAGTAGCCGTATCCCCAGCGGTATGGATTATAGAAGGAGTTCCAAGGACTTCCAAACGCACCAGAGCCCCATGAACTAAACGGACTATACGGATTATTGAAGTTGTTATAACGGTAATCGGCATAAAATGCCTCTGCAACAAGAATGTATTTATCTCCCTGTTTAACAATATCATGAACCAAGAAACGGTAATCTAAGCGTAGGTCTTCGCCTTTGTCTCTTTTATCTTGAATTTTCCTTTCTTGCTTTAAGCGTTGTTTTTCACTGAGATAATTAAAGAAGTTTTTGAAATCCGTAAAGCTATAAAACTTCAGTTCAGTTAGCTCATTGTCAAGCATTTTGCCGAAATAAATTCCTTGTGAGGTAGGACCACGCTGTGTACCAATAGAATTTTTGTGACCATAAGTACCAAACATGATTTGGGTGCTATCCGAAACCATATTGAGGCGACCATTCATCATAGCAAAATCTTCTTGGGTATCCATCACAATTTGATTGATAGGAGTACCTTCTTCATCAAATGATTTTACGACCAATTGATAATTTTTTCCTTTGTTGCCGACAGCATACGTAACGTTCACAAAATGGTTTACGGTATCAAGCTCCATCGACTGTAATTCTGCTTGGTTTTTCAAGGCAGAAGGTAATACTTTGGTTTTGCGAGCGGCCAAATCTGTGTACAAGATAATGGGCTGGCTATTGACAAGTCCTCCGATAAATACCGATGAGTTGAGTGCTTGAAAATCAGACACTTCAAGTCTGTCGACCGACATGATTTGGAATTTTTCGACAAAGCCCGGACCAAGGTTTACTTTGATTACTTCAAATACATTGCTACGATAACGGCTAAAAAGCAAGTACACATTTTTGCCATCGTAAGAGTGCTTTACATAATCGAGGTTGCCATCTATCGTACCATTAATATTCCAAACAGTTTCAAGGTTAGTATCAAGTTTAATGAGGTTAAACTGATTTTTGTTGATTTGGGACAAAAGAAGCACGCCTTGCTTTTGCAAAGGAATCGTAAAGTATTCCGATGAAGCCGAAGGCAGTGGAATCTCTACACGCTTTACACTTTGGGCATACATTGTAGTTGTACAAAGTAGCCAACTTAAAATCAACAATATCTTTTTCATATATGTTGTGATTGGGTTATAGATTAACAAAAGCTTGTAGACTAGCTATTTATTCATGAGCCAATCCCACAATGATGTCAAATTCTTCCGATTTTACAGGAGTAACCGACAAGCGAGATTGTTTAATTAAAGCTAAATCTTGTAGTCTTTCATCATTCTTCATTTGTTTAAGTGTAACTGTTTTTGGTAATTTTTCAACAGGTGATAAATCTACCACTACCCAACGATCATCATCTGTAGTAGGGTCGGGGTAATGTTCTTTAACCACCTTAGCAATACCTACAACTTCAAGTCCTTCGTTGGAGTGATAGAAAAATACTAAATCTCCAAGCTTCATACTTTTCATATTATTGCGAGCCTGATAATTTCTGACACCGTCCCACATGCCTACTCCTTGTGCTACAAAATCATCCCACGAATATTTGAAAGGCTCAGACTTTACTAACCAATAGTTCATTTTTATAAGAATTAAGTATTTTACAAATTTTACAAAAGAAAATTACCCATGAATCTTCCTCTTTTGTTATTTCCCCAAAACTAAAAGAAATCTTGATATACTTAACGCTTTGGTCTTGAATCTTGTTATTAAAATTTGGAAGTATTTGCTTCCACTATAGACACAATTTGTAGATAAAAGGTTGATTTGCGGTGATAAGTTTTTTTGAATAAAATCTAAAATGTTGTGTCTGAGTCAATAATAAAAAACGCCCAACCATATTTTATGGTTGGGCGTTTTTGAGAATGCTGAATTTTGAAAACTATGTTTTCGATTCTTATGGGAATTTTGGGAATTTGCTGAAGTCTGGTTTTCTTTTTTCCAAGAAAGCATTTTTACCTTCTTTTGCTTCGTCAGATAAGTAGTACAACAACGTTGCGTTACCTGCCAATTCTTGAATACCTGCTTGTCCGTCCAACTCGGCGTTAAACGCAGATTTTAACATACGAAGTGCCAAAGGACTTTTCTCCAACATTTTCAAACACCACTCAACAGTAGTTTCTTCAAGTTTTTCTAATGGAACTACTTTGTTGACCAATCCCATATCCAAAGCCTCTTGAGCGTTGTATTGGTCACACAAGAACCAAATCTCACGAGCCTTTTTCTGACCAACAACTCTAGCCAAATAAGATGCACCAAAGCCACCGTCAAAAGAACCTACGTTTGGACCAGTTTGTCCAAAACGAGCATTTTCAGCAGCAATAGACAAGTCACAAACCACGTGCAAAACGTGACCACCGCCAATTGCCCAACCTGCAACCATAGCTACAACTGGTTTAGGAATTGAACGAATTTGTTTTTGCAAGTCCAATACATTCAAGCGAGGTACAGCATCTGTACCGATGTATCCGCCGTGTCCACGCACAGACTGGTCGCCACCACTACAAAAAGCACGACCACCTTCACCTGTCAAAATAATCACACCAATACGCTCGTCGTCGCGACAGATATTCATGGCGTCAATCATTTCTTTTACGGTCAATGGCGTAAAAGCGTTGTGTACATGAGGACGATTGATAGAGATTTTTGCAATCCCAGCCTCATGAAATTGAAACAGGATTTCTTGATATTCCTTGATGGTTTCCCACTGAATCATAATTGTATAATTAAATAATGAATAAGCACTAATGCCTTATTGTTCTTTGTCTAATTCTTCGTTGTAAGTAACATCCCAAGTATGGTCGGCCAAAAGTAACACTTTTGCCACATATCTTACATACTTGAACGAACGGCCCCACTCATGCGGTGCAACCAATGACAACAAATCTGTACCGTCTTCTTTCTCGTACATATAGTAGGTTTCGTTGATAATAGGTTCGAATCCTACGGTAGCAGTGTAAATTCTTTCAGAAATTTCACGACGCTGTGCAAGTGCTTTTGCTTGTCTTGCCAAAGTCTCCATTTGTTCGTACAACTGGTTCATTTGACGGTCGGTTTGCTGGCGCATCGCAGTAACAGAGCGACCCTTGGTTTTGCCCATATCCTCTGGTCTGATTACAGCACCACCTGCGGTATGTGCGTATGGTAGCAAACCTGGATTTTCGGCTACTTTATCTTTATTAATGGGATTGATAAATTTATCGTCGGACATCATTTTAATGAAAATTGTGTACTGTTCATGAATACCACAAATTTACTAGAACAAGATTTTTTATTTACTAGGCTAATAAATTTTAGATAATATATCTATTTGAGATAACTGAAATAGATAAGTTGTTCGAATCCCTGTTAATTCTTTTACAAAAATAGGGATATTATCTATTGGGCAGACCAAATTTTGGAGATTTTCCAAGAATTCAATCAAGGTTTTAACCTTGGATACTAATAAATTGTTTTTGAAGTTATAGATTCAATTAAAAAAATGTACAGAGAAAAATATAACTAAAAGGTTGATTTTGAGGTTATAATCGTAATGAAGAATTTACAGGCTTTAATTTGTTTTTATCTGTAAATACATTTAATTTACTAACATATATCCGTTTGTTCTCTTTTCAACTTGAGCCAGTACTCTAGTATTGCAATTTATAATTTCTTCTTTTTAAACATATTGTGCCCTTTTTAATGAATGGTGCACCTAATCTTTTTGTGCGAGAGGATAACAATTAACAATTCTCTTCTAACGTAATTATTGTCTTATTTAAACAACTTCTTTAATCTCATCATGGAACGTAAGGAATTCATGTCGCTCGTGGGCATCAGTGTAGGTGCTGTAATTTTACAAAATTGTTTATCTGGATGCAGTAGCAAGTCGGATCCTACGCCATCGGGGGGTACTACTGGAGGAACTACCACCAATCCGACAAGTACTGGATTTACAGGCAATGCAGCTAGTTCGAAAGGAACTATTGATTTTACCATTGATATTTCAACTTCGGACTATGCAACTTTAAAAACTAATGGCTCTGCCTTGGTGGTTGGCGATGTAATTGTGGCTCGCACAAAAGCAGGAAATTTTATTGCTTTAGCAAAAGCTTGTACACACGAAGGAACAACGATTAATTTTTTGGCTGACCAGGATAGATTCAAATGTCCCAATCACGGTTCAGAATTTTCAACTACAGGTACTGTTTTATCGGCACCTGCTAGTAGTCCTTTGAAACAATACACAGCTTCTTTCGATGCTACCTCTAGTAAGGTTTCGGTAAAGTAGAGTTTCTATCAATAAAATAAGTACTTGGTAAGTAATTTAGTAAAGATTACTGATGTTGGATTGTAGAGGTAAACCTATTTTATCCCAAAAGAGGTATTTTCCCATATTTCCGAAATCAGCAGTCCCCAATCTACAATTGTTTAAAATCTTTACGCCTTACAAAAAATCGACTGTGGTAGACAATGCCACAGTCGATTTGTATTTTTGTGTATGTTATATATTGATTCTTACGAAAACTTGCCCAATTCCGACGATGCCTACGAGCAACGAGCATTGGAATTTTGTGAAAAATGGTTGTCTGGAGCCGAAACTTTTGTCCTTCACACTTCTGGCTCAACGGGTACTCCCAAGCCTATTGAATTAACCCGTGCTCAAATGCAAGCGAGTGCCGAATTGACTGGTAAAACTTTTGGGTTAAACCAAGGCGATACTGCCTTGGTATGTGTAAATATCGAGTATATTGCAGGAGTGATGATGCTAGTACGTGGTATGACTCTTGGGTTAAAACTGGTGATTGTTCCGCCCGTTTCAAATCCTTTTGTGAAATACCCAATGCTATCTCAGTTTGATTTTGATTTTGTGGCGCTTGTACCTCTTCAAATCCAGGAGATTATTGAGAATGGAGGTATAGGATTACAAAAAATCAACCCAATGAAAGCCATTATCGTTGGTGGTGCAGCCGTGAATGCGGCATTACAATCACAGATTCAGCAACTTTCAGTGCCAGTGTTTAGTACTTATGGCATGACAGAAACGGTTTCACATATTGCCATTAAAAGGTTGAATGGAATAGGACTTTCTGATGAGTTTGAGATACTCGATGGAGTCGATATCAAGCTCGACGAGCGTTCTTGTTTAGCGATAAAAGCACCAGCCTCGAATAACGAATGGATATTTACCAACGATGTTGTAGAATTAACCGAGGATAAGAAATTCAAGATTTTAGGTCGATACGACAACATTATCAATAGTGGAGGCGTCAAGATACAATTAGAGGAGGTGGAAAAAGTAGTCTTTGAAATCTGTAAAAAGTATTTCGAGGGATTGTCGAACAAACGATTTTTTGCTTGGGGAATACCCGACGATAAATTAGGACAAAAACTCGTGTTGATTTGGGAAACAAACCAAATCACGAAAACAGAGGAAAAGAGTATTTTAGAAAAATGTGCTGAAAAATTACCAAAATTTAAAATCCCTAAAGCAATTTTTTTAGTAAATACATTTATTGAAACAGCTTCGGGTAAAATTGATAAAAGGGTCATTGCTCAACGTTTGCTTTTGGATACCAACTCATAAAATTTTGGACAATTCATTGCCTTCAAAATTAGCCTTTGTACCTTTGTGACTTTGCTATTTGCTACAAAACAATGCTTTGAGCATGAGCAACAATGTTAGTGTGACAAAACACAATTTTACCAAAAAAAGTATCCAATGGAAATTAATCAATTATCATCATTAGTAATAAAATTTGAGACAGCCGATATGGTCGGTGCTCCATTTTCACATCAGATTTTGCTAAAAATGCAATTTGCTGGGCAGGGCATCGGGGTAGATTTCCAAATCGCCTATATCGATAGAGAAGATTTGAGCGAAGAGGAAATTTTAGAGGAGGGATTCTCACTCAATGATGATTATAGCTGGAAAGGCCAAATCGACAATGCATGGCTTGAGCCTATTAAAGAGATATTGAAAAAAACGCCAAATAAATTTAATCATAAAGCGCTCGAGGAGGAAATGAACTTCTTCGAAATTGAAGTAAATCAACAACCAGCAGGTAACCCAATTAATCAAACAGATTGGGAGTATTTTTTGCAAGAATTGATTCAGGCTATTTATGAAACTTCCCAAAAAGAAGCACCTTTTCATTTGGAATATCGTAGAATCGATAAAGATAAAAATGTGAAAAATTTTGAGTTGAATCTTTACTATGCCAAGCGTCAAGCCGAGGGTATTAATAGTATCGGAAAAACTGACTCAAAACCAATTACTTGGGCGCAAGCTAATGCGATTATTCAGCAGGTTTTTATTGGAGAGTTTATTCCTGATGCAGCCTTGAAAAATGAACCAAAGCATACCGGAAAATATATCTCTGTTGGCGACGGTTATTGGTATGAATTTACCAAAAGCTTAAAACGACCAAATGGCAATAAAGGCTATTTGACGGAATTAGAAAAAACATTCGACCCTTGGGTTGATTAAAAATACCTATAGCGCTTGTTGATGATGAACTCAACAAGCGCTAGAATCCATTCATTCTCGCAAACCAAATTATCTCTATGAAAAAAAGTCTTTTGTTGGTGTTTGGTCTTTTGAGTCCTTTTTTGGAATTGGCTCAGGTTTCTACGAATAGTCTACAACAAAATCCCCCATCAGTTCGCTGGTCAAAAATCAATACGCCACATTTTAGACTTATTTTCCCCACTACTAATCTCGAAGAGGGGCAGCGTTTGGCCAATGTGTTGGAAACAGTTTATGAACCGGTATCTTCCTCTCTGGGTAAAAATCCTCGTAAAATTTCTGTGTTATTACAAAATCAAACCACTGTATCCAATGGTTTTGTAACCCTATTACCACGCAGAAGCGAATTTTTTGTGACGCCACCTCAAGATCCCAATTTGTTGGGAACTAACAATTGGCTAGATTTATTGGCAGTACACGAGTTTCGTCATGTGGTACAAAATGACAAAGCCTTGACGGGTATCTCGAAATTAGCGTATTATTTATTTGGAAATAATGGACTCGGCGTAGTAAGTAGCCTGACCGCTCCCAATTGGTTTAAAGAAGGTGATGCCGTTGGTATAGAAACTGCTATGACTCAATCGGGTAGAGGACGAATCCCGAGTTTTGATATGGCATTACGCGCACAATTAGCTTCAGGAAAGATATATCCTTATGCCAAAGCAGTGACAGAATCGTATAAAGATTTTATTCCCAATCATTATGTAAGTGGCTATTTTTTAACGACTTATTTGAAGAAAAAATATGGAAATGATGCTTGGGATAAAGTATTGACAGGAACCTATCGATTTCCGTTTTATCCTTTTTCTTTTTCTAATAATATCAAAAAAGTTACAGGGCTTCGGGTGGAAGATTTGTACAAAAATGCCTTTTTAGATATTCAAAAAGAATGGATTGAGGAGCAAAACAAGATTACGGAAAACCCTGCTACCCAGATTACGAGTAAAGACAAATACTTTTCGAACTATCTATATCCTCAATATTTGCCCGATGGTAGAATTTTGGTTGTTAAAACAGGCTTGGATATTATTTCGCAATTAGTGGCAGTGGATAAAAATGGAGAAGAGGAAAAAATAGCAGAATTAGGTATCTGGAACGATGCAGGGATGCTCTCTCTGCAAGGAACGAAAGTCGTATGGGCAGAAATTGCCTATGATGCTCGTTGGGCACGTAAGGATTATTCTGTGATAAAAACGTATGATTTTAATGAGGGAAAAATCAAAACGCTCACTCACAAAACTAAATATGCGGCACCAAGTCTGAATACCGAGGCCTCAAAAATTGTCTGTGTCGAAAGTACACCTGAACAAAAATATAGTTTGGTCATTTTAGATGCTCAGTCTGGTCAAGTATTACAAAAAATACCAAATCCAACAAACGCATTTTTACTTCATCCACGATGGACAAAAGCGGATGAGATTGTTTTCGTAAAATTAAAAGATGGACAGAAAACTATCACAAAAACGGATTTGTCAGGCAAAGAAATAGCCTTATTTACGAGTAGTCAAGAAAATCTAGCACATCCAGTATTGAACGGAGATAGCCTGTTTTTTAACTCAGGAGTTACGGGTATTGATAATGTCTATCTTTACCGTTTAGATAAACAAACTCGCTATCAAGTCACAAATCGTAAATTAGGAGGATTTAACCCCGCAATTTCAAAGGACGGAAAAGAGTTGATTTTTAACAATTTTACCAAAAATGGGCATCGACTAGCCTATATGACTTTGCAGGATTCTGATTTGAAAGAAGTGAATCCTAGTGCAACTACAAGGTATTTTGGGGAAATGATGCTGAAAGAGGCACATCAAAACCTGTTGAAGCAAGTGCCAAATCAGTCTTATGAGGTAAGTAAATACAGTAAGTTTAATATCTTCAATATCTATTCGTGGGGAGCTATGACTACCTCTACTGGTAATACGCTTTATGCAGGTTTATCATCTCAGGATATGTTGGGAACTACCGCTATTTCGGGTGGCTATACCTATAATATGAATGAGCAAACGAGTGGAACCTATGCCAATTTGAGTTTTCAAACATTTTACCCAATGCTTGATGTTTCGTGGCGTAATACTCAGCGGAAGACTACCCTGTATTTAGACAATGCACAGCCTTTGGATAGCTTAGCGTCAGACCGATGGAATCAACAGGAATTATTGGTTGGGTTGAGAGTACCTCTAAATTTTACTAAATCAAAATATATTCAATCATTATCTTTCTCGGCCAATGTGGCAATGATGCAAGTAAGTGGCTATGACTTGAGTAAAAGATATTTGACAGAATCTTACAATGGACTGAATCAGTCTATGATCTATACATTCTCGTATGTTAGACAATTGAAGCAGTCGCTTAGAGATATAGCACCTAAATGGGCACAGAGTTTAAATTTTTATTACAGAAATGCTTTTGCTAGCGTAATTGATGGAGGATTGGCGGCTTTACAAGCGAGTATTTATACACCAGGCTTAGCTCCCCATCATAGTTTGAGATTGCGTGGAGGATTCCAACTACAGTTTGGTTTCAAAAATCAGGATGGTTCGCCAAACAGCAAATTGTATTCGTATGGAAGTCCGCTTGCCTATGCAAGAGGCTATTCGTATCGTAATTATGAGTACCTAAATACGCTAAGTGTTGACTACAAAATGCCACTAGCAACACCCGATTGGAATATAGGAAGATGGGTATATTTGAAGCGTCTTAAAACCAATTTCTTTGCAGATTTCTCACATGGTGAGACTAATTATGATTTTACGGTTCGTCAGGGAACAAAAGTTTTAAATTATAAAGGTAGTGATATAGGTAACTTTAAATCTTATGGTCTGGATATTTCTGGGGATTTTCATTGGATGAGATTTTCTCAATCTTTTGAGGTCGGTATAAGATTCGTATATTTGCAAAACCTGAACCAATTTTTGATACAGCCTGTAGTTTTAGACATTGGATTTTAATACAATGTCTGCCTTAACCAAATAGCCAAACAGGGGTGTACCGCAAATTATTTACATCCTTAAAATAGAAAAAATGAAGTTACTAGACTCACGAGTTTACTGGATAGGACAGTTTAGCTGGTGGACTTTTACCACTTTTGTGCTCAGACAACCTAACTCAAAGTATTTTGAGCAAGGTTATAATTTGCCTATCTATTTAGTAATTAGTTTTTTTATTGGATTAGTTCTTACACATATTTATAAAGAGATATTCAATAAAAAGCTTGCTGATAAAAGAAATGTTATACCATATGCGCTACTAGGAATCGTAATAGTAGGCGGTGCTTTCTATTTACAAGACTTTGCTTTTGGTTTTCAGCGATATAGAAAGCCAAGTATGGGTTTGCCGCTTGAGCTTTACGATTATTTACAGTTTTACGTAGAGTCAGTCCGTTATGTTATTATTTGGTTTTTGTTTTTCCATTTAATCATCATGGAAAGGGTTTCGCATCAAAAGGAGATACAGCTAAGTAAAGCTGAAACGCTTCTCAAAATTGCGGAGTTAGAAAACCTTAAAAATCAGCTTAATCCGCATTTCCTTTTTAATGCTATCAATAGCATCAAGGCACTTACCTTGACAGACCCAGCCTTGGCACGCCATGCGTTGACAGAATTATCAGATTTGCTTCGGACGTCTTTGTCAATGGGGAATCACCAATTAGTGAGTTTTGAGGAGGAGTTAAAATTGGTCAAAGACTATCTTTTTTTGGAAAAATTAAGATACGAAGAAAGATTGCGATATCAGTTTATGATAGAAAGAGCCACTATGGGCTGTAAAGTACCACCCATGTCGTTGCAATTATTAGTTGAAAATGCCATCAAACATGGTGTTGGAAAAACGAAAAATGGTGGTGATATAATGATTCAAGCCCGAATGTCAGAGAAAGTTTTGATGATAAGGGTTACCAATGCTGGTACGCTAAGTTTAGAGAACAAACGAATAGGAGTAGGGATGAAAAATCTTCAACGCCGACTTTCTATTAATTTCCAAGAAAAAGCAGAATTACAATTATTACAAGAAGAAGATAAAGTGGTTTCGCAGGTTGTTATTCATTATTCATAAAGAGGTGTTATCTCGCATTTAGTGAATTGAAATAATCCATTTCTTTAACTATTTATCAAAAAAGGCGGTCGAAAAACAATTTTCGACCGCCTTTTTTTGATGCTACTATACTAGATATGATTTGGCTTAAGACGCAATCATTGCGTCTCTACTACGAGAATACAAATTTTAACATAATCACTAAATCACTCAACCACCAATCACTCAATTTATGAGTCTCTCTACTCTTTCGGTGACTTGGGAACTACCTTATTTGAAAACAAATGAGTATCGCCAAATAGATATAAATTTCCCAATAAATTAAGCTTCTTAAACTGTGCTGATAAGCCTGTTCCAACAACGACTTCATGATTCTTCAAAATGGTTACTTCATCCAACGCTGTGGGAATTCTACCGCAACTCCAAATGCCTGTGTCGTGCCAATAGCCCGATTGAATGGACTCTAAAGGGTATAATCCTGCAAAATTGTTGGGTGTATATAACAAAGGACTAAATAATTCTCTATCCTGAGCATCTTTTACTCGGACTCTAGCAAACTGATTTTGTGATAAATTGACACTAGTATTTTTACTGAAAACTTGTTTAGCTAAAGGGTCATTACTCCACTCAATCATTGAATATAGTGTTGGATTTGAAAGCGTAAATTTTAAGCTCGTAATACTAGCACAAGTGCTACCAATCAGGGGTAATGCGGTACTCAGAATAGGCGTTGACGTGCTAAAAAAATGACTATCTAAATACATATTCCAAGCTTGTGCCAATTTTACAATTCCTTTCCCTTGAAAGTGTACAGAGTCAATGGTTCGAATTGATGGGCCAATCAGAGAATCGGTGGCAGGTCCAATAAATGTATTGGGTAAATAGTTGGCCTGTCCTTGTCCATTGATACCAAGCACATCGTTTTGTGCATCAATCACGGGTTGCCAAACTCTTGAGGCTTGGATACTTAATCCCCTAAATCTTGTAGCTCGTGCCACCACCCACGCCAGATTGGGTGCATTGCTATGTTCTCTTGATTTTTCTATAAGTCTTTTTAACTTTTTTCCATAAGTATCTCGGTCTGTTTGATATAAATTATCAGTCTCACCCTGATGCCATAGAATTGCTCGTAAACCAAACTGAGCAGTGTAAAAGCGTAATGAGCTTCTTAAATTTCCATAAGGCAAACCTCTTGGATAAGTAATAAATTCGCTTGGAGTAGCCGTACTATCTTCGGCAGATGACACCCACGAGCTTATGCCTGATCCAGACCAACCAGCATTGAAAAAAAGAATAGGGACATTAAGTTTCTTGGCTAAGGAGTCACCCAATACACCCCAACACCAAGCACTATTGCCAAAAGGCGCTAGACGAAAGGTGGAATCTATTTGAGAAATTACAGGATACGGGTATTTTGTGGCGCCATAAGTAGTACTTTCCCCGTTAAAATAATTGATGGTTTCGACTCTATCATCGGTAGCGCTAGGACCAAATATGTTCTGATTCCTAAGTTCATTATCTCCTGTGGCATTTGACTGCCCTGCAACGATAAAAACTTCGCCAACTCCAACTCTTTTTAATGTATCAATACCTATAAACGTAAGTCCATCAAATGCCCTAACAACCAAATCATACCAGCCTCCTGAGAGAGTAATTTTGGTATAGCATGTATTGGATTGGGAGTTTTTTTGAACAGTAATCCAGTCTGTAGATGTACCTTGAGGAGTACTCATAGAACGAGCAATCGCTTGAATTTCAATTTTTTGGACAGGTTTGTCAAATTGTAGCACTACAGGGACTTCTGCCTGATTGTTATTATTTCTTTGAAATACAAATCTACTTTCAGGATAGCGAATTTTTATCTGAGCCATTCCTAGTTGGGTGGCTAATAGGTAGATGAATAGGAGTGAAAAAAAGTATAAATGTCTCATTTATAAGCTACTTAGGAAAAGGAGATGTTACTCCTGAAGACATGAAATTATGGAAAACTCTACAAAAGCAATGCCATCTAGTAAGATTTTTTGAAATTTTACAAAAATGGATTCTTTTGAGAAGAGTTTATTAAGGTTTTAATAAGAATGGTGTGTAAATAAAAGGGGTATCGAGGAAAAGAAATAAGAGTCATTCCGTTATTTAACATTGGGAATAATCTCTAAATTTTCATCAAAAAAGCGGTCGAAAATATGTTTTCGACCGCTTTTTTGGTACAACTACGCTATATCTGACTCAGTTTAAGACGCAAAGCATCGCATCTCTACAAGTAAAATTCACATAAAAATAATCACTCATTCACTTAATCTAAATTCACTAAATGAGTTTTGAATGCTATTGATAAATTACTTTTTTAGCAGAAAGTAAAGTATTTTTCATAAGCGAAACGATAGTCATTGGACCTACACCTTTTGGTACTGGCGTGATGAATGAGCATTTTGGCGCTACTTCATCAAATTTTACGTCACCTTTCAAGGCAAAACCACTTTTCTTTGAGCTATCTTCTACGCGAGTCAAACCTACGTCGATGATAACGGCACCTTCTTTTACGTAGTCAGCTGTGATAAATTCTGGACGACCCAATGCTGCAATCAAAATATCTGCTGAAGCACATACCTCAGCCAAATTTTTAGTTCTTGAGTGCGTAATGGTTACGGTACAGTTACCAATTTTAGTATTGCGTTGCATCAAAATCGTCATTGGTAATCCAACGATCTGACTACGACCCACTACTACACAATGTTTTCCTGCAGTTTCGATGTTGTAACGCTCCAACAAATCTAGAACGCCTTGAGGAGTTGCCGAAATATAAGCAGGCAAACCTTTCGCCATTCTACCAATATTGATTGGGTGGAAACCATCTACATCTTTTCTTGGGTCGATTGTTTCCATTACTTTGTCTGGATTGATATGGTCAGGAAGTGGAAGCTGAACAATCAAACCATCCATGTCATCATTTTGGTTGATTTTGCGAACCTCGTCCAAAAGCTCTTCCTCCGAAATTGTTGGGTCAAAACGCAACAAAGTAGATTTAAAGCCTAATTCTTCGCAAGATTTAACCTTATTGGCTACATAAGTTTCTGAAGCACCGTTGTTTCCAACGAGAATAGCAACCAAATGAGGAATTTTACCTCCTGATGCTTTGATAGCTTCAACTTCTGCACCAATTTCTTTTTTTATTTCGTCTGCTACGGCTTTACCGTCGATGATTTGCATGATTAGACTTGTGGGGGATGTTATCGAGTAAAATTTGAAAGCGCAAAAATACGGGATTGTTTGTCTATGGACAAATTTTATTTTTTGGTAAGCTTGTCAAAAAGCTGTTTTAAGCCAACACTTCCAATTTCTTCAATGAAAGTCATATTAGGGCGGAGCGACACGTTGGGCTTGTTGGGGTCGATAATATAAATCGGTACATTTTTGCCTACGCAGTCAATCAGTCCTGCTGCTGGATATACCTGCATGGACGTTCCAACAATAATGAGGATATCGGCCATGGCGGTCATTTCTGTAGCAATTTCAATCATTGGTACCGACTCGCCAAACCATACAATATGCGGACGAAGTTGAGATCCTTTTTTGCATTTGTCACCCAGTTTGATCGGTTTGGTACCTATATCATATACCATCGACGCCGAGACTGAACTTCTTGCTTTGGTCAATTCTCCGTGTAAATGGATAATATCATTGGAGCCAGCTCTTTCGTGAAGATTATCTACATTTTGGGTGATAATAGTCACGTCAAAATATTTTTCAAGATCTTTGAGAATGGTATGACCTTGATTAGGAACAACCTCTGCTAATTGGGCTCGACGCTGGTTATAAAACTCTAACACTAGCCCAGGGTTCTTTTGCCAACCTTGAGGCGTAGCTACCTCATCAATGGAATGATTTTCCCATAAGCCATTTGAATCTCTAAAGGTAGAAATACCACTTTCTGCAGAAATCCCAGCTCCTGTGAGCACGACGAGTTTCTTTTTTCTAGCCATTTTGCTTGATGATAAATTTAATGAATAAACAAAACAGCACAAAGTTAGAGTAAACTTTGTGCTGTTGTTGAGATTGGATTTGAAAAATCGCGATCTATTTTTTCTTTCCTTTCGGTGCTGGCGCTTCTTCACCTAGACGGATACAATCCTCTAGCGTTAAATCAGCAGCAACCATATCTTTTGGAATTTTTACGTTACGTTTTCCAATTTGGATATACGGTCCATATACTCCATTTACGACCTTAATAGTTTCGTTTTCAGGAAATTCTTTAATGTATTTGTTGGCTTCCTGATTACGTTTTGCCTGAATGATTTCAATGGCTCTTTCCAGAGTAATAGTCGTAAGTGAATCTGTTTTGGCAAGTGAGAAATATTTGCCTTCATGTTTTACATAAGGGCCAAATCGTCCTTTACCTGTCGTAACAGCACTACCTTCAAATTCCCCTAATGCATCGCCAGCATCTGCCAAACGCTTTGCTTGAATTAATTCAATCGCGCGAGCTTCTTCAATGGTGAATGGATCGTCAGTAGCTTCTAAACTTACATATTTATCATCATGCTTTACATAAGGGCCTAGTTTACCTGCACCAATAATAACGGGTTTATCTTCAAAGAAACCAACCTCACGAGGAAGTCTTGGTTTTTCGAACAATTCTAAAGCCTCTTCTAAAGTGATAGACGAAATCAATTTGTCTTTTGGTAAATTGACAAAAATTGGTTTTTCTTCATCTTTCGTATCTCCTAGCTGTACGTAAGGACCATATTTTCCTAGTCTTACAGAAATCGTTTTACCAGAATTCGGATCGATACCTAGCTCGCGAGTTGAGCCAGAAGAGCTTCTTTCTGCACTTTTACTTTCTTCAATGGTTTTATGGAATCCCTGATAAAAATTATCAATCATATCAGACCATCCCATTTTGCCATGAGCGATTTCGTCAAACTCATTTTCCATTTCGGCAGTAAACTTAAAGTCTACTACTTCGCTGAAATTATTGACTAAGAAATCATTCACAACCATACCCACAGAAGTAGGGAAGAGTTTACCTTTTTCGGTTCCATAGGTTTCTTTACCTTCTTTTTCCGAAATAGTTTCATTCTTCAAAACCATTTCTTTGAAAGTACGTTCTTTGCCAGGGCGATCTTCTTTAACTACGTACTCTCTTTTGATAATAGTCGAGATGGTAGGAGCGTAGGTAGAAGGACGACCAATACCTCTTTCTTCAAGGGCTTTTACTAAACTAGCTTCGGTATATCTTGCTGAAGGACGAGTAAATTTCTCCGTAGCCTTCATATTGTCCAGATTCAATATCTGACCAATATTTAGCGGAGGAAGCATTTTTGAATTTTCTTCATCTTCTTCTTCGTCGCTACTTTCAAGATATACGGCTAAGAAACCATCAAATTTGATAACTTCACCTTGTGCGATTAGTTCCTCTGAAGTACTCGAAATACCAATGGTTGCTGTAGTACGTTCAAGTTGAGCATCAGCCATTTGGGATGCGATAGAGCGTTTCCAGATTAACTCGTACAAGCGTTTTTCACGGAGGTCTGCACCAGCAGAAGTAACTGAGAAATCAGTCGGACGAATGGCTTCGTGCGCTTCTTGAGCAGATTCGTTTTTAGTTTTGTATTGGCGAGTTTGGACATACTGAGCACCAAACTGATCTGTAATCGCATTTTTAGCTTTTTCGATTGCTTCTTCCGAAAGGCTCGTTGAGTCGGTACGCATATACGAAATCTTACCAGCTTCGTACAACTTTTGCGCATACATCATAGTTGATGCTACTGAGTATCCCAACTTACGAGAAGCTTCCTGCTGAAGCGTTGACGTCGTAAAAGGAGGCGAAGGAGATTTTTTAGCAGGTTTGGTTTCGAGCGATTTAATTTTGAAAGTCGCCCCCAAACATTTTTCCAAGAATTCTTTAGCTGCACCCGCTGTTTCAAAATTTTTAGGAAGCTCAGCCTGTAAAATTTTATTTCCTTCTAATAAGAACTGCGCTACGATTTTGAAAGAAGACTTTGTTTTGAAGTTTTCGATTTCACGCTCACGCTCTACGATAATTCTTACAGCAACAGATTGTACACGACCAGCAGATAGACCTTTCTTTACTTTAGACCAAAGTACTGGCGAAAGCTCAAAACCAATCAGACGGTCGAGTAAACGACGTGCCTGTTGGGCGTTTACCAAGTCCATGTCAATAGTACGTGGATTTTGGATCGCATTTTGAATAGCCTTTTTTGTGATTTCACGGAAAACAATACGTTTTGTGTTATCTGCCAATCCAAGGGCTTCTTTCAAGTGCCATGAAATAGACTCTCCTTCACGGTCATCATCGGTTGCTAGCCACACCTCTTCAGATGATTTTGCTATGCTTTTTAATTCGTTGACAACCTTGATTTTATCAGGAGATACTTCATAAGTAGGTTTGAACCCATTTTCAATATCAATAGCCATTCCTTTATCTGGCAAATCACGCACATGACCAAAGGAAGATCTCACGGTGAAATCTTTTCCTAAGTAGCCTTCAATGGTTTTTGCTTTGGCAGGAGACTCTACTATTACTAAGTTTTTTGACATTAATTATTTTGATTGGTGGAGTAAACAACCGAAATCATTTACAGATTTTATTCGTTAAAGCACAAATCTATTGATACTAGTGCCCTCTTGGTTGATAAAAGGCCACTACCTTTTATATTTTGCCAAATATATAAACTTCATTTCAAAATGTAGTCCATTTTTTTGATAACAGTCATAAAATTGACGAATTCGCTTACTTATTTGCTATAAAAATGATGTATAAATAACTCAAAATTGATCATTTGTTTAAATAAACATCCAACAAACTCCATTTGTTTTGCTTTTATTGACCATAAAAAAAGCCTGAGTGTGTGCTCAGGCTTTTTTATATATGTTAGACTATTATTTCACCAACTTGATGTGTGATGGAGAGAATTTAGTCAAATTGATACCTTCTACTGCTTTCACATATTCTTCGATAGTTGGAGTTCTACCCAAAACTGTTGAAAGTACTACTACTGGAGTAGATGATAGCAAAGATTCACCTTTTTTACCTTCTGAATCTTCTACCACACGTCCTTGGAACAAACGTGTAGATGTTGCCATTACGGTATCACCTTTAGCGGCTTTTTCTTGGTTACCCATACAAAGGTTACAGCCAGGGCGCTCTAAGTACAACATTTTTTCGTAAGAAGTACGAGCTGCTGATTTTGGAGCATTGTCATCAAACTCAAAGCCTGAGTATTTCTGTAATACTTCCCAGTCACCTTCAGCTTTCAATTCATCTACGATATTGTAAGTTGGAGGAGCAACTACAAGAGGTGCTTGGAATTCCACTTTACCATTTTGAGCTTCGATGTTTTTCAACATTTGAGCCAAAATTTTCATATCGCCTTTGTGAACCATACAAGAACCGATGAAGCCAAGGTCAACTTTCTTGTCGCCACCGTAATAAGATAATGGTCTGATAGTATCGTGTGTATATCTTTTCGAAACGTCAGCGTTATTTACGTCTGGGTCAGCAATCATTGGCTCGGCAATTACATCCAAGTCAACTACCACCTCAGCGTAATATTTCGCATTAGCATCTGGTTTCAAGGCTGGTTTTTCACCAGATTGGATTTCTTCAATACGCTTATTCGCCTTGTCAATCAAACCTTGAAGTACTTGGTTTTTATTATCCATGCCTTTGTCAATCATGATTTGGATTCTGCTTTTCGCAATTTCCAATGATTCAATCAAAGTAGCATCTTCTGAAATACAGATTGAAGCTTTCGCTTTCATCTCGGCAGTCCAGTCGGTAAAGGTAAATGCTTGGTCAGCAGTCAATGTTCCGATGTGTACTTCAATTACTCTTCCTTGGAACACGTTTTCTCCACCATATTGTTGAAGCATTTGTGCTTGCGTAGCGTGCACTACGTCACGGAAGTCCATGTATTCTTTCATGCTACCTTTGAAAGTAACTTTTACAGAATCAGGAATTGGCATAGAAGCCTCACCCGTAGCCAATGCCAAAGCAACAGTACCTGAGTCAGCGCCAAATGCAACACCTTTTGACATACGTGTGTGTGAGTCACCACCGATGATGATCGCCCAATCGTCAACTGTAATATCATTCAATACTTTGTGAATTACGTCAGTCATTGAGTGATATACACCTTTAGGGTCACGAGCGGTAATCAAACCAAACTCGTTCATGAATTTCATCAATTTAGGAATGTTAGCTTGCGCTTTTTTATCCCAAACAGATGCTGTGTGACAACCAGACTGATAAGCACCATCTACAATCGTAGAGATCGTAGTAGCAGCCATTGACTCTAATTCTTGAGCCGTCATCAAACCAGTAGTATCTTGCGAACCTACGATGTTTACTGTAACACGTACGTCAGAACCAGCATGTAATGTCTTGCCTGGCGTTACACCTACTGCATTTCTGTTGAAGATTTTTTCAACAGCTGTCAATCCTTGACCTTCGATTGAAACTTCTTTAGAAGGAGCAAAAACTGGAGCGATAGCAATACCTAATAACTGAGAAGCAAAAGTTTGGATTTTCTTACCAAATACGATAGCATAAGAACCACCTGCTTTGATAAATTCCATTTTTTGCGGAGTGAATGATCTTGAAATATCAATCAACTCTTGGTCTCCATTATATAATTTTTTTGTTTTTGTATTGATTGTCAATACAGTTCCTGTCTCAACAGAATATACTTGCTCAAGAATTGGTTCGTTGTTTTCATCACGCACCACTTTACCGTCTGCATCTACTTTCTTTACCCAGTTTTTAAGGTCGATACCGATACCACCTGTTACGTCAACTGTAGTTAAGAAAATAGGAGAGATACCGTTAGTACCACCAACAATTGGAGCATAGTTAACAAATGGAACGTAAGGGCTTGCTTGTTTACCCGTCCAAAGAGCCACGTTGTTTACACCTGACATTCTTGAAGAACCTACACCCATTGTTCCTTTTTCAGCAATCAACATCACAGATTTGTCTGGGTGTTGCGCTTTCAATGCTTCGATTTCAGCCTGAGCTGCAGGAGAAATCATACATTTTCCGTGTAATTCACGGTCAGAACGAGAGTGAGCTTGGTTACCTGGAGAAAGTAAATCTGTTGAGATATCTCCTTCACCTGCGATAAACGTAACTACTTTGATTTCTTCAGGTACGTCTGGAAGTTTTGTGAAAAACTCTGCTTTTGCATAGCTTTCGATGATATCTTTGGCTGTTGTATTTCCGCTTTCAAATGCATCTTTCAAACGTTTCAAGTCAGCATCGTACAAGAAAACTTGTGTTTTCAATACTTCTCCTGCTTGCGTTGCAATGGCAGCATCATCTCCCAAAGCTAGGTCTAACAATACTTCGATTGATGGACCACCTTTCATGTGCGACAACAATTCGAAAGCAAATTGAGGAGTGATTTCTTCTACAACAGACTGACCAAGTATAATCTCTTTTAAAAACTTAGCCTTTACACCTGCTGCTGGAGTTGTTCCTGGCAATGTGTTATATATAAAAAACTGAAGTGAATCAGCACGGTGCTCGTTGCTCAAATCTTTGATTTGCTCAATGATTTCGCTTACCAATTCTGCACTATCAATTGGCTTAGGATGAAGTCCCTGTGTTTTTCTTTCCTCAATTTCCTTAAGGTAATCGTTATAAAAGTTCATATTGAATTATTTACAGTTATTATAGTATTAATCCGTGAGTAATTTTTGGTTAAATAAACCTTTTCTACAAAATAGACACTAGTTTTTTTGAGAAGAAGTTGTCCGACAAATTTATGAAATCGAAGTTCGATTTAAAAATTTTTTAGAGAATAGACGGTTTAGGTATATATTTTCTTGGATATATCTAATTTTTATTTGCTTTATTCATTAATTTTCATGGTAAACATTAGATTAGTCCTAAATTCGATTTAGTTGCTTCTCTTAGTGATTTTGGATGTTATTCAGAACGATAGTTATGATTATCCTCAGAAATAAAATTAATGCCACCTTGTCTTTGATAGATTTTGAATACCACCGTAAAATGAGAAGGATTTGAAATAGAAAAATCTAAAGTAGAAGTCAATGGGTTGAAAATAAGTGTATTGTGTTATATTTTGCTGGTTTTTTAAAAAGAGGCACACTATTCATTCAACTTTCTCAGACGTGAATGTTTTAGGTTTTATGCAAATAAGCAGAAGGAGATTCTCTAAAGATTCTTAACTTAGTAAGTAGAGAACCTTACTTGGTCTTTACTGATATTTAATTTTGAACTAGCACAACGAGAAGCTATATAAAATAAGCTGAAAATACACAGTATATTCTTTCCGAAAGGTGAATATGAGCTCAAAATGTACCTATTACGACCAACTACAGATGTAATATGTTTTTATTAATTTTTTGCATTTACGAAGAATGAAGTATGAAAAAATAGCATCCGTACTGTATTTTTACCTTAATCTAAAAAAAGATGATTCCCTAAATTCGTCATACATCCACAATTTAGAAGTTTTAGTAAGTTAGTGAGCAAAATAAAATTAAGATTGTTCTTTGGGCTTTCAGCGGTGGGCTTGGGGTAAAATGCATGTCTGTGGTCGTTAAAAACATTTTAACACTCTTTGCCTTGTGCCTGTTGCCTTGTCCCTAAAATAAAAAACTTAAATACGTTCATTCATAAGGTCATTTCAATTTATAAGAACCTAATAGCTCAGATGGGTGTTCTTTAATTAGCATCTATTGATAGTTTTGACATAATTCATTCTTTAAATCTAATATTCCAATAACTAATAACTAAATAAAATATCATGGCTTTTGACATAGAAATGATTAAGGCGGTTTACGAAAGAATGCCTGCACGTGTAGAGGCAGCTCGTAAATTAGTGGGAAGACCATTGACGTTAACCGAAAAGATTCTTTACTCTCACTTATGGGAAGGCACTCCAACTCAAACATTTGAAAGAGGTAAGTCGTATGTCGATTTTGCTCCTGACCGTGTTGCTATGCAAGATGCTACAGCACAAATGGCTCTTTTACAGTTTATGCAGGCTGGTCGTCCGAAAGTTGCGGTGCCTTCAACAGTACACTGTGATCACTTGATTGAAGCAAAAGTTTCGTCGGCGACAGATTTAGCAGTAGCAGTTGATAAAAATAAAGAAGTTTATGATTTTCTTTCTTCAGTTTCTGACAAATACGGTATCGGATTCTGGAAAGCTGGGGCAGGTATCATTCACCAAGTAGTAATCGAAAATTATGCATTCCCAGGGGGTATGATGATTGGTACAGACTCTCACACCGTAAATGCAGGTGGTTTGGGTATGATTGCCATTGGTGTAGGGGGTGCTGATGCTTGCGATGTAATGGCAGGTTTGGCATGGGAGTTGAAGTTTCCTAAACTTATCGGAGTAAAATTGACAGGAAAGCTTAACGGTTGGACTTCTGCAAAAGATGTAATCTTGAAAGTAGCGGGTATCCTTACGGTAAAAGGTGGTACGGGTGCTGTGGTTGAGTATTTTGGAGAAGGTGTTACATCAATGTCAGCAACAGGAAAAGGTACAATCGCGAACATGGGGGCTGAAATCGGTGCTACTACTTCTACATTTGGTTATGACGAATCAATGGCTCGTTATTTGGCAGCCACTGGTCGTGCAGATGTAGCAGAATTGGCAAATGGTATAAAAGAATATTTGACCGCTGACCCAGAAGTTTATGCTGATCCAGCTACCTATTTCGACCAAGTAATTGAAATTGATTTGGATACCTTAGAGCCACACTTAAATGGTCCATTTACTCCAGATTTGGCGACGCCTATTTCTCAAATGAAGGAATTGGCAGAGAAAAACGGTTGGCCAACCAAAGTAGAAGTAGGTTTGATTGGTTCATGTACTAACTCATCTTACGAAGATATTTCACGTGCGGCGTCTTTGGCGAAGCAAGTGGCAGCAAAAGGTTTAAAGACTAAAGCTGAATATACTATTACGCCAGGTTCTGAACAAGTGCGTTATACCATTGAGCGTGATGGTTTTATTGATACTTTTGAAAGCATTGGTGGTAAAGTATTCTCAAATGCTTGTGGTCCTTGTATTGGTCAATGGGCTCGTGCAGGTGCTGAGAAAGGTGAGAAAAACACTATTGTTCACTCATTCAACCGTAACTTTGCTAAGCGTGCAGACGGTAACCCAAATACTTATGCGTTTGTGGCTTCACCAGAATTAGTAACGGCATTGGCTATTGCAGGTGATTTGACATTTAACCCATTAACGGACTATTTGACAAACGAAGCTGGTGAGCAAGTGAAATTGGATCCTCCAAAAGGAGACGAATTGCCAACAAAAGGTTTTGCGGTAGAAGATGCTGGATACCAAGCTCCTGCTGAGGATGGTTCTTCGGTAGTTGTAAAAGTTTCTCCAACTTCTGACCGTTTGCAATTGTTAGAACCATTTACTCCTTGGGAAGGTACAGATTTGAAAGGCTTGAAATTGTTGATTAAGGCCAAAGGAAAATGTACTACTGACCATATCTCAATGGCTGGTCCTTGGTTGAAATATCGTGGTCACTTGGATAATATCTCTAACAATATGTTGATTGGTGCGTTGAATTATTTTAACGAGAAAACTGATAAGGTTAAAAACCAATTGACTGGCGAATACGGTCCAGTGCCTGCAACACAACGTGCTTACAAAGCCGCTGGTATTGGTTCTATCGTGGTAGGAGACCAAAACTATGGAGAAGGTTCATCTCGTGAGCACGCCGCTATGGAGCCTCGTCACTTGGGCGTTCGTGCAGTATTAGTAAAATCTTTTGCTCGTATTCACGAAACTAACTTAAAGAAACAAGGAATGTTAGCTTTGACTTTTGCTAATGAAGCCGACTACGACAAAATCCAAGAAAACGATTCTATAGATATCAACGGATTGGCAGATTTTGCACCAGGAAAACCATTGGAAATTGTCTTGAATCATGAGGATGGAAGTTCAGATACTATCGTGGCAAATCACTCGTACAACGACCAGCAAATTGAATGGTTTAAAGCTGGTGGAGCATTGAATATTATTCGTGCTAGCGTTGGTAAATAAGTATGAGAAATCTGCAATAGTTTAAAAACTTCTTAAACAAAACTCCCTATCGACCTTGGTGGATAGGGAGTTTTGCTTTTATAAAACCATCTTCAATTGTACGTCCTCTATGAATGCCGTAAAATTAGGGTTAAATTTATACAATTTTGTTAGCTCTTTCTTTTTTCTGTATGGTTTACAAATCTTTCTGTAGTATCTCGGATTTTTTTTGTCAATTGTGAAATTTTCAACTTTGATAAGCTCTTTATTAAGAGTTTCAAGGCAATTAACCTCTTTCGACGCAATTTGAGGTTTATTAGAATAATAGATAGGTAATAACCAGCACTCAATTGAGTCGATAGATATGGCAAAAATAATTTTATTGCCGTGGTTTTCTACAAGCTCATGACCAATCAACTCGATGAGTTTATTTTTGATTACCTCTAATTGTTCTTCAGAAGATAAATTTTGAAGAACAACTTTATATTTCTTGTTAAGATTTTCTTTCTTAAAAATATCAGCATCTATTTGAATAATGACAAAATCCATGTTCTCAACAGCCTGTTGAAATTGAGAAGATTCACAATATTCAAAAACCTTAACCCAGTTTCCAGCAGTAATAGCAAGATTTTCATCTGTTTCGTCTCTGGTTGGTTGTAATGGTTCAACTGATAAATCCTCATCATCAAGCAATCCATATAGAATATGTTCTATCACGATTTGATCCGTGATGCCCTCTGAGATTAATCCGATTGTAGACATAGGCGTCAGAATGATTTGGGTAGTCCTCCAAGATATCCTCTTAGAAATTGCTCTGATAGTCGAATAGGTGTTGAACCTTCAGGTAATTCTCTTTTTAAAACACGTTTTATCTTTGTATGTCCATTCATGTTCCTGAAAACAACCAGCAACCTTTGGTCTTCATCATTTAGATTTAAGCCGTCCAATATCGCAGGGTTATGTGTAGTGAAAATAACCTGTTTATCATATTTTTTGGCTAGTTTGACCAGAGTTTTAATTAATTCGCTACACAACTTTGGATTGAGAGAACTATCTATATTATCAATTGCAAAAAACTTTGGGGTATATTTGGATATGAATAAAGCAAAGTAAAAGAGAAGAAACAAAAAACCTTCATTAGCACTCCTTTGGTCAAATGATTCGAGACCCTCTTCCAAAAATCTGTCTTTAACACGAATACGTTTTTCCGTAAATTTTAAATCATTGGGAATCTCAAATCCATCAAACCAATCAATAAGATGAAGATTTTCAACAAGCTCTTGAAATTCATCTTTGTTTTCTACTTGCATGGTACTAATTAACTTAAACAGACCTTCTCCTTTGATTCCTAATGGTTCAATTTGAGATTCTTCTTCAAATTTTCGCAGAAAAGTATTTTCTGGAGCATATATCAAGAAGCTTTTGAGCCTTTCTCTTGTTTCTATTAAGGGTAATTGTCCTTGGATATCCTTTATTATATCATCAATAAGGAGCCATTTCTTATCATTAGAGTTGAAATTCTTTTTCTCTAAAGTGTCTTTTTGTAGTTTTAACACTAACTGTTCAAGCTGTTCAAGCGTATCTGGAGTTAATAATTCTTTATCATGTACTAAATTCCAATCCGAAAAAGGTTCATTTGAATGTTTTAACTCAAATGGAATTTTAGTTTCCTTTTCGTTGAAAGTAATTTTGATAGAATTATTTTCCTTCGCCATATCAAAACCACTTCTCATTGCGTTGGGTTCTGTCACTCTAATTCCTCTTGCTGAGAGAAATTCACGGCTTAATTCATGCGATGTAGACGCCGCTCCTAAGGCAATAGCTTCGAGGATATTACTTTTACCTGAACCATTTGCCCCAATGAGCACATTAACTCTCCCTATCTCTAAATTTAGTTTTGAGATAGATTTAAAGTTTTGTATTTCTATATTGTCAATCATCTAAATTCGAATAAAAGGATTTGAATCATCAAAAATACAATTGAAGTATGAATGTTAGATATGGTATTTCGATAAAATTTTTCACATCTTCAAAATGTATTTTTCCAGCCCATTTGCTTCTGAATTTGTTTAAGCTTCGCTTTGATCGTATCGCTGTCAACATATCCAGTATGACGTTCTGAGGCAACGAGGTTGATGCCACCTGTTAAATCGAGGTTTTCAGAAATGATTTTGTTTCTAAAAATCTTTGCTTTTTCTGGGGATTCGATTTTGTCTTTTAGGTAGTTAGCTAGCAAAGTTGCTAATTCTGTAAATATGTCATAAGCCGCCGAGTTGGTTTCTACAAAACCCATGACATAGATATTGTCATGTTTTGGATTAAATAGATTCATATATAATTGTGGACGATGGTCTTTCCAGCCAAAAAACTCCTCAGCAAAGGGAATAGCGTAATGATAGCCCGTTGCCAAAATTATTTCATCCACTTCAATAGAACTCCCATCTTTGAAATAGACTTTTTTCCCATCAAAATAATCAATGTCTGGTTTGATACCCAAATTGCCATGGGAGGTATGGTGCATGATTTGTGAGTTCATCAAAGGATGTGATTCAAACAATTCATGGTCGGGTTTGGGAAGTCCAAATTTGGTTTGGTCACCTACTACAATTTTTAGGAGTTTTTTAAAAATCCATTGATTGACTTTTAAGGGAAGTTTGGGGCCACCATGAGAAAATACATCTGATGGCACACCAAAAACGTGTTTCGGAATAAAATAATAGCCACGTCTCATACTCAAATAGGCTTCGTCAGCAAAACTAGCCGCTTCACAAGCAATATCTACTCCAGAGTTGCCACCTCCAACAACCAATACTCTTTTATTGAGAAACTCAGTAGACTTTTTGAAGGTATTTGAATGACGAATTATTCCTGAAAAGGTACCACGATATTGGGCAATATTGGGTTGCCAAAGCGTCCCATTGGCACAGATAAGTTCCTGATGAAAATAACTTTCACCTTGTGTCGTTGTCAACTTCCAACCGTCCTCGTATTTTTCTACTTTTTCAATTTTAGTATTGAAAATAATATGTTTTTCTAAATCAAAATGCTTGGCAAATGCCTGTATATAAGCGCATAACTGTTTGCGAGTAGGATAGTCGGGATAATCATCAGGCATAGGGAAATCAGGAAATCCTGAAAGGGTTTTTGATGAAATAAAATGCGCTGATTCGTACATTGGCGAACCTTCATTTTCGATATCCCATAAACCACCCGTATTGCGGTGCTTTTCATAAATAACAAATGGAAGCTGAGCATTGGCTAAGGCTCTTGCGATAGATAATCCAGAAGGACCTGCTCCGATAATGGCAATGGGCATTGTTTTCATAGCTGGCTAAGGTTTGATTAATTCATGAAATACTTGATAGTTTGAAAAATAGAGGTGAGGACAACGATAGATAAAACGATATACCTAAATACCGTTTCGGAAGTATATTGTAAAATTACTTTTCCGATATAACTTCCCAAAATACTGATGACGATTAGAAATGGAATTAACACCATGTATTGCCGATCAAAATAGCCGTTACTGACATAAACCAACGCCCGACTGCTATCTACTCCCAAATCAATTAGCGCGGAGGTGGCAATGAATATTTCTTTGGGAAGTTGAAATGCCGCTAAAGTGATACCTCTGATAGCACCGCCTGTGCCGACCAAACCTGCCAACAAGCCCGACATGATTCCTCCAAGATATAGGTTGCCATCGGTTTGTTTGAGGGTTTTATTGAAATTGTAAAGCAAATACAACGACAAGCCCACCAGCACAATATTCATTGCCAGCTCCATGGACTTTGTGGGTAAAAAGGTAGTCATCCACGCTCCAATCATCACAAATATCACCGCTGGAATACCTAATTTAAGGGCTATTTCTTTGTTGATGCCTTTTCGGAATAGAGTAATTTTTGAGATATTACTAAAAACATGAAATACTGCAGTGATACCTAGAACAGTCTTAAAATCAAAAAATAAGGAAGCTACAGGCACAAATAGGATGGAAGATCCAAAGCCTGAAACCGTACCAATGATTTCTGCAAATAATGCCAACAAGGCGAAGATATAGTATTTTTCAAGCACGATAGGGAATGGTGGGTTAGTATCGTCATAATTCGAAATGAAGATACCAAAATATCTGTGTGAATCACAATACGAAACTCACACAGATCTCTGATTTTTATCTGTTGAGATGTGTAAGATTCACAATTTTATGAATAACATCGTCCAATTCCTTAGTAGTCTGGTGAAGCTGGTTGATAAGCAGTGGGTTATAGGCTTTATCGTATTCAATAAGCTGGACTAATCCGAGGATATTGGCAACTGGTTTTCGCATTTCGTGGGATTGTTGCCAAGCGATTTTTTCAAGGGTTTCCACTTGATTTTCGAGTTTATTTTCATGCTCAATTCGCTTAGTGACATCTTGGATAATGGCTAAGATAAACGTTTCATCATTTACTTTAAAAGAATTGAGACTTACTTCTACAATTTTCTCGATACCATCCTTGGTGACAGCAGGAGTAAATCGACCAATACCCATTCGGTACATTTTGGGTGCTTGAATATATTGCTGCTGGTATTGAGCATGGTTTGTATGAAATCGCTTTGGGATTAGAATATTAATATCTTGGTCTAGAAGTTCCTTTGACTCATAATTGAAAATTTTCTCCGTTTCAGGGTTTACCAACTGTATTTTCATTTTCTTATCCACAATGACAATTGGGACAGGAGCCGTTTCAATAATTTTCCGAAAACGTTGTTCATTTTCTAAAATTGATAATTCCATTTTCTTTTTGGCACTGATATTGATAGCCACCAAACAGACACCTATGATCGTTTGATTTTTGTCATGAACAGGATACATTTTACTTAAAATCCAGATAGTCTCTCCATGTATATTATGAACACATATTTCGTCCTCTACTGTTTTTCCTGAAATAGCACTATTAAATTGGGTGTAAAAAGCATCTGTTTCTAGTGGGAACAAAAATTCCCTAAAATCGTCACCAAGGTTGATTTCTTTGCCTATGTTGCGGAGGATACTTTTCTTAAAATGGGTGTTGAATTGAATTATTTTAAAATTGCTATCAAGCAAGCAAATACTGTCGGAGATATTGTTGAGAAGGGATTCGTAGGTAGTTTTAAGATACTCGATGGCTAATTCTGCTTTTTTCTGCTCATCTATATTTTTCGCATAAATGGCAACACCAATTAGCTTTTTAGCATCGTCATAAACGGGGTTGGCCTTATACTCAAACCATAAATGTATTTCTCCAGTCGAAGTTTCTTTTTGTATAATAGTAGATTCACCTTGAATCGCGTTTTCAAATGCCGAAAAGTAGATATCCTTCAAGGGTTCCAACACAAAATCTCGGTAATCATCTCCTATGTGGATTTCTTTTCCAAAAAATATTTCTAGCGTTTTGACCATTGAGGTATTGCAGATTAATACCTTGTGGTCGGGCGCAATGAGTACAAAACTCTCTGCAACGCTGTTGATGGTGGCCGAGAGTATATCGATTGATAAATTATTTTTCATGTTGTGTCGCAGATAAAAATAATATCGGTAAGTTTCTAAGAAGAAATGTACCAGTTTTAACAAATAGTTTAGGTAATTATTCAGATTTATAAAGGGCAGTTCTATGGAAAAATCATCCAATTACTTTCTGAATTCAATGATGAAAAATACAATAATAAAATTTTGTTTTTATCTTTTTATGGGGTTGTGAAGCTAATATTTTACAAAATCAATTCAACACCCTTGATTCCCAATTGAATAATCTTATGAATTAATCTACATTTGCGGACATATTGATGCATATAAGTTTGGCAGTAAAATGAATGGAATAAAGCTACTCAATCCCAATAATCAGAGTGTATTAGGAATCTTTGCTAGATGTATGATCGTGGTTATCTCAGCGATTTGGCTTTTTTATATTGACGAAATAGAAGGTGTAAGCCCGATAATGTCGACATTGGTATTGGTTCTATTGTGTTTTTCAAAAACGATTTATTTCGTCTGGGTAGGATACCAAAAAATCATAGATGTAACCATAAAAGATGCTCCATTTCATAAGTTCATCGTATTTGCTTGTATGAATATTTCTGTATTCATTCTTTCATTTACTTTCGACTTTTTTGGATTATATCTTATCAATCCCGCTAATTATGAAGGAATGCCCGTAAATTACTCCAACCCAAGATTGTTGTTCGAGTTTTTGTTTTTCAGTTTACAACAATTTACATTTTTTGGCTATGGTAATTTATTGCCAAGTTCAGTGCTTGCCAAAATATTATCAATGTTGGAATTAACTATCTCATTTTTGACAGTATTGTTTATTTTGTCAGATTTTAATAGTTTGAAAGAGAGTCTACTTACCCGCGTAGAGGCTCGAAAAGATGAAGATGAATAATAAGCTTTATTGGTAGGTGTATGTGTTTTGCGTCTAACCAAACATATTAGTGTAAAAAAAGCGGTCGAAAATTGATTTTCGACCGCTTTTTAATGAATATCTCAGGATGCGATTTAAGTCGCACCCTGTCTGGAAAATGAAATTTCCTTGTGACTAAGTTTGGATGATCGATCTATTCTTCCTCCTCTTCCTCTTCGCCAGATTCTTCCTCCTCGGATTCTTCTTCTTCCTCTTCGTCTTCAGATTCTTCTTCTTCTTCTTCGGACTCTTCTTCTTCCTCCTCTTCGTCATATTCTTCCTCGTCTTCGGACTCTTCCTCCTCTTCGTCATATTCTTCCTCGTCTTCAGACTCTTCCTCTTCCTCCTCTTCGTCGTATTCTTCCTCATCATCAGACTCTTCTTCTTCCTCCTCTTCGTCGTATTCTTCCTCATCATCAGACTCTTCTTCGTCGTATTCTTCCTCGTCATCTGACTCTTCTTCTTCCTCTTCTTCGTCGTATTCTTCCGAGTCTTCATCCTCTTCATCCTCCTCATCGTACTCTTCCTCTTCACCTTCTTCGTCAAGGTCGCTTTCTATGTATTCAAGCTCTTCGTATTCATCGCAACCAACCTCATCATATTCGTCTACTAATTCGTCTTCGAAAATGGTCCAAACATCAAAGTCTTCGTAGTCATCAGCCGAATAAACAGGCAGACTTGCAGCATTTGCAGCTCCACTTTTGGCAATAATCGACTTTTTATCGTTTACCCAAGTGTCTTCAAAATCAGGAATAGGGTCAGTACGTTTGATAATCCAGCTATCTCCGAGGTTAAATTTTTCATTGATTACATACTGGTAAGGCATATAGCAATATCCTTTATCTCCCCATTCTTCACCCCAAGAATTACGAACAATGAACATTTCGTCAGCCTCTGAGTACCCTACACAAAGCATAGCGTGTAATCCGTGAGCAGCGCGAGAAGCTTCATCTGGCGAAGGCATGGGTACTACACCGCCATATTTTTGACAATTGTCAAACCCCTCAAAAAGTGCAATACCAAAAATAATGGGATATCCTTCAGCCAATGCTTGTTTCCATGATTTTAAGTCAGTTGGTACATATTTAGATTTCTGTACCTTAAAATAACTCGCCTCATCATAACTCGCTGTATTAGGTTTGTTATTTACTTTTTTCAATTCATAAGGCCAAACATCCTCTGTACATGCGCCAAGCTTGTGTAAGCTTTCGACAGCATACTGGATATGGCTACCCTCATCTTTGATAACATTGCTAGCTCTTAATCGAGCATTGTAATATACGAATAGACGACTTACTTCAAATTGACGATTTTTTAAATGACGTTTTGCAAGATACTCATAAGCCCCAGCAGTAGCATTTGCCGTACAACTACTCAATGACTTTTGGTTTTCTACCTTGGTCATGTATTTGCGGAGGTCTACTTTCGGAGGGAGTTTTTTCTTTGAGCGTTTTGAAGGTTTGAATTCCTCTGCATTCGGGTTTGCTGCTAGATAACGGTAACCACCGTTACTACTTAGGTTGTTTCCCATAGTGGAGATGTGTTTAGTTGGAAAGATTTAAAATGATAAAATCTTAATTAAAAAAATGAAATTAATTAAATTTTTTATACAATAAAGCATATTTAAGATTAGTGCGAGTCCATTCTTAAAGATGTATTACTTAACACCTTTAAACTCAAGTGAAGTGCCATTGAAGACATATTGAATACTACGATTAGTGACTTTACCATCTTTATTGACAACGGGAATAAGAAGCATATCTGCCTTGCCATTGAAGGTAATTAATTCGAGAGGGCGCTCGGGACGATCGACAACTGAAAAGAAATCAAAATCAACATCAATTCTGCTTAAAAGCTTAGTTTTGGTTTTGAATATGGGGGCTTGAACAAGTTGATTGTTGTTGATGACGAAAGCTATCACTGATTGACGAGCATCACGATTGGAAAAAATACTATTGGTGATTACTAAATAGTAGTCTTTGTTTTGAATATTGATGGTATAAATTTTGGAAGAAAACTCTCCGCTATCACCTTCCTCCGAATCTTGCACCTGCTTTACAAATACTTTTCCCCCAACTCTCCACTGATAGATTTCATTGAAAAAGCGCATCGAACCACCTTGGCCGTTGTCCCAGCTATAGTGTCGGAAATTGCCATCAGTTGATGTGGTAATATAAAAAGAGTTGTTTTTCAGCTTGTTAAAAGAAAAGTCAATCGAATTAGCATTTGAAGAAAGGAAGTTGGTAAAATCTTTTTCAAATTTTTCAGAATCACCCGAGCCATTGCTTAGCGTAGAGAATTGCTTCACAAATTTGTTCTCTTGAGTAGACAAATCTTTGCTTTGAGAAAATGAGATTAAAAGACCAGTAAATAAATAACAGCAGAAAAATGCAATAAGATTTTTAAGAGTTTTCATAAATAGCAAAAAATACCGAAAAATATCTGTTGATAGTATTTTGCAATATAATAGGATTATTTTGAATTTTAGTTACGTGGCTTGATATTCTAATGGAGGTAGAAAAAACGGGATTGGTGCGAAATTATTTATGATTACCGAAATAGTCTTTCATAAAAAAGGAGCTAATTTAAAGCTCCTTTTTTATTATGTTTTTTTGAGATTCGAATTTTGAGATTTCTTTACTGGACTACCCTTTTTTTCGGGATTGAATAAATCCTCATCACCTTCTACATATGCCTTGAAGTTAACTTTAGTTTTCTCAAAAGTGTATTTACCATTATAATTCTGAATTGTTGCTTTACCAGCTTTTAGTTTGTATCGAAAACTTAGTTTACTTCTATCATAAAACAATAGGTCTATTTTACCATTATCCAGTAACTCGAACGTCCCCTGCAAAAGCTCTCTTTTTTTTCTAACATCATTATAATCAACAAACATAAAGCTTCCATCTCTCATGAAAATTATGGCAATTCGATATGGGTTATTGGGGATAACCCAAGTTCCAAGTATATTTTCCTCCAAATCTTGCTCGAATGAGTGAGAATTAGTACTCCCGAATAAAGAAAATGAGACAAGAAATAAAGTGCATAGGAGGGTTGTTAATTTTTTCATGCCATAAAATTTAGATGAATAATTGTCTTTTCAATTTATGAATAATCAGTTATACAATCGCATAAAATATATTTAGTTTATTTTATGGTTAACTAGAGAGTTCCATGAATACCGACATCAGTCTAATTTGCTAGCACCAAACATTCGACTCGTCGGTTTTTGGATTTGTTTTCTTCCGTATCATTAGGCGATACAGGCTTGGTTTGTCCGTAACCTGCAAATTTTAATCTTTTGGAGTCAATACCTTTGCCAACCAAATAATTATGGATTACTCTAGCTCTGTTTTCGGATAGTAATTGGTTTAACTTGGCATTTCCCACGTTGTCGGTATGTCCCGAGATTTCAATACGAAGTTTGGGATTGGTTTCTAGTGCTTTATAAAGTTCCTCGAGTTGTGGATAGGAATCACTTCTTAGAATGAAACTACTCTGGTCGAAGTAGATTTTGTCTAATTTTACGATGTCGTTTACTTTAGCATTTTCAAAAAGTGGTTTCCTTTTTTCCATTGTTACCGTATGCTGATAGATAGGGCAGGTATCGCAAGACGCTATCAACAATTCGGTGTAGGAATAGTAGCCGTCAACTTTACTTTTAACTTCTACCGTATCGGATTCGTAAAGCAAAAACATAAAAGGACTCAAAAACGGCTCATTTTTGCCTTGATACGTCTTTTTAGCTTTATATAGCTTAATGTCAAGTTCTACGGGTAACTCTTCTTTTGTTTGTTCGTCGATTGCTTTTACAAAAAATTGGGTAACTACTTTTTTACTTTTTGGCGTTTGCGCCAACATCATATTGCTTGTAAAGAGCAAAATTGTAAGGATGAAAATTTGCTTGATCGTCATGATATAGGTAAGGGTTTGGGCAAACAAATGCAAGATTTGGTAGCTCGAAAGTATCAATTTTAGTCTCTACTAACAAAAATCTCTCCATTTTTAGAAAAATATTAAACCGAAATTTTGGAAAATCTTTTTTAATTATCAACTTTGCATTACAAAGTACTTTTAAAAATTGGATATGAATCAACATTTAGAAGACATTGCAGAAATTAGAGCTATGATGGAGCGCTCCACCAGATTTTTATCGCTAAGTGGACTCAGTGGCGTTTTTGCAGGAACGTTTGGTTTAATTGCTTCAGGTTTGGCCTATTTTCGCATTTCAAGAGATTATAACGGAAGCTATAATCGTTTGCTTGAGAATCAAGCACTGTTGTCAGATTTAGTAAAAATTGGGGTATCAACTTTAGTTTTGACCTTAATTGCTGCTTTTGTCCTAACCTACAAAAGAGTTAAGAAAAATAAGCAAACTCTCTGGAATACAGCTTCTAAAAGATTACTAGCGAATCTAATGCTACCCTTGGTGGCAGGGGGATTATTTTGCATCATTTTATTGCAAAATGCACCACATTTGATAGATTCAGCCACCTTGTTATTTTACGGATTAGCTTTAATTAATGCTTCGAAGTATACCTATAATGATATCCGATACCTAGGAATTGCTGAAGTGGTCTTAGGAATTATTTCGGGTTTTATGAATGATTATTATATAGGATTGTTCTTTTGGGCTTTTGGATTTGGGGTTTTACATATTTTGTATGGAATTTTGCTCTATCGAAAGTACGAAAACTAGGATAGAAGGATAGAATGAAGAACTTTATAACACAGTTAAATAAAGCTTTTGAGAGTCGAATTCGGTTAGGTATAATGTCAATTTTGATGGTAAACGACTGGGTTGATTTTGGTGAACTCAAAGAAACTTTGGCACTAACAGACGGAAACTTGGCTTCACACATTGCTGCTTTAGAAAAAGAGCAGTTCATAATAGTACGCAAAAGTTTTATTGGAAAAAAGCCAAATACAGCCTTTCAGGTAACTCAAGAGGGGAGAGAAGCATTTCAGAGCCATTTGGCGGCTTTAGAAGAATTAGTGAAAGGAATGAAATAAGCGCGAAATTTTGAGAGGAGAGTGTTGAAGTAAGTAAAAAGTTATTCGTTAATGGGGAATCAGTTATTAGATTTTACTCATAATAACAGGGTTCCTCCACAATACAACACGGACATATCATTAATTTTGAACTACTTATAAAATTTTAACTTAATATATTTAAAATCAATTACTTATGGAAAAAAATAATGCATTTGAGCTGACTCCAACGAGGAGATTAGCCTTAATTTTGGGAGGATCTTTATCGATTTTACTGATTCCTCTGATTGCCATGCAGTTTACCAATGAAGTTCAATGGTCGGTATTTGACTTTATTGTGGCAGGAGTTTTATTGAGTGGTACTGGCGTTACGCTTGAGCTTTTACTAAGAAAATTTAAAACTTTCAAAACACGGTTTATTGCTGGAGCTATCTTATTTATCATCTTTTTCTTGATTTGGGTAGAATTGGCAGTAGGTATTTTTGGAACCCCATTTGCTGGAAACTAACACACCTTTTCATATTCTACTTATTTTGGTAAGCACCTACTTTGGATGTATATAATAATAGTTTGAACCCTATCGCCCTATTGGCAATCGATTAATCACGATTAAACAATTTAGTTCTCATGAATAGACACTTGACTTTTGCCCGACCTATCCCTTTTTTTCAAGGACTGAGCAAGCCTAGTATCTAGTTTTTACACGCTCTATTTTTTTAAATCTAAACTTTGTAATTCAAAGTACTTTTAATTTATGTTTGGAAAATTATTTATTTCAAAACGCAAGGAGAGAGTTATTCTCTCCTTGATGCTAATGTCTGGCTTTGCCGTATTGCTTTTTGCTACAAGGGTAGTGGTATATTCTGATTTATATATGTGGGGCATTAACTGGAATTTGTTCCTGGCATGGGTACCACTTTTTTGTGTGGTTTGGTTGCAGCGACAGTCTGATCAAGGGAAAGTAACCTTATCTAAATTAGTGATTTCAAGTATTATCTGGCTGGCATTTTTTCCAAATGCACCATATATCATTACTGATTTTGTACACCTATTTCCACAATATGATTCGGGCTTGTATTGGCACGAACAGTTAACTTTCTTCGGATACGCCATGTCAGCTTTATTCGCAGGAATGATTTCTATGTATTGGATTAAACAGTTGTGGGCGAAATATACTTCCAAAAAGATAAGTTGGATTGCGTTGATCACTTCCATTGCTTTAAGTGGCTATGGTATCTATTTGGGAAGAATTGAACGTTGGAACTCATGGGATATCATCGCACAACCTTTCTCTCTTGTGGAGTATGTATTGCGGTCGATGACTTATCGTATTACGTGGATGTTTGTGGTAGAATATGGTCTTTTTGTAGCTTTTTGTTATGCCATGATATGGAGTTTGGCAGGCGAGGAGGAGGAAATGTAATGCTGAATGTTGAGTTTTGAGTGTGGAATTGGGTGATTATGTTAAAACATGAGTCGTCCCGAATTTTAAGATTGGGATTATTCTCCAAGTTTTCATCAAAAAAGCGGTCGGAAAATATTTCCCGACCGCTTTTTGATGCTACAATGCTAGATTTTCCTCGGCTTAAGACGCAATCATTGCGTCTCTACTAGTAAAATTCATCAGATTACTGGACAAAACGAGAATGGGTGATTCAGATGTTTGGACTTACTTTTTTAAACAGTTTTAAACTGTTTAAAAAAGTAAGTCCAAGACTAAGTCTTGAACTAGGAACTTCAATTTTGTCCAATAATTAGAAATATCTATTAAAAATAATCACTAAATCGCTCAATCACTCAATTAGAGATGACTCATTTTCCAACACTTAATTTTTCAAAACTCAGCACTCAAAACTCAATACTCCACACTTGATTATCTACCCATCCAGCCGCCGTCTACGATAAGCGTGCTTCCGTGTACGTAAGAAGAAGCTTGAGAAGCTAAGAATAAAGTTGCACCTTTAAAGTCATCTGGTGTACCCCAACGGTTGGCAGGGATACGGCTCAAAATAGATGCCGAACGTTCTGGGTCGTTGCGAAGTGCTTCGGTATTGTCTGTTGCAATATATCCTGGCACGATAGCATTTACATTTACGCCCTTGCTTGCCCATTCGTTAGCGAATGCTTTGGTCAAGCTGCCAATGGCACCTTTACTAGCAGCATATCCTGGCACATTGATACCACCTTGGAAAGTCAATAATGATGCAGTAAAAATTACTTTTCCACTACCACGCTCAACCATTGATTTACCAATTTCACGTGTGATAACAAATTGCGAATTAAGGTTGATTTCGATGATTTCATCCCAGTATTCGTCAGGGTGCTCCGCCGCAGGTTTACGCAAAATAGAACCAGCATTGTTCACCAAAATATCAATGACAGGAAAATCTGATTTTACTTGTTCGATAAAACTGTACAAAGAATCACGTTTGCCAAAATCAGCTTGGTATGCTTTGAAATTACGTCCTAAAGCTACTACTTCTTGTTCCACTTGGCTACCGCTTAATTCTAAAGATGCCGAAACACCAATGATATCAGCGCCAGCTTCTGCCAAAGCCAAAGCCATAGCTTTACCAATACCTTTTTTACAGCCTGTCACTAGGGCTACTTTTCCTGTTAAATCAAACATTTGGAGGATACTCATGGTTCTTAAAAAAGTTATATTTTCTTGAAAATGTTTTTCGAAACTAAATCTCAATTTTTGTGGTCATGGAGACGGTTTTGAGAGGTTCTTAAGGAAAGTTGTGACAATTATAGAGAACTAACAAACTTTGCTTTGAGATTTTTTAGGATTTTTTTTTGTAAACGTTTTCGGTTTAACATTGTCTATGAAATAGGAGAGGTGCCATGTCACTAACACGATAGTATGTTGCATGAAGTACAGTTTTTGGGTTTATTGGAAAAATGCAAAAAGCCATCCAATTGGATGGCTTTTTATAAGGTGCGAACTATTCCTTTTGTACCAATTATATTTTATGTTTTTTGGGGCAAAAGACTATTTCAAAACTACCATTCCAAACGCTGGAACTGTAACTTTTGTGGAGTTTAGTGCTCCTTTTTTGCCAGAAGTCGTAAATACCACTGCTTTGTATTTTTGTTCTGATGATGGCAATTGGATATCCTGAGCTTTGCCTGTAAGGTTATGAATCACCAACAAATTGCCTGAAGGATGATTTCTGACAAAAGCCAAAATCCCCTCTTGTTTGATAGCACTTTCTTGTAAATTCGGACGAATTACTTGACGCATCGCTGGTTGACTTCTACGGAAAGCAATCAGGTTTTTGTAAGTACTAAAAACAGAATTTGGATCTTTGCTTTGCTCCGAAAGTGGACGAACTATTTTTTCAGTGGTAAAAACAGGTTTCATCCATTTTGTACGAGCCTTATCACTAGCTTCTTTTTCCCAAAGAAATGGTTCACGAATGTTTTCATCAGGTTTTTTGCCTAACATCCCTAGCTCTTCGCCATAATAAATGTATGGTTGTCCTGGTAAGGAAAGAAGCAATTGAGCCGCTACTTTCATTTTGTTGACATCGTCGTTCATCACTGTACCAATACGGTCTTGGTCATGGTTATCAATAATGGTGGCGTCGATGAAATCTGGATTTTGAGAGCCGAATGCTTTGTAGTCAGATAAGATTTTTTGAATCAAATTATCGTCTTTCTCTTCTTTTACTACTTTTTGAATCGCAAATCCTTCATCAATGTGAAAGTTAGCTGGCAACCCTTTGAAGTATGGCGCAACTTTGTCTGCTGAAGTCCAAACCTCACCTACAATATATACGTCTGGCTTTAAAGAAGTCATTTCTTTTCTGAACTCCTGCCAAAAAGCATGGCTTTTCTCTGCTTCCCAATCTGGATAGATATGCTTGGCTGCATCCAAACGAAAGCCATCAACACCTACTTCTTTTAACCAATATTTTGCCGCCTCGTAAACTTCTTTACGAACTTTAGGATTATCATAGTTCAAGTCTGGCATACCACCCCAAAACAAAGCATAGTACTTTTCAGTGTCGTCTTTATGGGCAAAATGCCAAGGCGTAACTTCCCAAGAACCACCTGCTTGCTCGCGAGTAGCAATACCCAATGAGTCAATCATTTTGGGCGTCATCCAAACGTAATAGTCACGATAAGGGTTTGATTTTCCTTTCTTTGCTTCCAAAAACCAAGGATGTTTATCGCTTGTATGATTGATGACAAAGTCTTTGATAATCTTGATTTTACGTTTGTGTGCCTCTGCGATTAGTTTTTTATAGTCCTCAATCGTACCAAATTCAGGGTCGATTGATTTGTAATCTACCACGTCATATTTATGGTAGGAAGGAGATTTGCTGACAGGAGTTAACCATAGCGCATCGACGCCAAGTGATTTAAGATAATCTAGCTTCGAAGTAATCCCGTTGATGTCACCAATTCCATCGCCATTAGAGTCTGCAAATGAGCGTACAAAAATCTCATAGCATACTTCTGGGGTTTTGGTTTGGGCAAAAGGATTGAAGGTACTGAGCAAAATAATGCCCAATAAAAATAGCTTTTTCATGAAAGGTATGGGGGGAATATGCTAGGGCAAAAAGACAAAGTGATTTATTGTGCTAAACCACTTTGCTTTTTGTTATATTGACTTAGGGTACAATTACTTTTTGGTCAATGTGTATTTAGGCTTGCTAGCATTAGACAAATCAAGGATGATTTTATACTTACCAGCTGTAACTTTAATGTTAGCACCGCCAGCTTCCAAATTTCCATCAGCACCATCATCGCCGTAGTTTACTGCCCATGCGTCGTTGTAGCGAAACTTGATTTCACCTGTTCCTAAAGTTACATTATCAATCACAAAAACGTTTTCAGTGTAAAAATCAGGACGGAATTTTACATCTGGACCATTCCAACCATTTGGAGCAGCATCACCTACAACACCCCAAGGCTTAGTAGCTTCAACCGTAAATTTCATTTTCTTGAAGTCGATAGTAATATTGTAATTTCCTTCAGTAACCGCAATATTATCGCCACTAAGTACCAAGGTTCCAGCAGTGCCACCGTAGTTTACACCCCAATCTTCGTTTTTACGCACTTTGATTTCTCCAGCTTTTAAGAAAGCTGTTGCTTTCCATGTGTCAGTAGTTGGGTCATAAGTTAAAGGAACATCTGGTGCATTCCAACCGCTAGGCGTGGCGCTTCCTACTAAGCCCCAAGAATATTTCTCGATTGTATAAGTTAAAGAAGCTGTATTGAACGTGATTTTGTATGTACCCGCTGTTACTTTGATATTAGCACCACCAGATTCTAATGTACCATTAGCACCATCATCACCGTAGTTTACATCCCATTTGTTGTTGCTACGGAATTTGATTTCGCCATCTAACAATGTAACATATGCTACGATTTCATCGGTTTTGTCAGTCTTGTAGAAAGGCATATCTGGACCATTCCAACCATTAACGGCAGCACTTCCAACTACACCCCAAATAGTAGTTAAATCAAGCTTATCCAAATATGGGGTTGCTTTCAATGAAATTGTTGGAGAAGTGAAAGACGTTTTTGAAGTATTATCACCCACATTAGAAACCACACGGATATCGATATCTCCAGCAGTTCCAGCAACTAAGCCTAACTTAATCAAAATAGCATTTAATTCCGACGTTTTGAAGGTTTTGGTAAGTCCTGTATTCGTTGTGATAGAAACTGGAGCTACGAAAGTACCACCTTTTTTATCAATCAAAATTGTGTAAGACGCCGCTGCAGAAAAACCATAATCTGGTTTTGGCCAAGAAAGTGTTACTGCATCTTTATCAGCATTGTCTTTGGTCAACACCACCGTGTTTGCTGAAAGTTGAATCGAAGGCACAGCATTCGTATTCAAGATGGCTTTGTCCTCTTCTTTTTCACAAGAAGTGAAAACAAATAGAGAAGCCATAACGATTAAAGAAGTACTAAATATCTTTTTCATTTCTGAGTCCAATTATGTTAAAGTTGACTTTGATCAGGAAAGTATTAGTGCTGAATTATGAGTTGTGAATTGCGAATGTATTTTTTTATTTATCAATATTTTACACTCAAAATTGATCAAATCTTATTTTGCACTAATGCTCAAGTAAAAGGAAGTTATTGGTTAATCGAATATCAATTGTCAGACACTCATTTAATCTTTCCTCTTACTTAATTTAGAAGCTTTGATATTTTTGAGTGTGGAGCCTTGAAAATATCAAAAACTCAAAACTCCACACTCAAAAACTCTTCACTCCTTAGTATCCTGTATTTTGTTTCAAGTTTGGATTAGCAGTAAGGTCTGTAGATGGAATCGGGTAAACTTTCAAGAAATCACTTACTGATTTACCGTCTTTTACGCCACCTTTCCAAGGCCAAACATACGTAGCTGAAGTGTATTTGTTAAAACGAATCAAGTCAGTACGACGAGAACCTTCCCAGTATAATTCACGAGCACGCTCGTCCAAAATAAAGTCAGCCGTTAATTGGGCAGCCGTAATGTTTCCATTCGTATTACCGTAGGCACGTGTACGAAGTGCATTTACATATTGCAAAGCCAAAGTACGATCGCCAGCACCGCGAGCCGCTGCTTCAGCATAAATCAAATACGCATCCGCCAAACGGAACATCGGGAAGTCAGTATCTGGGTGTACAATGTCAGAACCTTGAGCACCTGTTGAAGAGATATTTTTCCATTTCGAAATCGCATAGCCATTTGAAAATTGAGTCAAATCTTCAATCTCCAATTTTTGTCCGTCTGTGTAGAACATCGCACGAGTATCAGTTTTGCCAGAAGGGTCAGCAAATAGACTTACAAACGCTTTTGTCGTACGCAAACCACCCCAGCCACCATCGATACCAAACGATGCTGCCGACATTGAACCTCCTACTGGTGCATGTACTAGGAATGTCATTCCACCCCAAGTTTTTGTATGAACACCATCAAACGCCACAGGGAATATAATCTCTTTAGAATTGTTGTTGTCAGTTCTGAAAAGATTTGTGTATTTCGCCTCTAAGCTATAACCTGCATCAATTACTTTTTTAGCATAAGTAGCAGCATCTGCGTATTTTGCTCCAACACCAGCCGCTTCAGCATTCAAATACAATTTGGCTAATAGCATCCAAACAGCAGCTTTATCGGCGCGAGCATACTCATTTTTACGAGCATCCATCATATCAGGCTCAATAGCTTTCAATTCTGTTTCGATGTAATTAAACAAAGCAGAAGCGTTGGTTTGTTTTGGTAATGTAGAGCCAATTGCATCAGCTTCTGTTACGAAAGGAACATTTCCTCCGAACGTATCCAGCGCATGCCAGTAGCTCAAAGCACGAAGGAAACGAGCTTCTGTGCGGAGGTATTTTACGTCTGTTAAGTTAGTTCCTGTAATACCACGGCTACTCAATTTGGCATCACTTGCTTCACGGATATATTCGTTGCAAGCTGCAATTTGGTAGAAAATACGGTTGTACAAACCTCTTACGAATGGGTTGTTTGAAGACCATTGCATGGTGTTCATTTCTGGCAAGCCAGCATCGCCCCAAGCAATCACAGCTTCGTCGGTCGGAAGTTCTTGTAACTGCCAGTACTGACGCAAGTAGCTAGAGAAACCTTCGTCGATTCCGCCCAAATCAGGTTTACCAGCAGGCCCTTCTTGACCTGTTAGTGCCAATCCTGCATATAATTTTGCAGCGGCTTGTTTGTAGGCTGCTGGGTTGTTGTACACAGTAGCCGATGTTACTTCAATAAAAGGAGTTCTGTCGAGATCACCCGTACATGAGCTAACCAATAAGCTGGCTGCTAACCCTCCGAATAATGCTATATTTTTGAAAAATCTTGTTTTCATTTCTTTGTATCCTTAATAATACTTGAATAGGAAATTTAAGTTGTTGTTATCGCTCTTGGATTGAATTCGATTAAAAACCTATGTTCAAACCTAAAGAGTAAGTACGTGGTACTGGGTACACGTTGTTGTCGATACCACCCGAAACTTCTGGGTTCAAGCCTGTGTATTTAGTAATAGTAAATACGTTTTGTGCTGTGGCATTCAATCGCATATTAACTTTGTTACCCAAGAATTTCTTGAATGTATAACCCAACGTGATGTTTTCCATTCTTACGAATGAAGCATTTTCCATGTAGTAATCTGAGAAAAACTGGTTTTTCGCAAATTGAGAATCGAATACACTTGGTGAAAGGTTGGCGATGTATCCGTTCGAACCTTGGAAGTTGATATAGGCTCCGTTCGAAGATTTTACGTTGTTGTACACGTAATTGCCAATGTTACCTCGCAACACAAAGCCAAAGCTCCAGTTGTCATAAGTCATTTGGGAGTTGAAGCCTAAGAATACTTTTGGTGCTGGAGATTTGTAACGATATTGGTCATCCACATTGATAATACCATCACCATTTCTATCAACATAAACTCCTTCGATAGGCTTACCGTTTGAATTATAAGCTTGTTGTAATACGTAGAATGAATAAGCAGGATAACCAACTGAGTGGATTTGGATGGTACTACCTACACCACCTGCAATACCGCCAACTAATACACCTTGGTAAGAAGGGTCGTTGTTGTTAGTCAATTTGGTGATTTTGTTAACATTGTATGTTGCGTTGAAAGCTACATTCCAGTCAAATTTGTCCGTATGAATTGGGTTGTAGTTTAAGGCTAATTCAACCCCTTGGTTTTCCATTGAACCAACGTTTGTCAACAATTGGTTTGTCAAGTTTGTACCTACAGCTACCGGAATTACATTCAACAAGTTGGTTGTATTTTTGTAGTAATAGTCGATACTACCCGAAAGTCTTGCTTTTTTGAAGGCAAAGTCAATACCTGCGTTAGACGTAGCTGTTTGTTCCCATTTAATATTAGCATCATAACCTTCAGCACGTAGTGTTGTATAGAAAGTGTTACCTAATTGGTATTGAGCATTGTCTAAAGAGGCAGTATATCTTGGCAAATACGCATAGTTTTGACCAATATCTTGCTGACCAGTAATACCATAACCTACACGTAATTTCAATTCAGAAATGGTATTTGAGTTTTTCAAGAAAGACATTTCATTCAATTTCCAAGCAAATGCTGCTGATGGGAATGTACCCCAACGGTTGTCTGGGTTAAATCTTGAAGATCCGTCTCTACGAACTGTGAAAGTCAACAAATAGGCATCGTCAAAAGTATAGTTCATACGACCGAAGAATGATACCAAAGTGTTTTGTGTCTTATATGGACTATTGGTATAAGTCGTTGAACCTTCTGCGTTTGTTCTAATATTAGTACTTTCTGTCAAGAAATCTTGGTATTCGTAACCAGCCATTACGTCAATTCTACTTTTGATCTCTTTCAATTCCTTGGTATAGTTCAAATAAAAGTCAAACAATTTGTTGGTCTTATTTTGAGTATAAACCGTTTTCTCACCTGCTGTGCTATAGTTAGCCGCCGCCGTCGCAGGAACAAATCTTGTTCCGTCACTTTTACTTACATCATAACCTGCGTTTAAGTTGGCACGTAATTCTGGTAAGAAATGGAATTTGTAATCCAATTGAATATTACCAATACTACGTTGAACTGTACTTTTATCGCTAGTTTGGTTCAACAACCCAACTGGGTTGCGTGGCGCAATCGTATTTGGTTTTCCGTCTGAGTTTAACCATTCCCAATAACCACCGTAGTTGTTATTGCCTGAATAAACAGATTGAGTTGGATCAAATGCAATAGCTGCACCAATAGCACCTGTGTTAGCAAAAGTATTATCAACGTTTGAGCCTTTCAAATTCACATCAATTTTCAAGTGGTTATTCAAAAGGGTAGGAGAAATGCCGATAGAGGCAGAAGTACGACCCATATTTGAAGTTTTCAAGATACCGTCTTGGTTAGTATAACCTACCGATACACGGAAAGGAACACTTTTCAAAGAACCCGAAACGCTTAAGTTATTATCAGAACTTAATGCATTACGATAAATTTGCTCTTGCCAGTTAGTATTTGCTTTTCCCAAAACAGCGATTTGAGCAGCAGTACCTTTTTCATTAATCATTGTGCGGAATTGGTCAGCTGAAAGCACTTTTGTGAAGCCTGTGCTTTGTGCCAATGAAGCTTGTGAGCTGAAGTTTACTTTCAAACCACCGTTTTTGCTTCCTTTTTTAGTAGTAATCAAAATTACCCCGTTCGAAGCACGTGAACCATAAATTGCTGTTGCCGAAGCATCTTTCAAAATGTTCATCGACTCGATGTCGTTCGGGTTAATCAAACTCAAGGCACTTGGCGCACCAGAAATACCTGAGTTGTCTAAAGGCACACCGTCAATTACAATAAGTGGGTCGTTGTTGGCATTCAAAGATGCACCTCCACGAATACGGATTGTACTACCAGCACCTGGCGCACCACCGTTTGACGTAATTTGAACCCCTGCTACTTTACCTACAACCAATTGGTCAGGCGAAGCAATGTTACCTTTGTTAAAATCTTCTGAGTTAATCGCCGCAACAGAACCCGTCAAGTCCTTTTTCTTTTGCGAACCATAACCAATTACCACAACCTCTCCCAATGTTTTTATATCATCTTCAAGGCTTACGTCAATCACTGTCTGGCTACCTACTGTTACTTCTTTCGTTGCTTTTCCGATAAAACTAAATACCAATACCGTGTTATCAGCGACATTGATTTGGTATTTACCATCACCTGTTGTTTGCGTACCTTTTGTCTGTCCTTTTACTTGGATAGTTACCCCCGGAAGTGGTGAACCATCTTTGGCATCTTTTACAGTACCCGTCACCTTGTTTTGGGCAAAAGCTGCTACGCTCACCCAGCTAAACATCATCAATAGCCAGAGTTTCTTACCGAAAGAAAATCTAGCTTCCGAACGAGAATTTTTTAATTCTTCTCCGTAGTTCTGTTGAAACATAAAATTGAAATTGGTTAATGGATTATTGGTTTAAAAAAGGTAATCAAGGAGCTATCAGCAAAACCACTTTTGCCGACTCCGTCATTACCGAAAAATATAATTGGATTGAATTTGGACTATCTCAAAAGCCCTTCAATAGTTCTGGTTTTTTGAGATTTTACCTTATAAAATGAAAGCTTTTCATTCGGGATAGGGAATGAAAAAATATGGAAAGATGAAGTGTAATTCGAAAATGTAATTGCCCAAAAAGATGTTGAATCTTAGGGGAAATAGTGTTGAGGAAGTAAATAAAATTCATAATAATTAATTGGTACATTACTCTCAAAAAGAGAGAAATAGTTTTAGTTTATAAAAATGTGTCTTCTCTAAGTGTGAGAAATTTTCAAATATTTTCTTACAAAAGTACTATGCTTGTCTGGCTCATGTCGTCCCACTTTCTGTATTTTGTACTTTTTGAAGATTTATTTTTAAATAAAAGTCAACTTGTTGTTTTTCAATCTTTTGTATGACTATTTGGATAGTCCACTTTATAAAATGGTACTTATTTTTGATAGATTTTTCTCATTTTTAGCTGAAAAAGACTGCAAAGGTACGGGATATTTTTATGAATATCGACTTAAACCAAGAAAGTGATGGAATTGTACAAATGGTAAATGAAATTAGAAGAGATACAGAGAGGTTGATAATTGAGTGAATCGTGATTGAGTGGATAAGTGATTATTTTTTAAATGCAGGTGTCATTTTAGACGCAATGCATTGCCTCTAAAATGATACCTGCTAAAATTAAATTATTCCTCCACACGAGAGTCGAAGAAATATTCTCTTGGGCTTTGGGAGGTCATTTTTTTGAAGGCACGATTGAAGGCGGTTTTCGAATTAAAACCTACATCAAATGCAATGGCCAACATGGTGAATTGTCTGTTGCGAGGATCTTCAAAACGAATTTTAAATTCCTCAATTCTGTAGGAATTGATAAAGTCAAAAAAGTTTTTTTGATACGCTTCATTAATTACCTTCGAAAGCAAATGTGGTGTGATTTTTAGCATTCCCGCCAACTCATTTAGGGTAAGTCCTACATTGGTGTAGGGCTTTTCTGAGTTCATAAACTCATCAATTTTTTCCTTCCAACTAGCAATTAGTTGCTCGTGATTGGCATCTTTTTCAATGTCTTGTACAGGAGTTTCTTCTGTTTGAGGTATGATTTCGGGTGAAATTTCTGGTAATTTAGACAATACCGATGGCGTATCATTTGATGCCTTATTGGGCAAAATATTGACCTGAGTAAGACTAGTTTTGACTATTTTGAAAATCTCAGGTTGGTGAATGGCAAAATATCCCAAGAAATAGGGAATAGCCGAAAATGCCAACCAAATAATATCGATACTCTTGTCTGCCAATAAAACGGTATCCCATGCAAAAAATCGTTGGCCAAATATGAGTAGTCCTGTAAAAGCCCATAATACAAGGCATATCGCCTGAAGAATCAATACAGTATGTAAATAATCAGTATTTTGCTCATTTGATGCTTGATTTGGATATTGTTTGTTATATCCCTCGACTGATTTCCAGTTGATAAACCAGTAAAATATATTGACAAACCACGAAATAGTTCCTGCAATCACTGAAACGAAATGAAGGTCTTGCTCTTTGTTCAATAACTTAATGAGTAACTCTTTCGAACCCAATAGCATGAAGGGCATATATACCAATACCTGAAAAATGGGTAGAATAAAATGTAACCACCATTTTACAGGCATTTGAGGTGTTTTGAAAAGAAGTTTTTGTAAATAAAAATAGAATAAAGGGGCATACAAAAACAAGGCAAAATCAGGAATCAACAGCAGGCGACTGTATTGTTCTGCTATAACTCTGTAGCCTGTCAATGTTTTCATAATTAGGACAATAGCCGTAAAGGCGATAGAGAGCAATAGCCATTGATTGGCCTTGCGATTGTAGTCTTGCATAGTTGGAATAGCAACCAATAGCAAAATACATTGAAACGCCGAAAATAGAATGAGTAAATCGTATATTGAGTAAAAATTGAAGGTCCCCGTAAGATCCTCCCAACCTTTTATATCTACTGGAATTTCTTCCAATCGGAAGTCACTTTTGCGATACAGCGCACGGTTAGGACAAGCTTTCCCGTTTTCCTGACCTTCAACGGTCTCCCAATTTCCTCTCGTAAATTTGTATTCTAGTTTTTCTAATTCTGTAGAAACAGTTACCCTATAAGTCCCATCAAACTGCTTTTGAAGTTTGTAGCTTTCATTGCCAGGGTCCCAATTATTGAAGTTCCCAGAAATATAAATACTCGCATCTTGAGGCGTATTTTTAGGAAGGCTTTTGATGTAAAAACGATAGGTAGGACGGGCTTCCCATCCTTCGATTTGAAGGCTCAAAAGTTGAGGGTTTTGTTCCTTCAGTCTATCATACACCCGATTGGGGCGGCTATGTCCTTGCGAATCACCTTCTACTTGGGTCCAATAGCCTTGGGTAAATTTGTATTCAAAATAAGAAAGCGTATCAGGAAGGTCAATGGCGTATGTATTATTTCCAATCGATTCTAATCGAAAATTAGGGTCGCCAGGAGACCAATTGTTGAAACTACAAGCTATAAAAATAGGAAGATTTTTTGAACGGTCCTGTGCTGGAATATGCACCTCAAATCTGATTTGCGCATGTAGCCAAGGGCCTAACAAAAGTAGATATATAGTACTAAAAATAACTTTTTGAAACTTCATAATAATTGGTAATCTAAACAACACACCTAGCAGACTTGCACGAATAGAACAAAATTAGGGATTATTTTAATTCCATTGAGATGAATGCGTGGCACATTTTTCTAAAGCCTTGCTAGGCGTGTTCAGAATATCTCTGCCCAATCTCTATTTTTCAATGAGTAAGGTATATTCACCAGCAGATAAAAGACCTACTTGTGGAGTCGAGATAGCTTTTTGATTAATGCTTTTTACCTTGTATCCTTCTGGTAATTGTACTTTAGCGGAGGCATTTGATGGCACTACGATTTTATAAATTACTGTATTACCTTTTTGTTCCCATTCAGAGTGAATCAAACCTCTTGGGGATTCGAAATCCGCTGAGAATGTTGCTAAACCTTCAACAAAATTGGGTTTAAGAATAATGCTTTTAAAACCAGCCCCTTGCTCGTCTGGGAAAATTCCTGCTAAGCCTTTGTATAGCCACGCGCCAATTTCTCCAAACATAATATGATTCATCGAAATATCCGATTTGGCGTCAATAGGCCAGTTTTCGTACAAACTTGTAGCACCATTCACAATCCACCAGCCCCATGATGGGTAACTTTCTTGTGAAGCAACTTTGTAAGCAACAGAAGCATATCCATTTTCGCTTAATGCGTTCAAAATAGCCTTTGTTCCCAACAAACCTACGTCTAAGTGATAATTGTCTTGGGCAACTCTATCAGCTAAGTTTTTCGCTACTTTTGACTTCAAAGCTTCAGGAACTAAGCCCCAATAAAGTGGAACACTGAGTTCTGTTTGTACTCCTGCACCATAAATGCCAGTTTGCTCGTTCAGGTATTTCTGATTAAATGCCTTTTTAATCTTTTCTGCTAAGGCTGAATATTTAAGGTAATCACTTTGGTTTCCGAGCAATTTGGCAGCTTTTGCCAAAATAGTTACATCCACAAAGTAATATGCCGTTGAGGTTAATTCTACAGGTGTTTTGGATTTTACAGGAACCCAATCGCCTAATCCCCAAGTACATAATCCATTAGGACTGATATCGGTAATATGGTCAACATAGCGTTTGATAGGCTCATAAGAGTCTTTTAACAGTTTGCTATCTCCATAAAACAAATAGATATTCCAAGGAATAATGGCGATTGTACTTGTCCAATCTGGTCCGTTGCCCCATTCATAACCCCATCCTCCCGTTGGAATAATTGATGGAAGCACGCCATTGGGCTGTTGTTCGTCACGGTGGTCGGCTAGCCATTTTTCATAAATAGTAATACCGTCAAAATTATATAGACCTGTTTCGCTGGCAATATGGGCGTCGCCTGTCCAACCATTTTTTTCTCTTTGAGGACAGTCGGTTGGGTAGCCAAAAAGATTAGACAAATAGGAGCGATTAGTAGCAGCCCAGATTTTATTCAAGGTTGGATTCGAACTTGTAATTTTTCCAATAGCTGGGACATCTGAGTGCATAAAATAGCCTTTTATACTATTTTGCACAAGCTCAATTGGTTCTGAACTATTGACTTCCACATATTGAAAACCTTTGTAATTGAATTTTGGGGTAAAGGTTTCTTCTCCTTTTCCGCTCAAAATAAAGATGTCCGTTTGAAAAGGGTCTTTGTCGTCAGTAGGACGATAATGCACATCAATATTTGATTGGTCAACGTGTCCGTCTGGCAATAATCTTTCACCATGCTTTAGTCTTATGACAGTTCCTGCATTACCTTTTACGGTTATCGAGGAAACGCCCGAAATATTTTCGCCTAAATCAAATACATAGTTTTGTTTTGAAAATGTTTTTAAATTTTTGCTCAAAATTTCATTCGTGTGCCTAATCGGATGAAGCGCTTGTGCTACAATATGGGTAGAAGGCGCTGCTCGATAAATGACATCTTTCCATGTTTTGTCATCATAGTTGGGCAAATTCCATCCTGTTTTTTCGAGTCTTGCATCATAGTGCTCTGCTGTGTAAATACTGTTAAATGTTACTGGGCTTTCTGAAGTTTTCCAATCTTTGCCAGAACTAATGGTTTCAACTGAGCCATCTTTGTAGGTAATGCGTACATCCAAACAAAAAGTGGGACGATTACGCCATTGAGCTTTATCAAAAAACCAAACCGCTGTAGATTGGTGATTATACCAGCCATTGCCTAATAATACACCAATGGCATTTTTCCCATGTTGTAAGTGCATCGTAACATCATACGTTACGTACAAGGTTCGTCTGTCGAAACGAGTGTACATCGGGTCGAGGCGGTGATTGCCTACTCGTTGTCCATTGATACTTAACTCATACAAGCCACCCACCGCAATATAGGCGCGAGCTGAAACAATTTCTTTTTTTGCTTCGAAGGCTTTTCTAAAATAGGGCGCATTTTTTTCCTCTTTCCCTTGCCCATCAGTTATCCATGCACCTTTCCAGTCGGATGGCTGAAGCATACCCATTTCAAAACTAGCAATGGCACTCAGCGTTTGATTGTTTTTATCGACCAATTTCCAATAGTATTTCTGGAAAGATTGTAAAGGTTTGCCTGCATAAGTGGCTAACTGTTGGGATGAGGAGATATTAGCCGATACCCATGTATTATTACGACCTTTTACCAATGCTAGCGAATCGGTGTTAACCCAGATTTTGACTGCGACAGGATTTTGCTTTGCCCTAAACTCCCAAGCGAATCGTGGTGCTGTTTGGTCTATTCCTAAGGGATTTTCTAAATATTCACAGCGAAGCTTTTGCGTTTGAGCCAATAAAGAAATACTGCTCAAAAGAATTCCAGCGCTGAGGAGCGATATAATACGTTTCATGATTATAGAATTGAGTGATTTTTGAGGAAACAAGGTTTCATTTTTTCGGATAAAAAGTGTCATGTGCTAACATTAATAATCATTGATTGAATAGATTTTCCAGATAATTCAGGTTAATTACTTTTCTTGAATACCTATATTTGAAATACTTCCTTTCCGTCGATGTCTAGGCTTTTTTTAGGTATATTTAATATAAAAATAATACTGAGAAAAATGCCCATTGAGCAAAAGGAAGGGTTTCACTCTCAATAATTCCCAATTTTCTTAAATCTAAATTTATGTATTCGTTCAAACAAAAAATGAAACTTGCGCTTAAGACTTGTTTGCTTTCAGTTGGCTTTTTGCCAGCTATGGCGCAACAAAGTTATGAGCTAAACCAAGGTTGGAAATGTACCAAAGCAAACACTATTCAGGCTTCGGGTACGCAGATTTCTAGTCCTCAATTTGACCTTTCTACTTGGAAACCTGCGGTAGTTCCGGGAACGGTTTTGACGACTCAATTAGCTAACAAAGAAATTCCTGATCCATTTTATGGACTCAATAATGAGAAAATTCCTGATGTGTATCATGTCGGAAAGGAGTATTATACCTATTGGTTTGTAAAGGATTTTGAGGAAAAAAAGCCTGCATCAGGAGAAAAAGTGTGGTTGAAATTTAGAGGAATCAACTACTCTTGCGAAATCTTCGTCAATGGTCAGAAAGTCAATAAAGAGCCATTCGAAGGGATGTTTTTGCGCAAAGCATTTGATATTACTAACTTGTTGGCAATCAATGGCAAAAACCGCTTGGCAGTCATTGTATATCCTTCTAACTCTCCTGGCAATCCAAATGGTGGACAAGGTGGCGATGGAACAATCGCCAAAAATGTAGCCATACAATACACCGCAGGTTGGGACTGGATTCGCCCGATTCGTGACCGAAATACAGGTATTTGGGACAAAGTGCAGATTGAAAAAACAGGCTTAGTCAACCTCAAGGATCCTCATGTAATTACCCTTGTGTCGGGTGTTCGTACACCAGAAGGTACGCAACAACCAGCTACGGTGAGAACCACCGCAGATTTGGAAAATACCAGCGATAGCCCAGTTTCTGGAATATTGACTTTTAAAATTAATGGACAAACCGTCTCCGAAAAACTAACATTACCAGCCAAATCGAGCAAAACCTACAAAATCAAAGACTTGATTGTAAGCAATCCAAAGTTGTGGTGGCCAGCAGGTTATGGCGCTCAGAATTTATATGATGCTGAGTTTAGTTTTACACCAAACGGTCAAAAAGTTTCCGATTTTGAGAAACTTCAAGTAGGTATTCGCGAAATTCAAACCTCATGGAATACTACTACCCAAAGCCGTCAGATTGCCGTAAATGGTCAAAAGATTTTTATCAAAGGTGGTAACTGGATTATCTCTGATGCGATGTTACGCTTTTCAAAAGAACGCTATGATGCCGAAATTCGCTACCATAGAGATATGAACCTGAATTTGATTCGTATTTGGGGTGGGGCATTGGTAGAGCGTCCAGAGTTTTATGAAGCTTGTGACAAATACGGTTTATTGGTATTTCAAGATTTCTGGATGTCGGGCGACTGCAATGGTCGTTGGATTGATCCTATGAAAAAAGAAGACCAATGGACACGTCGTAAATATCCAGACAATCATCCTTTGTTTTTGGAGTCGGCAGCAGATATGATTAAAATGGTACGCAATTTCCCTTCGCTTGCTATGTGGTGCGGAGGAAATGAAATTACACCTCCTGAAGATATTTTAGTGCCATTGCGTGATAAAATTTTACCAGAACTCGACGGAACTCGTTGGTTTGTAGACTATTCAAACTCAGATGCGATGTCTTACAACTTTCTTGGTGGTAACGGCGACGGCCCTTATGGAATTCAACCTTTGGAGGTATTTTGGCAACAGCGCACTTTCCCATTCAACTCTGAAGTAGGTTCGGTAGGGACAGGGGACTATGAATCATTGAAAAGATTTATTCCAGAAGAAAATTTAAAAGTGCCATACCATAACTCAGGCACAAAGCCAGATACCGTTTGGACATACCATACTTACACGGGTGTGGGCTACAATCAGTTTATCGACCCTTACGGTAAGCCAAAGGACATTAAAGATTTTGGTTTGAAGGCACAGCTAGTCAACTACGACCAGTATCGTGGTTTGATGGAAGGTTTTAGTGCTCATCAGTGGGATTGGTACACAGGAGTTATTATTTGGAAAACCCAAAACCCTTGGACTGCCATGCGTGGACAAATGTATGACTATTATCTTGACCCAAATGCTTGTTTGTATGGATTGCGTAGCGGTAGTGAATTGGTGCATATCATGGCAAATCCAATTGATGGCATGTTGATGATGGTGAATAATGATTTTACTGCCAAACGAAATTTGATGCTGGTGGCTACAGCTTATGACACTAAAGGTAATTCCAAACTTATCACCAAAGTATTTACCTACATCGAGGCGACATCCATTAAGAAGATTTTATCCGTTAAAAACATCTTAGATGAGTTAGGCGCAAAAGATGGGTCATTTTTATCACTACAATTATTGGACGAAAATCAGAAGATTGTAAGTGATAACTTCTATTGGTATCCGAATGCTGAAGGTAAATATTCTGGTTTACAAACTATGCCATCTGCCAATTTGGAAGTGATTGCCAAACGTATTTCAGGAGATAAAATAGAAGTGAGCCTGACGAACAAAGACGAAAAAACTATAGCATTCTTCAATCGTGTTTCCTTGGTAAATACCCAAACTAAAGAGCGTATCTTGCCAACTTTCTATGATGATAATTATGTTTCGATTACGCCAAAAACAACCAAGAAAGTAGTTTTAGAGGCAAAAGCAGGTGCTCAACCAACTCAAATTTCTATTGAAGGCTGGAATTTACCTATCCGATATATAGACATAAAGTAAAACGAATGTAAACTCTAGTCCAAGGCTTGGTCTTGGACTACTTTTTCAAAAGTTTAAAACTTGGAATTCTTAAAGTAGAAGGTTTAGAATATATATTGTGTTTTAAACAGAATAGGGAAAATGCCCAATTTTATGAGGTATCTTGGTTTCGTTACAATGATGCTATTTATCGTTTTTTTTCAAAAGTGTAACCATAAAAAGGATGAAGTATTGCTATCAACCTTTTTTAAGGTAATTAATTGGCAAGACTTCAATACACGTAATTTGAAAAAAAATAATCTATCTCACTTTCTAAGCGATAGTGTTGATTATTACCAAAGGGCAACCTTTTTCAAGTATATGAGGGATGTGCCCAATAATACGCCTTATCAGGAATTTTACCTAATCGAGATTTACACTGATGGAGAAGTTATTTCTCACCAAAATATTCTTGTGGTGAAGTATAATAATGAGATACTCTATTTCTTATACAAGTCCCAGCCTTGGAGGGAATGTATAATTTCTAGTCGAGACAAAAGTTTTTTTAATTACGAAAGATTGAAGAATGGAGCTTTTAAACCTGAGTCAAAAGATACCTTAATTACAAAAGTTACAGGGCTTTATTATTGAATTAAAAAACCTAGTTCAAGACTTAGTCTTGGACTCATTTTTTCAAAAGTTTTAAAACTTAGAACCTTCAAACATGATTCATTCAGCATTTTGAGACTTGGATGACTTTATAAATTTCAATAAAAGCGGTCGAAAAAATATTTTTTCGACCGCTTTTTTGATGCTACCATACTAGATTTCACTTGGCTTGAGACGCAATCATTGCGTCTCTACTGATTGAAAACAAATTTTCACACAATCACTCATTCACTCAATTGTAAATCACTCAATTGTTTGAGGAATTATTTTATATAACAAGGGAAAAGATTTCTATGCTGTTTGCTCTGGTTTGTATTTGACAAAACCAAATAGATGTAAGAATACGCTTCTCGACATTCTAAAATTGAATGGTACCGCAATCAAGGATACAATTGGAATAGGAACAATATAACCCAAAACCGAAGGATCGTTGAAGCCCCAATAGATTACAACACCCATGATAGCCAATATCGCTACCGAAAAGCCATAGCTCACAAACATAGCACCATACCAGAAGCCAGGTTCTACCTCGAAATGTAGCCCACAAACAGGACAGTTATCGTGCATCTCGTCAAATTTGTCAACGCGCCAGTTAGCATATTTAAACATTTTTCCTTGGCGACATTGCGGACAACGCATTTCTATCATCGCACGTGTTTTACTTCTTTCGACATCGAGTTTTATATTTTGATATTCGTTCATGACTAAAAATATTTATATGAAACAAAATTGTATTTATGTGCTTTAAGCTGTATGCCGTAGGCTTTAGGTAGAAAATAATAAGTTAGTGGGCAAAATTAAATTATAAAGCTTTCGGTAAAAATATATCTATTGTTATTAAAAAACGATTTAACACTCTTTGCCTTGTGCCTGTTGCCTTATGCCTTCAACAAAAAACTTAAATCTTCTTTCTAAACTCTTCTGGACTTGATCCCACGTGTTTTTTAAAAAACTTGGAGAAATAAGAATTGTCAGCAAAATTGAGATAATAGGCAATTTCTGAGATACTTGTATTTTTATTGACTAATAATCTTTTTGCTTCCAACACAATTCTGTTACGAATTACCTCGCCCGCTTGTAAGCCCAAGTGCTCTTTACAAAGTGCGTTCAAATGGTTAGGTGTAATGTATAATAATTCTGCGTATTCCATCGGTAATTTTAGGGTAGTATGATGTTTTTCAATCAACTTTTGAAAATTCTTTAGCAAGGTGTAGTTAAACTGCGGAATATTTTTGGGCTTCTCAGTAATGGTTTGCTGGTCTATGGCAATAAACATTTGTATCAACAAACTTTTTATCATGTCATGAGCAAAAGGTTGTTTTTGTTGCGCCTGTTCAAGGATTTCTTCAAAAAAGCCTTTTACCTTCTGATTGAGTGGAAAACTCAAATTGATGACGCTGTCTTGTGCAATATTATTAAAAAATGAAAAATTAGCTAAATATTCTGCTTTCAATAAAAATGACTGGAAAAATTCTTCTGAAAAATTGACCACATAACCATCAATAGGTCCTTCAAAACTCCAACTATGCACCTGCCCGGGTATCATGAAATAGATTTGGTAAGGTTTTACATCAAAATTGCTAAAATCTATCGTATGAAAGCCAGCACCTTGTGTAAAGAAAACCAAATGATAAAAACTATGTCGGTGCGCATGATGAAGATTTTTGTGTCGCTCCAAATAGGCACCAAATTTACTCACCAAAAAATCTTCATCTCTCGTTTCGGATAAAGTGCAAATATCTAAAATGGGGAAATTTATTTTTTTATCTGACATACTCACATTGGCTTCGTTTGATGATGTCAAAGGTAGAAGTTAAAAAAGAAATATATGTGGTGTGAAATGTAGTTTTAATGGTAATAATTACCGATTAGCTAAATTTTGTCCTTTTTTGATTACAATGGTTCTTGGAAATAATTTAATCTATAGTTTTTGTAGTTTAATAAATATATAGGTATATTTGATTGTGATTATTCTTTTAGGAAAAATGCATTAAAAAAAGAAACAAAACCTTGGCAATGCAGTAGATGTATTGTTGTTCCAATTACTTCTAAAACAGAAACCTATTGGCTTTGCCCTTAAAAACCCTTTGATATGAAATTTGAAACCCTCCAACTGCACGCAGGTCAGCAAGTAGACCCAACAACTAACTCAAGAGCAGTACCTATTTATCAAACAACTTCTTATTCTTTTAATAGTGCTGAACATGGCGCTAATCTTTTTGCCTTGAAGGAGTTTGGTAACATCTACACTCGTATTATGAACCCAACCAATGACGTATTCGAGAAAAGAATTGCAGCATTGGAAGGTGGAGTGGCAGCCTTGGCGGTTAGTTCGGGACATGCGGCGCAGTTCTTGGCGATTAATAACATCACAACGGCAGGAGATAACTTTGTTACGACCTCGTTCTTGTACGGCGGAACCTATAATCAATTTAAAAACTCCTTCAAGAATATCGGTGTGGAGGCTCGTTTTGCCAATGGCGATGACGTGTCGAGTTTTGAAAAATTGATTGATGACCGTACCAAATTGATTTATTTGGAAACTATTGGAAACCCAAGTTTTAGTGTGCCTGATTTTGAGGCCTTCGCTGCTTTGGCAAACAAATATGAAATTCCATTAATAGTAGATAATACTTTTGGTGCAGGTGGTGCTATTGCCCAACCGCTCAAACATGGTGCTCACGTGGTGGTTGAGTCTGCTACCAAATGGATTGGAGGACATGGTACTACGATGGGTGGAGTGATTGTTGATGGGGGAACTTTTAACTGGGGTAATGGTAAATTTCCACAATTTACAGAGCCTTCGCCGTCATACCATGGCTTGATTTTGAACGATGTTTTCGGCATCGGTGGACCATTCGGTAATATTCAATATATCATTCGTGCTAGGGTAGAAGGTTTGCGCGATTGGGGTCCTTCACAAAGTCCTTTTAACTCTTTCTTATTGTTGCAAGGCTTAGAGACTTTGTCTTTGCGTGTAGAAAGAATTGGAGAAAATGCACAAAAACTAGCTGAATGGCTGTTGTCGCATCCTGAAGTAGAAGGCGTAAATTATTTAGGACTTGAAAGTAGCCCTTATCACGAACTTGCAAAAAAATATTTGAATCGCAGTTTTGGTGGTGTTTTGTCATTCAAACTGAAAGGCGATAAAGCGCGTGCAGAAAAGTTTGTGAATAGCCTTCAATTGATTAGCCATTTGGCGAATGTTGGCGATTCAAAAACCCTGATTATTCACCCAGCTTCGACTACACACTCGCAATTGTCAGAGGCCGAACAATTAGCTGCTGGCGTAGAACCAACTTCACTACGTTTGTCTGTAGGAATTGAACATATCGACGATATTAAAGCAGATATTGAGCAAGCGTTGAAGACTGTCTAAGTTGTGAGTTGTGACTTGAGAGTGATGAATTTGGAGTGATGAGTTTTGAGTTTGGAGTGATGAGTTTAGAGAACAAATCACTCCAAACTCAAAACTCATCACTTCCTATATTTCCCATTTGTCTTCACCTTCGTAAAAATATCTTTTTACGACATAGCGAATCGATGAATAAGAGTTAATCAAGGCTGTGTGTACTTGTTTACGATCCATCCATTCTAATTTTTCGATATCCTCTTCAATTTGTGGTTTCATTTTAGAAGCATCCACAATCTCCATTGAATACCATTTAGTTTGTTTGAGGATGTGCTCGTTTTTGTAAGTATAAGTATGAAAAGTGGTACAGATTTTTTCTTCCAAACGTACTTTTACATTACATTCCTCCTCTACTTCGCGTACCGCACCATTTTTGGATTTTTCGCCTTTGTCGAGTTTACCTTTGGGTAAATCCCATTTTTTGAGACGATACATCAATAACAAATCTCCTTTTTCATTTCTAACTACGCCACCTGCTGCTTTAATCACCTTATATTGTGCTTTAATTTGCTCTTCTGTCATATCTCTATCGGCTGTTACCAAGGTGATTGACAGGAAGTGTGGTAAATCGTGTTCTTTTAAAATTGTAAAAAGTTTATTGATTGTTGGTAAAATTACGTTTAATATCAAGACATGGCCATGCAATTTCTCAGGACGAATACTTTCAAGTTTTGCGTCTATCAAGTGTTCAAAATCTGTGGTTGTCAGAGACTTAGCTTTTTTTTGACTTATCACTTTGATAGGTCTGTCGTCAATGAAAATGATCATCTTATTGAATAGATATCTTTAAATATTTGGTAATGTTTGGCACGTGTTGAGCCACCCATATTGTTGCATTGTAAAAGCAAAATTACATTTTTGTTAGTAAAACATGCCCGACTCTTCCTATTTTTGCATAAAAGTTGAAAATCGACAACCAAATTAACCTTCTTTGCTTGAATACAATCTCAAAACAGACAAAGAAATCTCATCGCCCTATACAAATTCAGTAATCCAATGACACACGCAACACTTGCACAATCTGTGGCCTCGATGCTACTAGACGTAAAAGCCGTAAGATTAAGCCCTGACAAGCCTTTCAAATGGGCTTCTGGCTGGAATTCTCCTATTTATTGTGATAACCGTATTACTCTTTCTCACGCAAAGGTACGTACCGCAATCCGTGACGGCTTGGCTGCTGCTGTTAAAGCATACTGGCCAGAGGTTGATATCATCGCAGGTGTAGCTACAGCAGGTATTGCGCAAGGTGCTTTGGTAGCTGATTTCTTAGACTTGCCATTTTGTTATGTACGCCCTGAGCCGAAAAAACATGGTATGGGCAACCAAATCGAAGGTGAAATCAAAGCTGGTCAGAAAGTAGTATTAGTGGAGGATTTGGTGTCTACAGGTGGTAGTTCATTAAAGGCTGCCGAAGCATTACGCGAGGCTGGTGCTAATGTATTGGGTATGGTCGCTATTTTTACCTATGGTTTTAATGTCGCAACTCAAAACTTTGCAGAAAAAGGTTTGAAGTTCTATACTTTGAGCGATTACGAAACCTTGTTGGAGGAAGCTAAAAAGAAAAACTATGTTACAGAAAGTCAAATGATAACTCTTCAAGAGTGGCGTCATGACCCTGCTAACTGGAGCATATAATTAATGGAGCTTGACTGTTTTTAGCCAGCTCAACTATAAACGGTCGATAGTTTTATCGACCGTTTGCTTTAAGTAGGAAAACGTTATTAGTTAACAGTATATTGGTTATTTGAAGACATTCATAATCAAAAGGTTATAGTCAAACTTTGCCTCAGATATACTATTAATTTAATCTTTCCTTTTACTTATAAAAATATATCTAAACTTACACAGGATAAAAATCTATTTGAAAATATCTCCGCCTTCTACATTCTCTAATAATTTTTACCCAAAACGCTTCAACCAAAATTGCTTACATAATTCAACATAGTTAAGTTAGTGGGAAAATAAAATTTAAAATTGTGCTTTGGGCTTTCAGATATCGGCTTTTGGCGGTGAGCTTTGGAAAAAGCATGGCTGTGGTTGTTAAAAAACATTTTAACACTCTTTGCCTTGTGCCTGTTGCCTAGTGCTTAAACACATAACTTAAATTCTATTTATCACACTAACTAAAAATATACTATAGTTTAAATTTATACTACTTCATCAAGTACCGTTGAATAAGAATGGATAGGTTTCTCAAATTCAGAAGTCTATTTTTAGGGATGTGTTACCACATTCTGAAGAATACTTTTTGCAAGTAATCATCGTATAAGTCTAAATATTACAATTAAGTAATCGAGCAAAATAAGATTTAAGTTATGTGTTTAGGGACAAGGCAACAGGCACAAGGCACAGAGTGTTAAAATGTTTTTATTAACCACAGCCGTGCTTTTTTACAAAGCCCACCGCCGAAAGCTGATACCTGAATGCCTTGGGCACAAAAATTAAATTCTATTTTGCCCACTAACTTAGTATTGTCCAAAATTTTGAAATATTATAAACCTGACACACATTTTATCATGAATCATATAAAATCGCTATTTGTGTTCCTATTACTTTTTTTCCTTGGGATTCATCCTAAAGCACAAAGCTTGGAAAGTGTCCGTGAAAAGTGGAACAAATTACCTGCAAATGAAAAAAGAGCCTTAGCTATATATCAATTCTCTGAGAAGGGCGAACTTGAGGACCAAGTAAAACGTGACATATTATTGGAGGCTATTGACCTCATTCCCGAAAACTCTGCTGATACCCTGTTGGGACATCTGCATTATAAGTTAGGGGAAACTAATTATGGTCTTGAGGATTATGTAAAGTCTTTAGAGCATTTCAATAAAGCGCTTCATAGATTTCAAGAACAAAAGAATCTCTACTGGGTAGGAACAACCTATATTCAATTAGGCAACGTGTTTGAACGTCAAAATAGACTGGATGAAGCCGAACGAATGTATGTGTTGACTCAGAAAATTGGAAAGGATTTACACAATGATAAACTCATTGCTTACTCTTACAATAGCCTTAGTATTATCTACGATAAAAGAGGTCAATCTCAAAAAGCCTTGGATTTGAGTATTATAGGGTTGAAGTATCTTAAGTCAGCCGAGATGTCGGATGATTATCTTTCTGGATTAGTTAATATTGGTATTCACTACAAAAATTTAGGGCAATTTGATAAAGCGATTCAAAAGTATCAAGAAGCTTTAAGTTTAGAAATCACGCAAAAGGATGTCTTTAGTTTAGCTGCTATTTACATAAATCTTGCTTGGGCATACAATGGCAAAAAAGCGTATAAAGAAGGTATTACTTCGGCACAAAAAGGAATTGAATATGCTAATAATATCCCCGAACGTAAATACTTCCAAGCAGATGCCTATGATGTTTTGGCAAAGCTTTATGAAGGAGAAAAAAAATGGGATAAAGCATATTACGCTTACAAAAACCATGTAGTCCTAAACGACAGTATCACCAATTTAGAAATCAAGTCGAAAGTTGTTGAACTTGAAGAGCGAAATAAAACGATTGAAAAAGAGACTCAAATTAAGGAGCTCAATTTTCAGAACACTGCTAAACAAAATATTATTTTTTTCGGCCTTATTTTAATTGCGGTACTGGTTATAGCTGGATTCTTGCTAATTCGTAAAAACAGAATTATTCATCAAAACAACGATTTGTTGACGAGTCAAAATTATAAAATTCAGGAACAGTCAGACAAATTGGTATTGATGATGAAAGAACTGCATCACCGTGTTAAGAATAATTTGTCAATCGTGGCAAGTCTACTCAATCTTCAAACGTATGGGCTTACCGACCAAGATGCCATAAAAGCAGTGCAAACAGGTCAAAAGAGGGTAGAGGCTATGTCGCTGATTCACCAAAAATTGTATCAGACTAGTCATACTACAGCGTTGAATATCAAGGAGTACATTACTGATTTGGTTGAAAATATAATGGAAAGCTATGGATACACTCGCCAAAATTTCAACCTTTTGTTAGACATTGAGCAAACTGAAATTGATGTGGATTTAGCGATCCCTATCGGGTTGATTTTGAATGAATTGGTCACAAATTCGTTTAAATATGCCTATCAACAAGTTCCTGATCCAACCTTAGAAATCAAGTTCAAAACAGAAGGCGGTATCTATTTAAAAGTAAAAGACAATGGCGCAGGTATCGATATGGACAAATGGAATAGTAAAGGTCGTCGTTCTTTTGGAAAGCAACTCATTATTTCATTGAGTAAGCAAGTTTCTGGTCAGTACAAAGTAGAAAATGATGGGGGAGCGGTTTTTGAACTTGCCATTGCTCCAAACCAAGAGGCAGCCTAGGCCAAACAGAACTTTTTCCCCGGTAATGCTTTTACCAATCCTTGAAACTCTAAATGCAGAAGGAGAGAAGCCAAACGAGCCATTACAATTTGAGATTGCCAACTAAGCTCATCAATTTGTAATGGCCCTTTTTGGTGAAGTAATGCCAAAATTTGGCTCTCTTCTGTACTTAATCCAGAAAAATCAATAGCCTTGGCTAAGGACTCATTGGTCTGAACCAAGTCCCAATTTAAGGACTCCACAATGTCTTCTACCTGCGTATAGATCTGCGCCTTATTTTTCCTGATAAGCAAATTACACCCTTCTGAATGACTCTTGCCGAGCTGTCCCGGCACAGCAAAAACATCACGATGATAATTATTGGCAAACTCAGCTGTGATCAGTGCCCCGCCTTTGATGGCGGCTTCTACCACAATCGTGGCATCGGACATACCTGCAATGATTCTATTTCTTCTAGGAAAATATGGCGCTTCTGGAATTACACCAAAGGGGTGCTCAGACATAACTCCTCCTAATTGCTGCATTTGTATGGCAGTTTGCTTGTGCTGACTAGGATATACCTTGTCTATTCCATTCGCCATCACACCAATCGTTGGAATTTGATATTGTACACTTGCTTTATGTGCGCAAATGTCAATGCCATACGCCAATCCACTGATGCAGACACAGTTGAAGGTTTTGAGTTGTGCAACAATCTGCTCTGTTACCACGCGCCCGTAATCGGTCATTTGACGAGTTCCTACAATGGCGATGCTTCGTTGAGGGTTTAATACCTCTGGATTGCCTTTATAATACAAAATGCAAGGCGCATCGTAAAGAGATTTTAATCTTCGGGGGTAGTCGGTATCTAAATAAAAAAGAATATGTACTTTTTCCTTCTCAGCTTGTTTTACAACAGCCTCGGCAAGCGTTAGTACCTTTTGTTGAACGATATTTTGAGCAAGTACTTCCCCGATATTGGGAATTTTAAGAAGTTTACTTTTGGGAGCTTTGAATACATTTTCAGCTGAGCCACAGTAGCTTACCAACTGTTTAATTAAAATGTCACCGATTTTTGGAATAAGTGATAACCCTACCTGATATACCTTTTCTGAGGTAAATTGCATAATGATGGTATAGAAAAAGATTAAATAACTCGAACCGAGCTTTCAAGTGTAGATTTTCAGGTGTGTGAATGGTACTCTAGGGATATTACAATGAACTATCATCTCCCTGCTCGAGGGAGTCTCGTACTTTTTTTAGAAAATCACGTAACCCAACCAAAGTTCTTACTACCTCCTGATTGGCATTTTTACGAGCTCTCCTTTTTTCTAAGGCATTTTTGGCTCCTTCAATAGTGTGACCCTCTTCCTCTATCAAAATGAAAATTTCACGTATTTGGTTAATATCATCTTGTGTGTATTTTCTATCCCCAGCTCGATCACGCTTAGGATTTATCGTTGGGAATTGCTCTTGCCAGTAACGTAATTTTGAAATATTTACGTTAAACATGATTGCTACCTCTGATATGGAATAATAACGTTTAGTTAGATTCTGCTGCATAATATTCAAAAATCGAGAGAAACCTAGGACCTTATACTCAAAATAGTATGTGTTCTCCCAATCCAAAGTAAAAATTTTATTACAAAACTATGAGGGTGTTGGTTTTTAGTTGAAGGCTAAGTGTTTGATAATTAGCTATTAATAATAGTATTGAGTGGTAAGTTGAGATAATTAGCTAAAATGATTTTTCAACATTATCGTTCTTGAGCCTGAAAACAACTAATTTTGCAAAAAATGATTTTAAGCAAAGATAAAATTTTTATCGAAAAATCAGGAATCTATTTAGTACAAAAAAATATTTAGTGTGAGGAATGACATTTGTCAGTCATTCTAGCCCTAAACATAACCATATAATTACCAATGACTTCCAGAGAAATTAGAAAACAGTTCTTGGACTTTTTTGCATCGAAAGGTCACTTAATTGTTCCTTCAGCTCCATTAGTAGCCAAAAATGACCCAACCTTGATGTTCAACAACTCGGGTATGGCTCAGTTCAAAGATTTTTTCTTAGGTAACGGAACTCCGCCCTCAAAGCGTATTGCAGATACCCAAAAATGTTTGAGAGTTTCAGGAAAACACAATGACCTCGAAGATGTAGGTTTTGATACCTATCACCACACTATGTTTGAGATGTTGGGTAACTGGTCATTTGGCGACTATTTCAAAAAAGAAGCCTTGGCTTGGTCTTGGGAGTTATTGACAGAAGTATACAAGTTGCCGAAAGACCGTATCTATGTTTCGGTATTTCAAGGTGACGAAAAAGATGGCGTACCGTTCGATCAAGAAGCATGGGATATTTGGAAGGCTATCGTTGGAGAAGAGCGTATTATTCTAGGAAATAAAAAGGATAACTTCTGGGAAATGGGTGAAACTGGTCCGTGTGGGCCATGTTCGGAAATCCATATCGATTTGCGTGATGCTGAAGAGGTTGCCTTGAAATCAGGAAAAGAGCTAGTAAACGCAGACCACCCTCAGGTTGTTGAAATCTGGAACAACGTATTCATGCAGTTTGAGCGTATGGCTGATGGTTCGTTAGTGCCACTTCCATCGAAGCACGTAGATACAGGGATGGGTTTTGAGCGTTTGTGTATGGCTATCCAAGGCAAACAATCCAACTATGATACGGATGTTTTCCAAGGTACCATCAAACTTATAGCAGACAAAGCTGGTAAGGTATACGGTCAAGACAAGTGGACGGATATTTCACTTCGTGTTATTGCTGACCACATCCGTGCTATTGCCTTTGCGATTGCTGACGGTCAATTGCCTTCAAATAACAAAGCTGGCTATGTAATTCGTCGTATTTTGCGTCGTGCAGTGCGTTACGGTTATACTTATTTAGGTTTCCGTGAGCCGTTTTTGCACTCAATTGTACCATTGTTGTCAGAGCAGTTCGACGGCGTTTTTCCAGAATTGATTTCTCAACAAGATTTTGTAGCAAAAGTTATTTTAGAAGAAGAAAACTCTTTCTTGCGTACGCTTGAAAATGGTTTGAAATTATTAGATAAAATTACGGTTGATTTAAAAGCTAATAATCAAACTGTTATCAATGGTGAGCAGGTATTTGAGTTAAATGATACCTTCGGTTTTCCTGTTGACTTGACAGCCCTTATCGCTCGTGAAAATGGTTTATCAATCGACGAAGAAGGATACAAAGCTGCCCTTCAAGCACAAAAAGAACGTTCACGCAAGGATGCTTCAACATCTGCTGAGGACTGGGTGATTTTGCAAGAAGTAGACAAAATTGAATTTGTGGGTTATGACGAATTCGAAACGGTTTCTTCTATAGTGAAATACCAAAAAGTTCAAAACAAACAAGGAACACAGTACAAAGTGGTGTTGGACAAAACGCCTTTCTATGCTGAATCAGGTGGTCAGGTTGGAGATAAGGGTACTATCAGTTTTGGAGGGGTTGCAATTGAAGTGCTTGATACCAAAAAAGAAAACGACCTTATCGTGCATTTTATCAGCGACAAGCGTTTTGAATCTTTGGTTTCTGACGAACCAGTAAAAGCAAGTATTGATTTAGCACGTAGAAAGTTGACTAACAACAACCACACTTCTACGCACTTGATGCAGGCTGCACTCAAGCAAGTATTGGGTAGCCACGTAAACCAAAAAGGTTCATTAGTAAATAACGAAATTTTACGTTTTGACTTCTCTCACTTCCAGAAAGTTACTGACGAAGAAATTGCTCAGGTTGAGGAGATTGTAAACCAAAAAATCCGTGAAAATATTCCTTTGGTAGAAGAACGCAACGTTCCTATTTCTGAAGCAACTTCACGTGGTGCTATGGCATTGTTTGGTGAAAAATACGGTGATTTCGTTCGCGTTATTACTTTTGATAAAAACTATTCGGTAGAACTTTGTGGAGGTACACACGTACCTGCAACAGGTAATATTGGCTTGTTTAAGATTATCACTGAAACTTCGGTGGCGACAGGTGTTCGTCGTATTGAGGCGGTTACTTCAGAAAAAGCATTCGAAATTCTTCGTGAACAAGAGGCTATTCTTGACCAATTGAATCAATTGTTGAAAGCGCCAAAAGACCTAGTAAAAGCAGTAGCGTCATTGTTGGAAGAGAAAAATGCTTTGGCGAAGAAAATCGAGGTTTTTGAACAAGAAAAACTCCAAGCAACGAAAGAACGTTTGTTGAACAAAATCGTGTCTTACGGTAGCATCAACGCTATTACTGAGGTCGTAGAAGTTGGTTCGGCTGATGCCTTGAAACAATTGGCCTATGAATTAAAAGCAAAAGTTGGTGATTTGTATTGCGTTTTGGGTGCCGAAGTTGCTGGTAAACCTCAATTAGCAGTAATGATTGCGGATAATTTGGTAGCAGATAAAGGCTTAAATGCTGGACAAATTATTCGTGAATTGGCCAAAGAAGTGAAAGGTGGGGGCGGTGGCCAACCATTCTTTGCAACTGCGGGAGGTTCTGACGTGAGTGGTTTGGCAAATGCGATAGAAAAAAGTAAAACTTTTGTAAACGCGTAAGCTTGTTAACAATATAAGTTCTCTCACCCCTCAAGAGCCTTTCTTGAGGGGTGATTTTTTTACATAAACAGGGAGAAAAGAATTGCATTTTTGTGTTTTGATTAAAATGATTTCTCAGAGCATGTTTAAATTTTATAAGTTATTAAAAATGGAAAGGTTTGTATTTCTTTTTATGAAATCCTACTGTTTGAGCCGTAGGCGAGTTTAGGATTTCTTGACTTTCTTTTGCGGCCGCCGCGCGGTTACTTTTCTTGTGTCAAGACAAGAAAAGTAAAGAATGTCGATTGGAAATTTTGTTTTTTAAACAAATGCCAAATAAAATTTTCAAACATACACTTAATTCCCTGTTTTTCTTCATCAGTCAGTCTCAAACATGAGTTATAAAAAACATTCAATTCCTCCTGCTGCTTTGGTTGCGATAGAGCGAATGAATCAGTTAGGTCAATCACAAAAACCTTTCTTTTTTGTGATTGATTACCTGATGCAAAAGCCCTTGGTAATTCCTTTGGAGGAGGTTTCACAGCACGGAATATTCTACAAAATTGGAGATAAAACGAATTATCATTTTAAGCAAAAAACTTCCGAAATCACTGAGGTAGTTTTTGAGAAATACCCAATCAGTTTTGAGGAATATCAACATTCATTTACACTAGTACAAAATCATTTGAAGCGAGGAGATAGTTTTCTTGTCAACCTCACTAAACCGACTCCTATTCGGGTAAATTTATCCTTGAGAGAGATATTTGAACGAAGTGAAGCCACTTATCAATTGTTATTCAAAAATCAGTTTGTCTTATTTTCTCCCGAAACTTTTGTTCAGATTAAGTCTGGCATCATCTCCTCTCATCCGATGAAAGGGACTATCTCTGCTAATATTCCTGATGCTGAAAAAACTATTTTGGAGAACAAAAAGGAGTTGGCGGAACACGCTACGATTGTGGATTTAATCAGAAATGATATTAGTATTATAGCCGAAAAAGTATGGGTAGAGCGTTTTAGATATATCGATAGAGTTGCTACCAACGAAGGCGATTTGTTGCAAGTGAGTTCAGAAATTTGTGGAAAATTGCCAGAGAATTATGCTCAAAAAATAGGTTCATTACTATTTAAAATGCTTCCTGCGGGCTCTATCACAGGGGCGCCCAAACCCCAAACTTTAGAGATTATCAAGGAGGCAGAAGGGTATGATAGAGGATATTACACAGGCGTTTTTGGGATATTTGATGGGCAAAATTTGGATAGTTCTGTCATGATACGTTTTATCGAGAATACACCACAAGGAATGCTTTTTAAAAGCGGAGGAGGAATTACGGTTTCTGCCAATGCCGAATCTGAATACCAAGAATTAATAGATAAAGTCTATTTGTCAAAATAGCTTTTTGTTTCATAATCGTAATGGTACGACATGAGTCATGCCAAGTTGAGTGAGTTGTGATTGAGTGGATGAGTGATTATTTCAAAATATCTATTAAAAATAATCACTCATTCGTTCCATCACTCAAGCGCTCAATTAGAGTTTCTAAAAACGCCCAATCTTCAAATCATCTTCCCCAATTGCTTGAGACTTTCGAGGTTATGCACAGGAGCAAAGTGACTGATAAATGGCATTGCTGCCTGCATCCCTACGGTATTTGCTTGAAAGTTTGGATTGCCTGCAAGCGGGTTTAGCCACAAGATCTTATGTGCTTGTTTGTGAAGTGTTTCCATAGCATCGCTCAGTACTTCGGGATTTCCTGTATCCCAACCGTCGGATAGAATGATGACCACTGTTTGATGGTTGATGTATCTTTTTCCAAATTGTAGATTAAATTGAGTCAATGACTCGCCAATCTTGGTTCCGCCCGACCAGATATTGATTTTTTCTGAAAAATTAGCCTTTACTTCGTTGAAATGAGTAGTGTTTAGTTCGTTTGTAATACGTGCTATATGCGTGCTGAAGATAAAGGTTTCTATTTTTTGATATACTTTCTGAAAAGCGTACATAAACTGAATAAAGAAACTCGAGTACAAATCCATCGACTTGCTCACATCACAAAGCAATACCAATTTTAAACGATTTTTTTTAGGCTTTCTAAATGCCAATTCTATCAATTCTCCACCACTGCGCATATTTTTTCGGATCGTTCTTGCAAAATGAAATTGTTTTCTTGCCCTAGTCGATCGTTCGCGACGTGCAACGGCTCTCGCCAGAGTTCGGGAGAGAGTTTGAATGCTTGTCATCATTTCGGCAATCTCATCAGAAGGAATATTGGCAAAGTTTTTTTGTCCTAAACTTTCATGTGGACTGTAAGAAGCCATTTGTTCTTCTTGCGTTTGTCGGTTGCCATTGAGCCAAGATTTTAGGGCATTAAAAGCTTGTTCCTCGCTTTTAACAGGGCGATTAGACTTGCTTTTCCCATCTTTTATTTTTGAATCTAGTGCTTTTTCAAGCTCTTTCCAATAATCATCAAATAGTCGATTGAATGCTTCTAACTGTTGGACTTTTTTGACAAGTGTAATCGCTAATGCTGTTTGAAAATCCAGCCTATTTTGATATGAAATATAGGAAAGTGCTTCCAAAGCCGTGGCTTCATCTTGTACACTTATAGAAAAACCATGTTCTCTGAGAAATCTACAAAAGGCTACTATATTTTCTGATAATGTGGTTTTTCTGTGTATCATCGCTGTGCAGCTTAAATAGTTTTATTAAAAATACCTTGGGTCAAATGCCAAATGTTGTTTTTCCATTGATACTATTTGTAATGCAAAATGTCCAAATTCTTCGGTGACCTTGCCTTTTAAGAGGTAGATACCAGCGCCTTGAAATGGATATTGTTTGAGTATTTTGGGAAATTGAACAGTATCAAAATACGCCCCATCTTCATCGATAAAATACCCAAAGGCCATACGTTCTTGTGTACTTGTTCTCGTAAATTTTACATTGACAAGATAACCTAAAATCGTAATGGTTTTATGAAGATGTAGAGGAAAATCTTTAGCTCGTGTTGGTATTTCTATAGGATTTCTAAGCACTGAAAATGGAGGCTCAAGATAAAAACCTAATAGTTCGACCGTGTCGTAAATATCCTCGATATCATGATAATCCAAATGGGGTAGCTCTAGGGTTTCTTCTTTTACCTCAAAAAGATAGGCGCTTGACTGTCCTTTCTTTTTTCCTTGTGTATGACGATGATGAGCCTGCCAAAGCAGATTTTTTTTCTTTTTATCAAGAAATCTAAAAGCGCCTAAGCGAATCAAGATAATGATTTGTTCGAGTGAGATAGGAACTCGCCTGTAGAAATCTTCAAAGCTCTGAAAAGGCTTTATTCCTTGCTGTGCAAGCATCAGGTCAACAACTTTTTTCTCCAAACTTTTTACATGAATCCAACCTATCCAAATGGTTTTTTCTTCCAATCTGGTCATATATCCTGAATAATTGAGCGCAGGAGCTTCTATATGAGCACCATATCTTCGAGCTTCATGTAGGTAGAATTCGGTCTTATAAAAGCCTCCAAAATTATTAATAACCGCCACCATAAATTCGAGAGGATAATAGGTTTTGAGATACAAACTCTGATAACTTTCCACAGCATAGCTGGCAGAGTGGGCTTTGCTGAATGAGTAACCCGAAAAGCTTTCTATTTGACGCCAAACTTCCTTAGTGATAGATTCATCATAACCTAAATTTTTGCAGTTTGTAAAAAAGGTATTTTCTATTTTAAGAAATTCTGATTTCGAACGAAACTTCCCTGACATTCCCCTCCTCAAAATATCAGCTTCGGCCAAACTCAATCCAGCAAAATAATGTGCAACCTTGATTACATCTTCTTGATACACCATAATTCCGAAGGTTTCACTTAGCAACTCCTTCATTTTTGGGTGTATATAGTCAAATGAGTTTGGATTATGATATCGCTCAATATAGGCACGCATCATGCCCGAGCTTGCCACTCCAGGTCGAATAATCGAGCTGGCTGCCACCAAGGTCAAGTAGTTGTCGCAACGCAATTTCCAAATCAATTGACGCATAGCAGGCGATTCGATATAGAAGCACCCCATAGTTTCATAATTGCGTAGTTGCTGCTTGAGGTTTTCATCTTGTTTAAACGCTTGAATGGCATGAATATCAATATCGATATTCCGTTGTTGTTTCACTATATCTACGCACTCTTTTATGTGTCCCAAACCTCGTTGTGATAATATGTCAAATTTGGCGAAACCAATTTCTTCGGCGACATACATATCAAATTCGCAAATAGGAAAACCCTTCGGAACGGGGTTTAAACCTGTGTAGTAATAAAGTGGCTTGTCCGAAATGAGGATACCTCCCGCATGTATGCTTAGGTAGTTGGGAAAGTCCTGTATTAGGTTGCCATATTTGATAATTAAATGCCCCCATTCGCCAAGTGAGTCTGCTGTTACATTGGCATAATCGCTACCTTCAGGATTGATAAGTGCGTCTATTTCATGTTTGGGAAGCCCAAATACTTTGGCTAATTCTCGGTAGGCAGAACGCTGCTTAAATGTAACATAGGTGGCAAGCAAGCATACATAATCCTCTCCATATTTTTCGAAAATATAGGAAATAATATCATTGCGTTCGTCCCATGAAAAATCTAAATCAAAGTCTGGTGGGCTTGTGCGATGTGGATTGATAAATCGCTCAAAATATAAGTCTAACTCGATGGGGTCTACATCGGTTATTCCAATGCAATAGGCAACAATCGAATTAGCACCAGAACCACGTCCTACGTGAAAATATCCTTTACTTTTGGCAAATTGAATGATGTCATGAGCTAATAAAAAATAGGCGCTAAAATCGAGCTGAGAAATAACGATTAGTTCTTTACTAATTCTTTCTAATACCGCAGGATTATCGGTATATCGATATTTATAACCTGTTAAAGTTAAATTTTCTAATAGCCTAAGGTCATCGAATTTTGAGTTTGTAAAAAGAAGTTTGTTTTTATTACTAGAAAAATTAAAGATAAAATTACACTCCTCTAGTAAAGAATTGGTATTATCAATTATAGCTGGAAAGTCTTTGAAAATGGTATGTAAATAATCAGGAGTTAGAAAGGTTTCGTTAATATCAGCCTGACTATCAGGGTTTAATTTACTTAGCAATATATTCTTGTCGATAGCTCTAAGCAATCTGTGGGTGTTGTAGCCAACTTTGTCGAAAAAGGTAACAGGTTGTAATATTACTATCTGCTTCAGCTTATCAGGATATTGCCATAGCTTATTTACTTCACTGATACCCACCCCAATCCAATCATGGGGTTTGGCTAAATGCTTCTTTTTAAAGGGGTAAATTGTAAAAACATCTCTAAACTTTGGGGCAGTTTCGGGAAAAGGTAAATGCTGAAGTTTGTGCTTGCTTAGGAAGCGATTAATTTCAGCAAAACCATCGTGATTCTTTGCTAGACAAACAAATAACAACTCGTCGTCGTTTCTAAATTCAACTCCAACAATGGGTTTAATATCATTTTTCTGACATTCTTTTACAAAGTCAAAAACCCCTGAAGTCAGATTAATGTCAGTAATTGCCAACTGTTTTACACCCAGTGATACAGCTTTTTCTACCAATTGCGGAATAGCAATGGTGCCATAACGTAGGCTATAATATGTATGACAGTTGAGATACATACTGCAGTTGACAAAATTAGTTTTCTAGCTTGAATTACTTTTCTTTAAAAATACGTATAAATTGCAAATCAGGCTTTCAAAGGTTAGTCTCTATTTTTCACTCTTTTCAAAAAAATGTATGAAAAACAAAATTCAATTACTTGTATCTCTTTTTGTTGTATTACTGTCGGGGCTTGGAGCTGTTGCTCAGACGCAAAAGGTTCCTTACCGCATTGGCGATAATTACTTTATTAATAATACCGTAACTGAGGATCAACTTGCCAATCCTATCATTACAGATGCAATGAAGTTTTCAGAAATATTTGGAATGGCAACGGTTATGGGACCCAAAGGCGCTCCAACGAACATTGATTTTAAGAAGGAGTTTGTGATTGCTATTTTTCAAAAAGCTTCTGATATTGACTTGAGCTACAAAACAATAAGTTTGACAAAAACAGCACCTAAAAAATTGCTCTTAACTTATGAAGAAAAATGGGGCAAAAAGCTCACTTTTACGATGCGTCCATTTTTGTTGCTGATAGTGAATAAGAAACATTTGGGAGATTTGAAGTTGAAGGTAATAAAGAAGTAAGTTTTGAGGAAAACTCATTTTAAAAGCTAACAATTGTCATTATTTCTAGCTATTTCAGAGGGTAATTTTGAATCAAAAGGTTCATAATTACCCTTTTTGATTTTCTGATATAAACTCACGAGTTATGACACGTTCTAATACAATTAATTGGGGTGGCGCAATTGTACTGTCCTTTGTAGTTTTTGCTGGATTTATAGGCACAATGGTTTACCGAATGATTTCTCAGAGGGTTGACCTTGTGGCAGATAATTATTATCAACAAGAAGAAGTATATCAAAAACAGATAGAAAGGATACAACATACTTCACTATTAAAGCAAAAATCGTCAATGACTTATTCAGTTCCAGATCAAATCATTCGAATCGCCTTGCCGACATCGGTCAAAAAAGGGGAGGTGACTTTTTTCAGACCATCTGATAAAAATCTCGATTTTTCGGTGCCTGTTTTAGCCCAAAGTAATTCGTTGGTGACCATTCCTACAACGAATCTCAAAAAAGGACTTTGGAAAATCCAAACGACATGGACGGATGGTCGTGAGGAATATTATTTAGAAGACGAGGTCGTAATAAAGTAAGGTAATTGCTGTTGGCTGATTAGTGCGAAGGTAGTAGAATACGAATAGCCAATGTATTGCATTTGCCATATATTGAAAGTTATATATATTAAATATGGGAGTAATTGCTCAAAATAAAATTTGATCAATATTTTACATTCACAATTCACAACCCATAATTCATCACTCCTAATTCATCACTCACACGCATGTTGTCATCAACTTTATTTTCGGTCGCATTAATTACAGGCTTTGTGGGAAGTTTGCATTGTGTTGGTATGTGCGGCCCAATTGCTGTTGCTTTACCTATAGGGAGAATGAGTCCGCTCAAGGCATTAATGGCACGAATGAGTTATCATGTTGGACGACTATCTGCCTACATGAGTTTAGGATACGTTTTTGGATATTTTGGTTGGGGTGTTCGCTGGGCAGGTATGCAACAGTGGTTATCTATTGCGATAGGTTTGATGATGTTGACCTTAGTGTTTTTCCAGCATAATTTGGGTATATCAGCAATGCAGGGCTTGTGGGGGAAATTGAAAAAAACGGCCTCAAAAGTAATTCAGCAGAAATCGTTGGTAGGTTTTGGAACGTTAGGGTTGCTAAATGGCTATCTGCCTTGTGGAATATTGTATATTGCCTTGGCTGGTGCTGCGGCAACATCTACGCCATTTCAAGGTAGTCTTTACATGTTAATGTACGGTCTAGGCACAGTTCCCGCCTTACTTTTGGTGAGTTATTTGCCACATTTGCTGAAAGGGACTTTTCGGTTAAAATTTCAGAAAATTGTTCCTATTTATACCTTTGTGCTTGCCATATTTTTTGTGGTGCGAGGATTAAATCTGGGTATTCCATATCTGAGCCCACATTTTGACAAAAATCCTGATTCGAAAGAAATACCCATTTGCCACGGGCAAAGTATGAATAAATAGTAAAGAGATTTAGTGGCGTGTAACCCTTTAATATTACACAACCACTAAATCTCTTTATTTTAGAAAAAATCAATAATTATCTATTTCCGAAATCAAAAATCCCAAATCAGCAATCGTTCGACTAATTTACTGAAGCAAACGCTTCTTGAATTCGCTTTATACCTTCTTCTAAAGTCGCTCTTGTGCAACCAAAGTTTACTCTAAAAAATCCTTGACCCTTAAAAACAGGTCCGTCAACTACACGAATACCATGTTTGAGCAAATGCTCAGCTAAATTTTCAATGCCCGTTTCTCTTGCATCTACCCAAGCTAAGTAGGTAGCTTCTAACTTGTTCATTTTTAAGCCCGGAATGGCATTCATGGCGGTGTGCAAAATATCATGATTGGTTTTTAGATACTTGACAAGTTCTTTACGCCATGGTTCACAATCTTTATAAGCAGCATACGCCGCACGGATACCAAAGCGATTGAGTTCTGGAAAAACACCTGCTTTCGCAAAAATAAACTTATCTCTTAATTCTTTGTTAGGAATAATCGCTACCGAACAACCCAAGCCCGCAATATTGAAGGTCTTACTTGGAGCCATCAACGTAATCGTCATTTGTGCAGCCTCAGGACTCAAACTGGCTGTTGGAGTATGACGAAGATTTTCATCTAAAATTAAGTCACAGTGAATTTCATCAGAACAAATCACAACGTTATGTCTTTGGCATATTTCTACCAATTTGGTAAGTTCTGCTGGTGTAAATACTGTACCTCCTGGGTTATATGGATTACAAAGCATAAAGACCTTTGTTCTTGGAGTCATCGCTTTTTCGATGGCTTCAAAATCCATCACCCAGCGTTCGCCTTCGAGTAGCAAAGGAACAGTGACTAGTTTTCTGTCTGCCCAAGTTGGTGCCAAATGAAACGGACCATATACAGGAATTGTTGTCATGACTTCATCCCCCGATTGTCCCACCGCTTTATAGCTTGTCGTGATGCCCGGCACTAAACCCGGAATCCACACTTGCCATTCTTCTTGAATCTCCCAATCGTAGAGGTCTTTCATACGTTGAGTAAACAAGCTTTTTAACTCTTTTGGTACAAAAGAATAACCCATTACTCCGTGTTCTGCCACCTCAAGCATCGCCTGAATGATAGGCTCTGGACAACGAAAGTCCATATCTGCCACAGGCATAGGAATCACATTTTCGGGGTCGTTATTAAAATCCCATTTGGTAGAGTCAGTGTTGTGTCGGTTGATGATTTCGTCAAAATTGAACATAATAGTCTTTGGATTGTTAAGGTAATGGGTAAGATTAAGTCAATTTTACCCGCTTTAAGCTCTAGGCCATATGCGACGATAGGCAAAAAGTTAAAAGTATTTCTCAAGAAGTAATTTAGACTTTTTTGCCTAATGCCTAAAGCTTATACCTTCAGTTTTTAAATGAGTAACAAAGATAAAAAACTGGTTTAGACTATCTTGATTTTATTTTGAAAACACTGTAATCTAAGCTTGGGAAGGTGATTGTTTTTTAGCAGAAAATAAAAAAGAAAGCAATGTGGCAAAACCCATAATACAAGTGATAATTAAGAAAGCTAACTGATAGGAGTGAGTTTTATCGAAGATGAATCCTGTAAAAATCGGTCCACAAAATGCGCCAGCAGACTCAAACATATTGATAGTGCCATTGATTTTTCCTGCCGATTTTAGGCCAAAAGTTCGAATAGTTAGGACATTATACATCGAATAGATGCCGCCCCAACTCAACGCCATTCCTGCAGTGGCCCAGTAAACTAGGTCTTTTTCCATGGTGGTAAATCCTAGCACCGAAACGGTCATCAACGTACAACAAAGCGTAAAAACGCGGTAAGTATTAAAATAATCTGATACAGAAGTGATAAGTAGTTTTCCTCCGAAGGCTACCCCAAAGTATAAGGTCAAGGCAAAAGTGGCATCTTTGGCGGTAAAACCTAAATCAGTAATATGCAAGAACAGATTGGCGACCACTCCCAACAAACCGTAAAAAGTAAGAAAGCCACAAAGGCATATCAGCCAAAAAGTGGGTGTTTGTAAGGCTTGCTCAAAGCTTAAACCTTCGGCTAAAGGTTCTGCTAAATTATTACCCGAAGAATCAGTTTGCTCTTCACTACCAAATGCTTTGAGATTGAGTTCGGAAGGGGAACTTTTGATAAATAGAAAAATAAAAGCAAATAATATGAGGGGAAAAATGGCCAAATGTTGAAAGGTACTTCTCCAGCCCCACAGTTCTAACCAATGATGAATAAGGTTTGGAAATACAAAACTGCCCAGACTCGTTCCTGCCAAGGTAATACCAAGCGCCAAGCCTTTGTGTTTATGAAACCAACTAGAAACCAGAATAATCGCCGACACAGACCCCGAAAGAGTGTATGCAACACCAAATAAAAAGTGAATGAAATAAGCCTCGAATTTCGTATGAATCAGACTGTAAGAATATAATGCTATACTTAGGATTAAACTTCCTACCAATAGTAATCTTCTTACCCGAAATTTATCTATCAATAACCCTGAAAAAAATATCAAAGCAAAAGCCGTGGCATTGGGTATCGAATCTCTCAATTTTAACTCCGAACGCGACCATTGAAATTCATCCAACAACACTCTATCGAATACTGAAATGGTAGTTGACGTAAGACCATTGATTACTACCAAAATCAACAAACCTGCAAAACAAATGAGGAAAGGGTAATATCGTTGAATCCACCAATGCTGTAAAAGATGTTTCATGGGCACAAATTGAGCATGTTGAAATTTATTGTATATACATTAAATACAAAAAATGATATCTTCAAGTTCCTGAAATGCCGATTGCTCGATTTATTTAATACAGAACCTTCAAAATCTTGAGAATCGGATATATTTTCTTAGTTTTGCATAAAACTACCCTACTTATTTTGAGCACTTCTAGCTGTTTGTTATCGTCAAAATACAAACACCGTGTTCGTATTAGTTTGGGAGCTGTTTGCGACGTTTGATAAAATACTTCTCTAGACCTTAGAATTTCGTTATCCAACCTTACTAAGCCGTTTTTAAGTAGTGCATCACAGACTCCATTAAGTACTAGTTTATGATTAAATCTAAGATTGCCTTAACTGCTGCTATTTTCTTTTCAATAATAGGTTCTGCATCTGCGCAGTACCTCGATAACTCTTTCAATAAAGCTCCCGATAACTGGTTTAATTTGGATTTTCAGCAAGATGGTGTGCTGGGAATAAGTACAGAGCGTGCCTACCGTGAAATTCTCAATAAAAAGAAATCTAAAACCGTTATAGTCGCCATTATCGATTCAGGAGTAGATACTAATCACGAGGATTTGAAGGACAATATTTGGGTCAATCCCAACGAAATTCCTAACAACGGAATAGATGATGACCACAATGGATTTGTCGATGATGTAAATGGATGGGATTTTTTGGGAAATGCCAAAGGTCAGGATTTGGAACGTGAGAATATGGAGCTTACGCGTGAGTATGTGCGCTTGAAAGCAAAGTATGGGAGTTTTCGAGATAGAGATATTGCAGGTCTTTCGTCCAAACAAAAAGCGGAGTATGATATTTACAAAAAAGTAAAACTTAAATACGACGATAAAATAAAAGAACTTAATGAGCAGGGGGCATTTGTCATAAAGCTCTACAATAAGTTTGTAGAGGCCAAAAAAATTATTTTGGATTACACCGCTTCAGATCAAGTAGGAAATGCTGAACTAACCAGAATTGGCGTTACAGCGCCAGAAGAGGTGAAGGCAGCCAAAAGAATGTACGAGGTACTCGCTAAGGTCGGACAAGATGAGGCATCACTCAAGGAAGGTTTTGATTATTATGATGCACAAATGAAGTTTGGCGTCAATATGAATTATAATGCTCGTCAAGAAATTATTGGTGATGATGTAAATAATATTGCTGATAGAAATTACGGAAACAACGAAGTAAAAGGCCCTGATGCTCGTCATGGTACACACGTAGCAGGAATTATTGCCGCCAACCGTCGTAATGCCTTGGGCATTCTGGGGGTTGCAAGCGATGTGAAATTGATGATTTTGCGTGCTATACCTGAAGGCGATGAGCGAGACAAAGACGTTGCTAATGCTATTCGTTATGCGGTGGACAATGGCGCCAAAATTATCAATATGAGTTTTGGAAAGCCTTTTTCTCCCCAAAAATCTGCTGTGGACGAGGCTGTACGTTATGCAGAATCAAAAGATGTTTTATTGATTCATGCGGCGGGTAACGAAAATGAAAATATAGATGTAAATGATAACTTTCCTTCAAAAAGATATTTGGATGGAAAAATTGCAGAAAACTGGATTGAAGTAGGAGCTACTAGCTGGCTTCAACCGCCAAGTGCTATCGCAGAGTTTTCTAATTATGGAGGAAAAACCGTAGATGTCTTTGCACCAGGTGTTGATCTCAAATCGACAGTGGTAGGTTCTAAATATGAAGATTTGAGTGGTACGAGTATGGCTGCGCCAGTGGTAACTGGTTTGGCCGCCGTGATTAAAAGTTATTATCCTGAACTTTCTTCAAAACAAATCAAGAAAGTAATCCTACAATCGGCAACAAAAATGCCTCATACCAAAGTAACTCAGCCCGGTACAAGCGATTTGGTTGAGTTTAGTAAACTATCCATTACCGGTGGCGTAGTAAACGCTTATAATGCTATTCGTTTGCTGGAAGATGGTCATCAGCCTTAGAATGAGCTTTAGCTAAATCACACGTTTTTTAAGGGATAAAAGGGCAATTACTGGAATTTTTTCGAATAATATCGTAAATTTCCATCAAAAGTATTTATCTCAAGGAAACGGCTTATTCGTGCAGAAAGGAAAAAATCATGTCGATTGTAAGTAATAATATCAAATATCTTCGTAGACTCAACGGTCTTACTCAGGAGCAATTTGCTCGTCGAATAGGAATTAAGCGTTCTTTATTGGGTGCTTATGAGGAGGCTCGTGCCAATCCAAATTTGGAAAATCTCAAAATGATTGCTCAGGTATTTGGTACTTCAGTTGATGCTCTCATCAAGACCGATATTCGTAAAATTAGAGATACGCCTGGTATTGCAGGGATGTCGTCGGGTGCTACAAATCCCTACAAAACGGCTGCTCCCCCCAATGACTCTGAGCCAAGTTCGATTGGTGCATTTATTGCCAATACCTTTCCGACAAGTACTTCCTCTGTTAATCCTATTCAGAGTTTTTATCAAGGTAGTCCTACGGTAACGCCCACCGAGCCTCAGGTTGTCATTCCATCATTGCCGATTCAACAGGTAGTCGAAAAATATTATCGTACTGAAAACCAAGTAAATTTGGTTTCACAGAGAGTTGTTCCGAAGAAATATCACTCTGTAGAAGGGGACAAGCAGTTTGTCAATTCTATTGCCCCATCTGTTTCAATACCTGTTCCACGAACAAACACCCACGCAGAGTCGCCCAAATCACCTACTTTGGCTGGAGCTATTCGACTGGTTACCAAACAGGCTGGAAAAGATTATGCTGCGAATTGTCAACGACAGGAGTTTATTGGGGCTCTACCTAGTATGCTTTTGCCTAATATACCCTCAAATAATTGCCGTGCATTTGAGTCAGGAGATGATTTTGTGTTGGACAACTCGATTATTGTCGGTAGCCAAATCAAAGATTGGTCAGACATAAAGGACGGTCAGCATTACATCATTGTTTCTTCTCAAAACGGTATTTTATACCGACGTGTCTACAGTCAGGCAAAAATTAAAGGTACCTTATTGTTGAGTTCAGACAAAGCTAATATTTCGAGTAAAGAAGTGAGCCTGAAAGATATTCAAGAAATTTGGGAGTGCTTGGCTTTTGTCAGTTACCAAATGCCTGAACCACAACCTTCCTTAGAACGTATAAAGGATTTAGTTGAGGATTTGAAAACTGAATTAGGAAGAATTTAGAACAAAGTAAGGATATAAAGATTTTTCAAAAAAAACGAAAACAGCTCGGCCAAACGGTTGGGCTATTTTTATATCATTTTGAGTATTTTTAATAAATGCAAAGCCTCACTAGTGTCTTGCATTTTTAATTTTTGAAGAATATTCTGACGATGTTTATATACTGTGGTCAGCGCAATATTTAAAAGCTCCGAGATTTCCTCACTTTGTAGCCCTTTACCCATAAATCTAGCTATTTCAAGTTCTCGTGTGGTAAGGAGTTGAAGCTCCGTACAAACATTGGTAAGCTGATCGATCTCGATAAGCATTTCCTTTGAAGAGCCAGTCAAAAAGAGATGTTGTTTACCATCTCTTTTGACATTGCTTATATTGGAAATACATGAGAGAAAATACTGTACTTTGCTATTTTTATCGAGTGTTAAAATGCTATTTTCCTGACAGATTCGCCTGATATGACCATCGTTACCTACGAGTTCATAATCATAAATTGCTCTGAAATCATGAAGTTGATTTTCGGGAATACTCGTAAGATAGGTATTCATATGCTTCATGAGCAAACACAAACCTGTGAAGCTTGACGAAACCAAATGGGAAAGAAAATTCTCTGGACCCATTTTTTTGAGAAGTTCATTTGACCATCCGCAAACTTTTTGTAATTCCCCCAATAATAAGCCATACTCATTGCTATCTGGACTCCAAATGACTAGTCCCAGTTGTTGAATTTTGAGTACCTCATTAAGCAATGCATTATTCAAATTAAAATAACTTCCCTTCAAGGCTTCAGAACTCTCCAGAGTGGGTTGCCAAAAACTATTAATTTGCGTGGTATTAAGGGTAAAGGTTGTACTTTTCATGGTGTGAAAGTTGTATATATCGATAGTTGGTATCGATATATACAAATATACCTCGTAACCTTATCAGTAAAAATACCACATTTGCGGTATAATTTATCTGTAATATAGACTCATTTGGTTTATGACTTAGGTCTAAATTCTTTCATGACCTCCTGATTACATACCAAAAAAGGACCCTCTATCAAATCTATGCAATAAGGAACTGCGGGGAATACGGCATCCAAGCATTGGCGGATAGCCTTTGGTTTGCCAGGTAAGTTGATAATGAGCGATTTCCCTCTGATTCCAGCTGTTTGTCTGGAAAGAATAGCCGTAGGAACATATTTTAGACTTTCAGTACGCATTAGTTCGCCAAAACCCGGCATCATTTTTTCACAAACAGCCTCGGTTGCCTCTGGAGTTACATCTCTTTTGGCAGGTCCTGTACCGCCAGTCGTTACAATTAAGCAACAACCTTCAGTATCTGACATATATTTTAACGTTTCTGAAATAAGGTCTTGTTCGTCAGGAATGACCTTGTAAACAGTCTCAAATTCAGAAACCAGATATTCTTTTAATGTTTCGACAACGGCTTTTCCTGGAATATCTTCATAAATACCTGCACTTGCACGGTCTGAAACATTGATTACGCCAATTTTGATTGGTTCCATGAGTATAAAGTAATGTTTTAAAAGATAATGTATGGTTATTGAAGCTGGCTTATGTATTTTTGATGTATACAATTTCCTTTACATTCAACAACCAGAAATATGTTATATCTGCAATCAAAGTTACCAGATGGCTTGGAAAAAATCATGACATTTGTGTTTTTCGGTCTGATTCTTTTGGGTTTATATTTTGCAATGAAAAAGTTTAATAAGAATCATTAGACGATATGTCTTGAGTTTTAAATTTTGTAAGAAGCTGCAAGCATGCTCTGAAATAGCCTATCAAACTAAAAAGTCCTCCGTCCAATTATTTGAACGGAGGACTTTTTATTATTGCTTTTTGATACCATCCCAACAAGTAAAAAAGGCTAGCTCTAGGTCTGAGCTTGTCAGTTGGAATTCTCCTGATAGCTGTAATTTGATCAGAGAGCCAACGCTTCCCATCACGAACGAAATCATAATTTTGGGAGGGATATCTCTAACTGCTTGCGTAAAAACTGCTTTTCGTAAAAAGTCGTATATAGGCTGTTCTAGTTTAGTTAAATCTGTTTTAGGAATTTGTTGTAAAAATGGAGAGTTAGAAAACTGCTCCAAGAAGTAAAATTCTTTAGGGTTTTTAGTAAAGTAATGAAAATTTTGAAGGTAAAACGCCCGAATCCTATCCCTGTAATTTTTGGAAGCATCATCGTTTTTGAGTAGTTGAGTGGTCGTTCTTTCTTTCAAACTTACGTACAACGCACAAATTAATTCATCTTTACTCTTAAAATAGTGGTAAATGGTCCCTGCTGCTACATTGGCCTGCTTGGCCACTTCAGACATAGGGGAGCTATGAAAACCATGCTTAGATATTAGCTCAAGGGTTGCGTTCAAAATAGCTTCTTTTTTATCAAATTCTTTGGTAATGTTTGTCATCGTTACTTAGTTCACGCTTGTTTTATCAAAATGTCCCACAAATGTTAATTTCTGTCTTAAATTGGCGTAGAGCTGGTTTGAAGGAATCAACTATTTGTAAAACAGTTGATTAGTAGACATTTGTTGAGCGAGAGAAGACCCAAACTAGGCTTTGGCTCATCCAACAAAGTAAGTTATATATACAATGGATTCGAATTATTCTTTCTAAATTGGCTACTTTCGCCTTAATGACTGTTAATTTTACAATAAGTTTCAAAATATTTAGTCTTATGAAAAAACTCCTACTACTATTTTCATTCCTTTGTCTTGCGAGCTCTGGTTTTGGTCAAAAAATCTTAACAGGTCGTATTTTAGACGGAGATACCCAACAACCAATTCAAGGGGTAAATATAACCGTTAAAGGTGGTACCGAACGTGCGACACTTTCGGATATCAAAGGAAAATTTAGCCTTCGTACCGAAAATAACTCAAACATTTTGGTGGTTGAAATCGAGGACTATGAGCCACTAAAAATTAAGTTAAATACAAATTCTCAAAATTTAACAATTTTATTGACATCATCGAACGAAGATTCAAACGGTTTACGCTCTGTAGGCTTCCATAATTCAAAAATGTTGCCAAAACGTAAAGATTTGCCTACTTTTTATGCCAAAGTGATGGACTAATTTTGAAAAAAATATTAATTGATTTAAGTTTTTTACAGGAATGAATAAATTCTATCGTGGGTGGTGGGTTTTATTGGGTTTGTCTTTGATGTATATCGGTTCAAACGGATTTGGTATTTATACATTACCGCTGTTTTACCCAAGTATCTCTCAGGAACTAGCCCTTACCAAAGGTGTCATTACACAGGCTCCGAGTAACATGTATCTGGTATTGGCCTTTTGTTCGCCTTTCTGTGGGTGGTTATTGGATAGATTTGCTCCTAGAATTATACTCGGTGTGGCAGCCAGTATAATGTCTGTATTATTTATATCATTGGCCTTCATTAATACTTTTGAACAGTTAAAATGGTACTATGTGTTCTTTGGAGTAGCATTAAGTCTAGGAGGAGTAATTCCGAGTGTATATTTGATTAGTCGCTGGTTCGATAAACATAGAGGTATTGCCCTAGGGTTGTTTTTGAATGCTTCTAGTTTTGGTGCCACCATATTGAGCAAACCTGCGGGCTACTTTTTAGCCTCTGGAGGGTGGCGTACCGCAGCGACGTATGTGGGTTTTCCTGTGGTTGGCATTATTATTTTGGCACAGTTGCTCTTAAAGAATCGTCCTGAGGAAGAGGAATTTCAGGGTGAAGTAATGCCTCAGAAAAATTCTACTAAGGATTTTACCTTATCTGAAGCACTGCGCCAACCAACATTTTATACCTTACTGATTGCTACTGGAGCATTGTGGTTTTGCATAAATGGTATTTTATTCAATAAGGATTTATTTTTATCCGACCTTCAACTAACACCATCGCAAACGGCAAGTTTCGCTTCGTCATTTTTCTTTTGTAGTATCATTGGAAAAATCGTATTTGGATTTGTCAGTGACAAAATTCGGAAAAATGATGCAATGCTTGGGTCGATTGTCGTGTTGGGCTTGGGCATATTGCTTTTAAAAACTTGTTTGGCGCATGTTTCATGGCTGACCATAGCAGCCATTGTGTTGGGCGTAGGCTACTCGGGAGCTTTTACGATGATACAACTTCTCATTGCTGAGCACTATGCTGGCAAATCGTATGGCCTAATTTTAGGGGTCTTTACGATGATTGACACATTGGCTGGAAGCATTGGCATCAGAACTATCGGACAGCTTCGTGCGTCTACGGGTTCGTACAATACTTCTTTTGAAGTCATGTTAGCTTTGTGTATTATCGCTGTAGGGTTGGTTGTTTTTTCGAGAAAAAAGAAAGTTTAATTTCATAGATTTTCTCAAGAGGAAAATCTAAATAGTTAATTTTGTCAGAAGACTGTGACGAAGCAACCGCTTAGTTTTGTCCAGAAGCCCAATTTTTAGCATAGTAATTTTATGGAAATAAGAAACCCCAGAACTGGCAAATTTGATTTTTCGATTCAACCTGTAGATGCAAACGGTGTGCGTTCAAGGACGATTTCATTGAGGGCTTCTCAACCCGGTTGGATGGCCAAAGGAATCGAACAGCGAGTAAGGGTACTTCAACAATGGCATACATTAATTGAAGATTATTCTACGGATTTACTGGAATCCTTAATAGATGATACAGGTCGAAAGACTGAATCTGAAAAAGAGCTCAATTATGTGCTTCGTGCCATTGATAGTTGGTGTGAGATTGCCAAGAAGATTCTGCGCGAGCCAGAGAGTTTGTCTACTTCTATTCCTGTGCTAAAACTCCAAAATCACTATGAGCCTTTTCCTTTGGTGGGCGTCATTAGTGGTTGGTGCTTCCCTTTTGCACATCTGATGAAAGAAATCATACCTGCTTTATTGGCAGGTAGTGCCGTAATTGCTAAGCCAAGTTGTGTAACTCCAAGATTTGTCAGAACGCTTAATCATACTATTCATCGTACCAGAGGACTCAGAGAAGTACTTTCTCTTGTAGAAGGTACAGACGATATTTTGGAGCCATTGTGTTCCAATGCAGATTTTGTTTGTTATAATGGTACGGCTGCCGAAGCAAGACAAGTGTCTGATATTGCGCATAAACTATTCAAGCCATCCTCTATCCAACACGGTTTGAAAAATACGGTTATTGTTACCGAAACAGCCGATTTAGAAAATGCCTCCTCTGCCATTTTACTAGGTGGTTTTTGGAACGCAGGACAATCTTCTTCTTCAATTGAAAGAGTGTATGTTCACCGTAATGTCTATCATTTATTTTTATCAAGATTAGTCGGAAAAGCTAACCTTATACGTTTGGCATACCCAACTACTGAATCTGGACAAATCGGTCCCATCATTGCCGAACCACAAATCAATATCATTAACGGTCAACTGTGGGAAGCCCTCGAAAATGGTGCAAAATTATTGACAGGTATAGGACAATGTGAAAAATGGGAGGGAGGCTATTACTGTCGACCAACCATCATTACCAATGTAAAGCCAAGCATGAAAATTCTGAATGAAGAAACGCTTGCGCCTATTTTGCCAGTGATGTCTTACCAAGATACAGAAGAAATTTGCGAGTGGGTAAATGGAATCACACAGGCACACTCGGGAGCTATTTTCTCTAAAACAGCCAATGAAGCAATCGCATTGGGTGATAAACTTTCAATCCCCTATTTGTCGATTAATGATATTGCGTTAGAGGAGGTTTTGCAAGTAGGGCAACATCCACAAATGACACCAGAAACATTGGAGTTTGAAGGTACCTTTTCGAATTATAAAAAATTCTTTAGAAAGAAAACGTTTATTATCAATACCCACAAACCTTTTGGTACGGGTTGGATTAAATCATAGGAAATGGCGTAAGTGGAATAGCTTACGCCATTTTTGTTTAAAAATGTTTATTTTCAACGATTTAATGAAATTCTAAGGAATTCTTCATGAGTTGTTGAAGCTTGTTGAGTTGTTTTGTAAAACATAATTATTCAAAAAATAACATTGTATGCAACTCAAACTGATTACCAAAATGACGAAAGCTGCACCACAAAGAACACCTTTTCGTGTAATTGTGTTGAGTGCCTTTCTGCTTTTATCTGTTATTGTCAATATTTTCTTTATTCTATCAAGTAATTCATGCTCGCAACAATTAGGGCATGATAAAATATTAAACGATTCTATTATTTCCCAGAAAAATCGACTTCAGGAGCATTTTAATGTATCCATTCAGAATTCACAGGAAGCAACCTCTCATTAATATCCTACAATATTCATTCAACTAAACTAGTGCATAATGACCACATTGATGATTCTCATTTTTGTGATTGGCTATTTAGCAATCACACTCGAACATAATATCCATATCAACAAAACAGCCACAGCCTTGCTTACAGGTGTTTTGTGCTGGGTTGTCTATGCGCTAAATGCTACAGATGTCCATTTGGTTTCAGAGCAATTGTCGCATCATCTTGGCGATATTGCTGAAATAGTTTTCTTCCTTTTAGGAGCCATGACCATCGTTGAGCTAGTGGATGCGCATGATGGCTTCGCAATTATCACCCAAAAAATCAAAACTCAAGATATCAAAACTTTAATGTGGCTTGTCGCACTTCTAACATTCTTTATGTCAGCAGTTTTGGACAACCTGACAACGGCTATTGTGATGGTTTCGTTGTTGAGAAAAATCTTGGTATCGAGTGAAACCCGAAAAATAATGGTTGGTTTAGTTGTAATAGCAGCTAATGCAGGTGGAGCATGGTCTCCATTAGGCGATGTCACAACCACCATGCTTTGGATTGGGAAGCAAGTTTCGGCTATGGGGGTAATTACCCAATTATTACTTCCAAGTATGGTGTCGCTTATAGTTCCATTGATATATCTTCATCTTACTTTAAAGCCAAAAGGAAATGTGTTTTCTGCCAAACTTGAAAACACGATGGCCTTGCCTAATGCCGAACGAAATTTGATGTTTGCAGTAGGTTTGGGCGCGTTGTTGTTTGTTCCAGTATTCAAAACGGTAACGCACTTACCTCCTTACATGGGTATGCTCATGGGTTTAGGAGCTGTTTGGTTGGTATCTGAGTTAATTCACAAGGATAAAGATGAAGAAACGAAGTCGAAGTATTCGGCTGTACATGCATTAAGAAAAATAGATACCCCTAGTATTTTATTTTTTCTAGGTATTTTGGTAGCAATTGCTGCTTTAGAAAGTACTGAACAATTGCATCATTTTGCCGAGTGGATGAATCAAACTCTGGGTAATCAAGATTTGATTGTATTCATTATTGGTATTGCTTCGGCTGTTATTGATAACGTTCCTCTTGTAGCTGCCTCTATGGGTATGTATGACCTTCAGGCATTTCCAACCGACTCGAAACTTTGGGAATTTATGGCCTATTGTGCAGGAACAGGAGGTAGTATGCTGATTATTGGTTCAGCGGCTGGTGTGGCAGTAATGGGTATGGAAAAAATCGACTTCATGTGGTATTTCAAGAAAATATCCTTTGTTGCTTTGTTGGGTTATGTAGCAGGTGCTGCTGTTTATTTGGCGCTGTACTCATTTACTCACTAAGCAGAAAAAGTGTGATTTGAACGAAAAAATTGATAACAAAATGTTAATTCTTGTAAAGTGTAGTACTTTTAACACGAATATTTTTTAAATTTTGGTGTTTTTTCGGATTCAGTACCAAAAAATCGGCAAATTAAGGTTATCACAATACATTATTGTAAATTTGTAGAACCTTATTTTATTTATTTGGTTTGCTAAGGTTAGGGATTCGAATTGAACGTATTCCCTTTTTTCAACTATAATCCAGTATTAAACGCATAACTCTAAGTGATTATGAATAATTCTATAAAATATCTTTCAATCGGTGCTATTGCTTTGGCACTCACATCTTGTACCGAATCGAAACAATTAGTTGCTTTGCAACAACAAGCTGCTCAATTAGAAAATACTTTGAAGAAAGAAAGAGAAGAAAATGTAGAACTTAGTAGTTTTCGCTTTAGTCTTGAGAGTCAGTTTAAAAAGAAAACAGAAGATTACGTTAAATGCCAAGAAGATGGTAAAGAAACCATGGAAAGCTTGTCGGAACGCTACAATCGTTTGTTGACTGACTATAACCAACTTTCAGCTAGTTATGAGGTTTTGGACAAGTCAAACAGAGAACAAGTTGAAGCTACCAAGGCTCGTATTTCGGAATTAGAGTCTCAGTACAAATCGGCAGCTAGCAAAAAAATTGTAACTAAATCTAAAAGAAAAAGAAGAAGATAGATTTTCTTTACGTTTATAGATGTTTTAACGCCCTCCTGTATAGCTTACAGGAGGGCGTTTTTTTTCTTAAAATCTTCTAATTTTTTTTTAATAGAACTTTAATTATTTCAGATTGTATTTTTTGTAATTTCATTTCGTTAGTATTTTGTAATTAGTATTTGAATTAAATCCCTTATGTGCTATGGAACGTATGCGAATCGAAAAAATCTTAGTACCTATTGATTTCAGCCTAACCTCAGAAAATGCTTTAAAAGCTGCAATTCAAATTGCCGCACAACATCAGGCTAAACTTTACCTTCTACATATTATTGAGCCAGGAATATTGATGTTTGCTCAAGATGGTAGCTTAATTTTTGATATTACCTCAGATAGTATTGATAAAGAACATGAACATCGTTTAGAAAAACTTTATGACCGTTTCAAAGGTAAAGGATATTGGGAGGTAGAAAGTGTAGTGAAACATGGTGAGGTAACTCCTTTGATTGTACAAACAGCAGAGGAAATCGAGGCAGATTTGTTGGTGATGGGAAGTCATGGTACTGAAACAAGCTTGGATGACCTTTTGGGAACCAATGCTTACAGTGTGGTAAAACGTGCGAAATGCCCAGTTTTGACTATTCCAACGCATTATCACTGGGAAGGAATCCACAAAGTACTATTCCCGATTCGTTCGGTTTTGGGTGCTTTGGACAAATATCCTATCACAGAAGCACTATTGTCTCCTTCAGATAATCCTGAATGGTTATTAGTGGGATTGAATGATCACGAAAAGCCAGATGATAAAGCAAAGGTAGAGGAATTTGTAGGACAGTTTACTCAGTTTTTGACAAGTCAAAACAAGCAGTTTAAGTTGTCAAATTACGCTGGGGAAAATTTAGCAGGAAAAGTGCTAGAAATGTCTAATACTGAGGGTGTAAACCTTATTGTAATGACAACTTCTACTACTACGTCTTTTGCTAAATACTTGGCAGGAAGTTATTCTCAACAAGTGGTAAATCACTCAAGAATACCAGTGTTGTCGGTAAGCCCTGATATTTCGATTAAAATCAAAGAAAGTGAAGCTACTCCAGAAGAAATTTTGGAAAATCTTGGATACGGATATCCATTTTCAGGTACAGTGCTCTAATAGTTGAGCCAGACAAAATGGGAATGATTTGAAACATATTCAATCAAATTTTGTCAATAGCAAAACCTCAATCAGGAAATATGATAGATGAACTTATATCTCACTTTCCCGATTGAGGTTTTTATGTTATTTTTTCACTAATCTTGAAATCATAATGCCTGTTTGACTAGCGTGCTTTGCCAAGTATTCTGCTAGTGGCTCTGGTGAAATAATGACCTCTTTCAAATCTTGTGAAGCGTGCAATAGATGCACTCGCCCATTGACAACAATCGCGAAGCCCTGATGCGAAATATCCAAGCCACTTTTTGAGGTTGTGATAGCAATAATATCACCATTTTGAATACATGACTCTTTCTTGGCCACTTCAGCTTTAGGGATATAGAAGAAACTTTTACGCATCAATTCTATTTCTGCCATTTTCACCGCCTCAAGCGCTCGATAATCTTCGAGTTGAGGATAAAGCGGCAAATGAGAGGTCATGAACGACACACTTTTCTTGTAGGGTTTTCCAGCGCAAGCTTGTGTTTGGTCTTTGATGAGACCTTTTCTTTCGTTTTCCTTCAGCCAATCTGTAAAATAATGTAATCTTGAGCCAAACCCGTTGACGTGCCCATAACGATAGCGTAACGTTTCGAGGTTATGGGTAAAGTCATCAAATGAATTATTCTTACACATCGCAATTGCTAGCACGGATTCCACCAAGGTAGAGCAATCAAACTCTCTCAGATTTACGACTAAATTTTCTTTTTTCCCTTCTAAGGTATGAGCTACATAGGGTTTACCCAAAAATGTCTGAGCAATTTCAATCACCCTTTGACCTTGTTCTGAATTATACTTTTTTTGAATAGTAGCTTCAAAAATACGCTGGTCTGATTCTTGGGCGATTCCTGCCCAACTAATCCCACAAAACAAAAGGTTTAAAGTCAATGCTTTAAACCCTTTATTTTGATATGCTTTATGAAATATTGACACGGTAATAGTATTAAAATAATTACGTTCTTTTATTGATAACGCAATATTCAAACTTCTTATTTAAAATGTATCCTGTCTAATTAGAGTTGTTACAGAATTGAGATTTAAGTGATTCTGGTGTAATGCTCTAGTTATTAATGGATTATAGTTTGTAATTGATTTGTTGACAATTTTCAAGTATATGATTTATTGCAAATCCGATTATTGTTTTTCTTTTACAAACATCACAGATACTGCTCCTAAAATCATGAAAATACCTGCAAGTAACAACGCATAAACTGAGTTAGATCCATAAATATGTTTTACAACCATACCGCCAAAAATACCATTGACAATTTGTGGGAAGGTGATAAAAAAGTTGAAAATACCCATATACACGCCCATTTTGTGAATAGGAATGCTATTTGCCAAAATTGCGTATGGCATTGCTAAAATACTCGCCCAGGCAAAACCAATTCCCACCATACTCAAAACTAAATAGTCAGGATTAGTGATGAAGAAGATAGAGATTAAACCCAAACCTCCACAGATTAGAGAGAACGCATGGGTAGTTTTTTTGCCAAAAAGTGCCGCAATTTTGGGTAATGCCAACGCATATAGCGCTGAAACTCCATTATAAATTCCAAATAAAGAACTCACCCAGTCGCCAGCATCATTATATGCTTTAGAACTATGGTCTTCCAATGGTAGGCCATATACCTGGTGTGCGATAGCTGGTGTAGCGTAAACCCACATCGAAAATAAGGCAATCCACGAGAAAAACTGCACCAAACCCAATTGCTTCATTGTTGTAGGCATTTGAGCAAAGTCCTTGAAAATATCTTTTAAACTAGCTTGGTCGTGTGATTCATCTTCGAAACCAAATGATTTTCTTTCAGCTGGAGAATATTCTTTTGTGGTAAAAACAGTCCAAAGAATAGCTACAAGAATAATAACCGAACCTGCATAGAAAGAGTAAAGGACATTATCTTGTACGTTTCCATTGATAGATTCATTCGATACGTTGAATACCTTATTGAGAATCGTAGGAAGAAAACCTCCAGCAATGGCACCAATACCAATCAAGGTAGTTTGCACCGAAAAACCTGTAGTATTTTGTTCATCTGGCAAGTTATCAGCAACTAATGCTCTGAATGGCTCCATCGCAATATTGAAGGAAGCATCCATAAACATCAGAAAACCTGCTCCCAATACAACCGCAGGAAGGATACCTGCCAAAAAAGAAGCATTAGGCATAAATGCTAAAGCAACTGCGGCTAAGATAGCTCCTGCCAAAAAATAAGGTTTTCTACGACCAAAGCGTCCCCAAGTAGTATCTGAGTAATGTCCAATAATGGGCTGGACAATCATTCCTGTGAGTGGTGCTGCCAACCAAAACCATGAAAGGTGTTCTACGTCGGCACCATAAGTTTGAAGAATACGCGAGGCATTGCCGTTTTGAAGAGCAAAGCCAAATTGAATACCCAAGAAACCAACGCTCATATTGATAATTTGCGTTAGACTCAAGGAAGGTTTATTAATTTTTTTCATGTTTATGGTTAATGGATTGTTGGGTGAAAGTGTAAAGTTTTGATTATCGCATCAAGAAATTTGGTTTTCAAGAAACGCTATCTTAAACTCTACACTTTCAAATGTACTATTTTTTAGAAGAAATCTCATAAATTACCGCCGAGTTTGGCGCAACTTTGATAGAGATGTTATCCTTTGCATTGATTTTTTGAGAGCCTTTAGCTTCATAAACACCCTTCAAGGTATAATTTCCTTGAGGATCCAGTCCCATTGCCGTCCAAGCGCCATCAGGAATATGAAGGTTAATGTTCTTTTCTTGGAAATGGTCAAAATTACAAACCACCACAAGCTTTTGATTTTCGCTATATCTTAAATAAGAATATACCTTACGACGGTCATAATCGTGTCCCTGAATGTACTGAAGGTCAAAGAATGCGCCTTTTTGTACTGCTTCAGAACCATTGACAAATTTCAACAAACCTTTATAAAATGCTTGTAAATTCTTTTGTTCCTCGGTCAAGCCTGCGCCATCAAATTTACCTCCATTCATCCATGCCTGATGGGAAGGAACTCCCCAGAAATCAAACATGGTAGTACGGTCATCCGCTTGATTGAAGCCTTCTTTTCCATCAGCTTTTTCGCCCAGTTCTTGACCAAAGTAAATCATCACAGGTCCTGTGTGAAGGGTTGCGGTTACTACCATCGCAGGAACTGCCGCAAATGGATTACCTTTGGCAAAAGCAGGCGTATTGATACGTTGTTCATCATGATTTTCCAAGAAGCGTAGCATGTGTTCTGAAATATTACCCGATTCATGTTGCCAAACTCGTGTAATATCTTCGACAGTTGCTTCATGTTTATTTTCAACCAATCTTCTTAGTCCATCATACAGGCCAACTTTATCGTATAGATAATCAAAACCACCAACCTTGATATAGTTATAATATTCGCGAGGATTATAGATTTCAGCAATAAATACCATGTCAGGATACTCTTTCTTAATCGCTGAAGTGGCGTATTGCCAAAACTCTGCAGGTACCATTTCGGCCATATCACATCTAAAACCGTCAACACCTTTAGCAGACCAATATTTTAAGATTTCAACCATCTTAATCCAAGTAGAAGGAATTGGGTCGAAATGACGGCTACGCCCATTAAGAATATCTACACCATAATTCAATTTTACCGTTTCAAACCAGTCATCAATGGTTGGTTTTGCCGAAAATACATCGTTACCCGAAGCTTTAGCTGGCGACTCGATATATGGACCTTCTGGTTTGACAGGAGGGTTTACTCCATCAGGAATTTGGAACTGAGTATGAGGGAGATAGTAGAAATTGTTTTGTGGGTCAAAGCCTTTATTTACTTCATCATCTTGCCCAAAATCACGTATACCTTCAGGCTTCATATCTGAGTGATATACACGTGCCACGTGGTTAGGTACAAAGTCCATTACTACCTTTAATCCATTTTTGTGAACACGAGCCACCATTGCCTCAAATTCCTCCATGCGCTTGTTGGGGTCAGTGGCAAAAAATGGGTTTACATCATAATAATCCTTGATAGCAAATGGTGAACCTGAGCGACCTTTTACTACATCTGGATGGTCTTTTGGAATACCCAACGCCGTTAAATCTTCCATCGTAGCATGCTCAATGAGACCAGTCATGTACAAATGTGAGTAGCCAAATTTTTTCAATTCTTTCAACGCCTTATCGTTGATGTCTTTGAATTTAGTCACACCATTTTCGGCAGCAGAACCATTCATTTTATTGGTTGAATTGGTATTGCCCCATAGATGGAACATCATCTGTAGAATTACTAACTTGTCGTTTTTCTGGGTCATAATTTTCTTTTTCTCGCTTGATTTAGTTTTTGTCAGGGATTTATCTTTATTCTTTAATTTACTAGAATTATTGTTGTTGACCAAAACTTGAGTTTTAGTTGATTTTTTAGTTTGCGAGAAGGTAGCCAAATTCATGAAAAGGCTTCCCAATATTGTTATGAAAATGAAGTGTTTTTTATACATTTTTAAAATAATATTTGGCTATTAGCACAGTTTAGCACAGATTCAATTCTTTTTTATGCTAAGTAGCTTTGTGAAAATTTTGCTCGAATTTAAGATTTTATTATTAGGATTTTCCTCATTTTATTTGAAAAATTGCAAACTTTTAAAGTTATCATTAACCTACATGCATCGTTTTTTTTGTACTTTGTGTATGTATAATTGGATTTACATTTTTGCCTTATCACTCATATCCAATTGCTTAATGATTCATTTTCCATTAACCATCTCTTTATAAACATGAAAAAAACAATTTTATCCTTGATGCTTTTGGGAGGTACTTTTTTAGGTATTGCTCAGACACCAAGTATCCAACGTGTAAACCCAACAAACTGGTGGGTGGGCATGAAAAACCCATCTTTGCAATTATTGGTATATGGTAAGAACTTAAAAGGCGCTGATGTCAAAATCAATTACCCTGGCGTTACGCTTCAAAAAGTAAATACTGTCGATAATCCCAATTATTTGTTCCTTGATTTAACGATTGCCCCTGAAACGAAAGCAGGAACTTTGAATGTCGAAATGACCAAAACAATTCAGGTTCAGAAGGGGAAGAAAAAAACGGTTGATCAAATCGTGAAATTGACTCAACCTTTTGAATTGCGTGTTCGTGATAAAAAGCCTCAGACTGTCAATTCTAAAGACTTTATTTATTTGATATTGCCCGACCGTTTTGCCAATGGCGACCCGAGTAATGATAAGTTTGAGGATATGGCCGATAAGGTTTCGGATCGTAAAAATCCTTTTGCTCGTCATGGTGGAGACTTAAAGGGGGTGACCCAGCACCTTGATTATTTCAAAGAGTTAGGCGCTACGACTCTTTGGTTGAATCCTGTTATTGAAAATGACCAGCCTCAAACTAACGAGGGTGGTGCAATGCGTTCTGCTTACCATGGCTATGGTTTTACAGACCAATATAACGTTGACCGTCGTTTGGGAGGCAATGCCGCCTATTTGGAAATGGTTACTGAAGCTCACAAAAAAGGGTTGAAGGTAATACAAGATGCGGTGTATAATCACGTGGGAATTAACCACTGGATTCTAAAAGATATTCCTTCAAAAGATTGGTTGAACCAATGGGATAGCTACACCAATACTTCGTATCGTGATGAGCCCGTTGTTGATGTTTTGCACGGAAATAAATCTGACTTTAAGGTTCAGCAGAGCGGTTGGTTTGTGCCCTTTTTGCCAGACTTAAATCAAAATAATGCTTTTGTGGCCAATTACTTGATTCAACATGCACTTTGGACGGTCGAATATTTTGGTATTGATGGTTGGAGAGTAGATACGTATCAGTACAATGATTTGCCTTTTATGAATCGTTGTAATGCGGCTCTTTTTGCAGAATATCCAGATATGTTTATTACGGGTGAAAATGCTGTTCAGAATATCTACAGTCAGGCATACCATGTGAGAAACAATATCAATTTGCCTTTCAAAAGTAACTTGCCTTCACCAAATGATTTTGTATTGCAAACGGCTATCAATGATGCCTTGAATCAAAATTTTGATTGGGGAAAAGGCTTCAATCGTATTTATCAGGTTTTATCAATGGATGCTTTATATCAAAATCCTGATTTAAACATGACTTTTGTCGATAACCATGACCAAGACCGTTATTTCTCTGTAATTGGCGAAGATTTAAACAAATACAAATTAGGTCTAGGATTCTTATTGACGACGAGAGGTACACCACATTTGTATTATGGAACAGAAGTATTGATGAAAAACTTCAAAAATCCTTCAGATGCTGAGGTTCGTCAAGATTTTCCAGGCGGTTGGACTGATGATACAGTGAATAAATTTACTGCCAATGGACGCACAGAGAAAGAAAATGAGGCCTTTAATTTTGTAAAAACCTTAGCTAACTTCCGTAAAAACTCCTCAGCACTAACTACTGGAAAATTGATGCAGTTTTTACCACAAGATGGTATGTATGTCTATTTCAGATACGATGCACAACAAACGGTTATGATTGTTATGAGTCAGAATAAAGATGATAAAGAACTCACGACTGAGCGTTTTGTTGAAATTATGGGAGGCTTTACCTTTGGTAAAGAGGTTGTCTCAGGGAATACTATTTCTTCTTTGCAAAAAATCAAGGTTCCAGCCATGTCAATTCAAGTAATTGAGTTGAAAAAGTAGTTTTTTGTAGGAATGAAGAAGTGAAGGGAAGGAATTGGGTATAATAAAATTTCAATGTTACAATTAAGACTTAAGTTTTGATTTTTAATGAGATTTTTTTTCACAAATCCGAAATCAAATATCCAACCTCTGAAATATTCTCCATGCCTCGATGTCTTTCTAATCGATACTACTTGTAACTTTGTGATAATAAATCTTTAGAAAAGGTTGGGAATGTTATTTTTCCCAACCTCTCTTTTTTCCATTAACCAAACTTTCAAACAATGACAACAGTAAAAGCGTGCCTTTTTGACCTAGATGGCGTAATCGTAGATACAGCAGTTTACCATTTTCAAGCTTGGAGACGATTAGCCAATGAATTGGGTTTTGATTTTACAGAACACCAAAATGAGCAGTTGAAAGGTATCAGCCGTATGGAATCCCTAGAATTGATCTTGAATTGGGGTGGTGTTACACTTACCGAGGAGGAAAAAGTAGCATGGGCGACCAAGAAAAACCAATGGTATTTGGATTTAGTAATGCAAATGACACCTAACGAGGTTTTGCCTGGTGTACCTGAGTTTTTGAAGTCTCTCCGTGCCAATGGTATCAAAATCGCTTTGGGTTCGGCAAGTAAAAATTCAAAGTTGATTTTAGAAAGAATTCAAATGCTTGATTATTTCGATGCTATCATCGATGGTAATAATATCACTAAAGGCAAGCCAGACCCACAAGTATTTTTGATGGGAGCAGAGGCAACAGGTGCACAACCGTCTGAATGTGTGGTTTTTGAAGATGCTGTAGCGGGTGTTCAAGCTGCCAAAGCGGGTGGCATGAAAGCCGTTGGTGTAGGTTCGGCAGATATTTTGACAGAAGCAGATATTGTTATTGCTACTTTCGAAGATTTTTCAGTTGAGAAATTAGCACAGATATAGGTTTTAGGTTTATATATTACTTGGTTTTTACCAACCTAAAAGTCTTTGTAAGGGTAGCCTTTTGGGCTACCCTATTTCATTTTCAGGACTTTAGGATAATTTTGCTTCGATTTAGGCTAAATCTACTTTCTTGAATCGTAAAAAAACACCCTAGCACAGCAAAGACAATCTTCATGAATTGAAGTAATTTAGCAGGCTAATAAAATAATCAACTTAAGGAATTGTACATTTCCAAGAACTTGCGTGAAAAAGATATACTAAAGTATTGAAGTATTGGAAATAGTTAGATACATTGCCATTAACCATCCATTATAATACAATGAAAAACTACTTAAAACATGACGAATGGTGCATAATTGAAGAAGGGTTTCACCGTGAATACAACGAAATCACTGAATCAGTATGCTCACTAGGAAATGGACGTATGGGCCAACGCGGTAACTTTGAGGAAACCTTTACTGGAAAGACTCTTCAAGGAAATTATGTAGCTGGTGTGTACTATCCTGACAAAACCCGTGTGGGTTGGTGGAAGAATGGTTATCCTGAATATTTCGCAAAAGTATTGAACGCTGCCAACTGGATTGGTATCAAAGTCGAAATCGATGGAGAAGAGTTAGATTTGAATCGTTGCGAGGTAGCTGACTTCCGTCGTGTGCTCAATATGAGAGAGGGATATTTGGAGCGCTCGTTTATCGCAACTTTGGCTAGTGGAAAACAAATCAAAGTATATACAAAAAGATTTAACTCAATTGTGGACGACGAATCGGGTGCTATTAGCTACTCGATTACGCCATTGAATTTTGATGGTAAACTTACCTTGACGCCATATATCGATGGTGATATCAAGAATAAGGATGCCAATTACGACGAAAAGTTCTGGGATGAAATCCATCGCGAAACTGCTTTTGCAGAAGGTTATATCGAACTTCGTACTAAAAAGACTGGCTTCCACGTGGTAACTGGTCAGAAGTTTGAAATTCTTCAGGACGGAAAATCGGTTGATTTTCAAAGTTTCCCCATCAAAGCAGAAAAATACGTTGCAAGTCAAGTAAGCTTAGACGTTATTTCGGGTCAAGAAACTACGTTGATTAAATATGCTTGTAATCTTTCTTCAGAAAATTATGCTGTAGAAGAGCTTCTTACAGCAGCAAAAGCGTATTTGGCTAAAGTTGCAGCCAAAGGATACGATACCATGCTGGCTGAACAAGCAGAAAAATGGATTTCAAAATGGCACATGAACGACATCGTAATTGAAGGTGACGTAGCTGCTCAACAAGGAATTCGTTTTAACATTTTTCAATTGAACCAAACATACTCTGGTGAGGATGCTCGTTTGAATATTGGTCCAAAAGGATTTACTGGTGAAAAATACGGTGGCTCAACTTATTGGGATACTGAGGCTTATTGTATTCCTTTCTACATGGCTACAGCTGATGCTCAAGTAGCTCGTAACTTGTTGGTATATCGTTGGAAACAATTAGGTCGTGCTATCGAAAATGCTGGTAAACTAGGCTTTAAAGATGGTGCTGCATTATACCCAATGGTTACGATGAACGGAGAAGAGTGCCACAATGAGTGGGAAATCACTTTTGAAGAAATCCACCGAAATGGAGCTATTGCCTATGCGATTTACGATTACATCAACTATACTGACGATAAAGCTTACTTAGCTGAATATGGCTTTGAAGTATTGTTAGGTATTGCTCGTTTCTGGGCGCAACGTGTCAACTGGTCAATTGCTAAAAAGCAGTATGTTATGTTGGGCGTTACTGGACCAAATGAGTACGAAAACAACGTAAACAACAACTGGTACACAAGTTACATTGCCGTTTGGTGTTTGAAATATGCCAAAGAAGCCGCAGAATATATCAAATCTACTGACAGTGCTCGTTTTGCAGAGCTTGTTGGTCTGTTGAGTTTGAATGAGGAGGCTGAATTTGGTAAGTTCCAACACATCATCGACAATATGTACTTGCCAGAAGATAAAGAATTAGGCGTCTATTTACAGCAGGATGGATTCTTAGATAAAGAATTAATTCAAGTAAAAGACCTTGCAGCTTCAGACCGTCCTATCAACCAAAAATGGTCTTGGGATAGAATTCTTCGTTCTTGTTTCATCAAACAAGCAGACGTTTTGCAAGGAATTTACTTCTTCGAAGATGATTTTGATATCGAAACCATCCGTCGTAACTATGATTTCTACGAGCCAATGACTGTACACGAGTCTTCATTGAGTCCATGTGTACACTCAATCATTGCCGCAAAATTGGGAGATAAACCACGTAGTTATGAATTCTATCAGCGTTCGGCTCGTCTGGATTTGGATGACTACAACAATGATACAGAAGATGGCTTGCACATTACTTCAATGGCTGGAACATGGATGTCTGTTATCAAAGGATTTGGAGGCATGCGTGTGAGAAATGGTCAAATTTTCTTGAATCCATTTGTTCCAGAAAATTGGAAATCATTCGCTTTCAAAATTAGATTCAGAAATAATATCCTAAATATTATTACGACATCCGACAATGTAACCATCGAAAATCTTGAAGGTGGAGATATTACTATTAATGTTGGGTCAGAAGCTTATGAGGTAAAAGCTACTTCATCGGTTGTGGTTGCCTTAGGCGCTACGGAATTGGCGTAATGGTAAAAAAATACTCCTGGAAGCTAGCCTCCTTGTAAAAGGTGGCTAGCTTTTTGTTTATGAAGCTTTTTAAACTTTTCAAAAATATATTTTATTGATTAATTACTAGCCTTACTTTTTGTTTTTATACTTTCCCGTCTAAAAACAAAAAGTAAGGCATCGGTTGCCACAAAAAATCGAGAATTTATAATCGGAGTGGCGTTCTACCTCGCTGCCTTCAAACAGGATAAATTCATTGCTTATCAAGCAATTTATGAAAGTTTAAACTGTATCAATAGGCATATTTTCCAATAGCATCCATTTTTGCTATTATTACGACTCTTAGATTAGCTCAATGGAATCTACACTTAAAAAAGAGATGCCATTATTTATTAGTAGCATTATTTTTGCTATACTTATAGTTTTAATACACTTAAAATAAGTTCATATGAGAGAATTAAAATGGATTGAAGCGATTGAGCGTGTTCTTAAAGAACATAGTAGACCACTACACTACACAGAGATTGCAGAGCAAATACTTGAAAATGGTTACAGATCATCCGTTGGTTCCACACCTGCTACCACAGTCAATGCGTATATCAGTAATGACATTCGTGATTTTGGGGACGACTCAATTTTTATTAAAGTAGCGATGGGGACTTTTACCTTGCGTGAAAGATCAAATACTTCTAAGGAAAAGTTTAAAAAGAGCGAAATTAGTTATACTTCTGTAATAAATTCCTATGGTATGTTCTGGCATAGGAATCAAGTATTCTGGAATGAAAGACCTGATTTATATGGTACGCAGTTAGAAACTAACTCGATAACTAACTTTAAGGAACAAAAAGGCATTTACATACTTAATGATGGTCCAAATATTCTTTATGTAGGGCAAGCAATAGAAGAAACGATTGGAGAGAAATTATTTGGTCATACTAATGATTATCTTGAAGGAAGATGGAATCGCTTTTCGTGGTTCGGTATTTATGAGCCAGATTTTGAAGGTACAATATTTTCAGTTCAGGAATCAAATCGAGAAATTTCAATTCAAGATATTGTTGAAACTATGCAAGTTTTACTCATCGAAACACTTGAGCCAAAGCAGAATCGAGATTCTAGAACACTACTATCAGGCTTAGAATTCAAGCAAGTCGAGGATCCTGATTTAAAAAGAAAACGAATTCAACAGATTCTTTCAGAAATAAGCACTTCTTACTAAGCTTCGAAAATCATACTTGTAAGCATGAACCTTTCCTGTGCTAGGTCATAGACTATACTTTTCCTTATAGGATACGATTTAAATCGTATCCTATAAGGAAAAAAACTGACTTTGAATAGTTTAATTATTTGATTTTTAGTTATTTGTCTTTTATTTTGTGGTTCCGCATTAATGCAAACAATCACTAATTCACTAAACCTCCACCTCACTCAATGCTTAAAGAATATATCATAGCCAAAGCGTAAAATCACACCTATTACAACGACCACAAAGAAGATTCTTACAAAAGCACTCCCTTTTTTAAGCGCTAATTTAGTTCCAACTATTGATCCAAGAATGTTGGCAATCGCCAATGGAATTGCTACTTTGTACAACACATCCCCCGATGACATAAAATAGATAATAGCAGGCACATTAGAAGCGCAATTCATGATTTTGGCATAAGCGGAGGCGTGTAAAAAGTCTAGGTAAAAGATTGATACAAAAGTAAATATCAAAAAGCTTCCCATACCTGGCCCGAAAAAGCCATCATAAAATCCTAAAACAGCTCCAGTGAGCATGACTCCCCAGAAAAATACCTTACCATGATATTTGGGCGCATGATGCGTTCCTAAATCTTTTTTGACCAAAGTATATATTAAAACCAATACCAATAACACCAAAATAATGGGGCGTAGGGTTTCTTTGTCAAGTGAACTGACTAATCGAGCACCCATCAGGGCAAATATTCCTGTGAAGGCTACAGCAGGCAGCATCACTTTCCAATCCACCTTAACTTGTTTTATATATTGTGAGGCTGCTACTAAAGTACCTGACACAGATGCTAATTTGTGTGTGCCAATAATAGTAGGAATAGAAAACTGCGGTAAAAAAATCAATAATGCAGGTAGTTGGATCATTCCTCCACCACCAACAATCGAATCAACAAATCCAGCAGAGAAGGCAAAAATTAGTAAAAAAGAAAGAGTTTGAAGACTAATATCGTCAAGAAGCATGAGCAATTAGGGTTGATGATTTTTACAAAATTAGCTCAAACTCTTCAGATTTTTCTCAAACTACACCCAAATCATTCGAAGGGCATTTTGAGTAAAGAGGTAATAGAGTCATTTTTGGACGCATTCATTTGGGTATCGACTCCATAGACAATCTCTTTTGGGTTGATTTCTGAAAATGTACCAAATAAATGATCCCAAATAGAGAAAATATTTCCATAATTAGAATCCGTGTACGGTTGTACATAATGATGATGTACGTGATGCATATCGGGTGTGACAATGAGCCAGCTTAAGATTTTGTTTACTTTCGAAGGCAAAGTAATATTGGCATGATTAAACTGTGATAGCAACACCGACAAAGATTGATACATCATCACAATCCACATAGGTGCACCAGTAATTACTACAGCAAGGGTTGTAAATACAAATCTAAAAACACTCTCTCCAGGGTGATGTCGATTAGCAGTAGTGGTATCTACTTGCATATCGCTATGATGAATAATATGAAATCGCCACATCCATTTGACTTTATGCTCAAGCCAGTGGATAAACCAAGCGCCTATAAAGTCCAATAATAACAACCCCAAAATAGCATATATCCAGAGAGGAATATCAGGAAGCCAGTTAATGATACCAAACTGGTTACTAACTGCCCAATCTGAAGATTTTAGAAGAATAAATGCTAAAATAAAATTGACCACGATGGTTGTTATCGTAAAAAAGATATTAACACCAGCATGACGCCATTTATGATAGGAAAATTTGAATAGTGGTAAGGTTGATTCAATCAACCAAAAAAAAGTGATGCCACCCACCAAAATTACTGAGCGATGTGATGAAGGAATAGTAGAAAAATAGTTTACGAGCCTTTCCATATTAATATACTTTTTCAAGATTTTTTTGAATAAAGATTATTAATATAAATATATCTATTTTAAGTTGTCTTATTCGTGATTAAATTATAAAATTTTACTTTAAAAAAATCATGCAATAGTGTATGAAAATCAACGATTATCATATCTTTGTTCCGTAAAATAAAAACTAATACCACCACTTTTAAACAAAGCTTACTTTTGTGTTAATCACTCAAAATAAAGTTTTATCACTAATATTAGCCTTAATTATATGAATTTATTAATCATTTATGAGCATCAGTTATTGGCTGATGGCCTTAAAGTTATTCTTGAGCCCAACCCTAGTATTTTATCTGTTAGTCTACTTTCATTAGAACAAGTTTCTGCACAGAGTATCCAGTCTATTGCGCCAGATGTTTTATTGATTGATTGTCAGCAGTATCATTTGCAATTAGCTAATGTTCTTGATGACTTGTCTGTACAAAATACTAAACCAGCTACTTTTTTGATAGGAGGAAAGCAATGGTTTCCCAATCCTTCTTCGGTTACCAAAGTTTTCCAGATGAATAATGGATTGCAAGATTTACTTGCTGAACTGAATGCTTTGAGTATAAACTCTTCTCAGAAAAGAATTAGCGAAATTCATCAAACACCATTTTTTAGTAAATATGGAATTTCTCTGCGTGAAGCTCAGGTAATCGCTTATGTTATGCAAGGAGAGTCTAGCAAGTCGATTTCTGAAAAGCTGTTTATTAGTGTCCATACTGTAAACACGCATAAGCGGAATATTTATCAAAAGCTGTCGGTGCCAAACGAAAGAGAACTGATAAAATTCGTTCAGAGCAAGTTTAAAACGGAGTACTCCTATAAGTCCAAAAATTAGTTACCTCTTTTTCTTGTAATGATGCCAGTAATCATACCAAGCGAAAGTGGAAAAAATAGCCATTCAATCCCGATTATGGCTTGTAGATTTTGCAAAAGCATGATACTAATAACTGTGATAGCAAAGCCTATGCTGTTGACGATGGTTATTGCTGAAGCACGATATACAGGTTGCGCATTTTGTGAAATAAGCGTCGAGAATTGAGGTGAGTCTGCCACTACGCTGAAACCCCAAATTAATAGTAAGCCTATAAAAATTCCAAATGGTAACTGCCAAATAAAAGGGCTTAGTAAACAACAAAATCCAGAAACAATTAAGAAAAAGTACGCTAACTGATGACTTGTGAAACGTTGTTGGGAGAGTTCTGCTGTGCATATACATCCCAAAATACCCATACCTATTATGCCAAATGACCATGCTGAAATAGAAAACGATTCTTGGTGCAGGCTTTGATAGTGTTGTAAAATGACTGGCACAAAAGCCCAAAAAGTATATAGCTCGAACATATGTCCAAAATAGCCCCAAGCATATTGTTTGAAATTGGGATTGGCAAATGCTTCAAATATAGCTTTTGGGCTAAAAGTTCCTATTTTCTGACGATAGGGTCCATCCGTTATTCCTACTGCTATCAATAAAGCTCCACTACACGATAAGACAGATGCTGCAATAATGATAGTTTGCCAATCAAAATGCCATTGTATTGCTGCTAAAAAGTGACCAAAGGCAGTACCCAATACCAGCGCACCTACCAGATATCCTAAGGCTTTCCCCAATCCTTTTTGATGCCAATCGCTCATGATTTTCATGCCAACAGGATATACACCAGCTAGAAAAAATCCTACTCCAAATCTTATGCTTAAAAGCAAGGTCATGTTTCCAATACTCCTAAGCGTAAGAAGGTTGATTAGTGCCCCTAAAAGTGCAGAGAAAACAAATACACATTTGGGTGAAAATCGATCACTAATTGCCAAAATGGCATAACAAAGAGTACCACAAACAAAACCTAATTGCACAGCTGAAGTCATGTTGCCTAAAAAATGATTGTTTTGCGGAAATAGCGGTTGAATATCCTTTAAAATGGCATTGACTGCAAACCAAAGAGAAGTTCCCGAAAATTGAGCAAAAACCACTATTGGCGTTATGGTCTTAGGATTTTTTATAAAATTTAACATAGTCTATTTTCTCAAATACTAATGAGTAATCATGCAAAATAAGATTTAAAATGCTCAGGCACTAGGCAACAGGTACAAGGCAAAGAGTTTTAACATGTTTTTAATAACCCAATCCATGCCTTTTTCCAAAGCCCACTGCCGAAAGCTGATACCGAAAGTATAAAGCCTATGGCATAGAGCTTATAGCCTAATGCAAGCACAAACTTATTCCACAACTACATAGGCTCTAACTGGAAAGGTTCCCATTCCTTTAACCTTCGGTGGTGTTGCACAAAATTTTATTGATATTCCATCAGGAACTTGCTTTAGATTACAGAGATGTTCGACAATCAAGATTTCGTTTTTGAGTAAAATCGTATGGACTGGTCTAGTTTTTCCAGATACATCATCAATATTGTACGAGTCTATCCCCACCAAAATCACTTTTTGATCTACCAGATATTGGGCAGCCTCTGCGGTTAAATAAGGGTTTTCTGAATAATATGCTTCCTGTTCCCAAAGTTCATCCCAGCCTGTGTGTACCAATACAGCTTTGTTATGGATGTCATATTGTTTGAAAATAGCGACATCAATCATTTTACGTTCTTGATAGGGAACTCTGATTATGACAGCGTCGAGGAGAGCTGTCTTTTCTATTAAAATATCGGATAAATCTTTCCCATCTTCATATCTGTGAAATGGCGTATCGATATAAGTTCCTGTATTCGAGACCATTTCGATTTTTCCAATTTGGAATGAAGTGTCTTCATCGTACCAATTTTTAGATTCCTCACGAGTCCAATAATCACAAATTTTTGGTGCAGGAAGTCCTTTGTATGTAACAGTACCATCTTCGATGGTATGGCTTAAGTCGATGAATTTCATGAGCAGTAAAGTAAAATTTGATAAACATTGAAGAATAAATGTACGGAAAAGTTTACCAAATTACTCACGTTTGGGCGACTGTCCCATTGCTCTTCCAACAGCTTTTATTCCATATCGACTACGAATATTATCCATAGCAGTATATAGCGGTGCTATTTTGGCACTTTGATCAAACAAGCTGAGTTGCTGGACACCCCGAACCAATTTGGTAAAACGCACTCCAACTAGTCTTATCAAAAGACGTTTTTCATAGAGTTGTTCGAAAAGTTGTAGGATTAGTGGTATCAGAATATGGTCGGCAGAAGTACTTGCAATGACTATTTGTTTGCTATGTGTATCAAAGTTCGAATATCTCAGTTTTACCGTAACACAAGCGGTACAATATCCCTCTTGCCGTAACTCATAGCTTAATTGTTCGGTAAGACGTATTATAACAGATCTGAGGTAAATAATATCTGTTGTATCCTGCTGAAAAGTTACTTCTTTGGACATACTTTTGGGTTCAGAATAGGGAATTACGGGTGTTAAATCTATTCCATTGGCTTTTTCCCACAGCACTTTCCCCATCTTGCCGAAAGTGCGCTCAAGTACCTTAAAGGGCATTTCTCCCAAAGTACCTACTTTAGATATCCCCATATTTCGCAATGTTTGAGCTGTCACTTCGCCAACCATCGGAAGTTTATTAATATTAAGAGGAGCTAAGTATCCCTTTTCTGCTCCAATATGTACAAGGTCAAAGTTGGCAGGTTTTACTTCATTGGTTATTACTTTAGAAACTGTTTTGTTCGTAGACAATCCAAAGGAAATACTAAGCCCTGTTTCTTTAATAATCGTTTTGCGGAGCTTTTGAGCATAGGAAAAAGTTCCAAAGAATTTTTCCATACCAGTCATATCAAGATAAAACTCATCGACCGATGCTTTTTCAACAAGCGGGGCGTTGCTCACAATAACCTCAGTAACCATGTCTGAATATTGAGAGTAAGATTCATAATCACCTCTGACTATTATAGCCTCAGGACAGAGATGTCGTGCCATACGCATAGGCATAGCCGAATGTATACCAAAGCGCCTAGCTTCATAACTACAGGCTGATACAACACCACGATCGGACATACCACCCACAATAACAGGTTTATTATTTAGCTGACTATTTCTTAATCTTTCTACAGATACAAAAAAGCAGTCAAGGTCCATGTGTACAATAGCTCTCTCCATTTTAGCTACAAAATATATTCAAACAGATTAATTTGAATACAAAAGTAAGCTAAAAATATATATCAAAGCCTATTTAGCTATATTTTTTATTTTAAAATAAAAAATATAGCTAAAATTTATGCTACTGAAGTACAGAAAGATAAGAAGGAGAGTATGATGTAGCATTGCAGAAAAATAGTGGTAAAGTGAATCGTCTATTTCTAAATTGGAGGTTGGATAAAAGTCTGGATAAAAATGATTGTGTATTGTATAATGTGGCATTAATGCGCTTTAGGTTGTAGTCAAAAAATGTAGTCAGGATTTTATTAGAAATACTTTTATCATGTGCTTACAGCATATAGATTAATGCCTATTTCGGGTAAAATTAATTTTGTTTTTACCACTAACTTACTAGACTATTAGCATGTAGTAATTATAAAGCAATAGACTCCGCTTGGTTTCAATGAATGTCAGAAAATCAAGGATAACCGTTGTTTATAGGATTTTTTTATTATAGATTTGAACTTATAACTTGTAATGTTCATATTGCTAAAATCTAGACAACGATGAAACTATCTTACACCAATGTGTAAATTAAATTTGTATAAACACACTTATTTTATCAATTGTTGGAAAGATATTCTGAGCCTAGAAATTGCTTTAATCAATTAAATTTATGTACCGTCTTTTACTCCTAATTTCATTATGGTGTTGTTCCATAATCACTTCTGTTGGTCAGAACATCTCTGTCATTAGTATTGTCGAACCTGCTTCAAGTCGCTATCTATGCCCTAATAAAAACTTGGTAGTTGCCTATCTAACCTCAGGAGCGTTCAACGCGGATAACAAATTTTCTATTCAACTTGAGTATGATAGTTATCTAAACTCTACCAAAGAGGTATTAACACTAGAAACTAAGGATTCTCTTGGCTTTTTGGTCGGCAAAATTCCTGCTTCAATTACAAAATATATGAAGGAGTATGAGACTCCATATTATACTGTGAGTGTAGTTTCTAGTTCTCCAGTAGTCTCAGCCACATTGGGTGGGAGTAGTGGGTATCTTCCAGTAGGAGAGCTTCCTGACCAAACTATTAAGCAAGTTGGCAAGGTTTATATGCCTCAGAATGGTTCTGCAACAGTCACTCTGAGAGGTAGAGGGTCGGCGCCTTACACTTTGACTACTTCGGATGGGAGAAAATTTGTGGCATCAGGGAATTATGGTCCGGGTGGAATCAATGAGACTCAAATGGTGCTAAGTTCTCAAAAATCTGAAACAATTACTTTTTCAACGATTGAAAATGGTTGTGGTATAGGTAAGATTAGTGGCAAAATTGAGGCAGTCGTAACCGAAAACTCTCTACAGTTTGCTTCTTTGGATAATCGTTTTTTCTGCAAAGGAGCAAATATGCAATTGCCTATTAATAAGATTGGTAACTGGAATGCCGACAATAAGTATGTTATTGAATTGACCAGCGAGCTTAGCGGTACGGTTTACACCGTAGAGGCTACCGAAAAAGATGGTCTAGTGACAGGCAAAGTGCCAACCTTGTTGAATACGGGCAATTATACTGTAAGGGTGTATACCACAAGTCCTGAAGCTGCAACTGCTACTTATACCATTAGTATATTTGATGCCACGCAGTTGACGCTTCGAAGTGTCGGTGAAAGCTCTATTACATTTGGGACGAGTGTTGTTTTGAATGTTGGAGTTACAGGAGCTTCTCCAATTTTATTTGAATTGTCTGATGGTACAAAAGGAAGGCTTATAAATTCTTATGGAAACTCTTTTGAAATAACCGTAAATCCTCAAACCTCGCAAACGTACAAATTCAAGAGCGTAAGTGGCGTATGTGGTACTGGAGTCGGTTTAGGCGAATTTGCGGTAACTGTAAAAGAGGGCATAGTGGTGAAAAGCACAGAACGTAAGAAATACTGTCTTGGAGATACACTAAGAGCTACTTTTGTAAGTAGTAAAACTTTAATAAAGGGAACACCGATTAAAGGAGTGATCAAATTGAGTGGTTATCCTGATACAAATGTAGAACTTTCGGGGGTGGTTAAGCAAGATGGCGTAGCCGAATTTATGCTACCTAAAAGTCTTGACTTTGTTGCGCAGGCATTTTCTATGGCACTGACAGCAAACAATACTAGTATTCAAGATCTTCTTTTTACGAAAGACGTCGCTACGCTTAATAAGATACCCGCTGTGACTAGCTTTGCAGCGGATTATGCTATCCCGATTTTAGATAAATCAGGTACTTTTACCTACAGAGCTACTTTTTCGGGTGGAGATATGGTAACCTATCGTAACTCACTTAATCAAACATTCACATTGAATTCACTGAATAGTAGTGCTGTTGATAATTTCTATCAGGAAACTACTTCTATCCAAATTCTTTCAGTGTCTAATTTATGCGGAGTAAACAACACGCCTAGTAACGTCTTCACGGTCATTGTTAAGAATCCCGATAAAATTAGATTGCTAACACCTTTTCAATATGGAGCTGAGATTTGTGCAGACAGCAAAATAAATTTGGAAATACAGACTACTGGTACATTCAATGCAGATTGTAAGTTTTATTTGGATTTGGTGAATGAAAGTGGATATGTATTGAAGGAGGGCGTAGCCGAATTTATTAATAATAAAACCGTTTGGAATGTTGCATCGTCCAATGGCTTTTACCCACAAAAAGCATATTTACAGGTTCGTGCGACGAGCCCTTACACGATAGCGCAGAAGATTGCCGTAGCAACAATAAAAAAGCCAGAGTATTCACGTCAGACAACCTTTAACTTTAATTATACCAAGGGAGGATATAACGAAACTCCATCGATAATTTGTGATAATGCCAATAACTATACTGCTAAATTATCGAATGGAAACACATTTACAAGTAATGGTTTTGGTACTGTTTACTTTGAAGTGGATACCAAAAAAAGTACAGCTTTTGCCGTTACATCGCTTAGTAACCAGTGCGGGACTACAGATTTGAATGTGAAATTTAATATCAGCTATATCTATAAATACGTGGGCTTTTACGAAGGAAATTATGACAATAGCTTCAAACAAACACTTTGTAAAGGACAAAAATTAAATGTGAAATACTACGAATCGTATGCTTCGAGTGACTACCCTGTAACTACGCCTAATTATAGGTTGGAAATTTCAAGAGAAAGTAGTTTTTCTAATCCTACTGTTATCAAAAATAATATTGCTGAAACAGAACTTAGTGTGTCAATGCCAGAAGGCTTGGAAGCTGGTAATTACTACATGAGATTGGTAGATGAGCAAACTCCAGCGATTTCTTCGCCAGTTAAGTTGATTGTCTATCAATTACCACCGACTCCTGTTTCAACAATTGATGGACAAACTGCATATTCTATTAAGTTGAATCAGAGTATTGTTCTTAAAAAAGACCCGACTACAGAAGAGTATGTCTATAATGAACAGGGGTATAGCTTTTTAATGAATGCCACAGGTGATCGAAGCGGGTTTACGCCAAGAGTTAGTGGAGTGTATAAGATTAGTAGCTCAATAAATCAATGTGGTAAGATTGACAATCCTCTTAGCATTAAAGTGACAGTTTCTCCCATTATAGAATGGCGAAGTAATCTTGTTATCAATAACGAAAGTGTTTGTACAGGTACGAAAATACTGTTTTATGTGAATTCTACCGACCCTACTGCTAGTAATAAATATACCTTGCGTTTATCAAATCAGACGGGAGTAAAAACTGATATTTTTGAAACGACAAAAACGGGTTGGCAATGGGCAGAAATTCCTAAAACAATTCCTTACAGCTATTACAGACTAGAAATGATAGTGCAAGAGGGCGATGTTTCTAACCTTGATTCACAGCGTTCATTTTATGTGAATTCTCCTCCAATGATGAACATGTTGGGGAATATTACGATTAATTATGGTCAAACAGGAAACTTGACGCTTGTTCCTCAAATTACGCCAATTAATCCTTACCAAACTTTTAGTTATACATTGAGTAATGGTGCTGTTGGAACTTTCACGAACTACAATTATTCAAGCTTTTCAGTAATAGTATCTCCGAGAACTTATCAAAATATTACGTTTACCAAAATATCAAATATGTGTGGACTAGGAGAGGTGAAAGGAAGCGCACAAGTAACTGTCAATCCAGAGTCGAGTAAACAAATTGAACATTTTGTGCCTTTTCGAACAAAGATGTGTGCAGGAAGTAAAGTTGAAATTATGTATTCAACAACAGGAAGCTTTGCAAGCAATGCCAAATTTGAGGTACAGATTTCTGACAAAAATGGACTGAATTATAAAACAATCAATTCTGCTCCGATTCCGAATGCTACTAACTACCTGTTAGCGACTTTACCAGTAGACTTGCCTGAAGGTAATGAGTATCGTTTCAAAGTGATTAGTAACGAAGCAAATTCGACGGGAGCATCGACTATGAGTCCTCTCTCGGTAGCTTCTGTGATAATGGCTGAGTTTGATACGACAAAATATTTTTACTCATCATCAGATAAGCCAGTAAATTTAAAAGTTAATGCCAAAGGGAAATTTCCAATAGGTGTTTATATTGGTCCTGATGGCTTGACTTCAAAGTACTATGTAATAAGCAGCTCCCCGTTTGAAATCCCATTTTTGGCAAGTACAGCAAAACAGTTTCAAATATTTAGAGTACTCAATAACGAATGTGGCGAAGGTACGGTAGGAGCAAAATCCATAGCAACTCTGGAGCTAGTGACAGGTTTAGAAGATATACAATCTCTAGGTGTGGTAATAGGTCCAAATCCTGCTAGTGACTATGTTACCATCAACTGTGATGAACCAAATATCAAGTGCGAACTGACTGATATGCTTGGAAATCAAGTATCGGAACAACTCCTACAATCGGGTACCAATGTAATAAGTTTACAGAAATTTAATAGTGGAGTTTACCATGTTAAAATTTCTAAAGCAAACAAGATTGCTGTGTTTAAACTCATAAAAACGAACTAAAAACTGACCCGAAGGAAATCTGTTTATGGCTTTATATTGGAGATTTTTATCCAGAAGTCATAAACAGATTTCTATTTAATCATTGATTTTTTGGGTTTCGATAATTTTCATTTATTTTGTATTAAGTTAGTAAGCAAAATAAAGTTTAAGATTGTGCTTTGAGCTTTCAGGTATCGGCTTTCGGCGGTGGGCTATGGGAAAAATGCATGTCCGTGATCGTTAAAACATTTTAACACTCTGTGCCTTGTGCCTGTTGCCTTATACCTAAAACACATAACTTAAATCTTATTCTGCACGATTACTTAAATATCTCTAAGTTTATTAAAAGTGGAAAGTCTTTCTGTAATTTTTGCACACCTTTAAAATACAGCAAACGAATGTCGTTCAAACCTATTTCTCCGACTATTTCGCCTTATTCATGGCTTATTTTAGAGGTTTTACTACACGCTTTCCTCTCAATTTAACTGTTCTAATTTCACATTTACTACAAACTCAATCTTATGTTTAAACATCTACTTTCGGTAATGCTTTGTTGCTTGCTTTCTCTCACAGCATGGACACAAAGTGTAAGCTTAGATGCTGTTATTGAGCCATCCAAGGAGTATCTATGTGCAGGCAAGAATGTCGTACTTGCTTACCATACAAACGGAGCTTTCAACGCAGATAATAAGTTTACTATTCAGCTTGTTTCTAACACATCAATAAACTTGGAAACCAAAGATTCTTCAGGGTTTTTGGTGGGTAAAATTCCTGCTTCAATTGAGGAAAATTTATCTGGTCCCTTTACACCAGTTTACCAAATTCGCATTATTTCAAGTTCTCCAGCAGTTAATTCTTCTAGTACTTCAAACTATAATATTGGCATTTTGCCAGTGTTGACAGTAAGTTCAGCAAAGATATACACCCTACAAGGAGCAGCAGCCAGTATCTCAATCGAAGGACGCCCATATTTACCTTTACCGATGACTTTTGTGAGTTCCGAAAATGAGATTTTTGAAATGACGAGTGTGAGAAATCCTGGAGCTTATGTTGCCTATATGCATCCACAAAAGACGGGTGCGTTTTCATTTAAGTCGGTACAAAATGCTTGTGGTGTTGGCAAAATTACAGGAAGCGTTGATATTGTAAGTACACCAAATATTTTGGAGTACGCTGGTTTTGGACCAAAGACTTTTTGTAAAGGTGGTAATATTTCATTTAGTGTAAATTCCTTCGGTACTTGGCAAAATAACAATAAGTTTTATATTGAGCTCAAACTCAACGAAACGAAATCCTACCAGTTGGAAGCAACCTTGAAAGATAATACTGTTTCAGCCAAACTGCCAGACGATATTGTGGTAGAGAAATATTATTCTACAAGAATATATGCTACAAGCCCAGAAACTTCATCAATGACTGTAAACTCAGTATTGATACGTGACGAATCTTCTGTGGAGTTAGTGTCTGGTAGCAAGACTTTAAACGTGGGAGAGTCTGCTTTTATGACAATGAATGTAAAAGGTGCTTTTCCCATGACAATTACCATGTCTGATGGTAATAAAGTTGTAGTAAATTCTTTTACATCAACGGCCCAGTACAATAAAAAAGTTACTGGTTCAGAGACATTCAAAGTAAGTAGTTTTTCAAATTCCTGTGGTACAGGAGTTGGTACAGGACAATACGCTGTGACTGCCAATGCAAGTTTGATGGCAGATAAAACGACAAAAACGGCCTACTGTCCTGGTGATTCGTTGGTCGTAAACTTTACAAGTTCTCCTAGCCTTAGTGTGAATTCAGAGATAAGTGCCCATCTTCGTTTAGGAGATGTGGTTTCATCAAACGATTTAATTCTATCAGGAAAAGTCCTCAGTACGGGTGTAGCATTATTTATGTTGCCAAAAACTATTTCGGCAGATGCACAAGTGTTTGCTTTAGCGCTCTTTACGAGTAGTTTACCAACTAAAACTTTTTTGGAAAGAGCTGCCATTTTACGCACAATTCCTTCAGTTAGTACAATAAGTCCATCAAATATCGCTACTACGTTGGCTGTACAAGGAAGCTTTAGTTATGTGGTAAATGTAAAAGGTGGCGGTCCATATAACCTTACAACTTCGCAAGGAGAAACACAGTTTTCGCCGTCTGAATTATTGGGAGGGCAGATTTTTGGACAAACGTATATCAACAAGAATACAGCTTTCAGTATTACAAGTATTTCAAATAGTTGCGGTATTTCAAATATAGGTTCAAATACGTTAAATATCACAGTTGCTAGTCCGTCAGTAATTACATTATCGGCGCCATTTAAAAACGAGGCGGAATTATGTGTAGGTTCAAGCTATACATTGAATATCGGCAGTAGCGTAAGTATTCCAACAGATACTAAATTTTATCTAAATTATCTGAATGAAGCAGGCGTAGCCGTAAAATCCTCTGTGGGTGAGTTTGTAAACAACCAATTACAATGGACTGTGCCAGACGATGCAAGTTTGCCTAGCACACTGGTTTTGCAGGTGAGTTCAAGTTCATCTACCATAATTGGTGATAAATTAAGAGTTAAAATTGGTAAAAAGCCACAGTACACTGGCAATAGCGTAGTCAATTATACCTTGTCATCGCCAGGGCAAGCTACTTTCAATTTACTTACCTCTTCTCCACTTAATTCGGTGGTTACTTTTGCCGATAATGCTAAGTTTTATGGATCCTCTAATATTACATTGACCTTGGCAGGTAATACCACTACTACTTATCGAGTAAAGTCGATTTCTAATACTTGTGGAGAAATCACACCGAGTTTGACTTACAACTTGAAGGTAATTACTCAAAAAGTATTTTTTAATAAAAGTTCAGAAGTTCAAGCTCAAAGAGTGTGTGAAGGGCAAAGTATTTCATTAAACTATTATGTAGTTAATTATACGCCAACATTCAAAGATGAGCCTAAAACTTATCGCTTAGAAATATCCTCAAGTATCAGTTTCTTAAACCGTACTGTTGTTAAAACGGGAATTTCAGAATCACAGTTTAGTGTAGTGCTACCTACAACTACCCCGAACGGATCGAACTTTATTAGGTTAGTGCAAGAACAAGATACCTTGATAATGACAGACAATGATGTTATTGTCTATAATAGAGTGCCTAATTTCAAGATAACCACGAGTACAGGTAAAACAGACTTTAATCTTAATTATGGTGAAAGTATCCAATTGAAAGTGGATAATCCTAATGCTACTCCTTTTGATGGTTTCTGGGTTGATAATAACAATTATTACACAAGTATTTTGGAGTTTCAATATTATAAAACATTTACTCCTGTTCGTTCGGGTACTTACAAACTCAATACTTTATATAATGAGTGTGGAACAAGCGATAATGGATTAACCTTGAATGTGACGGTAAATCCTAAAATTACTTGGAGTACTTCATTGGCCAATACATCAATTAATGCTTGTAATGGCGATTCGTTTTTAGTAAATATTAATGCACAAGGCAGTGAAAATGTGAGCAATAAATATTCACTTATCATGAATAGTGGTGCTTTACAACAGATTATCTTTGAAACGACCAAGACGGGACCTCAAATGGTAACGATTCCCAAAAGTGTGGATGCAGGTCGCTATAGCTTAGTTTTGACAGCCCAAAGTGGCACTATTACTAGTACCAATACCGCTACATCAGTGAATTTGTCATCTACACCTGCTTTAGTTTTAACTGGTACTGCAACCTTGAATCCGTCTCAAACGGCCTATTTGTATATCAAGCCACAAGTAGCTTCTATCAACGATGCTTATTTGCAAACGGTTAGCTACGAATTGAATGATGGCACGAAAGGAACAGTTCAATATTCAGCAATATCACCTGGAGCGATTCCTGTAACTGTAACAGGAACGAAAAGCTTTACAGTGACCAAAGTAAGTAACCAATGTGGTGTAGGGGTTGTGAGTGGTTCAGCCACTATTACGTTGAATGCAAGTTCGGATAAGACGATTGAAACCAACAATATCTTAGTGAATAAGCAAGTAATTTCAAAAGTTTGCGCAGGCGGGAATTATGTGATTTCATATAACACCAAGGGAACATTTGGAGCAAATGCCAAATTTGATGTTCAAATTTCTGATAAAAATGGACAAAATTTTAAAACCATAAGCTCAGATATCGTTTCTTCAACGCCAAATACGCTAAGCTTTTCAGTACCATTTGATTTGCCTGCTGGAAGCGACTATCATGTTAAGATTATAAGTTCGGAAGCTAATACTGCTAGTAGTTCAACAACGATGCCTTTGACGCTAAGCTCGATCATCAAAGCAGAGTTTGACACCACGCAATATTACTTCACAACCGACAAACCTGTTAGTCTGAAAGTGAACTTATCGGGTAAAACACCGTTCTACGTGCGTCTTAGCGAAACATGGACAACAGCTAAAGTATATACCGTCAATACTTTACCATTTGTGGCCTCTGTTAATGCTACTGCAGGTACTTCGTATCAAATATTTGAAGTAGCCAATGGTGAATGTGGTTTAGGAACGGTTGGTGCTAAAAATATTGCTAAACTTGCAGTAATCACAGGGATTGATGACCTACAATCTCTAGGCGTTTTGGTAGGTCCAAATCCTGCTAGTGATTTTATCACCATCACAAGTGATGAACCAAATGTTAAAGCTGAAATTTTTGATATGATGGGACAGTCGGTATTTGATACTGAGCTTCATGCGGGTAAAAATCAAATCAGCCTTCAAAGTTTTGGAAATGGAGTGTATCATCTCAAAGTTTCCAAAGGAAATAAATCTGGAACTTTTAAAGTCTTGAAATTCTAAATATTACATCCCGATTACGAAGAGTGGTCGGGATTTTTTTTGTTTAAATGTCTATTGTTTTTAGTGAAAATAAATAGACTCTTTCCGAAAATGTAGGGTAATGAAATTCAGTTGAACATTTATTTTTTACCTTGATAAAATACAATTGTTCTTTATATTTGTAAAAAAGTAGCCTTTGATAAAGGCTCTTTTTTGATACATCGCTATTTTCTTCAAAACATAACGTTTTGATTCATTATCTTTTGAAAAAGTAAGTTCCTGCAAGAATTCTAAACGACATTAACATAGTACTCGTATCATAGGTATTATGGATAAAAAATTTTCATCGAAATATTTTCAAAACTATAATGATATGAAAAAACTGATTACCATAATTAGTTTACTATGCTTTTATCAAACATTCTCTCAAACCACCAAAGACACCACAACGCACCTTTCTGAGGTAGTTGTGACAGCCTCTCGTTTGCCGATGTCTATCATGAAATCGCCAGTGAGTATAGAGTTGTTGGATGTTCGTGCAATAAAATCATCGCCTGCACCAAGCTATTTTGAAGCAATCGAAAATCTGAAGGGTGTACAATTACTTACCTCTAGTTTAGGATTTAAGGTGTACAATACGCGTGGTTTTGCCAACCCGACCAATGTTCGATTTGTACAATTGGTAGACGGTGCCGACAATCAAGCGCCTCATATTGGTGCGCCTATTGGTAGTGCTTTGGCGCCCACCGATTTGGACATCGACCGTGTCGAGCTTATTCCAGGTACGGCTTCGGCTTTGTATGGGATGAATGCCTTGAATGGTATGGTACAAATTTTATCTAAAAACCCTTTTGAGCATCAAGGTTTTTCTTTTCAACAAAAAACTGGGGTCAATCATTTGGGCGATGCCAATGCTTCTGCCCAACTTTTTACAGAAACTTCCCTGCGTTGGGCAAAGGCTTGGAATAATCAATGGGCAATAAAGCTAAATCTCAATTACTTGAAAGGATACGATTGGATTTCGGATAACAACCAAGATTTGAATCCCAATGGTAATGCTTCATTGGGCTTGCTTGGTTTAGACAATCCTGCTTACGATGGCATTAATTCTTACGGTAACGAATCGTCTAACCGCCAAACTTTAACACTTGGTGGCAAGCGCTATTCTGTTGCGCGTACAGGCTATACAGAAAAAGATATTGCTGATTTTTCTATCCAAAATCTCAAGGCAGATTTGACATTTGCTTTCAAACCGAGCGTCAATTCTGAATTGAATTATACCTTTAGAATGGGGTATCTCAATAATATCTATCAACGCACCAATCGCTTTAGGTTAGATAACTATTGGGTATCTCAGCATATTCTGACTTACAAAAACAAGTCACTTATTCTGCGTGGATATATGACAACCGAAAACACGGGAGATTCTTATAATATTCGTTCGATGGCCGAAAATATCGACCGCAGTTTTAAGACAGATACGCAATGGTTTAGGGATTTTAGTGCAGCATTTTTGGCAAGTACTCAAGCAGGTATCACTGCCACTCAGGCTTTGAAAGACGCAAGGATAAAAGTCGATGCAGGTCGCCCACAACCGCATACAGCTGAGTTTGATGCTTTGATTAAGAAATTAGGCGATATCAATAACTGGGATGTTGGCGCTGCCTTGCGTGTTAAGTCATGGATGTATCATGCTGAAGGACAGTATAACCTGACAGAGGAAGCTTTAGCTTCGTGGAAAGAAAAATATGGAATCAATATCTTGTCTGGGTTTGATTATCGCATGTATAAGGTATATCCTGATGGTAACTATTTTATTAATCCTGTAGAGCCTGGGAGAGATTTAACTTATTACAAATATGGTGCTTTTACCCAAGTGACCAAGTCATTGTTTGATAACAAATTACAGGTTAATCTAAGTATTCGTGCCGATAAAAATCAATATTTTGATTGGCAATGGAACCCAAGATTAGCGATGGTATTTTCGCCGACAGACGACCAAAATTTCCGAGTTTCATTCCAAAATGGATATCGCTTCCCAAGTTTGTTTGAAGCCTTTTCAAATGTCAATAGCGGAGGGGTCAAGCGAGTGGGTGGTTTGCCAGTGATGTCAAAAGGTATTTTCGAAAATTCCTATTATAAAACCTCCATAGATGCTTTCCAAGCGGCTGTAACGAGCGACGTCAACACAAAGGGATTAACAGTGGCACAGGCCATTGAAAAGAATAAAGGACTAGTCCAAAAAAATGATTACACCTATCTCAAACCGGAAAGAGTCAATAGTTTTGAGATAGGCTATAAGGGTAATTTTCTCGCTAAAAAACTCTTTATTGACGCTGATTTTTATTACAATGTTTACCAAAATTTTATGGCTCAAGTAGAAGTATCTACCATAAAATCGGGCTTTACGAATGGTGATTCTTTGGCCTATTATCTCAACGACCGAACCAAGCAAGACCGTTATCGTTTGTGGACTAACTCTAAAAGTAAGGTATATAACTATGGTGCTAGTGTTGGCGTACGCTACCAGTTTTACAAAAGCTTTGTGGTCAATAGTAACGTTTCCTATGCCAAACTGGACAGAAAAGAAACCAACGATGGCTTGGAGGAGGCCTTTAACACGCCTCAGTGGATTTTGAATATAGGTCTTTCGAATCGTAATCTTGGCAATGGCTGGGGCATGGCATTGAATTATAAATGGCAAGATGCCTTTGTCTGGCAGTCGTCATTAGCAACAGGTACAGTTCCTGCATACAGTACGCTCGACGGGCAGGTAAGCTATGAATTTAAAAGTCAACCCATTGAGTTAAAATTAGGTGCAACCAATTTGCTCAATCAATATTATTACAACTTTTTAGCAGGTCCAAGTGTTGGTGGTTTTTATTATTTGAGCGCTACACTGAAATTATAGAAATGTATGTCTGAATGGTAAGGAGCATCAGAGATAATGATTGCCACTTGATTTTAAATTTGAAGATTTGTTTTTTCATTTTGTTAGAAACGTATATTTAACTATTATTGAAATAACTTTCTGCCAGTAGAAATGGGTTTATCCTTAACAAATCAGCATATGAAAAAAATCAACGTTATCATTACTGGATCCACAGGAATGATTGGGGAAGCAGTATTGGATCAATGTCTACAGCATCCTCAGGTGGAACATATATTGGTGCTCAATCGTAGAGTTTCGGGAGTTCAGCACCCCAAGCTTTTAGAAGTAGTCGTGTCGGACTTGTCACAACTCTCTTGCATAAAGGATATTTTACCCAATTATCATGCTTGCTTTTTTTGCATTGGAGTTTCTTCAATGGGGATGGATGAAGCAACTTTTACCCGAATGACATACACACTGACTATGGATTTTGCCAAAGCACTGGTGGCGAATAATCCTGATATGACCTTTTGTTATATTTCTGGTGCTGGAACAGATAGTTCAGAGACAGGAAAAACTATGTGGGCTAGGGTAAAAGGCAAAACTGAGAATGATTTGCAGAAATTAGGCTTTAGCCACGTCTACAACTTCCGACCAGGCGCTTTGATTCCATATCTAGCAGTAAAACCAACCCAAACTTATCAATCAGTGAAATATCTCAAATGGCTCTTAGTATTATTGCGTCCACTTTTTCCGAATGCTATATTAAGGCTATCAGATTTTGCTATTGCCATGATTAACAGTGCTCTAACAGGTTACTCAAAAACAATATTGGAGGCGAGTGATATAAAAAAACTATCAGAATTAAAGTAAGTTTAGTTTTCCGAAAATAAAAAAATCCCTGTGTGGATTTATCATCTGCACAGGGATTTTTATTGAATATATTCTTACAAATTCTTAAATGCATCAAGCTCCAAAATCGACTTTGGTTTGAAAGGTTCGAGACTTTTGGTTTCGATTACATCAAAATTGCGAATATCTACATAGTCATTATATTCTTCACTGGTATTGATAATAACGCCCCCCAGCAAGAAAATACGCTCACAATGAAATTCATTTAAGCTCATACTTACCAGCTTTTTTATTTGCTTGTCTATAGCAGTATAGGTGTAATCCGTAATGGCTTTTTTGGGATTATCAGCGGTCAAAATTTTATTCTTAAACGGCATCAGAGTTTGTTCCAATTGAATCTGCTGATAATCATAATGTACACTTTGTGGCACATACGTATCTACATCATCGTCACTCTGGAAACGTTCGAGCGCCAACATCAATGCGCCACAGCTATTGGTCAAACGTTTTTGTCCAATACGACGCATTCGTCCTAATTCGCCCTCGTCGGTGATTCCAATATGTGGACCATAAAAAATAAAGGCATCACCTCCATCAGGAATATGGTGCGAAAAAGCCACCATGCCTGTAAAGCCAGAGTAAGGCAAACCTCCCAAACCACCCATCGTGAACGGTCGTGATAATACGCGACGAAAGTCTGTCGATACATTGACGTCATCAGAACAAACAGACGTAGCAAAAAGCATTTTTCTCAAGTCTGAATTGTATTCTTTTTCCAATAAAGTCAAATAGCTTTCAGTAATATCATCGCCACTTTTGGCATTAGGATAGTGTACACTTACTTTTTTAGTGATTGCCATAGTTGAATATTTTGAATAAAAACAGTAAAAAACGGGCCTATTTTAGTTTTACAGGATATAAGGTTAGACTGTCAAAATTATACAGGTTTTCTGTTGAATAGGTCAAGAGCTCGAAATTACAATTTTTTCGATTGAGACTTGAAAATACTGGCAAAATGTCTCATGGTTTGAACTAAATCATTTAAACAATTATAAAAATTCTAAAATCATTTATGAAAAAGTCGGCAATCCTCTTATCAATCCTATTATCAGCTGGTTTGGTTTCAAAATCATATTCTCAAAAAACACTGACTAAAATTTGGGAGACAGATACCCTTATTTCAACACCTGAATCGGTGGTTTTTGACACCAAATCAAAAGCATTATACGTAGCTTGTATCAATGGTGCACCAACAGCAACCAATGAAAAAAGCTTTATCTCGAAATTAGATTTAAACGGTAAAATTACCCAGTTAAAAGTAACAGAAAATCTTCATGCAGTGAAAGGATTGGATGTCTTGGATGGAAAGATTTATGTAGCTGAGATTTTTAAATTGGTAGAAATTGATGCTAAAACAGGCAAAGTATTACAAAAATATGAAGTTCCGAATGCGACTTTTTTGAATGGTGTGAGCGTTGATAAGAAAAACAAAATCGTGTATTTTACCGATATGCGTTCGAATAGACTTTGGAAGTTGGAAAAAGGACAGCTTGTAAAAGTAGCAGAGGGCGCACCTTTAAAAACACCTAATGGCGTATTTTTTGAAAATGATAAATTGATTATTGGTAACGGAGATGGTAAAATCTTAGCACTCGATTTAAAAACGCAACAATATGCCACAATCGCAGAAGGTATGGGAGGCTTGGACGGTATTTTGTCGGATGGACAAAAAGGCTATTTTGCTACCGAATGGAGAGGTAAAATTTGGCATATCAATCCAGAAGGCAAAACCCAATTGTTGTTGGATACCGTAGATGCCAAAATGAATACCGCAGATATTGAATATATCCCTAGTCAAAAAACTTTATTGGTACCGACTTTCTGGAAAAATAAAGTGATAGCCTATAAAGTCAATTAGCCTTTGTCGGAGTTTTCTCCGACAAACCTCGCGTCAGCAACAGTATTCAAACCCCAAAACTTTTTTATTAATTCTAACTATCCAACTATTTATCATGAAAAAACAATTCTTATTTCTCTGTTCAATCTTAGTATTGGCGGTGCAGGTTGTTATGGCGCAAGAAGTACCCAAAGAACTCGAAAATATCATTTCGCCTGAAGTTAACGCCGATAGAACTGTCACTTTTCGTTTTTACGCACCCAAGGCAGATACCGTTCAGGTAACCTCAGATTTTTTACCACCAGTAAAAGTTATGAGTCGCTTTGGTTTGGTAGATGGTCCTGGTACCATCAATTTGACTAAAGATAAAAATGGACTTTGGACCTATACATCCAAGCCATTGGATTCGGAGTTGTATAGCTATTCCTTTGTAGTCGATGGTGTAAGAACAACTGATCCCAATAGTCCTTATGCTTTGCGAAACTCAGCCTCGATGACTAATATCTTTATCGTCGATAAAGGCAGAGCAGATTTGTACAAAACCAATGATGTCCCACACGGAACCGTGACAAATAATTGGTATCCGTCCGCAGGGTTGAAAATGAATAGAAGATTGACTATTTATACACCAGCGGGTTATGAGCAGTCAAATGAAAAATACCCAGTTTTGTATCTTTTGCACGGCGCTGGTGGCGACGAGGAATCTTGGGCGGCTCACGGAAGAGCTATTCAAATTTTGGATAATTTAATAGCACAAGGCAAAGCTAAACCTATGATTGTGGTGATGCCCAACGGGAATGTAGTACAAGATGCTGGCTACGGCTATGGAAAAGATGGTTTTTACAAGCCACAATTTTTATTACCTCAATCGATGAATGGGGTTTATGAGGCTAATTTTATGGACATTGTTAGTTATGTAGAAAAGACTTTTCGGGTAAAGAATAACAAAGAAAATCGTGCGATTGCAGGATTGTCGATGGGAGGTTTTCATACGATGCACATTAGTCGATATTACCCTAATACCTTCGATTATGTGGGCTTATTTTCGGCAGCTATTATGCCTCGCGAAGATGCTACAGGTAAGGTGTATAGCAATATTGATGAAACACTAAAAGCTCAGAAAAACAACGGGTTGAAACTTTATTGGATTGCAATAGGCAAAGACGATTTTCTGTATCAAGCCAATATTGATTTCAAGAAAAAGCTAGATGGACTAGGCTTAAAATACGAATATCTGGAGACAGGAGAGGGGCATATTTGGAAAAACTGGAGAATCTATCTTGCTGAATTTGCGCCAAGATTGTTTAAATAATCCATACATACGTTATCCTTAGAGATGTGATGCTTTGCGTTTAAAGAGGAATCTCTTTGATAATAAATATCTTTCTAGCAATTACGATTAGGGGGCGACTTAAGTCGCCCCCTAATCGTAATGAATTATTCCCTAATAGTATTTGCATCATTCAGCGCCAGTGAGGCAATTTCGTCTTTTCTTTTGAAGGAAACACCCTTATGATTTTGTATGTATTTGATCAAATCATAGGTAGATTTAACCATTTGCGGCGTACCTCCAATACGATCATGAAAACTGATAGATAGCATTCGACGTTTGAATTGACTTTCGAAGTACAATTGGTTAAACTCGGCTTTTACCTGATTGAAAAATTGATCTGTAGAAAAATTTTTACCTTCGATCAGTAATATATCGTTGTTTCTCAAAGTATAAGGCACCACGGCAAAGTCCTGTTGATTGACTTTGATGACAAAAGGTTCATCTCTGCTAAGGTCGTCGATATGGTATTTGAAGCCAAGTTCTTGTAGAATATTCAAGGTATTTTCGCCTCTACGTAGCCAATTGGCGTTGTACCCGATGGCGTTAAAACCTGTGATATTTTTAATGGCATCTACACCATCTTTGATAAATTTTTTCTCTTGCTCATAAGGCAAATTGTATTGTGAACTCCAGTTCATTCCATGCGCTGCTGCCTCATGTCCACGCTCGACGATTTCACGTGCAAGCTGTGGATTTTTTAATACCGCAGTACCAACCATATGAGAAGTAACCTTAACCCCAAGTCTATCCCAATTGTCCAACATTCTCGGAATACCTTCTTTGTAACCGTACTCGTACCAAGTTTTAGCGGGCAAATCTCGGTATCCTTTTTCGAGATTTTGTGGAAAAGGACTTTCTGCATTATCAGGCTCACCTCCAGATTCAAATTGCATGGAAATAGATACCATTAATTTTGAACCATCAGCCCATTTTGAGCTAGGTGTATTTTCTTTTGTTGAAGCTTTTGACAAAAAGCTTGGTAGCAATAAATGACTCAGTCCCAATGCGCTACTTTGTTGAATGAATTTTCTTCTGCTTTTCATGACCTTATTTTTTGAAGAGAAAATAGTCCAAAGACCATGTATTGGATGAAATAAATTGTAGTAAAATCGCAAAGAATGCCAAATGAATTAGTTGTGAAGGAAGCGCATCCCAATTCTCTATAAGCGTTGTTCCCAATAACAATATGAGCATTACGATGCTGCCTGCCAAAAGGGCTTGTTTGGTCAGTAGACCAAGAATTAGTAGAGTACCAATTCCAAATTCGAGAATAGGTAGCGCATAACTAAATGGCGTAACGATGGCACTAGGGAGCAAAGATTTTTCGAAAGATGTAACCATCCATTTGCTAAACCCAGCCAATTTGGGCAAACGAACCAAGCCATGCCCAAACATACTTATACCAATGCCTAAACGAAGTAATAAAAATGAGGTAGTATTCATGATGTTTATTGTTTTTTGCAAAATTGCAGGTAAAATGCATTTGAAGTGTTGTATAAATAAAGGTTGTATTTGTAAGTTTAGAGGTATGGAAATACGTAATTTATATTTGCCATTTGAACTAGAGCTTTGGGAAAAAGACCAATATGAGGCTCGAACGCATAAAAATACTTTTTTTGAAATGGTATTTGTGTTGGAAGGAACAGGTATCCAGCGAATCAATCAATATCAGTTACCTTTTGCCAAAGACAAGCTTTTTTTAATTTTCCCACAAGATTCACACGGATTTGAAATACAATCAGCAAGCAAGCTATTTTTCATCAGATTCAATAGCGCCTACTTAGACCAGCAAAGTAAAGATTGGGTGAAAAAACTAGAGTTTATTTTTCATAATCACAACCATTTGCCTGGCTGTATTCTAAAAACTGTAGCTGATAAGCCCTTGGTCAGAGCCTTGGTTGAAGCGCTTATTCGCGAGCATCATCATCAATTTCCTCATACAGAGGAGGTAATACAGCAAATTATCAATACCATCATAACCATTGCTGCCCGAAATATTTCGCTGATAACTCCCATAAATATCGATAAATCCAAATCTGAAACGGCCATGCTTTTGATAAACTATATTCATCAGCATATTTATGAACCCTCAAAGCTTCGAGTCGAAGAACTTGCCAAGCACTTCAATTTATCGGCTACCTATTTAAGTGAATATTTCAAAACACAAACAGGAAGTAGTTTGCAAGAGTATGTGATGAATTATAAGATTAAGATAATAGAAATGAGATTATTACATACAGATTTGAATATCAGCGAGATTGTCTATGAGCTAGGGTTTAGTGATGCGAGCCATTTGAATAGGATATTTAAGAAATATCGAGGAATTAGTCCGAGTGAGTTTAAGAGGAGGAAAAAACAAACTTAGCATATTTCTTGTATTGGCCTTTTACAAAATTATTTAAGCCTAAAGAGGTCACCTTCGTCAAAACCGTAGGCAATCGCAATAGAGTTTTCTAAAAAACTATTTTTAAATACTGAAGTTTTTGAATAGTCAATTAGATATGTTTTAAAATTATCCAGTATTTGATACCATACCAAATCTTTTTGTCCAAGAAATAAATACTTATTTACAGGGCTAAAATCTATATTGCATGCCCAATCATCCGTTGCCGCATCGAAAGTTTTTGAACCAATAAGATATGCCTGATAACCCTCATCTGTGGTTAATAAGCCAAAGTAATACCCAATGATATCATTTTCGGGTTTTTCGTTTGTCAAGATATCATCTAACCAAATATTGAATTTTTGTTGTGTCGTCATAGCAATCAAGGTTGAGAAATAAATTTAATATTCCAGAGTTTTCCATTTTTGAATGTATAATGCTGAGTAATATCACTGATACATGAAATAAATGCAATAACCTGAAACCTTCTATGTAGTTCAGGAGGATAGTTTACAAAAAACTTACTACAAAAAGCATTTATATTCATTCCTACCTTAATATGTTGAAGAAGCTCAACTTTACTGTCCCATATTTCTCCATTTCTAATGTATCCATGAGTTGATGCTTCGGGGTCATTATCGAAGAAAAAACTCAACTTATTTCTGCCTGAAACTGCCAGAACATCTTCAAAAAAATCCCAAACAGGTGGGGCTAAGTTGGTATTTTTAAAGCTCTCTCTTTTGTATTTTTTGATGGTCCAATTTTTAAATATACTCTTCTTCAAAGAGTTTTTGTTGGTTAATTTCCCAAATGGATAATAGACGAAATTACAACAAGTCACAAGAAATAAAGTGTCTTCCTTTATCACAAAATCACCATTGTAGTCAAATGCTTTTAGCGGAATAATATTGAACCCTTCAATATTTATGGTATCATTTGAAATCTCATTTTGCCCAAGACACGAAATGCAAACTGTTGAAATCAATGAAAAGGTCATAATTAGAAAATAGATAAAGTGGATACTGTTTTTCATAGATGTTTTAATTTAAGTAGTTAAATATAAGTTAATTATAATGCCTTTGTGCTTTGTTAATTAAAGATGTTAGCTCTAATTACCCTTGTTATAACCAATTCTTTGATACTTCACTGGAACTCTTTACCCTTCAATGGCTGTAATATCTACAAACAAACATATTATTGCCAAAAATATCATGAACTACCTAGCATATAAAACCCTATTCGAAGAGATTTTATCAGCCGTAACACCTGCTGCTCCTTACGACAAACCCGATTATCTAAACTACACGAAGCTTAACCAGTCTCGTATGAAACGCTGGGATAAGCATTTGGTATTGTCAGATGCTATTTTGAACAAAGTCCAAGAAATTACGACGCCACAACATTGGATCATCATTACCGAACCTTGGTGTGGTGATGCAGCGCATATTGTGCCGTTTTTGATTAAAATCACTGAACAAAATCCCTTGTTATCTTATGAAATTCAACTAAGAGATAGTGAACCATTTTTGATTGAGCAATATCTGACCAATGGAAAGAGCAAAAGTATTCCTAAATTGGTATCAAGAGACGAAGACGGAAAAGATCTTTTCGTGTGGGGACCTCGCCCTGAAGGTGCACATCAGTTGATGGAAGAATTACACGAGGCAAAAGCAGATTTTGAAACCATTAAAATCAAATTACAAAACTGGTACAACGAAGATAAAGGAGAGGAAATATGTAAGGAATTGGCACAGTTGATTGGATAAGTTTTTCTTTTCGTAATTTTAAAATCTCATAGACTGTATGAGATTGTTTAAATAGACTATCATGATAAATATTAATTCTGAAACAACTTTTCCATTAGAGAATACCCTTTTTTCATTTGCACTCGAATCAGAAGCCGCCGAAGTATTTGAAGGGCAGAATGTAGTATTTACAGGAATTGGAAAAGTAAATGCAGCTTACGAACTAACCAAAGTAATTCAGCAACAAAAGCCTGCGCTGATTGTCAATCTTGGAACGGCAGGTAGCAACTATTTTGCCAAAGGTGAAGTGATTTGCTGTACCAAATTTGTGCAAAGAGATATGGATGTGCGTGGTTTAGGATTTCAATTGTACGAAACACCGCTTTCGGGCGTACCTCCATTATTGGAATATGGTCTGGAGATGGAAGGACTGAAATTAGGAATCTGTGGTACAGGAGATAGCTTTGAAATGGGACATGCCGAAACCATTTATAATGTGGTAGATATGGAAGCCTATGCATTAGCGTTGATTGCCCAAAAAGAAAATATCCCGTTTTTGTGTCTAAAATACATTTCTGATGGCGCTGACGACAACGCTGCAGAAGACTGGACAGAACAAGTTCATAAAGCAGCAGTGGCGTATGGTAAATTGTTGAAGATTTTGAAATAAGCCTTTCACGAAAGTTTTATTTCATACTGCACTATAACTTAATTTGAAGCTTAATCTTTGCCTCAGAATTAACTTTACACATTTTAATAGTCGGGCATAAGATATAGCTTGGATATACTCCTCCAAAATTATTTGGTACTACAATATTTGAAATATGTAATGCCAAATAATTTTGGAGGAATTAGTTTTACATTATTAACAGCAACTAAATCAGCTGTTTAGCATAGTCTACTAATCCTTCAAGCCAATCTTGATGTCCATTTATCATCGGGTTGGGCTTTGTTTTTGCTAATTCTTTCGCGGGATTTCCAATTTGGGTCTCTTGCGTTAAAATTCTTACTCTTCCTCCTTCTAAGTCCTCGATGAGCCAAGCATGAATCACGTCCAATCTTGTTTCTGCATCACCCTCAGCCCAACCATGCCATGCTAATCTTGCTGGCTCTCCTTCCACAGGAGGAACAAATTCGGTCACTTGTGCCTCAATCGGGAAACCAAATGTCTTAAAACGAAAACGGATATCTGCGGTTAATTGCTTGTATTCTGCATTAAGTAACTCAATGTCAGATGAGTTGTGATAGTATTTTGGCCACTCGAAAGGATTAGCCAATAGAGGCCAAATATCGCTGGTTTTTAATCCTGATACAATTACTTCGTTAGAACAAAAATTGTCTGTTGTTCCGGGTAAATAGCCCTCTGGCCAGATGATTGAATTTTGCATTTTTTTATACTATTAAAATTATAGTTGCAAAACTAAGTTTAGTATATTTAATTTGAAATAACTATCAAAATAGATAGTCTAAAGAATATGAATACAGAATGTAAAAGCGATACTGTTGCACTCAACGGAAAGGAATATCCTTGTACGGTTAGTTTAACAATGGATTTAATAGGAGGGAAATGGAAGGCAGTCATTCTCTATCACTTGATAGAAGGGAGTCTGCGTTTCAATGAATTATGCAAAGCGATTCCGACTGTTACAGAAATGACCATTAGTTTACAATTAAAGCAATTAGAAAAAGATGGCTTAGTAACTAGAACTGTATATGGCGACAAACCGCCTATCAGAGTAACATATGAGCTAACGACTTTGGGTAAATCCCTTATTCCTTTGTTAAAAGCAATTACTGAATGGGGCAATACGGTGGTGCTTAATCAGGGGATATTTGTATAGTTTTATTTATTAACACGAAATTACTTTTGATTGAGACATGCTCTAAACTTTATGCAATAAGCACTTGGTTCAAAATTGCCCACATTCTGATTGATGAACAATTTTGGATTAACTAGTTCACTACCTAGAGCTTGGACTCATTCTTAAGAGTTTAAAACTGTTTTTACTAAATATATTGAAAAAGACCCGAATTCAATTTTTTCGTTGTATCCAGTATTAGGTAGATATTTAGTATATGGCTTTTAGCCATGGGCTTTGTACAAAAGTATGTCTTGGGTTTTTAAAAACATTTTAAAACTATTTTCCTTGTGCCTGTTGTCTAAACCACATACTCTTAAATGGTGCGTTTCAACTCCCTTTTTTTCCGCTTCACCTTTTATATCCTTCATTTTTCTAATAAAACATCAGGCTAAACCGTAATATTGATTCAAGAAAAAGATATGCTGAAATATATTTTCATGAAGAGCGGAGTAGCCACAACAACTACGCAATCATGGTAATATCTGTTAAGTGATATTTTACAAATTCATTTTAAATTTTTTATTAAACTCATAAAAAATGAAAACCCATCTTATCAATTTTTGCATCATTGTCGGTTTGGCACTTTGTTCATTTACATTTCCCAAGATAGACCTAAGTTTTCAAGCGCAAAAGTATGTTACTCAAACACTTACTTTTGAAGGAAAAACCTTTACGGTAAGAGCCTATGAAAATATCATTTATGTTGCGAATCCTGTAGATACAGTATACCAAAAAATGAATATCTATATTCCAGAAGAGTACTTTTCAGGGAAAAAAATAAATGGCTATACAGCTGAAACAGCTCCCATTTTTTTCCCCAACAAAGTAGGTGGATATATGCCTGCACAACCTGCAACCCTCAAAGAAATGCCAATGGGAGGAATGGGAGGTAATCGACCGCCAATGAATGGAATGCCACCCATGGGCGAGAGAAGACCTGATGGGGCGCCAGCAATGCCACAAGCAAAACCTTCAACGGTAGTTGCTGCCTTAGCCAAAGGCTATGTAGTGGCTTCGGCAGGGGCAAGGGGACGTACTTTGAAAGCAAGTAATGGCGAATACACAGGTAAAGCACCAGCGGGTATTGTAGATTTAAAAGCTGCGGTACGTTACTTGAAATTTAATGATAAACTGATGCCCGGCGATGCCAATAAAATCATTTCGAATGGCACAAGTGCAGGCGGTGCTATGTCGACTTTAGTTGGGGCAACGGGCAATAATCCAGACTATGAGCCTTACTTAAAAGCAATAGGGGCCGCCAATGGAACAGACGATGTCTTTGCTGTTTCTGCCTATTGTCCAATTACCAACTTGGACCATGCTGATATGGCGTATGAATGGCAGTTTAATGGCTACAATACCTACAAAAGGGGTGGACTTATGCAGACGAAAAATAACGATGCACCATCTGTGTTGAGTGAAGAGCAAATAAAGATATCGGGACAATTGAAAACGCTTTTTCCTACTTATATAAACAGCCTAAACCTCAAGGATAGCAAGGGAAAATCTTTAACTTTGGATGCAGACGGAAATGGGAGTTTTAAAGATTTAGTGATTAATTATGTAATCGCTTCGGCACAAAAAGCCTTGGATGCTGGAAAAGATATGTCGGGCTATGCGTTCTTGAAAGTTAGTGGCAATCAAGTTACAGGCTTAGATTTTGGTGCGTATGTTAGCTATATGGAGCGCATGAAAACTCCTCCAGCCTTTGATGCTCTAGACCTTTCAACAGGCGAGAATATGCTATTTGGTTCGGCTACGATCGATAAGCAGCATTTTACAGAGTTTGGTCAAAAAAACGCCATCGGTGATGCTTCGAGAGTAGATGAGGTATTCGTGAAAATGATGAACCCCATGTATTATTTAGGTCAAAAAAATACCACAAATGCCAAACACTGGCGTATCAGACACGGCTCCAAAGACAAAGATACATCGCTCGCTATCTCTGTGATATTGACTACAGCATTACAAAACAAGGGTATTGATGCTAATTTGGAATTTCCGTGGGACAAACCCCATAGTGGCGATTATGATCTTGATGAACTATTTGCTTGGGTAGATGGGCTTTGTAAATAAGAAAGACAAAGTGTTTAAAACCTCCTGATGAATTGACATTGCTCCATCGGGAGGTTTTAAAAAAAAGGCTAAAATTGTCTAGACATAAAATTTGATTCAGCGAATAATATTTCACCTTTTCCTGTGCTTTCTTCTTTGAATTTTATGGATTTTGTACCATCATCAGAGTAGGTCATGGTGTTGGGATTATAATTGAACATCCATGATAGATGAAGCATAAGAAGTATTTTTTTGTTGTGAAGCGTTCCTTTCAAACGATCTATTCGGGAAATATCCTCAATGGTTTGATTGAAATTGTTTTGTACTACCAAAATGAATTCTGAAGGGACATTTTCAGAAAAAGCTATGGTCTTTACATTGCTTTTTTCGTCAAAAGAGATTAAAAATGAGAAAGTACCCTGAAAAGAATGTACACTTTTCATGAAAGTTCGCTTAAAAATACTTTTCATTCCATTCGATACAGACTCCGATACTCGTCGATCACCCCAAAATAAGTTTGTGAAAATTGAAGCAGTCTGACAATCTATTTCGGAAGGATATTTATCTTGAGCTCTTTTAACCCATTTATTTATTTTTTCCCATTGAATAGAATCAGGCTGATAAGAGGTTGTTTGCGCGGTGATGCTTTGTGCAATGGACACTAAAAAAATAGAAAGGAGAAAGTGTAGTTTGAGGTTTTTCATAGAGTTTACAAAGTGTGAGATGAAATATTTTCTATTACTAAGTTTAGACTTGCATTATATTCTCAATTAAGTTGCTGTAATCTGATAAGTGCGCTTATCTTTTTCCTGCATTATTCCAGCTTGAGCAAAAATTCTACCCACGACATGTACATGACAACCATGGTTAGTTACCTGTTTCTGATAGTGTTTGCAAATGACCTTTCTGTTGTATATCCCATTATTTGCAAGAGTATCTTCGAACACTGTTTTTAATAATAGGAAAGGTATTTGCAGACAATTATTCTTTCCAATTTGAATTTTATAACCTAATTCTCCATTGTAGTCATAATCGTTACAAGAAAAATCAGGGCCAGCGATAAAGTATCTGTACGTTAAGTCTTCTTGTAGTTTATCTCCAACTTTAATAGAGTCTTTAATTTGTTGAACAATATTAGACCAGTTCATACAGATGTGAGTTGTTTTAAGCTGAAAATTAAGTAGTTTACTCACCCAAATCCTCTAAAAGTATTCGAAGCTCCTTGCTACTGATATCTGATTTTACTTGTTTGTCATAAATCGCAAGAAGAATTACTTCACTTTTTTCGGTAACAACGTAGGTGATTACTCTAGCCCCACCACTTTTCCCTTTCCCCTTACTTTTAATGCTTATTCTAATTTTGTAGCAATCATGTCCCAAGGAAGTTCCAAGTGTAGGATTTTCTGCTAGAACTTCCCCAAGCTCTACAAGCTCACTGCGAAGTGAAACATATTTTTTGAGCAAAGATTTTGCATCTCGTTCAAAACTTCGTGTGGTCAGGACTTTAAACATCTGCCAAAAAGTCGCTCAACGTTCTTAATTTAACTTGACCTTTTTTGTGAAGATTAATTTCCTCTAAACCTTCTTTTATTTTTGCCTTCAACTCTTCTTTGCTAAATGTTGACTCCTCATCAAGAAGCATTGAGGCTATTTTTAACCTATCTTTTTGAGGTAATTGCTTGGCTAAATCCACCAATTGATTAATGGTAAGTTGGATATTAGTATTAAGATTAATTGTCTTTCCCATAGCCTAATCCTTAATTGTTTTTTGATTTAATTCTGAACAAAGAAATTATCATAACACTAAGTTAAGCAATACTAGCAACATCTACAACGTCAAAACTCTCAGCGGATTATAATGATAAACAAAGGAGAAATCTACTTCCCCAACTGACCCATTTCCGAAAACATAGCCCTAAAGCAATTGGCGGAGGTGTTTTCTTCAGTAGGCTTGGTAGTGTTTTTTCCATAAAACTCGTCCATAAAAGATTCTGCACTAGACCATACTGTTTGCATCATGCCTTGAAAATGGGGCTTCATAATGGCTGTAGAAGATTCGCGAAACCTGACCATATCTTGTGTTTGAATCACAGCGAATTTGGGCATTCTCCATGGACAAGTAATGACATTGAATCCTTTCATCGCAAAATAAACTGCCGTTTGGTCGGGTCTTTCATAATGCCAATCGCAGATAGTTACATCTTTGGCAATCAAATCAATGGCTCGATGTGTGTTGTTAAAACTTCCTTCCCACATACCGATACCTGTGGTTTTGCCATCGATTAGTCTGTCGCCCCAAATCCAAAGCTTTCTGTTTTTGAGTGCTAAATGATTTCTAATTTCGTTGACTTCACCTGCAAATAATTCTGCCTTGTCTTTTCCTGAACATCTAGGACATTTGTCGTCTCCAATGTAAAAGACTTCATCCATTCCCGCATGAAAAGCATCCGTTTCAAAAACATCACAGATTTCGTCCATTAGCTCAAATACTATTTTATGAACGTTTGGATGAAGTGGGCAATAGCTTTTGCAGTACAAACCGTCAGAGTTAGGCCACACGTACTTTTCTGGCATTTTTACTGAAGGCGTTTCATCAAATTCGGGATAAACTCTCAATAAATTGTACGTAGTGCTCGCCCATGATTGGTGCCCCAATAGATTAATCTGGGGAATGAGTCGAATATTGTTTTTCTTACAAATACTGACCAATTTTTTGATATCTTTTTTAGAAAGAGCCTCTGGGTCTCGAAGTTCAGGATGACTTTCAAACTGGTAGTTGTAATCTACGCGAAGCAGTAAAGTATTTACTTGACGGCTCACCAATTCTTCTTGGATAAATTTGATGAAATCATCGACTCTCTGAGTTTTTGGGGCGGTAATACAAAAACCGCGAGTAGGAATCAAGCTATCTATTTTGGATTGTGAGAATATTGTGGAGTTGATTAAAACTCCTATAAATAGAAAAAGGAAACGCGAAAATTTTGTCATAATGAAGCTGAATTTAAAAATTGGGTTGAGTACGCAATTTGCTTAAATTCATTTCTGCATGCAAATGTTTAACAGATAAGGCAGGGTAGGCAAAAAGAAGTTGAGATGATAAGTTTATAAACCAATAAAGCTCTAAACACTAGAGCTTTATTGGAAATGGAATTAAGAGAGTTTTTTACGTAAAGCTATTATTTGAAATGTTGTGCCAACCAAAAATAAGACAAGACAAATGCCGACTAATTTTGCCACTAATGGGTCATCTGGACTACTTGCCCATGGATGTTCTAATGGTAGACGAGTTGTTGTTTCTGTTACGCCAGGTACTAAGTGAAAGAAGAAGGTCAGTGAATAAGCAACTTTTTCAATATAGGGTGAATATTTTCCGAGTGGTTGACTCGATTTTTGCGCAAGATAAATTAGTCCTAACACTGCCAAGGTAATAATCCCAAGTACATGTGGCTTGCCAAATCCACCATGTTGAAAAATGCCAAAGCCTGTCAGACAGGTAAGAATTGTGGTAATAACATACGTTTTACCAATTGAATTATTCCACGTGATTTCTTTTAGTTTAATAAGAGAAATAGCACCAGAAAAAACAGCTATAAGGCTGATTAATGTGTGAATGATTCCGAGTGAGGTAAGTCCAAACATCATATTTGTAGGGTTTAGGAAATGAAGAGATACATTTACCTAAATATACAAAAAAACATGATTGTTTTGTAAGTTGTTGTATAATAGAGTGTTATTTCTTTTAGTGGGCGACAGATGGAGCTCACTAAAGGAAATTAATCAAATTGCTAAAAGGACTCTTTTAGCTTTTCGGTAGACATTACTTCCTAGCGTCAATTTTACAAACTCTGTATCTTCGCTATTTTTGTGAAAGACAGAAACTTGATTCCCAATGAGCGAATATTTAAAGGAGTCATCATATTCTAGGATTGATAACTCCATAGAATTATCAGTAATATGAGACTTATATTTAGTAGAATAAACGCCCACGTATTCGTCCGTGCTAATTCCTTGAAAAACAGACGATTTTGAAGATTCTATAATAATTTCAGGAGTGATTGAATCTGTTTCTGGATTCAACACATATTTTCGGAGTACATCTATATCATGAGCAATATCGCTTACGATTAAACTAAAATTGATACTTCCCCAAGCATTCAAATATGGCTCATCAAAAAAATCTTCAAAATCATAATCTCCATCTGGAACATATTGAGTTTCACCGTCGTGTAAAAGTTCTATTGTTTTTCCCCAACCGAGAACATTTCCGTAAAATTCTCCCCTAACTAAACAATCATAATCATCGAGTACCACAATTGGGCAATTAAAATCGCCTAGGACATCAAGGTTGCCGTGATTATAAGAACCGACAAATAGGTGTTGAACTGTCAAATCTTCCTGAACAAAAACTTGCTGCCCACCAACTGCAATGAAGTCGGCATTCAAATGTCCCAAAACAATCAAGTTCACTCCATAGTCGGTTTCATAATTCAATATTTTCTCACATGTGAGGTTACCGTCAACAATGATTCCAGCTAACTCAAAATCATAATTGTCTGATTCTAAATTAATTTTATCAAGATTGGTGTCGCCCTCGTACCACAAAAAGTATGAATCAATATAATTAGTTCGTTGGTGCTTTGAAAAACAAAAGAGAAGTGCTTTCTGCGCTTGGCTTAAACGCTTTTCTACCTCTAGGAACGATAGTGTAAGGATTGATGACATTTGATTGATAAATGTTAATAAAATATAGTAATCGCTGAATTTAGTGAATTAAATATGAAAAATGATTAATTTGAGTGTAGTAAATAAAAATTGATATGCGATTTTTTAAAGCCTATAGGTATTTAAGTTTGGTACTCTATTTTTCATTTTTGAGTTGCGAAAATAAACCTCAGAATTATCCCTTTCTGAAGGATTTTATGTCCTATCTAACATACTTTAACCAAAATACAGGACTTAGTGCAGACTTTATCCCCTTGAACGAACAGGGTGATAAAATATCGAGAGTGGATTTTTTAGAAAGCTTAAGCCAAAAAGATTATATACCAATCCGAGAGGAGGAGGACGGTAAGGTTTTCTATAAACTTTACAGATTGGATAAGGATAAATCTTCTACGAATGACCAGATTCTCACAACAGTCGCTCAATTTGCCGAAATAGAGAAGAATTTTATGAGTTATGAAGGTCAAGCCTTTCCTTCTTTTAATATGCTCGACTTGAAAGGAAAGCGATATGATAATCAGAACACTCGAGGCAAAATTCTTGTATTGAAAACATGGTTTATTCGATGCCATGCATGTGTGGAAGAGATGCCTGCTATGAATAAGATTGTTAAAGTATTTGATCTCCGTAATGATATAGTTTTTTTGAGTTTGGCACTTGACGATGAAAAAAATCTCAAAGAGTTTTTAAGTAAAAAAAGTTTCAATTATGCTACCGTGGCTAATCAAGAAAATTTTATCGAAAATACTTTGGGTTTTAACAGTTTTCCCACACATATCATCGTATCAAAATCAGGGCGTATTTTGAAAGTTTTTTCAGATGGAGAAAGATATTTACCCTATTATTTGGCTAAATACTTGAAATAAGGTGAAAGTATTAAATTTTATTGATTTGATAATCAGTTATTGGTGTTCTTGAAATAAAACCTGTTGACTACAATTATGAAAAATATCTCACAAAAGCTATCATTTCTTTTATTGTTTTTATCAAGCGGATATTTGACGTTTTCTCAATGTGAAATGGTTGAGTATGCCATGGATAATCCGCTTGTTACAAAGGCAATATATGCGTACTATAACCGTATTACCTTGCACGATCATCCTCTTTGGAAGGCCTTGAAAAAGGATAAAACAAAATTTATTCTATTAAGGGAAGAACAAAAAACATTGTCGAATGGTAAAACTCAAAAACAGTATTATGCGACTGTATGTAGTACCAATTTCTTCAAGACTGAAAAGGTTACTTTCAGTGGCTATTTTATCATGAATGACGTACTTTTTGTTGTAGAATCAAGTTCAGAGAACTCTTTTGTGGCAAAAGATAAGGAAGCAAAGATATGTCTTGATACAATTCTAAGAGATTATAAGTTAAAAGAGTATCAACCGACCAGACGAGTCAAAAGAATGTTGCATGACCAAGAAGTAGAAATGATTGAGTTTGGCGATAGATTGTCTGAATCAGCAATGTATATCGTTTTGAAGCCTGAGTACGAGGGGTTTGAAAAAAAAGACTACGTGTTATTTTCGGTAATAGATTGATAGTTAGTTATTTTCTTATTTATTTTAGTGGGCGATTTAAGTCGCCCACTAAAATAAATAAGGGTATTGATAAAGACATATTTTAACCACAAATACCCTGTTCCGTAAGTCTAGTTACCTCCACTTTTTACGCGATTTTTTTCGTCTTCCAAACCTGTATTTCGCTGTCTTGCTCCTGCAATTTTGCTATTTCCAAAACGATATGAAAAATTGATACGAACCACACGACTTTCCCATTTGTTTCTCAACTGAACGTCGATATCATTAAAAAGGAAAACACCATTAAAACGTTGGGTCCAGAAAATATCATTGATATTTAATTTGACAGAGGCTTTGTCGTTCATCATTTTTTTCTGAATGCCAAAAGATACGGCTCCCATCGGATTTCCAGCGAGTTGACCTTCAATAAATGGCGACAGATACCACCCACTCAATTCCATCGAATATTTGCGAGGTAAGGTAAATTGATGTGTCATATTGGCTGTGTAGCTAGTCGCACGGGCATTAAAGGGTTCAAAAACAGTGGTTGATGATCCATCAGCCGCAATGGTGGTTTTGGGAATAGCTCCAACATAGTGATTATTGTATAAGTTAAAATAGGTATTGCTAAACCACCACTTGGTAATAGGCAACGGCAAAGAAAAAGAAATCCCAAGATTTTCTACATACCCAATATTTATTTTGGTGGCATTGGTAGTCTTTAGCGCATTGTTTTGCTCCAAGATTTGAGTCATTACACCTTCAGTTTTGCTATAGTTGATGGTAGTAGTAGAACTCTCCTTATAAGTATGTGATACCTCAAAAGCGTTGGTATACTGCGGTTGTAACAACTCGTTGCCACGTTGATAAGTATATGGGTCCAAGAAAAATAGGAAAGGATTCAAATCCTCATAGCTTGGTCGGTCGATACGTCGACTGAAAGAATATCCCAATTGATGATTTTTAGCCAATTTTTGACGGAAAAATACACTTGGGAAAAAGTTGGTATAATGTCTATCAAGCAAATCTTTTCCCAATAAAGTCCCTTGTCCGTTGGTGTTTTCCATGCGTAATCCTAATTGCATATTTAGCCTTTTGAATTCTTTAGAATAGTTGATATAGGCAGCATTAATGTTTTCTTTATACACAAAATTACGGGTGCGAGAGGGGTCAAGCACAGGCGTGTTATTGTCACCAACCAAGAAATCAAAACGCATATCGTTATTCGAGTTGACGTAGCTACTTTTTAGGCCAGCCTCAAATTTTGAAGTCTTGTTGATGGGATAAATTAAGTCAACTTTTAAGGAGTAAATATTGATTTTTGAGCCTGTTAAACCATCTTCATTGCGCGTTTCACGTGGGATGTTCTGCGTATCGTATTTCGAAGTTCGATATTTCATCGAGTTATCTGCATCATAACGAGCATAATCCATATCTGCGGTGATTTCTCTTCCAGTAGAATCAATCACGTGCTTGAAGTTCAGATTAGAGGAATAGTTCGCCCATTTATCTCTAATAATTCCTAGTGTTACCGACGTAGTGTCCAATTGATTCATGGCATTTTTGATGGCTGTTTGGTTATTTCTGTCGGTATTCCAATTGCCATTCATGCCATTAAACAAGAAACCAATGGTATTTTTTTTATCAAGAAAATAATCTGCTCCAATTTTATAAGCCAACGAATTATTCCTTCGTTTCTCGTCTGCCGTCTGATTAAAACTTGATGTTACTTTTCCGTTTTCGAAGAATTTTCTATCAATTTCTTGTAATTGAAAACTTTGGCGGTCGTTTGCCGAGAAATTGCCAAATATATTAAGCTTTTCTTTGCGGTAATTAAGGTTTAGACTAGCATTTTCTTTGGGTAATGACTGATAAAATCCATAACCTAATCCAAGATTGGCAGAACCATTGAATCCTAAATTCTGATTTTTTTTCAAGCGAATATTAATCACGCCTGCATTGCCTGCGGCATCGTATTTGGCAGGTGGATTTGTCATAATTTCAATCTTGTCCAACTGGGTCGATTGCATATTGCGAAGCATATTTGCCAAATCACTGGATGACATATACGTTGGTTTTCCGTCAAGCATTACCATGACATTTTGTTTACCTTTCAGGGAAATATTTCCATCTTTATCGACCGTTACACCAGGTGATTTTTCCAAAATCTCAATAGCGGTATTTCCTGCCGAAACAACGGAGTTTTCAACATTGACAATGGTTTTGTCAATTTGTTGTTCGATAAAGGGCTTTTTAGCCGTAACCACTACTTCGTTTAGTTCCTTTGATTCTTCGATCAATATCAAATCGGAAAGCCTGAGCGATGGGTTTTCTGGTGAAAGAGTCAATTTTGGCGTGTAAAACTTCTGATAACCCAACTGAGAAATAGCGATTAAATAATTGCCAAACTTGATTTTTTCAAATTCAAACGTACCGTTAGCATCTGCCAACGCGCCTTTGACTAAACTAGAATCTTTGGCTTGTAAAAGTGTAATGGTCGCAAATTCTACAATTTTATTTTTGTTGTCTGTAACCTGTCCCGTGATTTTCCCCTGTGCCTGAACCCTCAAGTTAGATAAAGTCATTAAAGTCAGAAGAGCGTAAAAAAATGTTTTCATGATTGAGAAGAATTAAGTTTAGTTGTATGCTTTTATTTTTTTTGATAGGTTTAAGATATATAAGGCTTGGATGCAAGAATTTTTGAATAGGTTACAAGAGAATACAAAAAATCCCAGCAGAAGGGCGAATCTGCTGGGATTAAATAGAATACTACGATTCTTTAGAATGGCATTTATATCTCTTGATGCAACACGATAGCCGTATTTGCCGCTTTTGTTTCAATGGTCAAGTTTTCTCAAAGACTTATTCAACTAATTAAAGTACTGCCTAAATTCCAAGGGTGTTTGGTTAGTCTTTTGCTTAAACAGTTTATTAAAAGATTGTGAATGCTCAAAGCCCAACTGAAAAGCGATTTCACTCACCGACAAATTAGTAGTACTCAAGTACTGCTTTGCATGGTCTATTAACCTATTTTGAATATGTTGCTGAGTGTTTTGAGAAGTATGAATTCTCAAAATCGTCCCCAAATAGTTTGGAGAAATATGGAGTTGTTCAGCTATATCAGAAACCGTAGGGATTCCTTTTTCGGATAAGGTATTCTGTGCAAAATATTTATCGAGTATTTGCTCAAACCTATCCAAAAGTTCAAACGACGTTTTTTTCCTTGTATGAAATTGTCGTTCATAAAACCGTTCAGCGTAAATCAATAATAGTTCGAGTTGAGTTATAATTAAATCCTGACTAAACCTATCTATGTTGGCTTGGTATTCGGCTTGTATTTTTTGAAGAATTTCAACCATAATGTTTTCCTCTTTGTCTGACATAAACAAAGCTTCATTGACAGCATAATTGAAAAAATCGTAAGATTTAATTTTGCTACTCAGATTTGTGTTCCACAAAAAGTCAGGATGAATTATTAAAAGCCAACCTGTAGGTTCAACCTCCACATGGGGATTAATCTCTACTTTCAAGCATTGTAGTGGCGCCACAAAACTCAACAGACCTGTATTGAAATCATATTGCGTTTGTCCATAATTAAACTTCCCAGAGACATTTCGTTTTAATCCGATCGTATAAAAATTTTGAATCCATTTCATTTGTACACCCAAATCAGGATATTGTACCTTGCTGTAGTCAATCAAACTAATCAGTGGGTGTTCGGGGTTGGGTAATTGGCAAAATGTATGAAATTCTGCGATGGTATTAAAACGAAATGTATGCTCCATGTGAAGTTTAGGGTATTATATGAAATTGAGAATTTAGTATGCTGTCGAGATGGAAACCTCTTTCCATTGTTCAACTTGTTTTGTCATAAAGTCAATTTTTTGCTGAACCATGTCATAGGCATCCTTTCCCAACAACAAGTGAACAGGGGGATTTTGTTCATTACTAACTTTAATCAAAGCTGAAGCAGCTTTATCTGGGTCATTGGGCTGATTACCCGCAATTGCATTGAGATGTACACGTTCAGATTCGCGAGCCTCTTTGTACCCTTGGATGGCATTTTGAGGGATTCTAAGAGAACCTTTTGATAAAAAATCAGTGCGGAAATAGCCAGGATATACCAGTGTAACCTTTACGCCAAACTCTTTGACTTCCTCAGCCAAAGCCTCTGTAAAACCAGCCATTGCAAATTTAGTTGAACAATACACACCCCATCCTGCAAAGCCACCAACATATCCTCCGACTGAAGCTATATTGAAGATATGTCCCGATTGTTGAGCACGAAAATACGGCATAGCGTGTCTAATCACATTGAGAACACCAAAGACATTGACATCAAAATTTTGTCGAGCCTCTTCATCTGTCAATTCTTCGATGGTACCTAATTGACCATATCCCGCATTATTAACGATGACATCGATTTTGCCAAAATGTGCAATACTCTTTTCAATTGCCAATTTAACGTCCAAACTATCAGTCAGATTCACCTCAAGCGGAAGAAGTTGATCTAACCCAAAACTCAATTCGGCATTAAGGGCTGGTATACTTCTAGTAGTTGCCACTACCTTATATCCAGCCTGTAATAACTGTTTTACTAAAGCAAGCCCCAAACCCTTTGAAGCTCCTGTTACAAACCATACTTTTTCTGTGTTCATTGTTTTATTTATTTTGTTGATGCAAAATTGCTCAATGAACCCCTCAAAAAAGTATCCCAATCCATCTATGATGTAGCTGAATCGTGAGTGGAGGAATTTTGATGTTGAAAAAAGGTTATTTTTTTGAAAAATTAAATAAGCTAATCCACAATTCACCATTATCCAAACCGATAGTGCATAGCCGTCACCCCCGTATATGAAGGGGTAGCGCTTACTAAGGTTAGGGTTTGACGATTTTTAAGCAAATCAAAAATACGCATACCCTTGGCAATAAGTATGGGATTGACTAATAAATACATTTCATCGATATGCCCGCCCGCTAGGAGAGATGATACGAAACTTGCACCACCATACACCAATATATCTTTTCCTGCCTGATTTTTGAGTTGTGAAATTTCATCTGCCAAGTTTCCACTTGCGAAAGTAGTATTGCTTCCAAAGGGAGCAACGAGCGTTTTACTAAAAATGACTTTTGGCGTATTCACCATTTTTTGCGCAAACTCAAATTTGGGATTTTCCTTTGCAAAATTCTCAAAATGAGGAATAAATGTTTCAGCCATTTTTCTACCAATCAATATTGTATCTGAGCTATCTGCCAAATCGTTGATGAGTTGCCAATGTTTATCATCGCCTCTGATAACCCAGTCTTCTTCACCGTTTGGACCAGCTACAAAGCCATCAACAGAAATTTGCATTTGTAATTTTAATTTTCTCATAGTTTTTTGTTTTAAAATTACATAGCTGATGACTGATAAACCAAGTTGATTGCGTCGATTTTAACTGGTAAATACGACAAAATGATGATTGGATTAATCCACGAGCTCTTCGCAAGAAAATCCATTTTCTTGCATGAGTTGTATGATTTGTTTGGATACTTCAAATGAGCTTTCGATACGCAGAACTTTATCGCAATCTTCCAAATCAAAGCTCAAATTTGAGACCTGTAATTGTTCTTCAAATTGCTTACAAAGGCGTCTTGTTTGCCAGCGATTTGAAATATTGGTTTTAAAAACAAATACCATGATTGATGCTTTTGTTTATGGTCAATTTTCAATAAATCTATTCATGACTCTTTGAGGTGTTTGAAAATTTTATGGTCAATATAGAATGTGCCGAAAGGGATAAAACAAGCTACAATAATTTTCCAAGTGGTTGTTCTGAATTTCCAGTTTTGTTCAATCGCCAAACTCATCGTATTGAGTACAAATACCAGAAAGATAGCCCCATGAATCGGACCTAAGAATTTCGAGAGAGTTGGATTATGAAAAAGATGTTTCATAGGAATTGCCACGAAAATGAGCACCAAAAGAGATAGCCCCTCTAAGAAACCGATGATGCGTATACGTCCAAGTTTTGTTTTGAATAATGTAAACATTTGAGATCAAAATAAAGGGTTCTACCTGAAATAAGGTCTGTGTGCAAATGGTGAAAAAGGCCAAGGTATAGCCATGAAAATAAGTAGGAGTGATACGGAAAACCAAACAAGCATAGTCCTGAATTTTTCGGAGTTAGCAGTTTGTCGCTTTGATTTGGCAGAGCCAATTGTGATAAGGACTATCGCCACTAGCATCAAAGTGCTGTGAATAAGGCTAAAGAAAGTCATTTCGAATCGAGAAACGGCTTCCTTGAAATGTCGCATGAAATACTTCACTATTGGACTATGGAAATAGAGTGTCATACCAATCATCAATTGAATATGGGCAATCGTCGCTGTCCAATGCCGTATGGTATTATCCGTTTTTGAGAAAATCGCTTTCGTGACATACCCCCGATATGCCCGATATATAGCTAGAATTAGGCTCGCCAAGACGAACCACCGCATGAGGTTGTGATAGGAAATAAGAGTTTGATACATCGCTTGATTTGTTTGATGTAACAAAGGTATTCAAAAAACATACTAATTGGTATGTTTTTTGAATAAAAAATTATCGAAGCGCGTTGAGATATGCTTTAAGTTCCTTTAAATAAGGGAGATAAATAGATTTGCTATTTTCTAATTTACCGAAATTTCGGATGCCCCAATACCCTGACATCACAAAAAAAGTAACACCTGATGCAACTATTTCTTGTCTGATTACGCCATTTAACTTTCCTTTTTCTATGGCTGCAATCATATGTGCATTCCACAGTTGCGTAATTTCTTGTAACGCTCCACTAAAATCAACGTGCCATGGTGTCATTTCTTGGGTCAAGTTTGCGGCTGGACAACCGTATTCTACCTTTAAAAAATCGTTTTCTAAAAGTAGATGGTGTATCAAATTATATATCGCTTCGAGTGGGTCTTCTGTTTGCTCAAAAGCTAACATAAAGCCGTTTGTCAACTGGGGCTTTACCAGTTCATTAATGATTGCAAGTCCCATTTCATCTTTGGTTTTGAAATGGTAATAAAAAGCGCCTTTGGTCACTTTGGTGGTAGCAATGATGTCGTCGATGCTGGTGGTTTGATAACCTTTTGCATAAATTAATTCAAATGCTTTTTCTAAAATCATTAATCTAGTCGCCGCTGATTTCTTCATAGTTTGTAAAATCAAATTATTGATTTTGACATTCGGTCATTGAGCTTATGAAAAATAATAACCCAATAACTGAATGTCCCAACCCAATAGCCCTCTATATTTTTTTGAGAATACCCTTTTCAACACTTTCATTAATCAGGTTTTCGGCATAGTCCCAAATGACTTCTGAACCGTCTTTAATAACCTTTTTCTTGTTGTACACTTTGTCGTAATCTACCCCAAACTCTGCCCAAGTACCACCATTATTAGAGGTATTTTGCAATAACGGTTCCAATCTGTCCATACTTTTAGCAAACTTAGCTTCTTTGGTTTCGCCAGCTTCAAACTCTTCCCAAATCTCAATTAATTCTTCAGCTTGTGCTTTCGGTAGCAAACCAAAAATTCGATTTGCAGCCAGCCTTTCCTCATCGGTATTGGTATGATTTTTTTGCGTATCGTAAATAAAAGTATCGCCAGCGTCAATTTCCACAATATCATGAATCAAAAGCATTTTTACGACTTTCAAAACATCAATATTCTCATTAGAATGTTCAGCTAGTACTACCGCCATAATAGCTAAGTGCCAGCTATGTTCGGCATCATTCTCGTTTCTATCGCTATTAAAAAGCTTTGTCTTTCTTTGGATATACTTAACCTTATCTATTTCCTTAATAAAGGCAATTTGCTTGAGTAAATTATCAGAAATCATCTTGACCTAGTTTAATGTTGTACACAAAGGTAAGCATTCAATGTGTAGAATGATGATTTGGATATTGGCTAATTGTCTTTTCATTGTTTTTGAAAGCTCGTTCGTACAAGCTTGAATATTCATGCGAATAATATTATTGTAATTTTCAGGGAAAATATTGCCATAATAAAAGTAAAATATTATAAATTCGCCTAATGTCTCAACTTGTGACATTAGAAGTATATTACTCAACTATTTTACTATCCCATTATGAAAAATATTTACATGATCCCCAAGTTGCTATTCCTACTGTTCGTTTTAGCAATCCAAAACCATTTGTACGCTCAGGCTCCCAAAAAACATTATCCAATCATCGACGTACATGTACATGCGTTCAAGGCTAATCCTAATACGGGAGATCTTTGTCCATGGTTTTTGAAAAATATGCCTGGTGCAGATCCTCACAATCATGGAGAAAATCCCTCTATTTTTAATTTGGATTGTCCAGATCCTTTAAAAGCTGCTAAAACAGATAAGGAAATGCAGGAAACTTTATTGGCCACTGCCGAGCGACTCAATGTGACCATGATTGTGAGTGGCGATGCGGGTGTGATTCATAATTGGCATAAAGCTGCGCCAAATCGTATCATTCCATCATTGGGCATTAGTAGTAATAAAGACATGACCGTCAAAGCTTTTGAAGATTCATTGAACGCTGGATTTTATAAAGTGATGGGAGAAGTGGCTCCACAATATCAAGGTATGTCGCCAAGTGATATAAGTTTAGACGAATATTTTGCAGTGGCCGAACGTCTTGGCGTGCCTGTGGGTATTCACATGGGTACAGGCGGAAATGGCAATATCAATATTAGTAATCCAAAATACAGAGCGTCTTTGGGTCGTCCATTTTTGTTAGAAGATATGTTGGCTAAACATCCAAAATTAAAAATTTGGGTAATGCACGCAGGCTATCCAATGGCCGACGAAATGATTGCTTTGATGGGTGCAAATGCCTATGTATATGTCGATTTGGCAGGCTTTATTTGGAGTTATCCATTGGAAGAAATCCATGCTTATCTGAAAAGACTGGTACAAGCGGGTTTTGGGAAAAGAATTTTGTACGGAACAGACCTTATGATTTGGCCAAAATTGTTGGAAACATCAATTCAAGTAATTGAAAGCGCCAACTATTTGTCGGAAGACCAAAAGCGTGATATTTTCTTTAATAATGCCGTGAGATTTTTCAATTTAGATGCTAGTAAGTTTAAGTAAAGAACACGACTTAGGAATTATTATTGAATTGCAAGTGGTGGATTGTAAGTGTAAAGTATTGATAATTAAATAATTGCATTCACAATTCGCCACGCGCAATTCTACATTAGCACATATCTTTCAGACGAATTGAGTAATAATTATCATTTTAACCTTTCATGTGTGTTAACACATTTTTGTTAAAGGATAAATTACCAAATTCTTGAATCAATGCTAAAATCTATTTTTTGTATAATCATATTCTATTTGTTTTCATTCAATACACCTGTGTTTGCACAATTTAGTGCCAAATGGGGCGATCAAGGAAATGGCACTTTTCACAATCCTGTATTACCATCCGATTTTAGTGATTTGGATGCTATTCGTGTAGGAGACGACTTTTATGCCATATCTTCTACCTTACAAGTTTCGCCCGGAATGGCAGTTTTGCATTCCAAAGATTTAGTAAACTGGAAAGTAATCAGTCATGTAGTGAATGATCTTACCAGAATCAATCAAGAATTGAATTGGAATAAAATGAATAGTTATGGCAAAGGAGTTTGGGCAGGTTCGATTCGATACTACAAGGGGAAATATTGGGTTTATTTTGGAACACCTGAAGATGGATTCTTTATGTGTTCGGCCAAAAATCCTGCAGGTCCTTGGGAGCCATTGCATCAAGTATGGAAGGTTCAGGGTTGGGATGATTGTTGCTCGTTTCTAGACGATGATGGACAATTATATTTTATCGCTACAAATTTTGAGGAGGACAAAATCAATCATAAAAAATATAATATCCATTTGTTTAAGATGACGCCTGATGGGAAAAGCTTAATCATGGAATCAGATAAAATTATACATCAATCGCAAGGAAGTGAGGCTAATAAGCTCTATAAAATTAATGGAATGTATTATCATTATTTTAGTGAGGTAAACAAGGAAGGACGCGTGATAATGATGGAGCGAGCCAAAAGTCTTTCAGGACCTTGGCAAATAACGCAACTCAACCATGTAAACAAAAAACTTGACAAAGAACCCAATCAGGGAGGTTTGATTCAATTGAAAAATGGGAGTTGGTGGTTTTTTACCCATCACGGCACGGGCGACTGGGAGGGAAGAGCCGCAAGTTTATTGCCTATTACATGGATTGATGGCTGGCCAATAATGGGGAAAGTTGGCAATGGCACGATTGGGACAATGCTGTGGTCAGCACCAAAACCAATTATTCGGAAAGAGCACAAATTAACCAACCAAACCTATGATTCTTTTTCTGGAACTACTTTGTCTCCTGATTGGGAGTGGAACTATCAGCCAAGAGCATCCAAATGGTCATTGAAAGAAAGAAAAGGGTATTTACGTCTCCATGCTTTTCAACCAATTAATCCTAAAGATTCCACAGATATTTTAATGAGAGCGGGCAATACCATTACCCAGCGCAGTTTGAGAACCCAAAAATGTGAGGTGGTGGTCAAGCTCGATATCTCTCAGATGAAAAATGGGCAACAAGCAGGATTAACACATTTTTCAACAACTTCAATCGCTAATATCGGAATAAAGCAATTAGGGGACACTAGAAGTTTAGTATTTACTTATAAAAATATAGAGACCGTTGGACCGAAAATTTCTCATAAAGTCATTTGGCTAAAATCAACATGGAACTATGAAGGAATTAATCAGTATGAATACAGTTTGAACGGGAAAGACTATATTTCATTCGGAGGGCAAAGTCAAATGACATGGGGAAGTTATCGTGGCGACAGGATAGGCATCTATAACTATAATCTTCATCAGGAGGAGGGATATATTGATGTGGATTTTATGAGATATTTGTTTGTGAGGTAAGGAGAGCTGATGAGTTTAGAGTTGTGTCTTTGCATAGATTAGATAGCAATGGAAAAGTAACTCTTGCGGTTGAAGCAATCAATGTGTCAATAGCAAAGGGTGAGACTATACCCAAAATATTAATAAATAAGAGGTTTGTTTAATAAATTAGAGCCTTAGCGAGTTATCTTAAAGCCCCTGTTCCGAAAAACCGTATGTTCAAAAACCTTAAAATAGCGTTTCTGTTGACCGTATATGCCAGTGGTCTTATTTATTGTATTCAAAAAGACCACAAAACTGAAGCTGCTATCACCATTGCTATTCAGCCTTTTACAGGTATTCCAGAGAAGGACGTAGTGTATGTTGAGCAAAAGATAAAATCATTTTATCCGAAGGTAGTTGTCCTTCCTAAAATTAACCTTCCAAAACAAGCCTACTACAAAACAAGAAATCGCTACAGAGCTGACTCAATTTTAGTATTTCTCAATCAATCCAAAGCTCATGATTTTGTTTTTATTGGCCTGACAAGTAAGGATATTAGCGCCACAAAAGGCATAAATAATGATTTTGGAGTCTTGGGACTTGGGTATTGTCCAGGAAAAGCCTGTGTCGCATCAACTTTTCGATTAGAGAAAAACACAAGGCAGGAACAACTATTTAAGGTTGCCATTCACGAGCTTGGGCATACACAAGGATTGCCCCATTGCAAACAAAAACATTGTTTTATGAGAGATGCAGAAGGCAAAAATCCTACGAATGAAGAAAAGGAATTTTGTAAAGATTGTAAAAAGCATTTAAGAGGAAAAGGGTGGAAACTGTGATTGAAAGGGATTATCGAGATGAAATAAGATATCAGTAACTGCAATTAGCTCTCAATATAAAAATAAGCAGAATACGAGAATAATTAATCTATATGCGGTTACACTTTACGTGATGAGACACCCTAAATGATCATTGAGATTAAGATTTTCGGTAAAAAATTGCTAATGATTGTATGTTCGACAAAAGGAGCTATTCAGGCAGAAAAAACAAAAAAAGCGAGTCGTTTGACTCGCTTTTGGTGGTCTCGTAGGGATTCGAACCTAGCTGGGAATCAGGGGCTTGCAAGCCTAAACTTGCAAATGTTAGTAAAAATGTTAGTAAATGGGGCAAAAAAAAAGCCTATGCCACACTCGCCAACACGCCTTGTCTTCTACTAACATACTTAAAATTTCCGCTCTTACCTAGCTGCTCTTCCAGTTGATAAGCTCGTATCTTCCAATTCTGTGCCTCCATAGTAGCTTCTTCAATCAGTCTTTTCCAAAACCCAACTGGTTCAGTTTTTACAGGCTCTATCTCTAAAAAGTAATTTAAAGGTACTCCCAACACCTCACAAATTTGCTCTAATGTCTTGACCTTTATATTATCAGCATCCACCATTCTTTTAAATCCATCCATCGACATACCTATCTCCTCGCAGAGTTTCCCTTGAGTCATTCCTTTGGCTTTTAGGGCTTTCTTTAATTTTTCAGAAAAATTTTTCATATTTTTGTCTGATTTATTTTTTAATTCGGATTTTTATATGATATTTGTGCGTACAAAACGCAATAAAAACGAATATAATCCGAATTTAATATGATTTATTCGATTTTTTAGTCTAAAATCTATTAAAATATTAAATCTTTATGGTTTCAAAGGATGACATCAAAAAAGCCTATCGTTCTCTGGCACGAGTTGACCGAAAACAGATAAAGAACACCTTATGTACAAGATACGGATACAAAGAAAGAAATTTTCAGTCCAAGATTTCAGGCGAGATTGGATGGACAAGAGATGAAATAGAGCTTCTGCGAGTTTTACTTGAGCTTGAAGGTGCATAACAAAGTATTTAGGATTTATTACATAGACAATTTTACATCCTTGTACCCTTAAAAAATTGACAAACATTTGAACCTAAATTTTATGACTATGTTAGAAGAAATCATGTTCTGGACTTTTGTTTTTCTATTGTTTTTTTCTTCAAGTTTTGGTGATTCAGATAGTAGTTGCAGTTGTAAAGACGAAAATTACAACTATCAACAATGTAGATATTGCCCAAAAGGCAAATGATGGTTTAGAACTCTATTGCTTGCACGGTAGGGAATGTATTTCCCTACTATTGCCTTTGAGAGTTCACAAAAAAATTCCCCTACACAGTTCAGTATAGGGGAAATGAGGAAGACGATTACGGGGTGGGGTTTAGAGTGGTATTTACTACTTCCACCCCTGTCTTCTTTTCAATTTACGCACTTTATTTAATTAATAGTCACACATAAATCTAATAACAATGACATCTTTTAACAAATACAAAAAGGCTCTTGAAAAAAGGAACAGTGTCCTTAAGAAGCAAAATGCCATTTATCACAATGCCTTTATGGAAATAAATTTGTTATTGTGCCAAGATTTTTCGGCTGAACAAAGGCTGAAAAATATCATCAGCATTGTTCAAGCTTCAAGAATAGATGTTGCTATGATAGCGCCTACTTCGACGGTCGTTTTGGTTTGAGTAATGGGTACTTTTTGTATACATAAACATATGAAGAGTCATCGTTCGTGTTTCCCTCAAGGTCAGAATCAAGCATTCCTTGATGATGTCCCCAAGTTTCGATGGAACGTGCAATTCTCTTTGTTTTTGCGTGCCAAAAATGAAAGTGTTTGACATCAAACTTTTCTTTTTTTGAATTTCGGAGATGTTCCTTGCGTCTTCTTTCAGGATCATCTGTAATTCCAATATACCATCTTTGGTGGTCAGTAAAAATAAGTGATTTTTTGATTAGCCATTGGTTAATTTGACTAATAATAGACTGTGCAGTCTGAGAATTAAGAGAGTTGTAGGCCATTACTGTTTTTTATTTTAAGTGTATGGTTGGAAAGGCTTAAAGAGAGTAACCTGAGAAGAACTCTCTTCTTTCCACCTTCTTAAAGATAGACAAATGTGACTATTCTATATAAAATTATTGTGAATTTAATTTGATTGAATTAACAGTTAAACAGAGTGTTAATAACAATAAAATCTCATACTTTTTACACTATGACAAACCTAGAAAGAGCATCCCTTAGAATTGAGATTCTAAAACTATTGACAGAAAAACGTTACACAAAGGCACTGAAATACCCAGATGAGATTACTCATTCTCTTTCAGAAGCAATAAAAGTCATTGAAGAATTTATTTTTGAGTCAGAGAAGCCAGAAAGGGCATTTGCGAAGTTTGAGATTTTTAAGGCTACTGTTTCAAACTTCCCTTTGGAGAACATCATTTCTTTAGAAGTATTTACATACACAATGATGATTTATGATTCTATTTTTGATGTTCATCCAGAGGAAAGTCTACTTAATACGGGTTTTTCAGAAAGGTTAATTAATAAAATTACTTTAAAGAATTACGGATATGTACGCAATTCTGAAGAATGGCAAAAATTTCATCAAAACGTGGAAGCTTGCATGAGAGGTGAATTCAATTAATAACCTTGTAACCTTTTCATTTATTCAGATTAATAGTTCATTACGTTCATTTAACCCTCTATTACACCATGAATATACCTGAATTAATTCGCTCTTTGTCCGCTGACCCACTTATGCAGTTTATACTTGCAATGTGTTTGGGTGCTTTTTTGATTGCGATGTTAGGTGAAGTCCTTAATCGCTCTGAGTTTTTGAAAGATTTACTTTACGGAAAGGATACCGATGAGTAAGCATCCCAACAAGTTGGTATTCGGCTGATGAGTTGATTTTTACTTAATTTTGTCATTTTCAACTCTAATATTAAACTCATGAATAGCGATTTTCACATTTATGCTGGCTTCGTAATCGGGGGATTACTCATGGCTTGGTACTTTAAGAACAATAGACGACCACCTACTAACTGTTTGTAAAATGTCTGTTTTAGTTGATTTAGTTTGTTTGGTTGTATTTGGGATGTGGCTCTACGAAAGAGCCACTGACAAGATTCCTTATACCTATGAAACGTCCGAATATCCTCAACAAAGTCTATGATGCCATGTGCTTTCGTGACCAAGAACTCTTTAGAAAAAAGCTTATTGAAATTGGGCTGAACTCTAGGGTTTTCCACGAAAACTATAAGCTTGACACTTGTAAAATCAATGTCATGGACTTGTACGACATCATGGTGGAGATTGTAGCTAACCATAGGCAGTACGAGCATCCCTACTTTGTCCTGCAAGATTGGCTCAAAGGAAGAAGTAGACCACGAATCCCAAATGTTGTCGTGCAACCGATAGTTAGTCCAGAGCGACCAAGGGCAACTAGACAGATTGAATTGGAGCAAATCATAAAGGAGGTTAAGGATGAAAGAAGAGAAAAGTGTGTAGACCTCTCAGATCAGATAGCTAAAAGAATCATGATGGGCACAACCCTTCAAATTTTCTTACTAAAGGATGGTCGTTCTATTCGACTCGACCCACGAAAAGAATATCATTATCAAGAATCAAACGGTGGGTATATCCTTGTTCCACCAACTGAGTGTTAGTTTATTTAGAAAGAGAGTTGGAACAACCCCATTCCTTTATGAGTGGGGATTGTTTACCGACGTATAACCAGTAAAGTTATCAGCACAAAGTCTGTTTTGGAAGGGATTTTCGTCCTTGAAATTCCTCAGAGTTCGATTCTCTGGCAGAAACAACGGGAAATAGCGTAGTGATGATTCTAAGCCCTGACAAGCGAGGTTTTGTCACTACATACCAAAAACAACCATGAGAATTGAAAAAACGTTTAGTCACCAATTTGGACAGGTAATCGAAAGGTATCATGCTTTTGTGAGAGAGCATAACGATGTACAATTCGTTACCAAAAGCACCATGTTGCGTGAACCACATCTATCAAAATTAAAATCTATTGCACACTTGTACCTCAAGCAATTTTGGAACTGTATGAATAGTCCTTTGTGGGCTGATTCTGACCGTGTGCCCTTGTTACAAATTACTCGTTGGGATTTGGCAAACCTATGTGGTTGCAGCCGCAGGGCTGTACAAGACCATTTAGCACGCCTAAGCACCTACGGGATCATTACTGTAGAGGAGTTTGAAGAAGGTAGAGTTAATGGCTATAAGATAGCTCTAAACCTCTGGTTATTGCTTGGAATCGACCAATTCAAGCCAAAAATCCAAAGCTGGTCAGAAAAACCAACTACCATTTTGAAAGCCTTTTCCCTCTCTGAGGTGCAAACTTTGCCACACTTAAGTAACCAAATAGAAAATTTAAATAATTCATATATAGCGGAAGATGTGGAAAATCTATCCCAAGAAAGACACCAAGAAAATGGCCAAGAAAAACAAGAAATAGCCCAAAACCTTGTAAATGACCAAGAAAGTTGCCAAGAAAAAAACACGGGGGGCGCCGAAAATTCTTTCATCAGTTCGGACGAACGTTTTGAAGCTTACCGCAAAGGCACTTTAAACAAGATTCGCTATCAAAATGCACCAAAACCAGAGCCAAAGGGCTTAACTGACCTTGAAAAGGCTACGATTGTAAACAACTTCTGGAAATATGTGAAAGATGTGTTCTACCCACAACGCAACTATACCCCAATTGAGTCCGAAATCAAGAAAGTGATTCACAGAGACGTGTTTAATGGCTTTAAAAATGAGAATCCAAAGGAGAATACCTTCGAATTCTGGCAGATTTATAGCATGACCCTCCAGTATTGGGCAGATAAAAAGCAAGCTTTTGACGCTCGCAAGGATAGAGAGGCATATCACCCAACAAAATACTTCTTAAAAGACTACGGAACACACCAAAAACAAGGATTCTTGGTAGTGCTACAATGGGCTAAAAAAGCCGAAAAGTCACTAAGAGAGATAGAATTCGAAAAAGAGCTTGAGCGTGCCAAATTGACTATGATGCAATACCCAATGACGGGTGTTGTACCACGTGGTCAAGGGAATAAAATCAAGGATATTACCCAATTAGCCCAATATTACAGTCGCAAATTGAGTGTGAAAACCAACAGCGACTACGTACAAAAATTCAACTACTTTCTAAAAACAACTAACTTTCTAAGACCATGCAATCAACAACAGCACCAGTAGTGAAATGGAAACTTAAGTACATCTTACCCAACGGAGTATGGCTTCCAATCAAAGGAGCATCCGATTTAATCATCTTCGGTAGAAATAGTTCCGAACGCCTCAAAGCAGCCTCGAAGCTTGTGAGCGGTTTTAAAGACCCAATAGACAATGCTTATATCTACGAAGTAGGTTACAATGGCAAAATGATTGCCCAATACGATAAGACTTTGAAAAGGTTCTTAATGTGCAACTCACAAAATTGATAGCAAAATTCAAGGCAGCTCACACCGATCAAAAACCGCTCAGGCAAAAGTCCACTCTAAATTGATAGCAAAATGAAATTTCAATCTCAAAACACCTTGATTGTAGCAATACTCTCCGTGCTGGCGATCACAGCTTTTTCTCAGAAAGAATCCCCACCAGTAAGATACAGACACATTCTACCCTATCAACAGATACAACATGGAATATCTCTAATAGAAATTGATAGTTGCGAATACATTCTTGTAGTGATTAACTACAACATTCAACTTACGCACAAAGCCAATTGCAAAAACAAAGCTCACAAGCTTCTCTAACAATGAAAAGAATCAAAGAACACCTAGAAGTCGAACTGCTGGCAGAAACAGTCGCAAACGTATTTACCGCATTTTTAGTCATCATCTTTTTAATCCTATCAAAATGAAGCAATTCTCAACAATGACCCTTCGTGGGTTGGACAACGATGAAAACGCAGACTTGGTCGAAATCATGAACCAAGTTATGCAGAAAGAAAATATCAAAACTGGTCAATCTGTATTTGAGTTTATCTTACGAGATTACAGAGAGAAAACAGAAGAGTTACAAGGGCTTAGACAAACCTACAACGCTCACCGACACAAGTCTAACAAAGAAATAGAAGAATTACAGACTGAGAATAAAAAGCTCAAACAAGCCATTAAGGGATTTTGTCAATTTATAGAGGTTGCTAACCAACTGGACACCTGAAATTTATGTACACCTTAGACAATTTTGCTATGATTTCCTAGCTATATTTGTTTAACTAAAATGACTTCCGACATGGCGACTAAAACTATTCAAACACCTGATACTAGAAGCACTAAAATTAGATATAAAGGCATTTTAGAGCCTCACGAACTAATGACTCCTGAAGAGCGTAAAAAGTTTGTTGAGAAAAACAGAGCCCAAGTGATTATCAAAAAATCTTAGCATGAAAACAGAAATTTGATAAAATGGTATTATTAGGTTTTTAGGTTTACTAAATTAATAAGTATTAAAAATGATAAAACCACCTTCCTTACTCAATTTCAAGCAGATTGGGAGATGGTTTTATTTGATTTAGACAATGTGTGCTTATACTAGCAGATATCTATCGTGGTTCAGACAAAAATATTCCATAATTATTGTTCCTCGATTAATAACTTTTCTAGGAAGTTATTTGCACTAAACCCACCAATCTTACTTCTATATAACTTAGCTGTTTCAATATTTTCAATTTCGAACTTCCTGTTTTTACTCATTGTTAAATATTCATCTTCTTTATCTATTCCAACAAACCTTCTATTTAACAAATTTGCTGCGATACCTGTGGTAGAGCTACCCGTAAATGGATCGAGTATTAATGCATTAGGTTTTGTTGATGCTAGTATCAACCTTACCAAAACTGATAACGGCTTCTGAGTTGGATGCTTTCCACAAGATTTTTCCCAAGGAGCAATTGCTGGAAACCTCCAGACATCTTTCATTTGCTTATCCTCATTTAATTCTTTCATTAAGTCATAATTGAAATAATGAGGAACCTTTGCTTTCTTACGTGCCCAAATTATTTGTTCCGTAGAATGTGTAAAAAAACGACAAGAAAAATTAGGTGGCGGATTTGTTTTTTCCCAAGTTATAACATTAAGTATTTTAAAATCCAACTCTGTTAAAATTTGGCCTAATGAAAAAATATTGTGCATGGTACCGCTTATCCAAATCGTAGCATCATCCTTCATTTTATCTCTTACTAATGATAGCCACGATTTATTAAAGGTATTAATAAAATCAAATCCTTCTGATTTATCCCAATCTCCCTTGTTTACACTTGTAATTTCCCCGTTTTTAATAGTTAATCCATCGTTTGATAAAAAGTATGGAGGATCAGCAAATACCATATCAAACTTAAGCTCTAAATCATTCAAAACATTTCTTACATCACCTTTAATAAGGTTAAAGTATTCATCATTTGAAGTAAAGAAATGTTCATTCAAAAGCCGTTTTTTTTCATTATCATATCTAGTTCTGTCCATCTTTTTCCTTTACTAAAGTTAGCTGCATACTCAACAGTTTGCCTTTCAATTAATAATTGATACATTCCTAATCGCTTAATCCTTTTTCCGAGTCGAGTGTATTGTTTATTTTCTTCAGCAACCATACCGGCATATATAACAGTAAACCATAGTTCGACCAAAACCTTATCATCCTCATGATATTGGTCTACAATCTCATCAATAAGAGATAATAAATGATTATCTAAATCACTACTAGTGTTTTCATAGATGCTAACAAAGTCAACATACACACTGTTATTAGCATAGCTTTCTGTTATTTGACTAAAATATTTAAAATAGTCAATATCTCGCGGAGCAACTCTTCGTCCATCAGGGTGTACTATATATACACACCAGTCGTCAATTCTTCCAGAGTCAAAAATTATTTTCTTATTATCTCTTAATTCTTTTACAAGCATATCGAACATTAAAATAACACAACCCCTTCACTTAAAATTTTCTCAATGAATTTTTCAAGAGTATATAAATTATATAAACTCGGAATTAGATTATATGCCTCTTCCAATTTATTCTTGGCAGAGAGCCATCCTTGTCCATCTGTTATCCAAACGAATTCATATTCATGATACTGATTGATTTTAGGTGCTACATCAGAATAAGCTCTTGCAACCTCATTAAGTTTTGATCCACCTCCATTGTAAAAGTTAGTTTCAATCAAATATGTTTTCAAATTTGTTTTAATCACAAAATCAAACCTCTTTACATCTGCACCTAGGCTAACTATCTCAGTAAAAACTGTATGGTTAACTTCCTTTTTATAGAAAATACCTGCTTTGTCAAATAGTAACGAGACTGCTTTTGACATATTTTCACCACCACGATTTTTGCGAGCATTAGTATCTAGTCCCACCTCAATTCCGAATACATAGTCAACAAGATTAGTAACATCTTTATTGATAAAAACATCTTCTAAACCTGTTTCTTTTATATATGTATAAATTAACTCTGGAGTAGAAAAATAGGAATCAATCAGTACTATTTCACCTTTATTGTTGAAGGTTTTTGTTTTTTTGCTTCTTCTGACAGCAATGAGTATATCTAATACTTCAAATACTTTAGGATTTTCGTCAAATAGCTCAAATACAGCTTCTTTCAAATTAGATTTACCGATGAGATAATTTAATTGATTAAGCTTAATAGAGATTTTATTTACGTTACTCTTTATTTTTTTAAAGTCTGTAAAGTAATCAAGCGTAGCATTTGTTTCTGATAGTTGTGATAAGAACTTATTAAATTGCTCTGACATGGTCTTTGTTTTTTATATGATTTGTTATCAATAGTTCAGTAAGTTTTCCACGTTTTTCAGCCTTAGAGTTTATCATTCTCTTAGCTTCCACTCTTTGAATTTGATAATCTGAGTATAGGTTATCAAAAAAGTCTCCAAATTCGAGGCTATCCCTTACATCTGAATTACTTAGAATCCAAGTATGTCCTAGAAGTTCGAGTTTATTACAGAAATCTCTTAATCTAATTTGTTCTTTATCATTGAACTCATCCTTTGCATAAGAATTAAAGCTAGATGTGGTGGTAAGTGGTTTATACGGAGGATCGAAATAGAATATACTGTTCTCTGTAGTATGCTCTAGCGTTTTTTCAAAGTCTCCACTTAATATTTCAACTTTTTGTAGTGCTTCACTTACAGATAGAATATTACTTTTGTCACAAATTGTAGGTTTCTTATATGCACCCATAGGTACATTATATTCATTTTTACTATTTACTCGGTATAAGCCATTAAAGCAGGTTCGATTAATGAATATAAATAAGGCTGCTTGCTCTATCGATTCTGCATTTCTAGTATTAAATACTGTCCTTTTCTCATAATAGTAAAGCTTTTTTTTGTCCTCATCACCCTCTAAACTATGAAACTCATTTTGTAATACTTCGAGGTTTGAAATTAAATTTGCTGGATAAGAGGCAATTACTTTATAAGTATTGATTAAATCTATGTTAATATCATTTATTACAGCCTTTTCCAAGGACGGAAAATTATTGAGCATCCAAAAGAGTACTGCTCCACTTCCCACAAAAGGTTCAATGTATGTAAAGTTTGTTTGGTTTAAGTTATTTGGTAAACAATACCCAATATCATTTATTAATTGTGTTTTTCCTCCTGCCCATTTTAAAAATGGTTTTGCAATTTTTATTTCTCCCATATTATTGTTCATTCATTTACACTATTTCAAAATTACTTGAATATTTTTGAAATAGTACCTACAGTAGGAATAATCCCTTTGTCAAATTAGAATTTCGAATTCAATATAGGTTTGAAGAACGCATTAAACTTTAGTCCTTAATTCAGCTCTTTACCTAGTACTAAAACAAGCAAATTGTTTTAATAACTATTCCCTTCAAGTCATAACTATAAGAAAAGCAAACGCCCACCAATTCACAATTGGTGGGCGTTCTCATTTATCAGTAATATTTAGAAGAGAGCTTTGTTTTACGACATTGATACGTTCCAAGCTTTGGCACAATCTGCGAAGGTGACGTATGCACAACCTGTTGCCTTTTTTACTTGTCTGATTTTCTTTGCCGAATATTCCTTTGTCCAGCCCATCAATTGAGCGATGCTTGCAGAATTAACTATTGTAGAAGCTCCCATAATAAATCCAATGTTTTTGTTTTAGGTTTTCATACAAATTTACTAAAAATCACTTGTGCAAAAAAGAGATAAAAACGGATATATACGGACAAAATCGAATGTGCTCGCATGAAAACATCATGTTTTCGTCAATAGCCTACTAATTTCATGATGAAAACACCGATGAAAACAAACGAAAACATCGGTCTTGATTCATGAAAACATTGAAAACATGGCTGAAAACATTGCACGTACCGTCCAGATTGGAGCGAGAGTAAGACCTGAAATTGCTGACTGGCTCAGAAGCTCTCAAAACACTAGTGATTTCCTTAACGAGATTCTTGAAAAGACTTTTGCTGGCAATATCCCTAAGCATGAAAACACTGTTTTCATACACCTCACACCTGAGCAGCTTCGGGAATTAGATACACTGCTCGAAGAAAATCCTGAGCTGAAAACTTATGAAAACATTCTTCAATCTGCCTTAGCTCACTATGTTTTCAATGGTCTAACGTTTGGCTTAAACGAAAACGATGATCGAATACTCACACCTGAACGAGAAGTTGAAATCCGCGCACAGTTCCAAACCTTGTTGGATGAAAACATCAATCCTCTAAAGGATGAAATCATTCAATTGAAACTTGAAAACAAGCGATTGCAGGACGAAAACAATGTTTTCAGAAATCATGAAAACATCAGCGCTGAGCCTGAAAACATTGAAAACAACCCTGTTTTCATTCAGCTTAAAAGTGAAAACATTGCTTTACAGAATGAAAACAAACGCCTGATGGACGAAAACAATGTTTTCAAGAACCATGAAAACATCACCACTGAGTTTGAAAACATTGAAAACAACTCTGTTTTCATTCAGCTTCAAAGTGAAAACATTGCTTTACAGGATGAAAACAAACGGCTGCTGGACGAAAACAATGTTTTCAAGAACCCTGAAAACATCACCACTGAGCCTGAAAACATTGAAAACAACCCTGTTTTCATTCGACTACAAAACGAAAACAAAGCGCTTCAACTTGAAAACATCCGTTTACGTGATGAAAACAACGAAAACACCATGCTGGATAAGTTCAAGGCTTTTAAACTGGCAAACGATGCAGGTCTCAATAACCTGATTGCTGAGGCAGTTCGATTCTCTGAGCAGAAAGCTTTTGTTCGTATCGGAGCGGGTGTATGGAAGAAACACTATACCAAGGGCTTTGAAGAAATCTCTCAACCATGAAACAAATACTCGCTACACTCACCCTAGACACCCACGGACAAATTGTAAGCTATCAGAGTCACGGAGAAATGACACTTGAAGAATTTCAAGCATTTTCAGAAGAAGCTCTATCATTACTGGCCAAGAAAAAAACTTATGATGCTGCCGTTATCAACAACGAACTCAAACTCGATATGATTGGAAAATACATGACCGCAATGGGTTGCTTTCGAGCCGATGGAGCGATTGATTTTGAACCCGCTTTTCGTCCTGTTTTCGAAAAATTGATTATCGAATGGGAAGAACGAAAAACCTTGATGGGAAAAGTCAAAGCCCAACTAAAGGCAGGTAAAAAGAAAGTAGCATCCTTCTTTGTTAACCTTGGCATCAAGTACGCTGGTAAGGGTCTAGCAAAGGGAGTCCAATACGTAAAAAAGTAGCACCATGAAATTCTCAGAAAGACTAAAATTAATATCAGAGGGTGTGGAAATGGGCAACTCCATCCTCACAGGGATGAGTTCACCACCTGAACGAGTGGAAGAGCCACCAGCTCCCAAACTAGTGGAAGGATTATTTGACAATCCCTTCAAGCCTCAAACCGTAGCTCAACAGGTCGTCACACCTCATTATGTACCCAGCTACGACCAAGTAATTTTGGAAGGGAATGCAGAACTGGAAACAGAACTAATTTTCTCCTACGTAAAAACGGGTACAGGCGTGCTACGAAATATTGTGGCAGAGATGTCGACCGAAAATGGCGATGAAAAACTGGTCGAAGATTTTGAGGCGAACCTTATTCCATTGAGTGACGAAGTCAAAGCAGCCCAGAAGCGAGTGGAGCAAAAGAAGAAAATCCAACAGGACGAAGGGCTCGAAGATACTGAATCTATCCGAAAGTTTGTCAAGCTGGTTATTCTGGAAGATTTGAAGAAAAAGGCACGTGAAGGCAGATATAGACTCCCAAGTAAAACCGCCATGATTTACGATTTAGTGGTGCTCATGGGTTCAAACATCATTGCTCATCATCCACAGGCACTTTCAAACTTCACCATAAAAGTAGTCAAGAAAATCAAAGCCAAAATCACCTAGATATGAATCCCAAAGGAAACGTTTGGGGCTTCTTTGGTACTCGAAATACAGGAAAGACCTACGAAGCCTTACAACTCTCACTTGATTTTCGAGTCGGAGCCTTCAAAAATAACCCCAAAAGAATCATTGTCTTTGACCATTCGAATAATTCCAGTTACAAGGAAATCACCAAGGTGGTATCGTTTGAGGATTTGGAAAGACCCATGCCTAAAAATGCAGTGGTAAAGCTTCAATCGGACGACTACGACAAGTTTTCGTACTACTGTAGCAACTATGTCAAAAATGCGGTGGTCATCTATGACGATGCAGGCTCATTCTTTGGTTCAGGTGCAATGACAAAAGCTCAAAAGCAGCTTTTGAAAACCCCGAAAAACAACGGCTTAGAGCTGCTACTTCAATTTCACTATTTCGGAGGTACAGAGGTTTCTCCTGACCTTTTGAAAATGATGAATATGTTGGTCTTGAAAGAAACAAGTGATGATTTCAATGGTCTACCTACAAAGGTTCAACCGAGAAAAGAGATTGCCTATTTGATGTATGACATTGCTGTTCAAAATACGGAGCTTCCTGAAAACAAGAAATGGACAACGAGATACTTCGACAAAGAGGAATATCGTGTAGGCGTGCGTAACACCGAACAAGTGGAATGGATAGATGGGAAAAAGTACTTTCCTTTTGCACAACAGAAACTAGAATTTAACCCCAAATAGCACCTATGTTAGATTTTGAAGATGAATCAGAAAATGCCAACTACGGATTAATTGTGAAGTTGTTTTTGCTCATTTGCGCCATTGTTGGAATGGTGATTCTTGGCATGAGCCTATTGATGCGAAAAAGGACTGAAAAGAACCTTGCAGATAATGCCACGGTAGTTGAAGAACCTACAGAAAGCCAGAATACCACAATAATGCCCATCAAACTGGATAAATCAGAATTGAATGAGGTAGTAAGTGAGCATTTTGAGTTGGAAGAACCAGAGTCTACTATCGGTTTCCAGCAAGCTAATGACGAATCAACCCTGCTACGACAACAGTTTGAGGATACCATCAAGATTGATTCTGTGATTTTGTATGAGTTAGTTCAAAAACACTTTAGCAAGCCATTCAAGGCACTTCACAACCACGAAGTAACTGAGTTGGTACAAATTATCAATCAAGATAAGAAAATCTACGAGAGCCTAGATATTGACTCACAGTTCGCAATTCTCAACTTGAAAACCTTAGAAAACAATGACCCTTCGTGACACCTTAGACCTAGTATTCCTATGCGTAATTTTCTTTGTTGGGTTTCAAACCCATCGCAAAAAAGTCAAGCAACAAAAGCTTCAGCTAGAGACAGAGGTACGTAGCTTTAGAAACATGGTGATGATGCAAACCACCTTTTTGAAGTTCCAATACTGTCTGGCTATCCAAGCAAAAAGAGAAGTATTACCACCACTCGACTATTTTAGAGAGCTGCCAGATTTTCACACCATGCTCAAAAGAAACGAAACTCCAGAACTGGAACAGTATTTCTCAGAGCAAGAAATCAAAGACTTTTTACAACCTCTTTAAACCATGTTTACACTAAACCTATTACTCATTCTTTTGGTGGTCTTTTGTCTAGGAGCAATAGTAAGAATCCTGATTCAGAGAAAAGACCGCTATAAACAAACCTCCAACGCTCAAACTATGCTAGCACCACAAATGCAAGACACCATGCAAGTCTATTGCGACAAGCAGCAATTAAACCTTAATCCAGAATTACAACTAGGTAGAGGAATCACCAGAAAAGAAGTCAAAGAATTACCTATTGGCTTCACACCGATTTTGAAAAAATAACCCCTAAAATAAAATGGCAAAAACGAAAATTGATTTATCTGTAGACTTCAAAGGACTTGATGGTAAGCCTCTTGAAGGAGGAAGTATTGGCAAAGCCCTTGCTGAAAGAATTGCTCAATCGAATACTAAGGATAGTCCCAAATTGATGCTGATTGCATTTGACCTCTATTCTGACAAACCCATTGAACTTGACAGTGTAGACTTAGCATTGCTACGAAAATTCGTAGAAGATGATGCTGCTATGACGAATTTGTTCAAATACAGAATCCTAGAAAAACTAAAATAATGAAAATCTATCCACCTTCAACACTAACCGATATTTGCAAAGAGCTAAATATTACCACAGGACAAGGCAAAAACCTTAGAGCTGATGTGAAGTATCTTCTTTCGTGTTTGAAGGTGGATGCTCACAAAGAGAAATTAAAGTCTTTGGGTTTTGACCCTGACAACCCTGCTTTACGAAGGAAACTGCCTTATCCTGCTATAAACTATATTTATAATGAAGTTTTCAAATTGACAATCTAATAAAATTTCACTTACTTAACAGTGATGAAAAATTAAGGAATCTTCACAAATCTCGAATACAGCAAATTAAAAGTATTTATTAAATTCATGCTAAAATGACTAATCAATTCTTGAAGCTTAATTACATAAAAATAAATCTGTTATTCTTTTGTTTGTATGTAGCTTGCAACTTTATATTTTCTTGTCAAGTTGATTGTAAAGGAAGCAATGCTTTAACTCTTGAAAGAGAGTTTCATATCGTGGTTCAGAAAAATGAAAGTGTTGGCAATGCCCTGATAGTAGATGGATATGATTACGTCAAGCAGAAAAAAGACCATATTCACTTAACTAGTGCATTCTTCAATTCGATAACTCCGTATTTGAACATTAGTGATACAGTTTATAAAAACAAAGGAGAGTTCCTTTACAAGATTCATAAAAAAGACTCTATCATTGTAACAAAATTCTATTGTGATACTCTTACAAAGGCTCCCAGTGATTTTACACTTCGAATATTTAATCGTACTGGGGAAGAAATTTACTTCAAAGACTTTACAGACAATAAGCATAATTAGGATTTTGTAAGGGTTACTTAAATCCTAATTACCTCTAAACTACCTCCATATTACCACCGACCATCCTTATTCCTATCAGTACATTTGTTCTACATGACAAATGATAGATTAAAATCAAGTACTTTGAAAACAAGCTCAATTTTTAAGACACCCGCCAAACACGACCGTATCATCCATGAAAACCCCAACGTACAACAACTAGCTGGCCTAATTGCTAATCAATACATACCTCAAGCCAAGTCACAAACCAAAGCTTTTGCCAAAAGATTTAACTCTCAATCGCACCAAGATTCTGTAAAAGCTCTGTATGACTTTTGTAGAAAAGAGTTCAAATACCAATACGACGGCTATCCTGACTCAGCGGAAATCATTCGTTTGCCTAACGCCTCATGGGCTGACAGACATACAGGAATAGACTGTGAAGATTTTGTGATTCTGTTAGGTGGAACACTACTAAATTTAGGGATTCCTTTTAAAGTGCGTTTAGCCACGTATACTTCACAGGGTACATCCCATATTTATCTGGTTGTTTTGCTGGATAAACCTCTTATCCTTGACCCATGCAATCCCGTTTTCAACGCAGAGGAAGTTGGTATTTTTACTGATTTTGAGGCAACTCAAACTATACAGAGTATAGGCAAATTGGTTATTGACCATTCGCTTCAATATGTACAAGCCATTGAGAAAAGACTCAAAGAAGGTCAAAGGGATAGTAAAACCACTTCCCAAAAACTAGCAAGTCAATTTGGTATTACCAACCAATCAGAGGTCAAAGAACTTACTGAATTAGCCATTGTTCGCACGGCAAGGGAATATGCGCATACCAGTTCTAGCGTTTTAGAGCGCTACTTGAGCATTGTTAATCTCTACAAAAACCAAGTTCGACTCAATCATCGTACCTCTGAGAGTATCATGCTCCAACAGTATTCTACTCCAGCTCCCATCGCCTTTTTGATGGGGATTTGGTGTGGGATTGATGACCCAAACAAACAAGGTTTTGAACCAAGTGCAGGAAACGGTCTTCTAACCATTGCCGCAGAGCCTAGACAGTTTATCGTTAATGAAATCTCTGAGCTAAGATATAAGAATCTACTGACCCAAGGCTTTAAGTTAGTAACGAAGAATGATGCCTCTTTAAAGATGCCTGATTATCAACGTAGCTTTGATGCCGTTATCTCTAACCCTCCCTTTGGATTGCTTCCACAACGAGTAAATGTAGGTCCTATCAGAGTTCATAAACTCGACCATTTGATGGCACTCTATGCCTTGGAAACCATGAAACCAGCAGGTAAAGCAGCTTTTATCCTTGGTGGACATACCCATTACAATGCTCAGGGATTGATTGTTGGTCGAAATCGTGGGAATCATGCCGTGGGCGACCGCTTCTTTTTTAACTACCTGCACCACCACTATAACGTTGTTGATGTAATTAGTATCGATGGAGAGCTTTACGCTCGCCAAGGAACACAATTTGATGTGCGTGTGGTCTTAGTCGATGGTGTCAAAAAAGAACCTTCGGGTTTTGCCCCAATGGCAGAAGAAGTCAATCAAACCGTGGTCGATACTTTCGAAGCGCTTTATGAAAGATTTATGACTACTTATCAGAAAGGAGTAAGAAAACCTACGGAATTAATCAAAATCAAACTACGATTACTCAAGCTCAAAGCACAGGCATTAGCCATTTGATAGCAAAAAAATACAAGAGCTTTAGTGATCAGCTCCTGATATCTACAAACCCTTATTGATTTTGATAGCAAAATCCGCTTTTCTCCTGGTCTTTTTCCAGCTGCAGAAGCTCATTTTGCTATCAAAATAAACACCTCTACCATGATTAAATTGTTTAAATCCAAAAAGAAGAAAGTGGAAGGATTAGGCGAAATGTATCGTCCCGCTTCCAAAATGAAGTCTCTATCCGTTGAAACCCCCGATTCTATGTTTTTTGAAGGACAAATTGCCCTTTCAAAACTCAAAGAATATCTTCGAAACGTATACGGTGACGAAATGACGGTTGATGAATACGTCAAGATGCACCTACGCTACAAATCACTTGATGAACTCTCGAATGCAATGGCCGCCGAGCAGGTTGATTCGGTCGCATTGGCTATCTATCAGGTCGAAAAAGGCAAAGGAATCATTATCGCCCACCAAACAGGCATTGGAAAAGGTCGTATCAATGCGGCCATGATTCGTTATGCTTATCACAAAGGCAAAAAGCCCATTGTTATCACAGAAAAGCCCTCTCTGTTTACAGACCTTTACCGTGACCTTATCGGGGTGGGTATGGAAGATGGTTCTCAAAAACTAGAAATCGCCATTGGTCAAGTCGAGCAGAAAATCAAATATGATACATGGGATGAATTGAGCGAAGAAGAGAAAAGCAACTACGAAAACAATCCCGAAAACTATGAAGCTTTTAAAGAACAGAACCCGACCAAAAGCGTGTTTAAATACAAACGAAACACGGCGGATTATGATTTGTCAAAGGGTAAACACATTAGACCCTTTATTGTCAATACGAGGGATGCCGATTCTCATATCAAGGATGATTTAGGCAATATTATTTACAAAGCTCCTGAAAAACTAGAACAAGATGGCATCATCGATTCAGGTGTTTTACCCGATGAGTATGACTTTATCTTAGCAACCTATTCACAAGTAGCCACAGGCAATAAAATTATCTGGAATGGGGGTAAAAAGAACGTTATCAAGGGTAAAAAGGCTAAATTCCTGTACGAACAGGCAAAAGGCAATATCTTGATTTTGGATGAATCGCACAATGCTTCAGGAGGAAGTTCTTCTACGGGTATCATCATGCGAGAAATTGTCCGTGAATCCAAAGGTACGATTTTCCTTTCTGCCACATTTGCCAAACGTAGTGAAAACATGGCTTTGTATGGTCTCAAAACTGACCTTAGTGAAGCCAATATGTCCTCCGAGCAAATGGCTAATGCTGTAGAAATGGGTGGTGTCGCATTGCAAGAAATCATCTCAGCCAACTTGGTAAGTGAAGGGCAGCTCATTCGACACGAAAGAGGTATGGCTAATACAGGCGCTATTGTTAACTGGATTGTGCTAGATAAAACCGCTACCAGTTTTGGTATGAAAGACTATTCTACCTTGCACCGAAAGATTTGTGACAACATCACAGACATCATGCAAATGATTGTAGCCTTCCAGAGAAACTATGTCAAGGGCACAGTAGAAAACATGAATCAAACCTTGCGTGATGAACAAGGTGAAGTGGCGTTGGCTAGCGGAACGGCTGATTTAGGAGTGCGCAACGCTCCATACTTTTCTAAAGTTTTCCAAATCGTATCACAAATGCTACTGGCTATCAAAGCTGATGCAGTGGCGGATAGAGCCATTCAACGACTTAGAGAGGGCAAAAAGCCTGTGATTGCCTTTGCCAATACGATGGAAGCTTTTGTCAAGGAACTTGATATTGATTCTACAGGCAAGGTAAATACCGACTTCTCACAAGTATTAACCAGAGGTTTAGAAGGCGTCCTTAGAATCCAAATCAATGACGGATGGGGCAAAAGACATTTTGAGAAAATCGAACTTGATACCTTAGGAAGTAATGCCGTTTTTGAATACAATTATATCTTGAGTAGAATCAAAACCATTCAAACGGGTGTGATGATTTCACCGATTGATTATGTCAAACAACGCATTGAAGCTGAGGGCTACAAAGTTGGTGAGGTAACAGGTCGTAATTTGGAGGTTATCTATGAATACCTACCCAAAGGATTAGGGAGAATGAGTGCTGTTGTCACGACAGGTCGAGTTCAAACTAGGCGCAAAGAGAATGCGGCTGATACCTTCCAGAAGTTTCAGGACAATCAAATTGACTGCTTGATGATTAACCAAAGTGGTTCAACAGGAAAGTCCGCTCATGCCATTCCTACTAAGAAAGTACCAGCTTCTGAGGTAAAACAAAGAGTGATGATTGTCTGGCAACCTGAGCTCGATATTAACACCGAGATTCAAAAACGTGGACGTATCAACCGAACGGGTCAAATCTCGCCACCGATTTATGACTATCTCAGTTCTGATATTCCCGCAGAAAAGCGATTAGTAATGATGCTCAAATCAAAGCTAAAATCTTTGGATGCGAATACGACCTCTTCGCAAAAGACTTCGAAAGACCTGATTCAATCTGAGGACTTTTTGAATAAGTATGGAGATATCGTGATGAAAACCCTGATTGAGGATGATAAGAATGAAGATTTAGAAAAGAGTTATTACACTCGCTTAGACCTTCAACGCTATTTCTATGATACCCAACATGGTGATGAAGATGCAGAACAGACGAATGCGAAGTCCGAAAAGTATATCGAAAATTTAGCCAAAAGCGTGTCTGGTCGAGTAGCCTTACTCAATACCAAGGAACAAGAAAAGTTCTATGCTGATATGGTCAAAAAGTATCAAGCCTTCGTAGAGCTAAAGATTGCCTTGGATGAATATGACCTTGAAGTCGAAACGATGGACTTAAAGGCAGCTAGTATCGAAGTACCCAATATCGCAGTACTAGGCAAAAGCTTTACGGATTCGCCCTTTTCGGGACCTACCTATGTGGGCTTGTATGAAATTAACAACTTACGAAAACCCTACACGGTCACGACGCTCCAAGAAGAGCTAAAAAAGCGAGAAAAGGTACAAAAGGATGGTATCAAAGAGTTAGTCTTGAATTTATTGGAACAACAAACCCAGTCGAGAATCACCAGAGCACAAACAGACTATGAGAAAGACAAAGAAATGACGATTTCATGGTTTGAAGCACTTAAAAATAAGACCGAGGAACAGCAGCAAAAGCTACAAACCAAGCTTCAGGAACTCGTCGAAGAACGCGAGGAAGCCATTGCCTATCATAGTTCAGGGAAAGAAGGGAACAAACGAGCCTATGCAGAACTACTTGACTTTTTCAAACTAGGAAGGCTTTTGTATGTCCCACAATCCGACAATAGCTACGTCACAGGGGTATGTTTGGGTATAAAGCCATACGAAGATGGTCAAATACAATTAAACAGCTTTGAAATTGACATAGCCGTTTCCAATGGCGTTAAAAAGCAAACCTTTGGCATCACAGGCAATGATTTTGGCAAGCTCTCAGGAATTATGAGTCAATCGAAGTTTTTGTCCAATGATAATGTGTTGGAACAATGGCAAAGAGCCATTACTTCTCAGTCTAAAGACCGTGTTTCAGCTTTGATTGTTACAGGCAATATCCTTCAAGCCTATACCAACGATAAGTTTGCTAAAGGACGTTTGATTGATTTCACCATGCAAGATGGCAGTGTCAAGAAAGGATTATTACTTCCTAATTCATATCTGAGGGAATCTAATTGGAAAAGCAATACTGCCAATGTCATTGCACCACTAACGGTAGCAGTACCCATCATTCGAAGTAAAGGTCAGGTGTCAACTAGTATTGGAACAACCTTTTTCAGACAGAATGGCAAGTTTAGAATGATTACCGCTCTATCTAAAAGCAAGGGAGGCGATGTTTACACCGATGCAGAACTACTCAAATACGTAGATGGTGGCAACTTCAATTCAGTATCAAGCACGATGGTGGGTATTGTCGATGATTCAAACTTAGAAGCAGTCTGTAGGATTTTGACCGAGCGATTTGGAGCTTCTGTCACTCTGAGTGCTACCGACTTTAAAATGATTCAAGATTCGGTGAACGCTCAGGTACAACAACAGAGTGCTAGCGAAGCCTCTGACAAACAGAAATCCATGCGCCTGATTAAAATCAAGCTTCAATTACTCAAACTCAAAGCACAAGCCTTAAACTTAAACTAAACCTAATCAACCATGAAAATTACCGTTAGCAATTACGCTTCAAAACGTTCAGAGCTTTTAGAAAACTCAAACAAGAAATTAGTAGAAATCGTAGAGGGACTTACCACCGATACCGTAGAGGTCTACGGACTTGACCCAGAAATTGACGAGTCCATTGATGTGATTTTGGAACAAATCAATAAAGCGCTCGATGCTCAAGCCAAACCTAAGGAGGAACCCGAAAAGCCCAGTCCCAAAGAAGTAAAGAAAATATCAAAAGCAAAGTCCCTACTAGGTATCTCCAAAGACAATAAAGAGAAGGGAAAAGCCTTTGCCAAGTCAAAGCAAAAAAAAGTAGCTCCCAAACCTGCATCAACAAGTAGACCAGCCTCAATTAAAAAGCTCTTCAAAGGCACGCTAGATGAAGGCGATATCGTAAAGGATCAGGAGTTAGATAAAACACTCAAAGTTAAAAGCGTTAATGGGAACAAATTTGAAGGCGTACTTATAGTCGATGATACCAGAGAAGCCGTAGTGATAAAGCCCATACAAAAAGTAAAAGCCAAAGAGGTTCATCTTAAAAGTCCTTTTGAAGAAGGGCAATTGGTGAAAAGAGGTAAACTACTATTTCTCGTAACCAATGCAAAATCAAACACTGTTTCATTAGAGGAAATTGATGGAAAGATGCTCAAGAATCAATCCATTGAAGGCTTTAAAGCTGCCCCAATCGCTTTGCTGGACGAAAGAATTAGTAAAACCAAGGCCAGTATTCGTGAACTTGAAAAGAAGATAGAAACTGAATCAGAGGCTCTAAGAAAGCTTTATAAAATCAGCTCAACCACCTTGCAAGAAATCAGAGGAATGGGACGTCTAGGAACAGATGCAGAAACCAAGTTCAAGGAGGCTCAAGCACTCACGTATCAGAAAATGGTACTGACCTCCATTCACAAAAAGGATAGGCGAGCCTTGAAGCTTATCGCTAAAAAGTCCAATATCGAATGGGAGTCCTTAGGTAAAATGCCTAAACGCAAGAAGTTCTTAGGACTGTTTTAGGCTCAACTTGTGTGGTAGTAGGCACGAATACTCCTTACTACCACCATATTACCACCAAAGCCTTAAAAAGCCATAGTAACTTTGTAGCTGCAAACAAGGAAAAATCAACCTAGCAACAAAACCTATTTATCATGTCAAACATTATTGATTTAAACCCTAGTCAGGAAAGTACACCTCCCTCTAAGAGCGTGAAGTACAACCTCAAAAACGGTGACAAAGATGTAAAAGTCTGCCTTATGCCTGGTCTTCGCTTAGGCAATGTTTTGAATGGTCGCTACGTAACCGATGGGACGTTCAAAGCAGTCGATAACGATACCGAAATCACGGCAACACCTGAAGAGGGTATTCTCTTAGACCACGTACAGGATTTTGATTACGTGTATCCACCAACCATTGAAAGTATTCGTGTGAAGGTAAAGTCTGAATTGAACCAGCTCGCTCAAATGAGCCAAAAATTAGAAGTAAACACTACTTCTCGAAAAGGTATAGCTACCTCACGTGTGATTGAAGCTAAACACGAAGGTGGTGATTACTTTATCTATCATGTCAACGAGCAGATCACTTTAGACAAGCATATCATCTTACCGCTTTTAGCTTCTATTTCGGTAGACATTGAAGTAAACTATGCTGAGTAAGAGTTAATCCTCTTTGTTTCGTTTCAGGTTCTCATATTATCTCTATTCAACATGAATTTCGCAAAACAGTATCAAAATGGTGATATTATCGCTAGTGTCAACTACAACGATGGTATCACCAGAAACATCAAAATCTTTCGGCATTTGGGTTTAACCTTTGCCTGTATTGAAGCCAGTAATGCGCCTGACAAGCTGATTCCAGTAGGAAAAGAGTACTTTGTTCATGCTACCATTGTCCCAAAATTGAGTATTCTCAATGGGTTTAACTCAGAACACACATCCTTGTTAGCTTCGGATGCAGACTTGGTGGCAGTGGGTCTTAAAACAGGTACAACACCCATGCAGTACACCCAACAAAACTTAGTGGATTTTCCAACGGAAGGTTATGTTGAGCCAGCACCAGTAACCATCGAAAATGAGTTAGTTATTAGATTGATGGCTTACTCGAAAAAGCTTCAGAACATTCTTGATGCTCGCAAAATCCCCTACGAGGGCTTTAATTAAACCCAATCAATTTCAATTTTCCTTTAAACTCCAAACCTCTTAACTCAAGAAAATGGCATCTATTATCAATATCCATGCACATGGTGCAATCAAACAAGGTGACGTAATTTTCGCATTCAAATTCGGCGAATCAGGTACGTGGACTTTAGCGCTTTGTGAAATCAACTCACAAAAAGTCCTTTTTGCCAAACATAGCAGCGGTGGCAACTTTGAACCAATGTACCTATCTAAGCTGGAAGGTTCGGGTTGGTTCAATGAAACTGGTATCGCAGAGTATGCCAAAGCCTTGAAACCTTTTGCCTTGCCAGAAACGCAAACCGTAGGAATGGCTTATGTGACAGCCGACAAGGAAATCGGTTTGTATGCAGATGGTAAAGGCGCCATTGCCAATACGCCGTTTGTCGCAAAAGACGCTACTGACGTCATCAAAGAAGTCTTGGGTGGTTCAAGCGTAAGCGCATCTACCGAAGGTTCTCCAGAGGCAGCCACTCCATTCTATAAAAAGCCGCTTAACTACGTGTTGGCTGGTTTAGCCGCTTTGGCTGCCTACTTCGCTTGGAAGTCTTTTAGCAACGAAGACTAAGATAATCATGCTAGACAGCCTATGTTGATAGGCTGTCTGGTCTTAAATCAAACACAATGGCAATTGATATCAAAAATGTCCGTATAGGAATGTCCGTTAAGGCAACCTCCCCTAAATACGGTTACGTCAAGTTGTATGATACTGCCGATTGGGATGAAGATAATCCAAGCAAGATTGACTTTGGTGGTGTTATTGGTAAGATGAACAATGGGCTTCAATTGGGAATTATCCAAGATGTCTATGAGGATACTAAACTAGCTTTAGTGCAGTTGTACAAACCTATTTTGTATATGCTAAAATATCGTACCAACGCCATTGTTCCTTTGTCTGACCTTACCACTATTTCAACACCAACCGTCGTTTCTGGAACGAAGAACTACTATTGTACAGGTGATAGTGTCAGAATCAGAACGGGAGCTTCCTTAACCTCAGCCATTAAATCAGCCGTTAATAAAGGTAATTTGATTGGTCAGTCCGATGGAAAAAGTGTCAATGGCTTTTTGAAGTTCAACTTGGCAATGGGTGGTGTGGGATATGTAGCTGTCCAATATTGCTCGACGGTCAAACCTGTCACTTCACAACCTGTGAAAAAGACGGTTACCCAAACAGACCCAACCACAGGAAAAACCAAGGAAGTTGTAGTGACCCAAGTAAACACAGGCGAAGGCTATACAGTCAAGGAAGTCATCATCAAAGGCGCAATCGGTGCAGTAGCAGGCTTTTTAGCGATTAAACTAATCGGAAAACTCTTTAAACTCAAAGGTGATTAATGAAAGCACTAAGCCTAGCATGGGGAACTTTCCTCAAGGTGGTCAACAAGCTCACCTCTTCGAGTGTATTCTGGTACGCGGTCTTTGGTGCGGCTGCCTTTTATGCCTACAAGCGATTGACAACGCCCAAAGAGGAAACATTTCTGGAACTCCCACTTCCTAATTCAGGCTCAGGGCTTCCCAAAGACTGGAATCCTAACCCTCTGGTAGAAGAATTCCATGCCTACTTTGACTCATGGTTTGGCAATAGCGATGATTTGAGAGATGCCTATATCAAAGCTCTTTCATTGACTAATGACCAATTCCATCTCCTTGTTCAGACCTATAATGCCAAATACGGCAAAAAGGATGCTGCAACCCTTTGGACTAGAGTCACAAGCTGGAAGAAGATTCTCTTTTCATGGAATGGCGACCAGCAAGCTCGAATGGAACAGCGTATGATTGCCCTAAAACTTAACTACTAATGAATAACCAAAGTGGATTATTAGGCAATTTAGGTACAGCCAATATCAATGTACAATTTGATGTGCCTAGTGCCTTAAAACTTGGAGCTACTGCCCTAGGGGCTGGTACGCTTCTGATTCTTATCTCAATCTTTTTGAAAAAGTGGATTAACAACTAATATATGCTACCCTTTGAATGGCTCACATACCGAAACCCTTACGGCTATATCTCCAAAGTTCGAGAAGTAGCTCAAAGACTCAAAATCAAGCCTGAATGGCTGATGATGGTCATTTGGGTGGAAAGTAAGCACAGCTCGCAAGCAGAAAATAAGCTCTCAGAAGCATTCGGCTTGATTCAATGTTTGCCAAGTACGCTAAGACGTTTGGGCTATTCATTAGGGCAAGTCAGGGGTAAGTTTGGAGAATGGCAATTAGAACACCTAGTGTATCCTTATCTCAAACCCTATATCGGGAAGATGAACTCAGCCTATGATGTGTATCTAGCTATTTTCCATCCCGCTGCCCTTGGTAAAGGTGATGGCTATGTTATTGCTTACGAGCGTGAAAAAGCCTACCAATACAATAAAGTACTAGATACGGTTTATGGTGATAGAGACGGCAAACTGGAAGTGTTAGATGTAAAATTCTTCTTTAAAAAGTCTGTCCAAAATGCCGTAAAACTCCACAAGAAACTACCTGAATACAAAGACAAAATTCCGTTTGGTTATGAGCTTAGTTTATATTGAAAAAATACCCTCAAACCTTCGGACAGCCTTTGAGAATACGGTTAAGGCGATTTGTTCAGACCTAGGTATCAAAAATCCTGATTGGCTCATGATTGTCATGTGGGCAGAATCAAGGCTCAATCCACAGGCTCGAAACCCTAAAGGGACGGCTACGGGATTGATTCAGTTTTTGGAAAGTACTGCCAAAGACCTAGGGACAAGCACCGCAGCACTTTACAAGATGAACCACGTGCAGCAGCTACCTTATGTGAGAGAATACCTCAAACGAAGAATCAAGGAAAGAGGTGTGCCTAAAGACGCTTATCAGCTCTATTTTCTGGTACATTTTCCCATCGCATTCGGTAAAGCTGACAATGCGGTGCTCTACCGAAGAGGTACAACAGCTTATGATAGCAACCCACTTGATTACAATGCAGATGGCGTGGTGACAGTGGCAGAAGTGAAACTATTCCTAAACAAAGCCTTGCCAGTCGGCTACGACAAAACAAATCTAACGACAGGGTCGATTAGTTCCCAAACTGGCAGGGCTTTGTTGTGGATCATAGGGATTAGCTTCTTTGTGGCAACAGGCTACTTTATTGTGCGTCCTGATTCATGGCAAGCAGTCAAAGCGCTCATCAAGGATTTTTTCAAACAAACCATCAAGGTTTTCAAATGAACTTAAACGTTTTTAGAAACATATACTATACCGATTCCGATATGCTCTTAGAAATACCAGTCATGGGCTTTATCATTCATGACTTTTCAGATTTGGCACAAGCAGGCTTCTTTCTTTTATCCGCCATTTATGTGTATTGGAAAATCAAGAATGAGAAGCTCAAGCATGAGAACATGAAATCTGGAAAGGTAGTAGAGGACAATGAGGACGATAACTAACAATCATTATGGCAAAGTATGAGGATGAAATATTAGCAGCACTACACCAAAACACCTTGGTGATGCAGCAAATGGTCGCTCAACAGAATCCTACAAATGCTCAAAAGTCTGATGTGTCGGGCTTGAAAGCTTTTATCAAGGTGGCGGTAGATAATCCCAAAACTACGATTGCAGGTTTGGGAATTTTCGTTTGCGAAATTATCAAAGTGTTTATTCCAGAGATGCACGAAAAACTGGAAATGACCAAAGCAGGTCTTGAATCCTATCTAGGTTACAAAGCCGTGGATGCCAGTGTCAAGCCTAAAGTACCACCTAAGGAAGAAGAGGTCGTTGCAGGATGAGAAAATTCATGATTGCTTTTAAGCACTATCAACATGATGGAAAAGACTTTTATGGCAAACTGATGAAGACTTTTCTAAGAAGTGAATTTATTCATTGTGAACTGGTTTTCTCAGATGGTAAGGTTGGTTCATCGAATGAATTTACAGGTGTAAACATCTTTCCAGAAGACCTGAACCGAAACCCGTTTTACTGGGAGTTCTACGAAATTCCGTGGTACTACGAAGCCGAGACACGAAAATACGTAGCACGAAAGGTAGGTAAACCCTATAATTGGGGTGGGGTCTTGGGAAGTATGCTATATCCAATGGGGCTGAGTCAAGATGGTTTTTGTTGTGCTGACCTTTGCTATGTTGCACTTTGTAAATCAGGCGTACCACTTCCCAACCATGACCCTGAGAGTGTTTCACCCAATGATTTGCGGTTAATGATTCAAAAACTCTATCCACGAATATACGATGTTTAACAAACTCTTAAAACTCGGAAGTTTCTTTGTCGGCTTATGTATCGCTGGTTTCTACGTGTCAGGAATGATGCTCAACTTTATCCAGCTTCGTAAGGAAAAAGAACTTCGAAAAATCAATAAATACGAATAACCGCTAAACCTATACGAAATGAAACAAGGTGATATCCTTTATGCCAAAAGCTTGCGATTCACAGCCTTTGCAGGAAAGAAGGAAGAACGAAAATACAATCCTTGGGTAGACACCACGAGCAATCGAAACTTTCTGACCTACTTAATACCAGGCGTTGGGCAAGTCATCGGTCTCGTTGATTTTGCCACAGGCTATCAGCAGTATGACGACAGTCCTATTGGCAACGAATTAAAGTTCTTGGCAGAAAGTGACCCCGATACCGTTCCCATGCAATTATTCATTGGTGGTTCAACCCATCCACCACAACGCAAGCTTTTAGTAGAGTTTGAATTTGGGGATGTGGTGGGCGTTTTTGCTGGTAAGACCAAGTATTTGGGTGGCGTTGCCTACATTCAAGTAGCCGTCGAGATTCGAGGTTACACAGGGTCTGGAGATGATTTCCCTGTTCCAGCTTTGGTTTGGGTACGACTGTCTGATGTCTCCAATGACCAAGACGAACTAACTCAACTCGCTGAGCAAGGACAATCGGGCAATGTGGATACCAAAACCCTAAAAGAAAAGCTCTCTAAAGCGCCAACGAGTGTAACAGGAAGTGGATCTGGTTCAGATTCAAACAATGGAGGTTCTAAAACAGGCTTAATCCTTGGTATCATTGCTGGCGTGGTGTTGATTGGTGTCACAATTTGGGCAATTGTCACTCGTAAAAAAGAAGACTAATGAAAAAGACAGCAAAGGACACTTCGCAGGGTTTGGATACTTCCAAAACGGATAGTTCAAACCAGACAAATACGGATAAAAACGGCAAAACCAAGGTCGGACAAGCTATCTCCAATATTTGGGGAGGGATTAAAGGTATTTTTACAGGAAAAACACCCAATCCTGTTTCAGCCAATGGCACGACTTTGCAGGTAAAGGATAACCAAGGCAATGTCATTGCACAGAAGGAAACCAATACCAATTGGGGCGGAGTGTTGGCAGGTGTGGGATTACTTTTTACCAGTATTTTTCCTAATGCTATCAATCAGGATTCCAACCTCAACAACCAACAACCTGACCCGAATGTCCAGCAACAGCAATTGCAGCGAACGGGTCAAAACATTCTTTGGATAGTTGGTTTAGCTATTGTGGGCATAGGCACTGCCATTTTTATCTATTTCAAAAAGAAGGATGATTAGAATCGGAGTAGTTTCGAAAGTAAAGGAAATAGACCTTGAGCAACTACGAAAAATCGTAGCAGCCATTAACAAGCAATTGGCGCTACATTTTGCACCTTATTGGGCAATTGAAGCTCAAGCTACGGTTTTTAGTAGTACCAACCTGATACCAAAAGGTTACTTTCCTGTGACCATCGAATATGACATTGGGGAAGACCTTGGAGGTTTTCACGGAGTCGATGATAATGGAGTTCCTTTCGGTAAAGTTAGATCCTCCACAAAGGTCAGTTATGTTCTTTCACATGAGATTCTGGAAATAGTTCATAATCCTTATCTAAAGAAGTTTAGAAAAACCACAGGGTTTAAGGAAAATGAAGATGACCCACTTTATGTTGAGGAAGTCGCTGATGCTACGGACGGGAAAGGATATTTGATTGATGGCATTGAAGTATCCAATTTCATTACTCCCGACTGGTTCAACAAGGTTCATGTCGAGAACATCAAATATGATTTTCTAGGACTTTTGAAAAGACCCCGTGAATTATACGAAGGTGGATACATTAGCTGGCTGAGTGTGCAAGGAGAGTACTGGCAAGCGGTCAAAACAAAAGGAAAGCTTCTGATTCGAAAGCTCACAGGTTCAAGTGTGGCAAGTGAAACCAAGAATAACCCACTAGCTTGGATTATACCAAGTGCGGTAGTTTTGTTTAGTATAGTTACTTACCTCTTTATTCGTAAAAAAACCTCTTAATAACCTATGAAAAAGACCCAAAAGAAGTCAGAGGAGAAGCCTAAAAGAAGCTTTTCTCCTGCACAAAAAGCAGCCCAAAAAAAAGTAAAGCAAGTCAATTTGGAAGCTGTGAAAAGTATCTACGAAGCTGGCAAAGCAGGAAAGCCCATGCCCACGTGGGGTAAAACACTGAAAGCTGCTTCCAAGAAAGTCTACAACAAGTAACTGCCTCTTAAACCTAGAAAATAGCCTTGGTCGAATTTCGGTCAAGGCTTTCTTGAAGTTATGAAACAACAAAAATATCCTACTTGGGGCATTGCAGTGATTGTAGTAGCAGCATTATGGTTTTTCTGGGATAAGATAGGTTTGTTTTTCACTCAGAAAGCTCAAAAAGAGCTAGCTGCTTCAAATGCGAAAATAGACAAAGACACTGATTATTTACTTGATTTGCTGGCAAAGGAACGCCTTGCCATTCAAAGCCTATCCGAAAAGATTGAGGATTTAGAGAAGGATACCACCAAAGAACCAAGTGGTGATGTCACGAATCATTACAGTACCACAGTGTACAAGGGAGTGGATTTTCAAGAAGTCATTGCGGGCGAATATATCGTAAAAGGTCGCCTAATCACTGTTAAGAATGGTCTTGCCTATCACTTCAACCCAAGTCTGGAGGAAAACTACCTCAAAGCCACTGGTATCAGCCTTGACAATGCGCCAACTGGCGAAACACTCCATATTCAAGTCGAAGGAGTTGTTGAAATTGCCAATTGGGGACTATTGGTAAATACTAATTACTATGCTGGTCCCGCTGGACAACTGATTCCTAATGCTCCGAATGGCGCTCTCGAAGGTGGAGTAACCCAAAGTGTGGGTTTGTCAATCACCCATGAAAAGCTCAATATTGATTTCTCAGTTTCTATCATAAATCAAATAATCACCTAAACAAACATGGCTACAAAAAAGCAAGCTCTAATTAAAACCACTGACGGTAAGATGCAAGTCAGTGTGGCGACTGATACCAGCGACGGTACAGCCGCTAATGCAGGACGTTTCCTACTCTTAAATGATAGTGGGATTGTCGATGAATCTGTGATTCCAGACTGGATGAAAGGATTCTTAGTAAAAGACAACTGTGTGGAAACAGGCGGTATTGCCGTTGGGAAAATCGTCGCTCTCACCGCTACTGGTTTTGTACTGGCAGACAATGGCTCTTTGGCAAAAGATGCCATTGGCATTGCCGTAACTGTCGGTGTTAACAACGCTCAAATGTCTGTTTTGACAGGTGGTAAGTTTACCATTTCAGGGGCAGCATTCACCAAAGGCTCTAATTACTTTTTGGGAACTGGTGGCGATGTGACAACCATTCCACCTGATAATGTTGCCAATAAGCTCTCTCAGAAAATCGGGAAGGCATTAGCACCCACTCAAATGGTATTAGAGATTTCAGAACCAATTATCACTAGCTCGTTAAATTAATGAAGAAAAAAGTCGTAATAAAGAACGCTAACGGCAGTCTTGCTGAATTGAATGTCAATCTTGTTCCAGAGGGAGGGTCAACTAACATGGCTCTACTAAAGGATGATACTGGCTATTCATTCCGATTTCTTACGACTTCAGTTATCTCAGATGATTCCAATAAACGTTTTGTGACAGATACACAAATCAATTATTGGAATGCCAAAGTAGAACGTTCAGAACTCTCTGCCTATCTCCCCCTAACGGGTGGAAACATGGCGTATGGCGCACGAATTAGCTTTGACCCAAACTCATACATCGGGTATGGAAACGCAGACAATGCCACCACTACAGGCTATAATTTAGAAATTGCTAGTTGGTGGGGCATTGGCTTTAAAGCCACCGTAGACAATACAACTCGTATTGTTTTCGATACCCGTGCTGGTCGTATTCTCAGTAAAGCTCTTAGAGTTTCAGACTTTGCTGATGGACTAAATTCTGTACCCGTTGTCTCTGATGCAAACGGAAACCTCGTTAAAACATCCTTTGGTGCTGATTGGGTCAATACTAACGCTAACAGACGATTTGTTACAGACCTTCAAGTTTCTCAGTGGAATGCCAAGGTTGAGCGTTCGGAGCTTGGTGCTTATCTACCGCTTACGGGTGGTTATCTCACTGGTAAAGTTGAAATTCAGGCTAATGGTGGTACACATTGGTCTGATTCTAAACTGGCAGTTGTAACAACGGATAACACTAAGCATCCATCCATTGCACTACATTCTCCCGGAAGTTCTGCCGTTACCATTTACCAAAGAAACTTTGACTTATTTATCAGAACCGATTTCTCTGACGCTGGGGCATTAGTTCACAAAAGAATCTGGTCTGAAAATAATCATGGTATTGGTTCTGGACTCAATGCAGACTTACTGGATGGTTTCCATGCCTCCTATTTTACAGATGCAAACAATATTGTCACAAATACTGGCAAAAGATTGGTTTCTGATACTCAGGTTTCTTACTGGAACGCTAAAGTTGACCGTTCGGAGCTTGGTGCTTATCTACCTCTTACTGGCGGTACCATGTCAGGAAGGGTAATGTTTGATTCAAACTGTTACGTTGGATATGGAACTGGCGATGGTGCATCTACTTCAGCCTACAACCTTGAGATTGCCTCTTGGTATGGAGTCGGATTCAAAGATACAAATGGGAATAAAACAAAAATTGTATTTGATACCCGTGCTGGTAGAATATTAGCCAGCGCTGTTCGCCTTTCAGATTTTGCTGATGGTCAGAATGCTATACCTGTGATATCTGATGGAAGTGGAAACTTGGTTAAATCAGCATTCTCTGCCGATTGGATTAATACAAACCTTAATCGAAGATTTGTAACTGATACCCAAGTTTCTCAGTGGAGCAATAAAGTAGAACGCTCCGAACTTGGCGCATATTTGCCTCTGACAGGTGGTGTTATCTCAGGAAAACTTGATATTCTTGCTCAAGGAGGCACTCGTTTGGAGGAAGCAAAACTTTGTATTAGTACTACCAACACTAGTAAGCCTCCTTCAATAGCATTTCATACACCGGGCGTTTCAGCTATCCAACTTTATGAAAAGCTAGGGCATTTGTATATCAGAAACGATAATGGTACTGCCTACGATAATGTCAACTACAAGGTTTGGACTCAAATGAATCATGGGGTTGACTCAGGGTTGAATGCTGATTTGTTGGACGGTTATCATGCTTCCTACTTTGTTGATGCCAATAACCTTATCACAAATACAAACAAGCGTCTAGTTTCTGATGCTCAGATTACTTACTGGAATGGTAAAGCTGATAGAACTGAACTAGATTCTTATTTAGCTCTCTCTGGTGGTACCATGTCTGGAGCAATTAGGTTTAGTGGCGTAGGAGTTAACACGATTGGAAATGGCACTGGCGACGGAGCCACTACTTCAACTTATAACCTACAAATCGCCTCTTGGTTTGGAATAGGTTTTAGAGATAGCTGTTATGGAAATACCTACATTGTTTTCGATACTCGTGCTGGTCGTATTCTCAGTAAAGCTCTTAGAGTTTCTGATTTTGCTGATGGACTAAATTCTGTACCCGTTGTCTCTGATGCTAATGGAAATCTAGTTAAAACCTCTTTTGGTGCTGATTGGGTCAATACTAACGCTAACAGACGATTTGTTACTGATAGTCAAGTTAGCTATTGGAATGCTAAAGTTGAGCGTTCGGAGTTGGGCGCTTATCTTCCGCTTACGGGTGGTTATCTTACTGGTAAAGTTGAAATTCAGGCTAACGGTGGTACTCATTGGTCAGATTCTAAACTGGCAGTTGTAACAACGGATAACACTAAACATCCATCCATTGCACTACATTCTCCCGGAAGTTCTGCCGTTACCATTTACCAAAGAAACTTTGACTTATATATCAGAACCGATTTCTCTGACGCTGGGGCATTAGTTCACAAAAGAATCTGGTCTGAAAATAATCATGGTATTGGTTCAGGACTCAATGCAGACTTACTGGATGGCTTCCATGCTTCCTATTTTACAGATGCAAACAATATTGTTACTAACACTGGCAAAAGATTGGTTTCAGATACTCAGGTTTCTTACTGGAACGCTAAAGTTGACCGCTCGGAGTTGGGAGCTTATCTACCTCTTACTGGCGGTACCATGTCAGGAAGGGTAATGTTTGATTCAAATTGTTACGTTGGATATGGAACTGGCGATGGTGCATCTAATTCAGCCTACAACCTTGAGATTGCCTCTTGGTATGGAATCGGATTCAAAGATACAAATGGGAATAAAACAAAAATTGTATTTGATACCCGTGCTGGTAGAATATTAGCCTGCGCTGTTCGCCTTTCGGATTTTGCTGATGGTCAGAATGCTATACCTGTAGTATCTGATGGAAGTGGAAACTTGGTTAAATCAGCATTCTCTGCCGATTGGATTAATACAAACCTTAATCGAAGATTTGTAACTGATACCCAAGTTTCTCAGTGGAGCAACAAAGTAGAACGCTCCGAACTTGGCGCATATTTGCCTCTGACAGGTGGTGTTATCTCAGGAAAACTTGATATTCTTGCTCAAGGAGGTACTCGTTTGGAGGAAGCGAAACTTTGTATTAGTACTACCAACACTAGTAAACCTCCTTCGATAGCATTTCATACACCGGGCGTTTCAGCTATCCAACTTTATGAAAAGCTAGGGCATTTGTATATCAGAAACGATAATGGTACTGCCTACGATAATGTCAACTACAAGGTTTGGACTCAAATGAATCATGGGGTTGATTCAGGGTTGAATGCTGATTTGTTGGACGGTTATCATGCTTCCTACTTTGTTGATGCCAATAACCTTATCACAAATACAAATAAGCGTCTAGTTTCTGATGCTCAGATTACTTACTGGAATGGTAAAGTTGATAGAACTGAACTAGCAGCATTCCTCCCACTTACAGGTGGAACCATGACAGGAGCTATTAGATTTAATGCTGCTGGTTCAAATAACGGCATAAGTGCAGGTACTGGAGATGGCGCAACAACTACAGCATATAACCTTGAAATAGCATCTTGGTACGGAGTGGGATTCAAATCTACCCTCGATAATACGACCAAAATCGTATTTGATGCACGTGCAGGTAGAATACAAGCAAGCAGAGTATTATTGAGTGATTTTGCAGATGGTCAAGTTGATAGGTTAATTGTTTCTCAAGGAGATGGAAGCCTCGTCCGCTCTGATAAAGTTAGATTTGGGTATAATAATCATATATCAACTGGAACGGGTGATAATGCAACGGAATCAACCTACAATTTTGAGATTGCTTCTTGGTGGGGAATCGGATTTAAGTGCAATGTAGACAATATTACTCGTATAGTTTTCGATACACGTGCAGGTCGTATCTCAACAAAAACCTTAAAAGTTTCAGACTTTGCAGATGGACTAAATTCTGTACCCGTCGTCTCTGATGCCAATGGAAACCTCGTTAAAACTTCCTTTGGAGCTGACTGGGTCAATACTAATGCTAACCGAAGATTTGTTACCGATACTCAAGTTAGCTATTGGAATTCCAAAGTTGATAGAAGTGAATTAGGAGCTTACCTACCACTTACGGGTGGTTATCTTACTGGTAAAGTTGAAATTCAAGCTAATGGTGGTACACACTGGTCTGATTCGAAATTGGCGGTCATAACAACGGACAATACAAAACATCCGTCGATTACGCTACATTCACCCGGTAGTTCTGCAGTAACTATATACCAAAGGAACTTTGATTTGTATATCAGAACCGATTATAGTGACGCTGGTGCTCTGGTTCACAAAAGGGTCTGGTCTGAAAACAATCACGGTATAGGTTCAGGGCTAAACGCAGACCTACTAGATGGCTTTCATGCAGCTTACTTCACTGATGCAAACAACATTGTCACTAATACCAATAAACGTCTAGTCTCGGATAGTCAGATATCGTACTGGAACAGCAAAATCTCAGGCATAAGCTTGGAGGAGAATGGATCCGTTAAATCTGGAAATAATGGTAATATTAACTTTTGTGATGGGGCATTTATTGGAGCCTCTGTATCGGGCAATCAAGTACGCTTCAATGTAGATGTCGTAAACGATGATGCTCGATACAATAACACCACAACTTCTCCCATTTCAACCAGCTTTATCAAAGGTAAAATAGACGGAAAGGCAGATTGGGGTCATTCACATCACTGGGATTCAATTTATGGTAAACCTAATTTTTCAGTCCTTTTGCAAGAGAATGCCGCTGACAAGGGTATGTATAGCGTAATTAATTTCTCCTCTGGTGCCTACAATGTCATTCAGGTGGACGGGGACACCGTGCGATACCATGTGGATGTAGTCAACGACGATTCCAGATGGGCGAATTGGTGTACCAATCCTGCTTCAGTAGCTCTTGTCAAAAGTAAAATAGACGGAAAAGCAGACTGGGGTCATTCACACAGTTGGGAAAGCATCTACGGTAAACCTACCGAGTTTAACCCAAGCCCTCATAGTCATAATTGGAATGATATCGCCGATAAACCCTTTGAATTCAATGGAAATGTAGTTTCTACGAACTATTGGTTCAATTCTAAACATGGATGTGTGATGGAAGGTATGAGTTATATTCATAACATTAGCTCCGAAGTTATAGGCTCTAATGCTATATCAACCAATAATCTTCGTCTTAACATGACACCATCGTATTCGAAGTCCAGTGCGCCAAGTGGTTACCTGACACTTGAAGGTAACAGAGTCGTTTTTGTAAACTCATTTAATTAATTTTTAACCTCTTAAAATCTATGTTTTTAGCAACACTTTTGCCTAATAAAAAAGGCGTTTCTCAAATTGAAATTATTGCCGATAATATCTCGGAAACCAGACAAAGTATTTCTATTTCATACAATGAAAAGATTGACTTGTCCAGAATTGCAGATGCCAAAAAGTACCCTGATGCAAGTGGTATTTTCCAAACCAGCAAACAATATTCCTTCACAGAAGCTGAATTTAATGAATGGTACACAACAGAGAAGTTGGTAATGGAGATTCTTTTGACTGCCCTTGGACTTGAATATGAAAAGATTGAAAAGTACCAAAATGGGGAATTAGTGACCATTAAGACTAAAGTAACCGAATAGGTGTTTAGTCAACTCTATCTCCCCATTAAGCTCCCGCTCTGGAAGGTACGCCTTCTACAGGGCGGAGCTCTTTTGTTTGTATGCCTACTCATTGTAGTGGGATATTTCTATTATCAGAAAGATACACAAGTAGCTAAAGCTGAAGGACAAAAAATAGAAATCAATGAGAGAATAGCCCATCGAGAGCAACAAAGAACCACACTCCAACAAATTGCTTACGAAGCATTCAAAAACGGACTTTCTACCCAAGAACAAATCCAAGAAAAGCACCATGAAGACGAACGCAATATCAATGTGTATATCCTTGCTCTGCCTGATTCTACCATTGAAGCTCTATTCACAGACCAATACGGACAGCCTAAGCCAATCACGGTTTACAAATAAGTACTATCTTATCACGCCACTACAGCTACGAAATATCGTGGCTGACCGTATGCGATATGATTCTCTATTGGTTCGATACAATGCACTCATTCGCAACAATCAAACAGTGATGGAACCAGCGATTGATGCTGCCACCCAATCCTTCGACCTAGCAGACCAGAACGCCCATGACTATTCGAAAATCATTAAACTAGATACCAAAACCATCAAGAACCAGAAGTTTCAAATCATTTGGCTCAAGGTTAGAGCGCCATTGCTAGGTGCAGCTCTGTTCTATTTAGGAAACAAGTCTGTTACATGGGGATGGAAGTTTTGATAGCAAAATTTAATACCGGGAATTGTGATATCAGCGCTCGAGATGAAAAAATGATAGCAAAATACAAAGCACTGTAGCATATCCACACTATGCTCAGGCGAAAACCCACTAAAAATTGATAGCAAAATGCAAGCAATTACCTCATTACTCAGTTCTCTATTTAGTAGTAGCACTGATACTGCCGACGCAGAAATGCAACAAAGAATTGCTATTTTAGAAGAGAAGGTAGCAAAACAAAAGGTTACAAATTTTATTCTGTACAGTTTAGTTCTTGTTTTTGGAATTGTAACAATAGTTAGTATTGTGAAAAAAAAGTAAAACTATTTTACTATCCTTTGCAAACCCTGATATGAATACTTACGAGTATTTGTATCAGGGTTTTCGTTTACATAAATATTTTTGCTAAAAACGTATATTGACTTGAGTCAATAAATTTGTTGTTCATATTTCCATGGTCTCTTTTCTTATTATTCGGTAGTAAATCGTAATGAAATTTTAATATATTGCAAAGGAAGCTATGCTCCTTAATAAGCAATTGATAATTGAGAATTATCATTAACTTGTTAGATAATTTAATTTCAAGGTGTATTTCGATTCAAACAATACAAAAAGTACTACAAAACTTTCGCATATTTAAGAGTTGCCTGCTATTTTAAGACGACCCCAAAATGAACAGTTACCAATATAACGACTTGATAGTTGAAGTGATTAATGAACCGACTTATTCGTTTGGTTCGGCAGACAATTATTTCAATTATTCAAAACATTACTTTGGTGACGGAGGAACAGAATATGCAACTTCCAAACACGGAGTAAGAATTTGTCAGGGCGACCAAATTGTTGACAATTGTATTGTTATTGGTTCAGGTGGTGCGACAGGTGTTCATAAAAACTCATCGCTTCTTGACAACGACCAATTATTGCTATGCTGTTGCGACACCATATTTTGTTTGACACTTCCAAACCTTGATTTAAAATGGAAAACACAAGCTGACCAAGCAACCTGTTTTCAGATATTCAAGCAACAGGACGAATACATTATTCACGGAGAACTTCAAGTAACAAAACTTGACAGAGAAGGGAATCAAAAGTGGAAATTTGGCGGTACAGACATTTTTGTAAGTATAGACAATGAAGAAGAATTTAAACTTGAACCAGACGGAATTTTGTTAACAGACTTTGGAAAGACAAAGTATAAAATTGATTTTGACGGTAGACTAATTTGGGATACATATAAACGATGTAGAAAAAAACAGCAGGCAACATCGGTTTGGCAATATGGCGACTGAAGTGCTAAATTCAAGTTCAGTTCTTCGATTGAGCTTTTGTGCAAAACTCAACTTTTGTGCTTCGATTTCCGCCACATCGCCAAGCCGTGGACGTTAGCAGGCGGGGCGTTGGCAGTAATTTTATGACGACATCACAAGAAACAAAATGACAATTAAAAAACTTTATATCATTGGCAACGGTTTTGACATTCAACACGGTCTAAAATCACGTTATTGGGACTTTATAGAATATCTTGACAACACAGACAAACAATTAGTTGAAAAACTTGAAGAATATTTTGGAGGTGATGCTCTTTGGTCTGACTTTGAAGAAACTTTAGCTTACTTGAACACCGAACAAATAGTTGACGAGTGTATGGATTATTTACAACCATACAGTGCAGAAGATTGGAGTGACGCATACAATCACGACTACCGGTATGAAGTCCAACAGAGAATTAATTTAATTACCGATACATTAAAGAAGCGTTTTACTGAATGGATTTTACAACTAAGGCTACCAAACAAGGCTAATGAAAATATGGTTGTAGTTGACAAAAATGCCAAATTCATCAATTTCAATTACACAGACACTTTAGAGCGACTTTATAAAGTTGCTCAAGAAAAAATATTTTATATCCATAACAAAGCGGTTGATACAAACTCAACTTTAATTTTAGGTCATAGTCGCAACCCACAAAACGCTAAGAAACTTGACGAACTTTACAACGATGAAGATACAGATGTTAGAGTTGCGGAAGGAAATAGGATTTTAGACGACTATTTCATTGAAACATACAAATCAACAGAGACAATCATCACAGAAAATTCAGACTTCTTTGACAGTTTGAAATACTTAGAAACGATTTATGTTTTTGGTCACTCACTTTCAGTAGTTGACAGACCCTATTTTCTGGAAATTATCAAGCGTATTGATAAAGACAAAGTAACTTGGAAAGTTAGCTTTCATAACAAAAAGAACTTGATTGACTTTCAAGCATTTTTTCAAGGACTGGATATCAGTTCGGCTTTAGTTGAGTTTGATAGAATGTATAATTTTGACAAGACACAATTGAAATTATTCGGCAATAACAATAAAAACTAAAACGATGAACAAAAAAACAATTTCAGTATCGCACAAAATGAAAGGTGGTGTTTTAGATGATGACTACACATTGTATGATGACGGAACAATTTTACACGAATACGACAAGAATACTTATCCAGGTGGACAGAACTTAAGAGATAGTTTGACCGTTGCCGAACTTTCAGACGAAGTAAAACAAAGACTTTTGGAAGCCGCTTCGGACGAGAACAAAGAGTTGGTTCGTAAGACACTAAACTGTTAACATTGGATGAGAAAAACTACAGCCAACAAGTTATTGCCCAAAGCGGGGCATCAGTAATTCTATTAAACTTTTGTGCTATATTTTAACATTGGTATTTCTTTTGAAGTTCGGTGCTAATCCCCCCCGCCTTCGGCAATACCCGACCGTCAGGCTTTGAAAAAACTAGCTTGAGTACTTTTTATACTCGGACACCTATCCGAGAAATTTTCAATTATTACAATCTAAAAGCTTAGATTTTGAGTTTTTTCACAGACTGACGTTATGTGAAAGTTTAAAAAACGACAATTATGCCTTGTGAACATAGATTTATAAATGACTTAAACCCCAACGGACAATTAAAATATTTGTTTGTAGGCACTTTTAATCCGTCTTGGAACAGACCTCAAAATGACAATGCCAACTGGTTTTATGGACGACAATACAATGATTTTTGGTTTATTATGCCACAGGTTTTTGGACAACAAAGTTTAATGGGCAGGAATTTCAGGACTAATAGACAATATTTAATGAATTGGTGCACTCAACAGAATATTGGTTTGACTGACTTAATTACGAATATTCAGGATGCAGATATTCATAATCAATTACACAATGATATTATTTTAAGTGTTAATGACAACGCATTTGACAAGTTTACCCAAATAATCCCAACGGATATTCAGTCTACTATAAATCAAAACGCTAATTCGCTTTGTGGAGTTTATTTGACAAGGTATGAGCATACATTATTAGCAGACGGCATTATAAGTAACTTATGGACAACAGTAAAAGATACTTGTTACAATTTAAATATTAATTGCCACGACTTAGTTACGCCATCGAGACAATTTAGAACATTAACAAGAATTCAAAAGCTAGATAACTGGACAAACACAATACAAATCTGCACTTAACAACACCTTCAACAAATTGGCGGTTCAGTGGTTAAATGAAGCTTTGTGTTTCGTATCAAGTTCTGTATGGGTAGATTGTTTACGTCTCCGAAATTGCCAACTTCTTGTAGCTGCAAAACGTCAGGCTGTGAAAAAACTAATTTGAGTCCTTTTTATATTCGGACACCTATCCGAGAAATTTTCAATTATTACAATCTAAAGGCTTAGATTTTGAGTTTTTTCACAGACTGACGTTGGCGGCCATTTTAAAATAATACCTTAAAACAAAATAGTTTAGAAAAGTATGGCAGACGATATTAAGGGCGAGGTTCTTGAAAAAGAAACTGCAACTAAAAAAATATTTTATTATCAGGATACCACAGCCAAAATAAAGCAAATTTCAAGCGAAATTTTTAAGAAAATCGACCAAATTATTCATTATCCACGAGGATATGAAGGAGGTAATAAGTATAAAACAATCCAAAAATTTATATTCAAGGAATTTAATGGAAAATTACCAATTGGAGTGGTTAAGTCTGTTACTTATGGTTGGGGATTTACAAAAACCTTAAACCCATTTGCGTATTATATTGATGAAAATTATGACTTTGAAGAAGTTGTAATTGAAAAAGGTGGAAAAGTGTTATTTGATATTGCTAATAAAAAACTGTTCTTAAACGAAGAAAGTTTAGAAAAACTACATAGTGCTTTTAGTAGTATTTTCAAAAAAAATAAAGATGAGGTAGATTTTGTACTAAAAACAAATCTTCATTCACTATTTCCAACAGATATTCCTACACCACCAAAAACATACATTGCCAATGCCTTAGCAACATCGTTGGCTTCTTGGGGTAATGAAATAGATGAGTTTTCAGACGCAGATAAAAATGCCATTAAAGAACTTTTTGATAAATTATCAATTAGTACAGACTTTTTGACAAAAGACGCATTAGCGAAAACAAAAGAAATAGTTGATAATAAATATATTCAGGAAACTCTTAAAAAATATAAAGAGTTAATGGCACTAAAAACCGATAGTGAAAGTTTAGAAAAACAGTGGCAAGAATTTTTAAAAGATAATAGTTGGATTTTTTCATCAATATTTGCACAACCAGTTATTTTGTATAAAAGGGAGGCGTATGTAGGTGGAAAGACTATTGATAATCAAAATGGAAAATTTAATGACTTTTTGATTAAAAATAGTCTTAGTGATAATGTTTCTTTCTTGGAAATTAAGACACATAAAACCAAAATGCTTGAAAAAACAGCGTATAGAGGTGAAGATGTTTTTAGTGCTACGAAAGATTTAACAGGGTGTATTGTTCAAGTTCTAAACCAAAGAGATAACTTTCAGAAAGAATTTTATGCAATAAAAGGAAAAAGCAAGGGAAGTTTTGAAACTTTTAACTCTAAATGTGTGGTTCTAATTGGTTCAACAAAAGACCTTGATGAAAAGCAGAGATATTCATTTGAACTATTTAGGAGTAATAGTAAAGATGTTGAAATATTGACTTTTGACGAGTTATTAACAAAGATAGAAAGCCTGCAAAAAGTGTTAGCAAAAAAGTGAGAGTATAAAAGAACGAACCGTCAACACTGGTAGTTGTTGCACAACTCTTTTTCTCTAAAAACCCTCTTACTGAATACACATCCAGACCTTTTTTAAGGCGATTTAAGAGAGGTCTGTTTTTTTAGTTTGCGAAGCATCCTCAAACTTGAAGCGCTTAAAACCTATTTATTAATGAATATTTGTAGTTTTTTGAGAAAGGCGTAGTTTATCCCTTCAAGAAGAGCAATAGCTTGGGCTAATATGCTTGTTTTTTTCACACTGAAGCATAGATATTTCTGCAAGTTGTAAACTAAACTTGCCATTAATACGTGTTTGTTGCTGGATTTGAGACCTCGTGTATTCACTCGTTTCATGTTCATAAAATTTACGAGTGTTTCTATCGCAGGTTCGACGGTCTTACTTCGTATTCGTACCATTTGCTTGGCATAAGACTTGTTTTGGGAAAGCTTTTCATGCATTCGGTCGTAATGCTCTTTATGAATACTATCATCTATTTTCAGGTTCGCCAGCCCGGTTAAACTTAGTAGCTTTCCCACAACATTGCTCTCTGAGTGGACAACCTTGCAATCTGATGGTACGTTTGGTATAGCCTTTGCTGTCTGTCTTTTCGCCTTTGTAGGTTAGTATTGCTTGCTTTCCGCCTTCTTGCGTACATTCGTAATAGTTAGCCTCTTTATAGAAGGTAAATCCTGTTCGTTGAGGTTTGTACTGCTCAAAGTTGGGTATCCATGCGTTGATGTCTTTGGCATCTGGATATGTCAAAGCTTCGCCACTGCTATAACCTCCATCAGCTAATATCTCTCCCAATTCAATATCATGTTCTGATAAATTCCCTTCTGTCAGTTTCAGAATTTGAGCTAAACATTGACTATCTCGTTTGTCTGCAAAATCAGCACATGCGCCAGTGATTACATGATGAGCATCGTCCACAGCTATTTGTCCAAAATAGTTAAGATGGTGAGCTTTCTCTGGTTTTACTCTGATATGTGCGTCTGTATCAGTAGGTGAATAATGGGTATGGTTTGACATATATTTGGGGCGAATCAGATTACCATTCTCATCCAACTTTTCGCTGTTACTGTTGGCAGGCATGTCTTTGTAAGCAGTTCGTTTCCAGTTGTGATGACGTTCAACTAGCTTTTTGCGTGAGCTTGTCACCTTAAACTCACTTTGTTGCTCTAATTCATCAACAAAAGCGCTGACATCTTCCAATATCTCTTTTTCAACCAGACTGTCCATACTGGCATTGGCTTTAATAAAAACGCTATCAATCGCCTGACGTTTGCCTCTGAACATGCCTTTGTCGACACACAGCTTCAATACCGTTTGAAACAACTCTAAAATTACCCCTTCCTTCACCATACAACTGGCGTGTGCGGCTAATAGTACTATGCCACGGAAGAGTTTCGTCCAAATCATATTAGAGAAACAGGCGAATGTCCAAACAATTTGAACAGTATTCCATCAGACGTCTATCAGAAGGAATATTATTCAAATACCCCACTAACAATATCTTGAAATACACGACGGGATCTATTGACTCCTGACCTTCAGTTCCATAGTAAGGTGCTGTTCGGGCATACAGAAAGTGTAAAACAAGTGCTTTTCAAGTTTTCAATAGAAATTATCGACACTTACCTAGCTATCCAGACTAACTTGATAATACATTTTTGGGAGGAGATTTTTGCGTCCTTGCATATATTTAAAATACTCATTTTGGGGCAATTTTCCAAGGTAAAATTAAAGCATCACAGCAAGGTGGAAGTCTATGGTTATTTCTTTATATTTGAGTTGTGCAACAGGCACAAGGGTTTTGCTTCAGGCGGGGTGACGTGCAAACTTGGAGCTTTGTGCTTCTAATGAACTTTAGTGATAATTAGAAACTTTGTACTCTGAAACCCGCCCGAACGCAAAGCGCAAAAACGCCGGACTGTGAAAAAACTAACCTGATACATATTTACACTCGGACACCTATCTGAGAACTTTTTCAATATTGCAGTTTTAAGACTTGGATTTTAAATTTTTTCATAGATTATCGCTAGGCAAAACGAAAGAACAAGTGTGTCAAATCTTTCATAAATAGACTTTGTATAACTTGTGCGTAATAAAATGCTTTGCAAACTACTGCGACTGTACTATTATTGTGTATGTCATTTTCAATGATACCATCAAATATATATATTAAATGAAAGGAAAATTATTACTACTACTTCTGATGTTTCGAGTCTTTGTATTTGGACAATATATTTCATTTCCACCAACACCAAATGAAGACGAAACAAAAGGATTAAATGTCAATTGCTATTTGACTGCTATTGGACACCCGACTCAAAAAGAAAAAGCTGAATTTATTAATTTATTAAAGCCCTACGTCGATAGTATTTGTTCAAAACAAAACTTGCCTAAAAAGACAGTAATGGCCATGCTGATATTGGAGGCAGGATTCGGCTTTACCAGAACGGGATATTACGCAAATAATTTAGGTGGAGTAAAAAAATGGACAAAAGATACTGCAAATTTATACGTGTTAAAAGGACAACCAGACGAAAATGAGGGCAAGTGTAAGGTTATACGAAAAACAAAAAATGGGCAATTAATTTTTGATGAAATTGACAGACCAGATAATAGATATAGAAAGTTTATCTCAAAACAAGACTTCGTACTTTATCTAACGTCTACACTTTTGCACAACAAAAGATACAAACCCTATTCTGATAATTATGCCAAGAATTTAAAAAAAGGAATTTCAGAAATTGAGGCTTCTCTAATATATGCTTTTGAACTAGCACAACTTGGGAAATACAATCACCAAGGAGGCAAATATTATAGAAATGCAATCGAAAATGTAATTAAATCATACAAATTATGAAAACACTTTTTTTACCATTATTAATTTGTGTAACAGCGAACACAATATGCTTTGGACAAAGCAATAGTTTACAGAGTAAGTTTCTTATTGATAGTTTAGCAACAATTCAAAAAAGAGTTGAACAGTCAATAATACCTTCACGGTATATGGCACAAAAATACATTTTGGAAACTGACACAATAAAAGGTTGGGAAAACATTAAAGTTACGCTTTATGAATATTCTGTAGACAATGGAAAAAAAATTGGAAAAGTTTATATGGCAAATGCAGATGCTGAAAAACTTGCAACTTGGATTATTACAACTTGCGTGACCTTAACGAATAAATTAGATAAAAAGAATACAGACTTTTTAATTAAATCTATTCGCAATGCGTCAGGGGGACAGTTCCCCGTCAAGGGAATAGTTTATGAAAATATGGACGGAAAAGGATATTATCCTTATGTGTTTAAAGATGGAGTTACAGTGTTTTTAAAGCAGACAACAACAGATAACTTGTCATTAATTACAAATGGTAATATTAAAAAAACAGGAAAATATGCAAGAATAATTAGTACGACAAGAGAAGAATTTAATAATAAGTTTCCAAGCAAGAACACCCGTGGAATAGAATGGTTAAATATTGTAAGAGAGGAGTATAAATTCGCATTACAATCTGACACAAATAACTTATTAATAGCTTGGGCAAATGGGAAAATAAAATAAAAATGTATATAAAATTGGCTAGTGTGTCTGTTGTCGGCTTCTCATTTTTAGTACAGTTTAAAAATATACATAATCTTGTTGTTTTGATTATGTTTTTAACCCTTCTTGGGCTGAGTGTAGCGTAGCGGAACGAAGCCCAAGAAGGGTGTTTTGTTTTTTCATTCTATAATCTACTGGGCTCATACCACCTAAAGAGACATGCGGGCGAACGAAATTATAATCCCTCAGCCATAGATCTGTTTCTTGGCGAACTTCCTCCAAAGAATCAAAAGCATAAGCATCTAATACATGTCTGCGGTAAGTTTGGTTAAATCACTAAATGTAGGATTTTGCGTTGGTTTCTCTGGTTAAATGTAGTGAAATACAATGTCATTCATCTGACTCCATTCTTGCGCTAGCTTTGCTACAAATTCTGGTCCATTATCCATTCGAATCTTAGTGGGCTTACCATATTTGTTCACTAAATGACGAAGGATATAAATCACCCTACCACTCTTGAGCGAGTAGTCTGTCTCTATGAAAAGTATTTCTCGATTGTAATCATCTATCACATTAAAGCTTCGGAAGGAACGCCCGTTACTCAAAACATCACTCATGAAGTCTATGCTCCAAGTATGAGTAAAGCTCTGTGGAACTTCTAAGGGCTCTTTCACCCTAGCTGCAAGGCCTTTTTTAGCCTTTCTACGAATAGAAAGTCCCATCTGCACATACACCCGATGCACTCGCTTATGATTGAAGATATGACCCGCATTGCGCATACGGTGGTAAAACTTCCAAAAGCCTTCACGAGGATGATCCTTACTCAATTGTGATAATTCATCCATTAACACTTGATCGTTCTTAACGGATTGATAACTTAAACTGCTTCGGCTCGTTTTGAAGATATGGCATGCCTTGCTAATGCCTCTTGGATAGAGTTCTTTCAACTCTCGCACAAGTGCTCGCTTGACACAAGGCTTTAGAGCTTTTTTTCTATGACATATTTTGCCATATCCAACTCTAAGGCTAGTTCAGCATACATGCGCTTGAGTTTGGCGTTCTCTTCTTCAAGTTGTTTGACCTTCTTGAGTTAGCTGGCTTCCATGCCGCCATAACGCTGACGCCATTTATAAAAAGTTACCTTACTGACCCCATATTCCCGAACAATGGTGTCTAAGGACTTGCCAGATTCAAATTCCTTAAGAATCTTGGCAATTTCGGTCGGAATAAATTTGCTGCTTTTCATAATACTTACCTAAAGTTAAAAAATATCACACTTTTTAAACTTTTAATCCGTACTATTTTTGGGGAACCTTACAGAAGCTTACATATATATATTTCTGTTAATCAGGCAAGTACAATTATTGCTTCGAATTTAAAAAATAAAACCAAAGTGGTACCATTTCTTATTATTCGGTTATTTTGATTAATAAAATTCAGTTAAATTGCTGGAGATGTACGCATAGTAAACAAACAAGTCACCAAAACATTCATTTATGATTTTGATGAATTTAACTAGAAGGATTTGAAATTGAAATATTGCAGTAACTAATACAACAATAAAAAAATCACACAGTTAATAATATTAAAAAAGTTTTACAAAATATTTGTAAAATTAAAATTAGAGTACAACCAAGTGTATCACAAAACGCCTTTAATTTTTGTCAAATTATTAGCTCTAACAAATAAAATGGGAAAATATTTTTTTTATGTGTCTGTATTATTTTTAATAACATTTGGAGCAAATGCTCAGACACAAATGGACACAATTCTATCTGAACTTTCACTATTGAAAAAGAAGACATCATTACTAGAAGCAGGGAATTTAGAATTTAGGAGAGACATCCGGAAAAGTGATAGTATTAAGTATTCAAGTATTAGAAACCAAATATTTGAAGCATATACTAAATCAAAAGATTTAGATTTTGATTTTAAACAGGTATCAGATAAAATAGTAATAACTGGACTTTTAACAAAACTGATGGATGCAAATAATCCTGTTAGTGACATTTTAGGTTTTAAATTCACAGAAGTAGTGGTAAAAGCATCAGAAAAACATTTATTGAGTGAATTGCCAAAAGAAGAAAAACCAAGATTTTGGAGCATTGTTAATAAAATCATAGAAAATCCTATAGTTTCTTCTATTCTCAAGTCAAATCCTCTTACTACAACTGTATCTTCTGTTGTAAATTCAATAGCTAACTTTACTTCAACAAAAGTAATTACAACAAACTCTGATGGTAAAGTTAAAACTATCAAAGATCTAGTGGCCGACACAAAAGACGTTTTTGATCAAAAAAAAATTTCTCTTTTCAAAGATGAGCTTCAGCCATATATTGATTTTTATGATGAGATGATCTTATCTTCTGAAAGATACTTACAAGGATTAAACGAGCTTAATAAAAAATATTCCTATTTAAATAAAAATACTAAAACTTTTAATAAAGATTTAATAGATAACTTAGGAATTAAAAACCAAGTAAATCCACTAATTGAGCTAACTACCATACTTCCACAAGCCAATATTGATACAAAGTATCAAGACCTTGTAAATCTTGAAACTATACAAAACGGCTTGGAAGTAGCAAAAAAACTACCTGTTATTCAGCAATCTGTAAATGACTTTAAAAAAGATTATAACACGCTTCTTTCTGACTTTCTAAGTTCTTATGTACGCATATTTCAAAAAGCGAAATCTTTTCCTAAATCGTCCATTGATAATCGTAAAATTGACGGGCTAATTGCTGAGGTTGAAGCATTTAAGTTGACACTACAAGTAAACAAAGAAATCGATGCGTTTAAATAATTGCTAGCTTAAAACAGCCTATGTACTCACTGTGACAACGCATTATCAATATTGATAAATGAATATATTATAAACGTTGAGCTTGATACTCCTCTTCGATTTCAAATAGAAATAACACACTGCCAACCTTATAAACAATTATATTCTGTCCCATTACAACATAAGGATTTATAAAGTTTAGGAAAATAGAAAAGGTGGGAGTATTTACAATATTGAGAGCCATAGTACTGTATTTAAGTGTCGATGAAATGGATATTCAATTTGAAATATTAAAATCAATTAGTTTATACTCAACAGTCTTAGAATAGATAAAATGTTTCTCTTCTAAACTATTTTAAACTAAAAAAAAAATTCACAGCGGAGAGGTTCAGTATAATACAATCAACCAAAGACAGGATGCACAACATTCTACGTACTTCAACATATTTTAAAAAAATAAACATGAACCTTCTTAAGTAATTAGTCTTTCAAACATAAAACCATAACATATGAAAAAGAAAATCTTTTTACTTTCAATCATTGGGCTTCTTACATTTAAGACATACTCACAATTTTTCCAATGCTTAAAAGAAACACAAGCACTTAAAGTTGGTAGTCTTATGCCTTATACAAAGGTCAAAGTAGGAGATGCCGAAGGATATTTTTTAATTGATTTTGGAACTACATCCTCAACAATAGACACGAATGCCTTTACTGGTAATAGACCGAAACTTGTGACAAATACGACAAACCGTTTTGACAATTTTGATTTTTTTGGTTCATGGGGTACGGTATCACTTGCAATACAAAATCATTCAAATATACTAGGCTTGGGAAATATTAAGCAAGCTGGGATAATTGGCACTGACTTTCTCTGTTTCAATTCATACTTATTAGATTATCAGAATTCAAAGCTTCTGCGAGGTAATAGTAGCACTTCATGCCCTGATAGTATTCTTAAAGCAAATGGATTCAAAGCCGCTACCACCGCAGGTTACTTTTCTAATGACTTAAAGAAATTAAATAATCCTTGTACTCCAAATATTCCAACAATTCCTATTAAAATTGGAAATGCAGCTGCAGTAGCTCAGATAGACCCTGGCTACGATGATAAAATTTATAGACATGCAATAAATATTAATCAAGCGTACTTTAAAGCCATAAGAGAAAGTGGTATTTTCTTAATTGAAAACCCTTCTTCAAACTTTACCTTAAGTACATGTGTGACAGGCATTCAAGAAAAAGTTAAGGCTTACAAACTTCCAACCAAAACAAGTTTTTCAATAACTGGATTAGATGGAAGCCCGATAATCATTCACTCAGATGTAAATATTTTTCTAAAAATGACTCCGTCTGAAGCAAAGGAGTGTGGCGGGATTGGGACATGGACAATTCCTGCAGCACAATTAGGTGCTTCTTTTTTAATTGACGCTAAGAAAGTATATTTTGACCCATTTGCGGAAAAAGTATGGTTTAATATAATTAGATAGAACCACTCTTAAAAGAATTGTTCTCAAATGTAGGACTGAATATTATCCAATTGACAATGTGTATGCACAAGTCTCGGTTGGGGTTTGACAGTCAAACGAACGATGGCAGATTTATCGACTATTACATTATTACATAACATTGACTTGAAATGTGAAGGTATTTAGCGGTGATGTTATATTTCAGATGAAAATCATAATGAAATTTTTAATGATGGATTAATATTTGAACCAAGGATAACGTCATCTAACAGAGCTGCCTACACATTCATTTCTGTAAAGATACTTTCAACCTCTACCCTCTTTTAAGTATCTTGGAGGTCTGCTTTTAGTTTGATTATTGTTGTCTCTAGCTCGAAATGCCTAAGATGAGCTGTTTAATTACAATACCTCATTTGAAAAACTTCATATGTTATAGTTTGCCAACGTGGTCTCATCTCTATTATTGATAGAAATGGGAGTCTACTTGAGTTCGCCTACCACTTTTGTGTTGCTGTAAAGCAACTAAATTGTTCTAAATTTATTGACTTTGGTTAATAAATTTAGAACATAATCTAAAAAGCTTCATTTCTTATTATTCGGTAATAAGCCGCAATGAAATTTAAGTATATTGCATCTTCATTCATTTTTCAGTACTAATCGAATCGAGAAGATTAGCCGTTGATGCTTTTTGATATTTTAACTGGAAACTAACATATACTGTAAAACAATACAAAAAGAGCAATTATAATACTACTGTTTCAAATCTGTATCATACCAAACAATACAAAAAATACTACAAAAAAACTTATGTTTTCAATTGAGTCTAAGTAATTTACATTATGAACGAGCATACTTCTAAAGTAATTGTAGCAATATTGGACTTAATTGGCCGTCTTATATGGCCAGCGGTTGTTTTATTAGTGATTTTTAAATTTCGGAGATATATTGAGGCCTTACTAACTAGGCTCGGAAGCTTAAAAATTGCAGGTAGCGAATGGGTTTTTCAACCAACTACAGATAAAGAAGTCCGAACTCAAGTTGACAACACAAATGAAAAAATAAAACTTGGACCTGATGGGTTCTTTTCATCCGAAGGGATAAAAAGGTTTGTAACAATCTCCGGCCTTCTTGACAATGATGATGCAGTCAAGCAAGAATTACTAATTTTCCAAACACCAAAACAGAGAACTTGGTTAGTAGCTTCAAAAAAATATGTTTTTGTTTTATTAGATGATGAAAACACGCAAAAAATAAACTCTCTAATTCAAACTACATTTGAAAAATCAAATATACTCCCTCTTAAATTCAATTCTCAAGACAATGCAGGAACGGTAAAGTTTGATGCAGAAGATATTTGGTGGTATTATAGTTTTAATTTATTCCCTACCACAACAAGCTTAAAGAATGCAATAAAAAAATTAATTAAGGATTGAACAAATTACTTAAATCAAGTTTGGACACAAAAGCATTTTCTTCACTTAAATATAAGTTTTACGATTGTATCAAACTGTACACCAGCAATAGAAAATTATATACATGCAGGTTGTTAAAAATAATATTTTATGCAGAAATCTAGCTTCATATTTGAACGACTTAAAAAATTTGGTCTCAAGCACACAGCTGCTCTTCTAGCTTTTGAATTACTCGGAGTTTTCATCATGTATATTTCTAAACATGTAACAAACGAAGATCTAAAAGGTTTTGTGCATGAAGTGGGAATACTTTTTGCAACAATAGTTCCAATACTTTTTGTGTATGAATTTATACTAAGAGCTAGTTTTATCCTAGAAATGAAGGAAAATGTTTCGGCAGTTTTCGAAGAGGCAACAAAAATTATTGTTCCTGAAAGATATCACAACATTCGTACTTTAGGTATAAATGACACTTTCTACAAATTAAATCTTGATATGATAAACAGAGATATTATAAATTCTTTTGAATGTGAAATAAAATTTTTGAAAATATGGATACCTCTCATAGAAAAGTTTGAAGATTCAATAGTTAATGCAATTAATTTAAATAAGTGTAGCGTAAGGATAATATTATTGGACCCAGAAAATGGTGTTGATGTAATGAAGAAAAGATCCTTATGCCTAAAGTATTTTAACTTTGAACGTACTAGAGATGCAATTATTCAAAATAGAGAGGTACTACAATCCATATATAATCGTCTTGATATTGATAAAAAAGATAAACTCAAATTGAAATTTCATAATGATTTTGTTGCAATCTCATTAATAGGAATAGACTCCAAACTAATTCAAGGCTTTTATTTACATGATAAAATTGCCACTGAAGGTACTCATATTGTAGTTAGAGATAAAGCTTCGATGTTTCACAAGGATTTAAGTTATCATTTTGAAAAGCAATGGAATATGGCAAAAGAATATAAATTCGACTTATCTGAATAGCTAATGTGATTTTTTGACTGTAGTACTTACCATTACATGATTTACCTCTTAACAATTTCGATTTTGATATATTTAATTTTAATCAAATTCAAATATCTGATTATTCGTTCATATTATAGCAATGATGGACTAAACCATCAGTTGGGACAGGTGTTATTTTTTTGCTACTTTAGATAAATTTATGTCTTTAGATACCCTTCTATTAATTTCATATCGTACCTTATAGCAATATTTATAACCGCACAGTTTTAAAACTAAATTCAAATATATATGGTGATATTGAGCTCATATTTATGATGAATGCTATGTGTTGAAAATTCTAAAGGAATATTTGGGAATCATTTTGTTAATATAAATTAGATTAAAACCTAGGTATTTAAGTGATACTTGCCGTGGGATTACATTATTAGTTTAGAATATATAGTCTATTTCAAGAAAATAAATTGTGTTTTTAACTTATAGGTATAAAATCAAGTCTAGTTATGAATAGAAAAGATATAAAGGATATATTCTATTTTTCCAAAACACCTTACGCTGAATTACACTTGCATTTTGGTGGGGCAATTAGCCCAAGGATGATATGGCACAAGGTTACCATTGATGATTGCTCGGATGAACTTATCAGTCAATTTGGCGATTTTTATTCATTTCAACATTTTTTTGATGAAAAGAGAGACAGTTTGGATGAGTATTTGAAGATGCACAAACTTGTCGAGCCTCTTCAAACGTTAGATAGACTTGAATATTTTATAAATAGATTGATGAGAGGGGCTTATGAGTTTGAAAATCTATCGTATATTGAGATAAGGCATTGTCCATATAGTCGAACTAACAAATTAAAGGATGAAAAAGAAAGAATTGCTGAAATGCGAATCATTGTTCTAAAAATTGATGAATATATAAAGAAGTATAGTGGTTCAGAAAATGGGAAATACCCAATAATTATACGCCAAATATTGTGTATGCACTCACAATTCCCTACTTACACAGCGAATGTAAACAGTGCGATATTAGATTTAGCCATTGAAATGCACGAATTGGGGATTGTTCATGGTATTGACATTGCAGGAGGAGAGAAAAACTACACAATTCGTTACGATGAAATTGTAAATAATTTTAAACGAGCTAAAGAACAAAAACTTCAAACTACTGCTCATATTTTTGAGACTGAAGATACTCCAGATAGAATGTTGGAGCTTATTCAATATTTGGATAGGATAGGACATGGTATTCAAATTCCATTGAAGTATCCTTCTTATCTCCCTTATCTAAAAAAACGTAAAATTTGCCTTGAAATTTGTCCCACAACCTATTTTAAGTGTGGTACTTTTACAGACTATAATAATGAAAATTTTAAAAGAATATTTCGAACCTGTGAAGAAGAAGATGTTGATATTGTAATAGGAACTGATAACAGTGGTATGCATAATGTGCGTTTACAAACAGAATTTGAAAATTTGTTATTGCACGAAGTAATTAAATACGAGGAGTTAAATAAATATAGACAAAATGCATTTGAACATGCATTTGGCTTAACAAAAGTAGAAAAACAAATTTTTAAAGATGATGTTAATATATCTATCGATAATGGGAAATACATTCTCGAAATTAAAATATAAAACATATAAATGGAATATTACAAAGCAAACTTTGTAATTTATGTTACAGTTTTTAGGTCAAATAAATCAATAAAATTTTAAAACTACATTTGAATTTTTAAAGTTATATTAATTTCCATTTCAGGCAAATAGAATGCCTTTAAATACGAAAAATGTATTCTTTGTTGCCAGAATATTTATCGTATTAGCTCTGTTAATATTACTTTATATCATAAAATTTTCCGCATGGTACAATAGCTCAATTTTTATCCTCTTCTGTAACTATGAAAAATATATTTATCTTCTTAACATTATTATTTGGAATTCAATCGAATGAAAAATCTGACTTTTATTCTAAACCATGGGATAAAAAAAAATATCCTATCGCAATTGATGCTTATGAAAAAAATGCAATTAATATGAGCAAACTGGTTACTGATGAAAGAACTATTGCGATATTTCATAGAGCTTCGATTGGTTTTAGAATCGATAATAAGTATGCTTCCAGAAAAAAAGAAGCTAAACTAAAAAAAATTTTTTTTGCATCCTACCATCTCGGTACTAATGCTGATCCTATAAAGCAAGCTGACTTCTACCTAGAACAAATAAGTGCAAATTTCAACGACCCCATGGCTTTAGATATTGAGGATATAGGTGGAAATAATATTTCTCTTAAGGATGCAGAGAAATTCATTGAGAGAATCTATGAAAAAACAAATCGATATCCATTTGTTTATGTTAATAACAAAGTATACACAGAAATCAACAATAAATATAACCTAAACAGTATTTTTGCTCGTTGTCCTTTGTGGTATGCAAGATTTAAAAATAGTATAAAAGATATTCCATTCAATGTATGGCCAAATGTAACCTTGTGGCAATTTAGCTGTGAGCTAAATTGTAAAAAAACTGGAGAATGCTTATACAACGTCCCCGGAACTGAGTTCGATATGGATGTAAATGTATTTAACGGAACTCCTAATGAATTTCAACTTTTTTGGCAGAAGCATTAAAAATTATATACTTTGGTGGAAGGGATAAAATTTTAAGTTTAATAGAGAAGCTGTTTAAACTTTCTGTTTTTTATTGATTTTGCGTAAGAAAATAACTGAGAATGCGATAAAATGCAATGCCATCCAATTTCTGACTGAGAATTCAAACCTTACTAATAATGCTTTGAAGCTGTCAATCCAAGCGTTTGCGTGTTCAATTACCGTTCTGTCTTCGTACAATAAATCATCGAAAATAGTTGCTCCAATTGAGGATAATTCATTTGCTTTATTTACTGAGTTGCGAGGATTGGGCTTAACATTTGGAATAATATTTTCTTTTGCGCAAGCCTCCCGAAATAGAGAGGAATCAAAGCCAGAGTCAGCGTTTAGAAACACCCCATCTAAGTTGATATCAGCCTCTTTTAGTATGGTACAAATTTCGTTAAACAGTGTTTGTATCTCAAACAAGTCATGATGTCGCCCTTCTTGTGGGGTGGACATTGCCAATATAACACCCTGATTGTCAGATATAAACAAGGCATTTGTCGTCTTGCAAGCCTTGCGACCTTGATAACCCACAGCATCTCCCCCATTTTTAGCGGGAGTATGACCGGGCGGCGAACCGCTACCATCAAATTCAACGCTTGACAAGTCTAAATACTTACTATTTTCTTTTAAAATATTTACCCAAATTTTAATCCAACAACCAATTTTAGACCATTTGTTGTAATGATAAAATACAGTATTCCAGCTCAAAATAGTATCACTAAAAAATTGCTTTGTAGGTATTTCTCGCCATTGACAACCAGTTTTCAAACGGTATAAAATAGCTTCAATTATCTCATGAATCGGGACTCTAGGGGCAAACCCTCTACTTCCAACCGTTAAATGTGGGATAATCCACCTATCTATTGTATTTTTACTAAGTATTCCCATTGCGTGATATTTTATGATTTAGCACCACAAAATTCTCACTTATTTGGGAATACTTTTCAAAAGTTTAAACAGCTTCAGAATTATCTCAACCTAAAAAAATGAGCTAAACTTTAATTGAGTATTTATATTTATAAAAAAATATTTCGACATCCTATAATATAACGATAGAAGCTAAATCTCAGGCAATAACAATTTTAATCATTTTTGAATTTAAAAGCCGAATTAAATGAAACTCAGGATTGCAATTTTTAGTGATTTCCATTGTCATAACAAAAATAACAACAACAATACTCAGGAATCATATTTACTTACAGATGTAACTATCGATACCTTTCAAGATCCATTTAAATCTTTTGAAATACTAATAAAAAATGATAGCACAATTTCAGCAGATTTATTAGTGCTTCCAGGGGATTTTACAAATAAATGTGATTTGGAAGGGTTGCAAATGGGTTGGGACATAGCTAAACAAATAGGAAAATTGTTAAATGTAGAGAAAATTATTCCAAATATTGGGAATCATGATGTTGATTCGAGGAAAATACGAAACTCTGACCCATTTAATGATATAAAAAATTTCTCACTTGACTTCCCTTTTAATGATGTAGAGTTAAATAGTTTTTTTTGGGAGAACGGATATATTATAATAGAGGATGAAAATTATCGAATATTAAACATTAATACAGTTCATAGTCATACAACGAAAGAAATGGCTAATAAGGGTCTCATCCATCAGGATGCCATTAATAATATTGAGGAAAGACTGAATAAAAGTTTAAGTAATAAAGTTAATATAGCAGTCTGTCATCACAATCCAATAGAACACTCCCACTATAACACAGGAAGTACGGATTTCTTGAATAATGGTGATGAACTCATTAAAATATTAGACAGAATGAATTTTGATTTAATTATACATGGGCACAAACATGATCCAAGAATTAGGTACTCCCCGGGTGGTATTAACTCTCCTATTGTTTTTTCATCAGGGAGTTTTTCTGCATTTAAAAATTTACTTTTACAAGGTGCTAATAATACCTTTCACATAATTACCTTTGAATGTAATGAAGATCAAATAGGTAAGGGTATAATCGATACATGGTTTTTTGTCCCAACAAAAGGTTGGAAGCAAAACATAAAAAACATATATTTTGAGCCAAGAATTGGATTTGGTGTTAAGGTTGATATTAGAGCTCTCTCCAGTAAGATTCATCAATGGTTTGACCAACAAAAAGATAATATTGTAAGCTTGGATGATTTAATTGAAACCTTTCAGGATATTAAGTTTATGATTCCCTCAGATGTAGATAAACTAAAAAATGAACTCAAGAATAAAAATATATTTGTTAGTCCAGTAACACTTGATGAACCTACTTTTGTTCAATATAAAAAGGTTAGCAATGGGAAATAAGATATCGGTTTTTGATAATTTCAATGCCAAATACAGTACTCATGAAGAAGTGGCAGAGACGTTCGTTTCGAGTGATGAGTTTTTTCAGATCGCCAAAAATAATCATACTTTTGTGCTCGGCCCAAGAGGTTGTGGAAAAACTACAATGTTCAAGATGCTAACAACCTCAGCTCTTAATAATTGGCGTCCAAAAACAATAAGAGATGATGAATTAAAAAAAAATATTCCATTTATAGCAATTTATATACCGTCTGATGAGCTATGGAAAGATCAATTAAAAAGTGTATTGAGCTCTTTCCAAAATGATAAATCTTTGGTTAAAGTTATTTCTAATGCCCTGATAAGTAATAATATCTTTATTAACTTCTGTGAAAGTATAAAAAATCACTTAAATTACCTTGAGACAGATAATAAACAATATAAGGAGAGGATGTTTTGTGAAAAACTACTAGAAATATGGGGCATAAGTAATTGTACATTTTCTCTTCCTTCTATCAAGTTAGCACTCAGTGAAATGAGAAGTTCATTAATTGGAAAGTTAACAAAGTATGCCTTTGACAAAAAATATAATAAGAGCTATAAAATTGAATTGGAAGATCACTTTTTTTTAGATTTTCTCAATGCACTAAAAAGTGGGATTATTGCCTATGAAAATATTTTTAACGATGGTCATGAGTTAAAATGGGCTTTGTGTTTTGATGAACTTGAATTAATATCAGAAGATTTCTTTGAAAATTTAAAAAGTCGATTAAGAGTAGCTCCTTCAAATATCGTTTTTAAATTAAGTGCAAGTCCTCTCTCTGAATTTGATGGTATAGAAGCTCAACGTTCTCATGATTACGAAGTTGTCAAAATGTGGCCATCTTCATACACTGAAGAAAAACGTTTTTCTCAATTTTGTGAACAAATTGCAATCCAACGCATAATTTCATATAGAGACAAAAATCAAGTAAAAAAGTATGTTGATGTTGACTTTTCAAAAATTTTCGGTTTTTTGGACTACTCTAGATATGCACTTAAAGACTTCGATTTTAAAATAAATGTAAGCGCTAAAGAGAATGAAGCAGAATCCTTATCTTGGTTTGTTTTTAAAGAATTAGCCCAATTTGATAAAGACCTTCGAGAACTTCTGATAAAAAAAGGGATAGACCCTGAAAATCCAGTTCCAAATAACAAAAATGAATCAGATACCTTTTTTAGAAAAACAAAGGAAATTGTCATTAATAGATTAATATTTAGTAAATTTCAAAATCAGGCTTTTTACTCTAAAAGATCAAGAAAAGAATACCCTATTTATTATGGTAAAGAAACAATCTTCAAACTTTGTGAAGGAAATCCAAGATTTATTATAAATATCATAAACGATATTTTTATAAAAACGGAACGTTACAAAGATATTGACGATTTTGTATTTTCTCCAGAAGAACAAGTGCAGGTTGTCAGAAACGTTTCTGCTAGATTTTATGCTATGTTAAAAACATATCCAACTTCAGTTTTATACAATAGAAAACCATTTGATTTAGATAAGTTAATAAAAGTGATTGGGGATTATTTCGAGGAGCAAGTGAACCAAAGTCCATTATCCATGCACCCTAAAACCTCTTTTTTCTTTGACCCAAAAAATACTCCTTTAGAAATACGAAGACTTGTAAATATTGGGGTGAGTCTAGGTGCATTTATAAAAATAGATAAGAATTCAGAAGATACAAGTCTTGATAAAAGTGTAAGGTATAGGCTTTCGTACTTGCTTCACCCTCACTTTAAACTACCACTTAGGTTATTTGGAACAATTAAATTAAATAATATCATAGGTGACCAATCAAAAGTAATTAATAGTCAACTAAGAATTGATTCATAATGAAAATAAATTATGTAAAACAAATAGAGTTTGAAGAATTAGCCCATACTGATTTTGATTTTATTGTATGCGCCTCTGGATTCGAAGAAAGGTCAACATATTCATCTAAAATTTTAGATAGAATGAAGGTGTTTACATCCTATAAGATTTGCTTTTCATTTAAGGGAAGAAAACTACATTCAAAGATTGAAAATGACGAGTATTTTCGGAAAAATAAATTTTCATTTATCTCTGTTGAAAGCAATGATATTGACTACTATGTAGATAAGTTTCTGGTAAATATTTCTCAAAGACAGAAAGAGAAAAATAAAGAAAGAATTAGCATATTCATCGATTACTCATGCATGATAACAATTATTTATGCGGGCTTACTAAAATGTTTAAATCGACTTGATATAATAAATACAGTCGATGTTTATTTTTCTTATTCTCACGCAAAATTAACAGAGTCTAAGGTAAATAACCCTCTCTCTTTTAATCACCCTATTCCATTATTTGATCATATTCAATCTACTAATAAAAAAGTGGCTTTGTTATTAGGTATGGGTTACGAAGAAAACAAAGCTTTAGGATTACATGAGTATTTTCAAAGTACCTCTGAAGATATTTACTTATTTATTATCAGAAATAATGGATTCTATGAAAAAGTGTTGACTAGTAATCAACACCTAATAAATATGGTTAATAAAAGTAACATTATTTATTATGAACTTGAAAATTTGAACCCTCTAATAAACACCTTAGATTCAATGGTGAATTTTCTAATATATCAAGATTATCGGGTTGTTTTGGCGCCTATAGGCCCAAAGATATTTAACTTGATAGCACTAATTGTTAACATGTATCATAGAGAGGTTACAACTTACAGATTGAGTGATGGTAATAATGGAAATCCAATTAACAAAATTGCGGATGAGACCAAAATGCCAACTATAGTTCATTTAAATATGATTAATCATAAATAAATGTTAGTACTGTTCATTTATGATTTTGCTAGGAGTAACCCTTAAATTATTGAATCCTGTTGCGATATCCATTCCCTTAATTAGGATTTGACAGTGTCTCAGGTATATTTTCTCATTGACTACTCTAAATGGTTTTACCTCTTCTAAAGCTTGAGCTAGTTTTACCTTTATTTGTTAAGATGTTATGCAATGTACCTTTCATAATTGGCGTTAGCGTCAATGTAAAATAGAATCTAGTGAACTCAAGGAGGTCAAACAACTTATATTAGAGAATGCAAAATACCATTATGTTGATAGATGAACCTGCATTTTAGTTAGATATTGCTTAGCTTGTCTTTGAAAAAGTTTCAAGGACATTAATTAAAGTAGGCTGTATAATCAAAACTAGTCGAAGAAGCTTAATCTCACAATAGGTATATAGTGATTAAGTTTTAATGATCCATTATCTCAATCAAATTACCATATTAAAATATCATGAGTTTATTTGGAGAAAGCATAAGAATATATTTATCTGATGGAACGGTAACAGGTATCAAGTTTGGAGAAATAGTTAACAAAACTATTCAATCCATTTCTTGCCCAAGACTTCGAACCTCTGAGTTGAACAATTATCCAGAATCCAAAAAGCCGGGAGTTTACTTTCTTTTTGGACAAGATGAAGAAACAGGTGATACAATGGTTTATATCGGCGAAGCAGAAAATGTTTTCAACAGATTGCAAGACCATATTGCAAAAAAGGATTTCTGGAATGAGTTGGTGATTTTTATCAGTAAGGATGAAAACCTAACAAAAGGGCATATAAGATATTTAGAAAGTCGTTTGGTGGAAATTGCAAATTCTACAGGTCGTTACAAAATAGAAAATGGCACTCAACCTCAACTGTCTCCATTGCCACGTCCTGACATTGGAGCAATGGAAGAGTTCTTGAATTATATAAAACTTCTTATAGGTGTATTAGGACATAAATTTCTAGAGGATATCACCACTATATCAAAGAAAAATTTCATTGAAAATGTGCAGCTAGAGAGAGTAACATATGATAATCAAGTATTGTTAAAGACAAGCTCCCTAGAATTGTTCCTGAATATTAACAATATTAGAGCAAAAGCCATGCAGATAGACGAAGGAATTGTGGTACTAAAAGGCTCACAGGCAATCAAAGACCTTAAACCAAGTATGCCTAACGGATATAAGGAACTTAGAGAAAAATTAATAAACAATGGAACTTTAGTTTTAGAAGTTGATAAATATATTTTTAAAAAGAATGCCATTTTTGACACTGCCTCACCAGCTGCATCTGTAATAGTTGGATCAAGTATTTCGGGACCTCAAAATTGGAGAAATAGCGAAGGCAAGACATTAAAGACTCTAGAACAAGAACGATTACAGTCCCAAGATTAATCTACTTAAGTTTATAATATTAGACTTTATCACGGTTTGTAACAAGCAGGTTTAATTAATGATAATGCTTACAGACAACTCAGTCTATTTTGATAAGTAAAAACCGAAAATTAGCGAAATTTAAGGCATTTATATATCCTTAGAAAATTAATCCAGATTACGCTCTTATCTTATAATAAATAGACCGTGATAAAGTCTATTAATAGAATCCTAAATATATTTTGAGTTATGATAAGTATAAAGTTCCAATGAGAAAAAGTACAAATTTCAAAACTGGTGTATATTTAATTTATGCTCCAAATCAAAATAAAATTAAGATTGGTAGAAGTGTTAATATTGAGAACCGATATAAACATTTAAGTACTGGATTTATGGATGAAGGTTCATTATTGATTGGGATTTTAACAAAATCTGAAATTGAATTGGAAAATACTTTACACCAAAAATTTTCACACTTGAGAGCTAATGGTGAATGGTTTTATCTTACTAAAGAGTTGGACGATTTTATTTTGAACTGTAACTTAGAATATCCAAATGTAATTATTTATGAAGATTTGAAGGTAATTCAAACCAAGTTATCTTATCAAAGCTTAGGTGTCTTTAACCTCATAAGGAAAATTAAATATTTGCATAATAAATATTTAATTCCATCTATCGTTGGTTTTATTGGTTTTATTATTGCTTGGTATGGGTACAAATATGAGACAATTCGTCCGAATACTACTCATTTCCATCAAATTCTTGTATACTCTAATCTTATTTTATTTCCATTCATTACAATTTTAATATCTAGGCTTATCATCACCTACTTTTCAATAAGAAAAGTTGTTGGTTTCTTTAGTTTGCTAATTATAGCTCTTTTTTTAGAAATTATAAATCGTTTTTTGCATGTCGAGCATAATTTTTTAAAAATGTTTAGAGTGGTTATCGTCTCTATTTATTTAAGTTGGGTAACCCAGATTTTAGTTTGGATATATTATAAAAAGAAGGAAGAAAAAGATGAAAATTTGTTAAGGCATAAGGCTAAGATTGTCTTTAAACATGATATATCGCTAGCTATCAAGTACAGGGATGAGATTGTAATTAAAATAAAAAAAATTAATAAAGTAAAAAAATATTTAATTTTAAGCTCAACCTGTATGCATTATGTGTATTTAAATATATACTTTACTTTCTTGGCAGAATGTAGTTTTAATGTTCGAATATTCATTGTTATATTCCTGAATATTTGCTTGACTGTTTTTTTATTTATTTTTCAAACTCAAAAAATATCAAAAAAAGAATTTTTATTAATTAGATATATCAAATTTATTATTGTTCCTAGCATACTTTTTATTGACTTAATTCTTTTTAAACATCATTTAAATGAAATTCACATACACTTTAATTTAATCTTGATTATTTATTTTTTTTCTGTAATGTTGGTCAGCTTTTTTACGGAGACCAAATTAAAAGAATATAGAATGCAATTGAGTGAAATAGATAAACATATTTAAAATAAAAGTTTATGTATTAGAATTTTTATATATTACAGAACAAATTTGATATTAAAAAATATAATTCCTCCCAGGTCATACTTTACATTTAGATTTGAAAAATCAACTATTGAGGAATTTTGTAGAAGCATTTTTAATATGGTAACAAGGATTGTAGCAATAAATAATCTTAGAAGATTCATTGGAACGGATTTATCAGAGATAGCACCCGATTATGGGATAAGTCCTTTCTCTAATGGCAAACAAAATAAGGGTTGGAAAGGCTTAACTCTTGAACGTTTGGCAGGTTTATCTAATAGTAATAAACAGGCTCCCAATGGGTTAGGATTTGAGCTTAAATCAACATCATTTCGTCTAGTAAATGATGTTTGGAAACCAAAAGAAACTTGTGCCATCACTATGATAAACCCAATGAGTTTGACTGGGACATCTTTTTTTGAAAGTCACTGTTGGGAGAAAATGAAATCATTGATTTTCTGTGCAGTTTCCTGGAATGGAAGCCAAAATTGCAGTTCTGTGCTCCTAGAAGTTCAATCATTTGATTTTTTGGAAGATAGCACTCTGTTAGCAGAAATTAAAGAAGATTATGATACAATTCGAAATAAGTGCATAACTAGTGGATTCAACTCTTTGACTGGAAAAGATGGTAAATGGATACAAGCAAGGACCAAGGGCTCAGGCCATGGTTCAACAAGCAGAGCCTTTTATGCTAGAAAGCAATTAATCGAAGAAATTATTAACCTTCATATTTGAACTTTTTTTGTTTGTATTTAGTAATATTCCCCTAATTCGATGATTTTCATAGGTTGAAAATTTTATAACCCAGAATTTTAGATTTAGGAATTAGGGGAAAAAGACAATTTTGGATACTAACAAATTTATTTAAGCTACTTCAAAAATTGCTTCTTGATAGTAGAATCTTTGACCCTAGCATATCTTGACAGCTGTCTACTATCTTTCCAACCAACCATAGCTTTAATAGTACTTTCGGGTAAGTCAAGTTCATTTATACTATGGTCAACAAAACTTTTTCGAGAGGTATGAAACGTTAGGTACTTATTTATATTTGCTTTCTTCGCAATTTCCTTAATGTATACATTCAATTTAGAATTTGACATTTTTGGAAGAGTCTTCACATCAGATCCGTATTTATTGAAAATTTCCATCGCCTTTTCGTTAAGAGGTACACTCTGTCTAGTTTCTGTTTTATCCCTCTCCAGTTTTATCCAGAGGGTATTATCAGAATCCATTTCAATGTCCTCATCACAAAGCGTGTCATAGTCCGTAAAGCTCAAAGAGGTTTCAGCACAAAAGCGATAGATGTCAAAAGTCTTTCTATGATTTTCATTTAAGTCCATTTTATCAATTTTGTCAAGCTCTTCCTGAGTAAGCGATACAGGATCTTTGGCTTTAGCCTTATCAACTCTGTATTCCTCAATTTTTCGCTCTTTGGTATAGCCTTTGGATACTGCATATTTCACCACTCCCTTTATAAGAAATAGATACTTTTCAATTGTACTATCTTCATATTTGGAAATTTTCAAATAGAATTTAAAATCCTCCAGAAACACATGATCTATTTCATCTATTCTAATTTGCTCTAAAGATTTTTTAATCAAGTAAGATTTAATAGTTTCGAATTTAGACTCTTTACTAGCAACTGATACTTGTTTGAGCTTTCCAGCTTTGACTAATTGATTTTGGTCATTAATAAACTCTTTGAAAACATCAACGAAGGTAAATACCTTCTTTACTTTTCTTTCTCTCCCGCTAGCCACTCTATGCCTAAGTAAGATTTCATCAGGCCTGATAGGTTCATTTGGTTTTTCAAAACTAATCTCAGTGTAGATTTGGGTAAAGCGTAATTCGTGATAATCCATAAGTTTTTGATTTTTGGCAGCCTCTTTGCCTTGGAAACACTGTTCTTTGGGATTCCATTGTTTGCGGTTTAATTTGATTTTAGTAGAAATTGGAACGGACTTTTCACCATCAACTTGAATTACGCAGGAGATTGAACCAACATCTTTGGTTTTACCTTCACGAAACCAGTAATAGAAAGATAACATGTTGATAGGGGTGTAACTTACATTTCTAGGTGGGTAGTTGTTTAATTTTTTGACATTTGGTAAAACTGTGTATTAAATAAGAAATTATAAAAGTTTAAACACAGGTCAAAAAGTATTCCAAAAACCACAAAATTGAAAATGTAAGTAAAAATGTTAGTAAAATTAAAAAAGTGCCTTGGTTGCAAGTAGAGGGGCTTTTTGAGGTATTTCAGAGGATTGCTGAAAATCTGTTATAAAACAAAAAAGCGAGCTAAATAGCTCGCTTGCAAGTCCTTAATTATGTAGGTTGTGGTCTCGTAGGGATTCGAACCCCAAACCTTCTCATCCGTAGTGAGATGCTCTATCCAGTTGAGCTACGAAACCATTGTGTCTGTTACAGTGTCTCTGTGTTTCTGTGATGCAAAATTAGACGATTGTTTTTAAAATCACAAACATTTCAGGAAAAAAAATCTAAAATTTTGAACAAAAAACATCATTTTTTCGGATAATAGAGGCTTTTTAGCTTCGTAACATATATAGTAATTATTTATTTTTCAGGAGCTTAATTGAACTGTAAAGATTCACTTACGATTGTAAAAAAAATACAAAAAAAGTTGTTCTTTAAGGGGCTAACAAATCGAATTTTACTAAAATTCGATTTTATTTCCGTCAAATTCTCTGTCATAACTGGTAAATTTTATCTACAACTCTTTTGTACTCTTGATTCCAACTACTTCTTTCGCTTTTTAATCAATTTTCGAATCAAAATCACTACATTTCCAAATCTCCCATCTTTTAAATCTAAGTTATCAGAATCATTTTGTAATTTTGTACTTTGTTAAGATAATAGAGGCGAATAATGCCCATTCTTTTGACTTTTAACTCATTTTATAATTCTCATATACTAAGGAATGCTTACCGTATCGAATGTATCACTCCGTTTTGGCAAACGGGTACTTTTTGAAGATGTTAATATTAAATTCACTGAAGGCAACTGTTATGGCTTAATTGGAGCCAACGGTGCTGGTAAGTCAACTTTCTTGAAAATTCTCTCTGGTGAATTGGACTCACAAACAGGGTCAGTTTCCATGAATCCTGGTGAGCGTATGTCTATTTTGAAGCAAAATCACTTCGAATATGAAGAGGTAACTGCGCTTCAAACTGTGATGATGGGAAACAAACGCCTGTACGATATCATGCTTGAGAAAGATGCTATCTATTTGAAAGAAGATTTTACGGAAGAAGATGGTAATCGTGCAGCTGATTTGGAAGCTGAGTTTGCAGAAATGAATGGTTGGGAAGCAGAATCTGACGCAGGAATGTTGTTAGGTGGCCTAGGTATCAAAGAAGACTTGCATTATGTTTTGTTGAAAGACTTAAGCGGATCTGATAAAGTGAAGGTTCTCTTAGCACAAGCGTTGTTTGGTGCACCTGATATTCTTTTGCTTGATGAACCTACCAACAACTTGGATATCGAGTCGATCATGTGGTTGGAAAACTTCTTGCAAAACTTTAAAAATACCGTAATCGTAGTATCTCACGACCGTCACTTCTTGGACAATGTATGTACTCATATTGCTGACCTTGACTATGGCAAGATTCAATTATATGGTGGTACTTATACTTTCTGGTACGAATCTTCTCAATTGGCCGCTCGTCAACGTGCTGACCAAAGTAAGAAAAATGATGAAAAACGTAAAGAATTAGAAGAGTTTATTCGTCGTTTCTCTGCCAACGTGGCTAAGTCTAAGCAGGCGACTGCTCGTCAAAAAATGTTGGATAAATTGAAAGTTGATGACATAAAACCGTCGTCTCGTCGTTATCCATTTATCAACTTCAAACCAGAGCGTGAAGCAGGAGATCAGTTATTGACTGTAGAAAACCTTTCGGCGAAGTCTGAAGACGGAACATATTTGTTCAAAGATCTTTCTTTCACGTTAAATAAAGGTGATAAAATGTCGGTGCTTTCGCGCGATTCATTGGCAATAACTGCACTTTTGGATATCCTAACTGGCGAACGTCAAGCGGATGGCGGTGAATTCAAATGGGGCGTGACTACGACTCAAGCTTATTTGCCAAACGATAACGCCAAATACTTTGCTGATGCAAGTTTAAATTTGGTTGACTGGTTGAGACAATATTCAACAGAAAAAGACGAAAGCTTTATTCGTGGTTTCTTAGGCCGTATGTTGTTTTCAGGAGATGAAGCCTTGAAAAAATGTACAGTCTTATCAGGAGGAGAGAAACAACGTTGTATGTTTAGTCGTATGATGTTGTCGGGTGCCAACGTTTTGTTGTTTGATGAGCCAACCAACCACCTTGACCTAGAATCAATTACTGCGTTAAACAATGGCTTAGTTGATTTTACAGGAACCATGCTGTTTACTTGTCATGACCACCAATTAACTCAAACGGTGGCTACTCGTATGTTAGAAATTGGTCCAAAAGGTTTCTTGGATAAGTTGATGACTTTTGACGATTATATTGCTGACGAAAAAGTGAAAGCTCAAAAAGAAACTATTTATTAATATCCCTCGACACGCCTGCTTTTGCAGGCGTGTTTTCTTTAATATATCATTCACAAAAATCTCCGCTCTCATGAAAAATCTATTTATTTGTCTCGCAGTGCTAACAACATTGTTTTCGTCTTGTAAAAGTAATGACAACCCAACTCCAACTAAGACTAAAACAGAATACATTTCTGCCAAAACTTGGATTATAGACAATCTTACAGTAAACGGCATTATCATGTTGTATCAAAAAGGTAACACTCAAAACTTGTATGATTTGTCGAAAGTAACATTCAACCTAAATAGCAATGGTACAGTAACAGGTACTGACAATAATGGAACTGCAATAACAGGCGGAACGTGGGCATTTAATTCAGACCAAAGTAAAGTCGTGTTGACGAACGTAACCATTCAAGGTGGACTTGCTCTTTCAAGTGAATTTACGTTAATACAATTGAACGATACAAACTTCGACATTCAAGGAAATGTTTCATATATGGGACAAACTGGTAATGCAGTTGTTAAAATGATTGCTAAATAACAAATTTTACTTCCTTGAAGATTAGCGACTTATGATTTATTTGAAAAAAAATCGCAAAAAATGCTTGTTTGATTTGGGATTTTAAAAACATTTTTCTAATTTTGCAGTCCCGAAACACAGCAACGCTGTCACAAAGGAAATGGTTTCGTAGCTCAACTGGATAGAGCATCTCACTACGGATGAGAAGGTTTGGGGTTCGAATCCCTACGAGACCACAACCTAGATTTTCAAGGACTTACAAGTGAGCTACTTAGCTCACTTTTTTGTTTTATATCAGATTTTCCGCAATCCTCTGAAATACCTCAAAAAGCCCCTCTACTTGCAACCAAGGCACTTTTTTAATTTTACTAACAATTTTACTAACACTTTTATTTTTGTGGCTTTGGAATACTTTTTGGTTTGTATCAAACTTTTATAATTTCTTCACATATAATAGTTTTTACAAATGTCAAAAACTCTGCAACACCACCTAGAAATGTTAGTTACACCCCTATCAACATGATGTCCTTCTATTATTGGTTTCGTGAAGGTAAAACCAAAGACCTTGGTACTATCTATTGCGAAATTCGAGTTGATGGTGAAAAGTCCGTTCCAATTTCTACTAAAATCAAGTTAAACCGCAAACAATGGAATCCCAAAGAACAGTGTTTTCAAGGCAAAGAGGCTGCAAAAAATCAAAAGCTCATGGACAACCATGAATTACGTTTTACCCAAATCTTCAATCAAATCGGTTTTGAAAAACCCAATGAACCAATCAGACCAGTCGAAATCTTAGAAAGGCACAGAGTCGCCAACGGATTAGTACGAAAAGGGAAAAGAGTACCATCCTTCATTGATGTATTCAAAGAGTTTATTAAAGACCAGTATTTGTTGGTCAAAGCCGAAAAACTCAAGAAGCAATCTGTAGTAAGTCGAGAGTCAAAATTTGAGACCATTCGAACTTATCTGGTACAAAAGCAACTGGAGCAAATAGATATTGATGAAATAGACCATGTTTTCATGGAGGATTTTAAATTCTACCTTAAAATTTCAAAGTACCAAGAAAGTACCATCGAAAAGTATTTATTCCTTATTAAAGGGATTGTAAAGTATGCCGTATCTAAAGGATACACCCAAGACCGAAAAATTGAAAGCTATAAGGTTGAGAAAGCCAAAGAGAAGGATCCTGTATCTCTTACTCAGGAAGAGATGGACAAAGTGGATGCCTTGGATTTGTCAGATAAGCATCGAAAGACCTTTGATATTTACCGTTTTTGTGCCGAAACTTCATTGAGCTTTATAGACTACAATACGCTCACAGAAGATGATATCGTCATTGACTCAGATGAAACCTTCTGGATAAAGTTAGGAAGGGACAAAACGGATACGAGACAGAGAGTACCGCTAAACGAAAAAGCCATGAGCATATTCAAACGTTACGGCTCTGATATTTACTCACTTCCGAAGCTCTCAAACACTAAGCTCAATAAATACATCAAAGAAATCGCCAAAAAGGCAAAGATAAATAAGTATCTAACCTTTCATACCTCAAGAAAGAGTTTTGTTGACCATAGTATCAATGAGCTTGATATACCAGAAAGCACAATTCAGGCAATGGTGGGTTGGAAAGATAGCAGACAGCTTTCAAGATATGCCAGAGTGAAAGATTCAACTATTAAGAAACAGTTTTTGAAGTAATTACTCATCTATGCCACTTGGGAAAATTTCACCAAGTGGCATTCATTTTTTATCAAAAAAATGAATTAAATTGTTATTTTTGTTGCGAACAATGACTACAATTTTTGAATTGAAACATTGTCAATTGTCGTCGATGTCTAAAAGTTCATTCTCATACTGTTTCGTAATTTATATCAGAAAGTATAAAACAGCATTTGCAGTAAAATTTGGCGGTCGTCGACCTCCTGTATAAATCATACTATTAACAGTCGACGACTTTATGACTCTATTTTACTTAAAAAAAGTGCTATTTGTGAAAGTTATCCCGTTTTTTTAAACGGATTTGAATCGAACCACAGAGGAATTGAAACATGTTTTTTGTTCGGTCTATCTCAAGCTGTGTTTCCATTTGAATCGAACCACAGAGGAATTGAAACAAGGTATTTCTGGAAACAGGCATACAAGACATAGACCTATTTGAATCGAACCACAGAGGAATTGAAACTGGACGTCTACGCCCTGGCATGGATGCGTGGGCGAAATTTGAATCGAACCACAGAGGAATTGAAACAAACCTTGTGATGCTGCGGATGATTTATAGTACTCTTCTGATTTGAATCGAACCACAGAGGAATTGAAACTTCAAAACTTCGTCTATTTCCTCGATTTCTTTCTATTTGAATCGAACCACAGAGGAATTGAAACAATGATCTTTCAAAAAACGAGCTTCAGCATATAAAATTTGAATCGAACCACAGAGGAATTGAAACAGCCAAGTCTGGCACATTGAGCGAAGAGGGTGCAAAATTTGAATCGAACCACAGAGGAATTGAAACACTAAAATATTGGCAAGGTTTCCCCAAATACCCTTCATTTGAATCGAACCACAGAGGAATTGAAACATTTCATTTTCACCTTCAAGAAAACCTAACCAGCTATTTGAATCGAACCACAGAGGAATTGAAACTCTCTTAAAATAGTAGAATCTGCATCTACTGATTTAATTTGAATCGAACCACAGAGGAATTGAAACGTAATCGCAATCGTGTTATGCCGTTTTTGGTTTGTTGATTTGAATCGAACCACAGAGGAATTGAAACTCACCAGTGGTGTATTGGTAGTCCCATTTATCCAAGATTTGAATCGAACCACAGAGGAATTGAAACAACCAAGTGTGCCGTTGCCCTAAAAACCGATTTGGGATTTGAATCGAACCACAGAGGAATTGAAACTTTTCTATGCAAAAGGTTTCTAAATCAGGGGTATATCATTTGAATCGAACCACAGAGGAATTGAAACTATATTGTATTAGGGTATAATTCAACAAAAGGAAATTTGAATCGAACCACAGAGGAATTGAAACGGGTCGTTAATTTTCATAACGCACATTAGCGTACCATTTGAATCGAACCACAGAGGAATTGAAACATGGAACACAAGACCATTCCATTGCTGTTGGTGTAGCAGATTTGAATCGAACCACAGAGGAATTGAAACTACTAGAGATATTGATACAATTAATCCAGCGGTTTGGCATTTGAATCGAACCACAGAGGAATTGAAACAATCAAGCCAAGCTGATGTAATTGTAATCGGGTTCGATTTGAATCGAACCACAGAGGAATTGAAACCTGCTCCGATGGTCGCTACAATGGCATACGAGCGCATTTGAATCGAACCACAGAGGAATTGAAACATGACAAGCCTAGTTTTTGCGCTCAGTATGTCATATTTGAATCGAACCACAGAGGAATTGAAACTAGCCTGACTTTATTTCAGTGTATTTGCCATCACATTTGAATCGAACCACAGAGGAATTGAAACAGGCCTGACAAAAAAATAATTGATGCCAGCGGTCAATTTGAATCGAACCACAGAGGAATTGAAACGCAGCATAATATTCCTGTCCTGCATATATAACTTCCTATTTGAATCGAACCACAGAGGAATTGAAACTTTGTGAAAAGCACAGGAGCAACTGGGCTTATGCAAGATTTGAATCGAACCACAGAGGAATTGAAACAAGCAATCCAAAAAAACTATGGAATGCTTTTGATTTATTTGAATCGAACCACAGAGGAATTGAAACTTGGTAGCCAATAGGAATCTAGCTCAAAAAATGAAGATTTGAATCGAACCACAGAGGAATTGAAACCCCCAGAACTCGAATTAAGAATTATTGACAACAAAGTATTTGAATCGAACCACAGAGGAATTGAAACAAAAGCTGGGAATTTGTTTTTGTGTTAGTATTAAATTTGAATCGAACCACACAGGAATTGAAACTTTTGAGTAGTGATTGATAATAGGTAGTTTTTAGCCCAAATTTGAATCGAACCACAGAGGAATTGAAACCAATTTGTAAGCCCTCGCCTTTTTGGTATTCTGCAAATTTGAATCGAACCACAGAGGAATTGAAACTTTTGATTTCGAGTTTAGAAAAAAAGCCTCACGCAATTTGAATCGAACCACAGAGGAATTGAAACTTAAGATAAACCCACGTACAACTAGTAGCCAATGCTGATTTGAATCGAACCACACAGGAATTGAAACGTAGGTAAGGAATGTATATTTTTGGATTGCCCTAAAATTTGAATCGAACCACAGAGGAATTGAAACTCGATTATCAAGCAAGCAAAAACACCTTTTTGATAATTTGAATCGAACCACAGAGGAATTGAAACAAAACTGTTACGGTTTTTTTGTGAGAAATAGCGGTGATTTGAATCGAACCACAGAGGAATTGAAACGGAATTAAAAACGAGGCGCTATTAAATCTATTAGACATATTTGAATCGAACCACAGAGGAATTGAAACACGCCAAACTCATCAAATCCTAACTGGACTAACTTTCCGATTTGAATCGAACCACAGAGGAATTGAAACTCGGATAACATAGACACCTTATACTCACCTTTGCCGTATTTGAATCGAACCACAGAGGAATTGAAACTTTATAGGAAGCAGTTTTTTATTTTTCTGGAAAACAATTTGAATCGAACCACAGAGGAATTGAAACTTTTGATTTCGAGTTTAGAAAAAAAGCCTCACAAATTTGAATCGAACCACAGAGGAATTGAAACAAAACAAATATACTCAGCCCAAAGGCTCAGGACTTCGAATTTGAATCGAACCACAGAGGAATTGAAACTCCTTAAAGACAGGGTAAAAAGAATACAGGTTTTCTATTTGAATCGAACCACTGAGGAATTGAAACTTTGGTGAATATAGAAATAGCTTAGTACTACCTACTATTTGAATCGAACCACTGAGGAATTGAAACTTAGGAGGAACTCTTCCTGTGAATTCTACTTGACCAAATTAAAATCGTACTAATGAAGAATTGGAACTAGACTATGATTTGGTGTCAGAAATTTATAATAATAACAATCTAAGTAGAAGTAAAATAATAGGATTCTAAAGTATGCCAATATAGTAGATTTAACAATTTATCAACAGTTTGCGAGTTAATACGATGATAATTGAAATTGTTTTGGTTGTTTGCAGATGTCAAAAATTACAGCTTTAACGGAATCTAATGGAAAATTAAGCTAAATCATTTTTTAGTCAAATAAAGAATAATACTCATTTCAATATCATGATAGTATCAAAAATTAAATTAGATAATATCAGAGGATTTAAAGGTTCAACGTCTTTAGAGTTTTCTGAAAATATAAATGTTTTCTGTGGTTTAAATAATTCTGGAAAATCAACAATACTCGAATCAATTTCATGTATAGACACAAACGTATTTAACTCTAAAGATTTATACTTTTCAACCAGTAGTGGATCATACTCTATAAATATTCAATTAAATCAAAATGAATCTACTAAAAATTTAGGAGATAATTCCTCTCTGTCAAACCAAGAAATTAAATCTAAGACAATTAACATAGAATGTTTGATTGGTGGAATGCAAAATATTTATACAGAGGATAATGTCTCACCAAGTATGGGTATGAGAAACGGAGCAATTGCTGGTAAGCTTCGCTGTTTCTTTTCAGAGCGCAAACTACGAAAACTTCAAACAAATGTGGAGTATCAAAGAAAATTTGGAAATGACAATTTAATCGAATCATTAACAGATAAGATTGACAGAATTAGGTCAAATCCACATACTCCTGAACTAGCATTGTATTCTAAAATGTGTTTACAGATATTTGGTTATGAAATATTAACTGGATACATAGATGATAATAAAACTGTAGTAGTTCATGTAGACTCAAAGAATAGTATTCCAATTGTAAAAATGGGAGAAGGTGTTATCTCCTTGGCTATCTTGATTGTTGAATTGTGTTCTTGCAAGGGTGGAGTTTTTTTGATAGAAGAGCCAGAAAATGATATTCATCCACAAATGTTGAAAATACTTCTAAATCTTATAATCGAGTCTTCCAAATTAAATCAGTTTTTTATTTCAACTCATTCAAATATAGTTCTAAAGGTTTTGGGTTCAGAAGTGACTACCAGTATTTACAAAGTAAAATCTAAAAAAGTAGAAGATGGCGCTCCACATCACTATATTTCAACTATTCAGAAAATAAGTACTACCGACGAAAGAAAAATTTTACTAGAGGAGCTTGGTTATGAACTATTTGATTATGATTTGTGGGAAGGGTGGATATTTTTTGAAGAATATTCAGCTGAGGGTTTAATTAGAGATTATTTTATTCCATGGTATGTACCAAAACTTCACAACAAGATTAGAACTTTCTCTGCAAGAACTAGTAATCAGGTAGCTCCTAAATTCGATGAATTTAATAGATTGTTTGTTTACCTTCATCTAGAATTAGTTTATAAAAATAAAGTATGGGTCATAATTGATGGTGGTGATGAAGAGTTAAAAATAATAAATGAATTTAAAGATAAATACGTAAAACAAGGTTGGAATCCTGAACAGTTCCTACAATTAAAGAAGCATGATTTTGAAGAATACTATCCAGAAAAATTTGTAGAAAAATTTCGTTCTGAGATTTTACCCCTAAAAAACTCTAATAGTTCTAAACGAGACAAAAAGAAGGAATTGTTAGATGAAGTTAGAGAGTGGATAAAGAATGATGAAATTAACGCAAAGCTAGAATTCGAAAAATCAGCATTTGAAATAATTGAAGTTCTAAAAATAATTGAGACAGGATTTAGGGTAAAATAAATAACTAAGAGGTACGCAAGTGCCTCTTTTTTAGTTTAGAGAGAGTAAGTAAGATTAACAAGAAGTTGACACATTCCAGACCTCCATACAGTCAGCCAGAGTAACGTAGGCAAATCCCTTCGCTTTTTTGACAGCACATATTCTCTTCTGTGCATAATTTTTAGACCATCCCATTAGTTGAGCAATAATAGAGGAATTGACGATTGTAGAAGCACTCATATAATTTGTATGTTAAAGTTTGACAGTTCACAAAGTTATCATTTTTGAGTAAGGAGAAAAAGGATGAAAACAGGATAAATGAGGATATTTTAGGCTGTATGTTTTCATGCCTTGGATTTATGTTTTCATAAGGTGCTAATTTCATCATGAAAACAAAGATTTGGAGTATGAATGAAAACAAAGTAAATAGTTCTCGCACCGTTCAAGTTGGTTGCCGTGTGCGTCCAGAGGTATCCGAATGGCTGAAAACATCTGGCAACATTAGTGATTTCGTGAATGAAATCATTGAAGACCGTTATGAAAACAAAGTGATTAAGGTCAATGAAAACATGATTGTTCTAAAATTGAACGATGGTGAAATCATAGACGTGAAAACATTGCTCAATGAAAACCCTGAGTATGAAAACATTGAAAACATCGCCAAAATGGCACTTTCAAAGCACGTTTTCAATGTTTTGACTTACGGATTAGATGAAAACGACGAACGTTTGCTCACTCCTGAGAGAGAGGCACAAGCAAGGGCACAGCATCAGGAACTTTTGGATGGTCAATTGAAATCACTACAGGATGAAAACATTCAATTGTTTAATGAAAACAGAAAGCTTCAGAATGAAATCAATGTTTTCATGAATCGTGAAAACGTTGAAAACATCTCTGAAAACATTGAAAACAATCCTGTTTTCATCAATCTACAGAATGAAAACAAAAGGCTTCAGGACGAAATCAATGTTTTCATAAATCGTGAAAACGTTGAAAACATCTCTGAAAACATAGAAAACAATCCTGTTTTCATGAAGCTTAAGGATGAAAACGTTAAATTGATAAAAGCGAATGAACGTCTTGCAATCAAAAACATTGAAGACAACCCAATTTTCATTAACATTAGTCATGAAAACCAAAGGCTTAAGGATGAAATCAATGTTTTCATGAATCGTGAAAACGTTGAAAACACCTTTGAAAACATTGAAAAAAATCCTGTTTTCATAAAAATATGGGATGAAAACAGAGCTTTGAAGTCTGAAAACGCTCGGTTGAAAACAGAGGACTTGGATACTGTCTTAGCTGAAATCACACGATTTAAACTAGCTAATCAGGCAGGTTTGGATAATATGGTCAACAAAGCCCATGATTTCATGAAAAAGTATTCCGTGAAAACAGTTAGCACCGAGAAATTGAAAAATTACTACATCGAAGCTTTTGAAAACTATGAAGCAAATACTGGCAACAGTGACCCTAGATGATAATGAAAACATTGTAAGTTATCATAGTCATGGGGCAATGACCTACGAAGAATTCCAAGTGTTTTCAGACGATGCCTTGGCACTCATGGCAAAACGAAAAGCCTATGAAAACGCTGTTTTCAACAATGAAATCAAACTAGACTTGATTGGTGGCTACCTAAGCCGAACAGGATGTTTTCGTGAAAATGGGATGATTGATTTTGAACCTGCCTTACGTCCAGTTTTCGAAAAGTTTATCATCGAGTGGGAAGGTAGGAAAACATTGATTGGACAAATGAAAACATTTATTTCAAATAAGAGAAAGCAGGTGTTTTCATTTTTCGTAAACCTTGGATTATCTAAGGCAACTACCTATTTCGCAAAGAAAGGAATCAACCACGTAAAATCGTAGCTATGAGTTTTGCAGACGAATTAAGAAAAATAAATGAGGGATTAAGAACGGGAAATAGTATTCTCACCTCACTGAATTCTACCCCTGAAAGAGTAGCAGAACCTCCTGCACCTTCCGTGTCAGAGGGTATTTTTGAGAACCCTTTTAAGCCACCCACACAGATTCTTACACCTCAATACGTGCCAGTGATTGAAAACTCTATTTTGGAGGGCAACGCTGAACTTGAAACAGAGTTAATCTTCAGCTACGTAAAAACGGGTACGGGTGTACTACGAAATGTCGTGGCAGAGATGGCGACCGAAAGTGGAGATGAAAAGCTTGTTGAAGATTTTGAATCAGGAAAGATTCAAATGAGCGATGAGGTAAAGTCAGCACAGAAAAGAGTCGAGCAAAAGAAAAACATCTTAGCCGATGAAGGACTGGAGGATACTGATGTGATTCGAAAGTTTGTGAAAACAGTCATTTTGGAAGACCTCAAAAAGAAAGCTCGTGAAGGAAAATACCGATTGCCTTCAAAATCTTGCATGATTAGAGATTTGGTCATTATGATGAGTTCAAGCCTTATCGCTCACCATCCAGAAGCTTTATCCAATTTCACTGTAAAGGTATTTCGTAAAATTAAAGAAAAAATCACCTAGATGAATCAGAAGGGAAATGTTTGGGGCTTCTTTGGTACTAGAAACACAGGTAAAACCCATGAAGCCCTAGAATTATCATTAGACTTTCGAGTCGGTGCATATCGTAAAAATCCCAAACGGATTATCGTTTACGACCACTCCAATAATAGTTCGTACAGTGACATCACCAAGGTGATTCAAATGGAAGATTTGCAGAAAACTTTACCTAAAGATGCGGTCGTAAAAATCCAAAGTGATGACTATGACAAGTTTTCTCACTTCTGTTCGAATTATGTCAAAAATGCCGTAGTGATTTACGATGATGCAGGGAGTTTCTTTGGCTCTGGTGCAATGACCAAGGCGCAAAAACAGCTATTGAAAACACCCAAAAACAACGGTCTGGAATTGCTACTACAGTTTCACTATTTTGGAGGTACAGAGGTTTCACCCGATTTGCTCAAGATGATGAATATGTTGGTTCTCAAAGAGACCAGTGATGATTTCAACGATCTTCCAAATAAGGTACAACCACGCAAAGAAATTGGCTATTTGTTGTTTGATATTGCGAAAGAAAACACGAAGCGACCAGAAAACCAGAAATGGACTACACGCTATTTTGACAAAGAAGAATATCGGGTCGGCATTCGCAATGAAAACACAGTAGAATGGCTCAATGGAAAAGAGTATTTTCCATTTGCCAAACAAAAATTAGAGTTCAATCCTAAATAACACCTATATGAGTGCATTTCAAGACGAAGATGAAAGCTGGAACTACGGCTTTATCTCCAAAATCATCGTAGTAGTTTTTGCTTTTTTTGGAATATTCATCCTGTTGTCAACCTTGATTTTTGACCGTATTAAGCGAAAACGTGATGAAAACAAGCATGAAAACGTCAATGAAAACATTCTTGAAAACATCCAAAACGTTGCACAGAGCCATGAAAACATCAATCAGGAGTCCCAAGGTCATACGATTGGATTTGTACTCATGAAATCATGTGAGAAACGGGATGTTTTCTTATCTCAAGTAGAAATTGACGAAGGCATTCTGGATTTAGTCGTTGAAGAAAACTTTGATAAACCCTTTGAGGAATTTGAAAACATGGATGTTTTCAGGCTTGCCAGTATCATTCAAAAGGATAAAAGTATTTACGATGAGCTTGATATTGATTCAAAACACGCCATCCTTGAATTAGCAAGGAATTACGATGAAAACTAAGAAGATTCTACCCAACAAGTCACCACCTGCAAAGAGTTTTGGAGACGAAAAAACAAAATCATAAATTGAAAACACCATGCTAAACCTATTGCTCATTCTTTTTGTAGTCCTTTCTCTAGGGTATATAGTTTGCCAATTGGCAGAAAGAAAGGACTCTCGTTCACATCTAATCAACTCAAGTATGTTTAGAAATCCCTATGCCCTCTCACCAGACCACAACACAGAGCAATCTACCATGCAGCACTATTGTAACCGTCGGGGTCTAGAGCTCAATGAAGCCCGATACGGAAATGGAGGCTTAACCAGAGACGAAGTTTCCAAACTTGATTATGGATTTACGCCTATTTTAAAATCATAAAAAGAGTACCTATCCACTATGATTAGTTTTCAACCCTCAACGCTCACAGATATTTGTAAGAGTTTGAACATAACGACTGGCTCAGAAAAGAACATCCGAGCAGATGTTCCATACCTAATCTCATGCTTGAGGGTTGAAGCTCATTGTGAGAACTTAAAAAAATTAGGCTTTGACCCAATGAATCCTACTCTTCGTAAAAAGCTCCCCTATCCTGCGATACACTACATATATTCTAAAGTATTCATGCTATTGTAGGCTACCCTATTCTAGTAATCGAGATAATGGCTTGGTTGAAATCTTGTGAATAATTATACTAAAACATTAGTAAAGTTTTACTAGTTGTTCGATTACTTTTCGCTAGACAGTTTCCCTTAAATGCGATGATAGTATTTATATAATGATTTAGACGTACAATTTAGCTAAAGCCTTTATTATTTGAAAAGTGAATCATTTACCGAATAATAAATTGGGTAAGTTTTTACAACAATAAAATAACTTTTTTTGCATTTTTATTTTGTAAAAACTTAACCTTTCACATTTATGAAAAACCCATTGTTAGTAATCGCATTTATTTTCAATTTCTACTATTTTTCAACATTTAAAGTGGAAAGTGAGCTTACTCCTCAAAATTATGTATATCGTAAATCTTCGCCTAAGGTATCCAACGATGTGCGATCCGTTCAAGAAACGCAATATGTTTACTATGCCAAAGATGTGGTAGTATTTGGTTATATGTTGTATAATCCAAGTTCTGGCATGCTTGAAGGGGGATTGCCTAATCATGGACCTGAAAATTTTAGCATTGAGTTGTATAATATTGAAAATGGTAGATACATGGTTTCTTTAGAGGGAGCATCAGACACATTTGTTGATAATATACAAATTTATAAAAATATTAAAGAGCAGACAGAACCACCTATGGTATTGAGGACTGCAACATTCCCAAAAACTGGTCGTGAAATCCTTACTATGGACTTAGGTTCTGTTGACCTAATTAGGGGTGATGTCTTAACTATTCATGCTTTAAGAAATGGTCGTGGTACTATTTTACCTAAAGTACGTTCTGTGAAATTGAGAAAGATCAGATAGTACATTATGGCTGTTGTTTTTGCGTTAGAATCGCAGAAACAACAGCCATAATTATTAGAAATAGTAAGATTTTATGTTAACCTATGAGATTTTGACATCTAAAATATTTTTCAATAGATTTATATCTTTATTTTAATAATTCATTTCCTTGCTTCTCATGCTTCAATACGGTAATAAACACCATCGATACGGAATTACACTTCATTAGGACTATTCAACTCCGCTCAAACATTTTTAAGGTTTATCTTTGTACTGTTCATTTGAAAAAACAAATCAATTTTAAACCTATTTTTATGGAAAATGTAAACCTATCTCCATCGGGGGAAAGTGCTTCAGACACCACCAAATCCTTAAAGTACCATCTGGAAAACACTAAAGGTGACTGCAAAGTATGCCTTATCGGTGGTTTAGCTTCTAAAAACCTTTTGGTAGGTAAGGTACTTACCGATGGGGCTTTTAAAGCTGTTGAAGGTGATTCTGAAATTACAGCTACAGCCTTGGGAGAATCTATCCAACATACCTTGGATTATGATTTAGCCTATCCTCCAATGATTCACGGTGTTCGAATCAGAGTCAAATCCAATTTCAACCAACTCAAGCAAGTTGAACAACCACTCATTATTGAAACTGTTGACCGCTTCAAAAAGGCTCAACGTGTGGAGATTGAAGCCGTACACGAAAAAGGAGGCTCTTTCATCTATCCAGTGAATCAAACGATGACTCCAGACAAGGCAATGTATTTGAAATTGCTTTCGTCTATTGAAGTCGAAATCGAAGTGGTTTACGCTTAATTGCCCAATTATTCACCTATTAACGATTAAGATAATGGTTTTCGCAAAACAGTATCAAAATCAAGACACTGTTGCTAGTGTCAACTACAATGATGGGGTGGCTCGTACTATCAAAATTGTTCGAAAGAATGGCTTGTATGTAGCCCTATTGTTTGCCAGTAACCTAGCCAACAAACTTGTACCCGTAGGCAGAGAGTATTTTACTCACTCCACTATTGTCGGTAAGGTTACTTATCTCAATGGCTTTACCTCTGGTGACTTAAGCAAATTAGCCAGTGACTCCGAGTTAATTGCAGTAGGGTTAAAATCCAACGCAACCGCAATGGAATACACTCAATTCAACTCGACCGAGTTTGATGCTACGGGTTATATCGAGCCACAAGCTCAATTGCAGGATCCCAATTTGATTAAAGTGATTGCCTATGCTAAAAGACTGGCTAACATTTTAGAAAACAACAACATCGCAGTTCCTGCACTCTAAAAATTCAATTTCAACAATTTAATTCTAAACCTATAATGGCAACAGCTTCATTAATTAACATTCACGCTTCAGGTTCAGTGAAGCAAGGCGAAGTACTATTTGCAATTGATTTCGGTGACAGCTCAATTTGGACTTACGCTTTAGTCGATTTCAATGGTACTAAAGTAGCATTCGCAAAGCATAGCTCAAACAACATATGGGCACCTTTGACACAGGAGATGATTGCAAGCTCTGGTTGGTTGAATGATTCAGCAATCAAAGATTTCATCAACCAAATCAAAGTATATGCACTCAACCAAGTTGCAGCAGTTGGTAAGGCTTACACTACCGAAGGAGGCAAAGAAATCGGTATCTACGCCGATGGTAAAGGTAATATCTCTTCAACCCCAGTAACCGAGAAAACCACAGAGGATACTTTGAAAGAACTCTTTAATGGTTCGAGTCCTAAAGGCGGTTCAGAAACTGGCTCAGACCCTGCAACCCCATTCTACAAAAAGCCAGTTAACTGGTTGATTTTTGCGGGTACTCTTATTTTAGGTTACCTTGGCTATAAAGCCTTAACTTCAAAAGACGAAGACGAAGATTAATCAAACCTTGGAAGGACTCTGTAAAAGATAGAGTCCTTCTATTTACACAAAATCAGTATGGCAATTGATATAAAGAGTGTGCGTATAGGAATGTCCGTCAAGACGGCATCACCCAATTACGGATACGTAAAATTGTATGATGGTGCTGATTGGGATGAAGATTCTCCTACGAAAATTGACTTTGGTGATGTAGTCAGCAAAATGAATAATGGACTGCAACTAGGTATTATTCAAGATGTATTTGAAGATTCAAAATTGGCATTGGTACAGTTGTACAAGCCCATTCTCTATATGCTTAAATACCGTGCAAATGTCATTGTTCCGTTATCAGATATTTCAACCATCTCGACACCAACAGTCGTTTCAGGCACTAAAAACTACTACTGTACAGGTGATTCAGTACGAATTCGAAACGGTGCGAGTTTGACTGCTACTATCAAAAACCAAGTCAACAAAGGTGATTTGATTGGTCAGAGTGACGGCAAAGTAACAAACGGCTTCTTAAAGTTCAATTTAGCACTCGGTGGTGTTGGTTATGTATCAGCTCAGTACTGTTCTTTAGTTAAACCAAGTCCAACGGTACAAGTAGTCAAAAAATCGGTACAGAAAACCACTTCAACAGGAGAAACTAAAACAGTAGAAGTATCCAGTGTTTCAACGGGTGAGGGATGGTCAGTAAAAGAGCTTATTATCAAGGGAGCAATTACAGCAGTAGTCGGTTTTGTAACCGTTAAACTATTGAGTGGAATCTTTAAAAGGGGAGGTAATTAGTGAAAGGAGCTTTAAAATCAGCCGTAGATGGCATCGGTACTGGAATTAAATTCCTTACTGCATCAAGGTTCTTTTGGTATGTATTGTTTGCCTTTATTGCCTATTTAGGGTATCAGAGACTAACGAAACCCAAAGAAGAAACCTATCTCGAATTACCCTTGCCAGACTCAGGAAGTGGAATTCCCAAAGGTTGGAATCCAAACCCATTAGTAGAAGAATTCCACGCCTATTTTGATAGTTGGTTTGGTAATTCGGATGACTTGCGAGATTCCTACATTAAAGCTTTGTCTTTGACCGATGACCAATTTCATACTATGGTGCAAACCTACAACGCCAAATATGGCAAGAAGGATTCGGCTACCTTATGGACACGTGTCACCAGTTGGAAAAAGATTCTTTTCTCATGGAGTGGAGACCAACAGCAACGCATGGAGAATCGTATGATTACCTTAAAACTCAATTATTAAACTATGAATAACCAATCTGGAATTTTAGGGAATCTAGGTACTGTAGGCGCAAACATCAACGTACAATTTGACACAGCAAGCACCTTGAAATTAGGTGCTACGGCGCTAGGTTCAGGGATTTTGTTGATTGTGTTCGCAAGACTAATTTCCCGTTGGATTTAATATGGAAATACTACCTTTCGAATGGCTGACGTTTAGAAATCCCTTTGGGTTTATCTCGAAAGTTCGAGAGGTGTCAGCCAAACTACAAATCAAACCTGAATGGCTCATGCTAGTGATTTGGGTTGAATCAAGATTCGATTCACAAGCAACGAATAAAAGTAGCAATGCCTTCGGACTCATTCAGTGCTTACCATCGACACTTGCAAGGTTAGGTTACACATTGGATCAGGTAAAAGGCAAATATGGAGAGTGGCAATTAGAACATTTAGTATTGCCTTATCTCAAACCCTACGTGGGGAAAATGAATTGTGCCTACGATGTGTATTTAGCTGTTTTCAGTCCTGTTTGTTTAGGCAAAAGTGATGGCTATGTCATAGCCTTGGAACACGAAAAAGCGTATCGTGGCAACAAAGTACTCGATACAGTTTATGGTGACCACGATGGTAAATTAGAGGTAATTGATGTCAAATGCTTTTTTAAGCAATCAGTTACCAAGGCAATCAAATTGCACAAAAAAGACCGTAAATACGCTAGTAAAATACCTATATTCTATGAGCCTCGTCTATATTGAGAAAATCCCTTCATCACTACGCACTGCATTTGAAAACACAGTCAGAGCGATATGTGATGACTTAGGAATAGCCAATCCAGACTGGCTCATGATAGTAATGTGGGCTGAATCAAGACTGAATCCACAAGCAAAGAACCCAAGCAGTACCGCAACGGGTTTGATTCAGTTCCTAGAGGCAACCGCACGATCCATCGGCACTACAACGGCTGCACTGGCAAAGATGAATCATGTACAACAGTTGCCCTATGTCAAAGCCTATTTACAACAAGCTATCAAAAGCAGAGGAGTACCCAAGGATGCTTATCAATTGTATTTCTTGGTTCATTTTCCCTCTGCTTTCGGTAAATCAGATACAACGGTTCTATACCGTGCAGGTTCGTCTGCATACAGTGCCAATCCGCTCGACTACAACAAAGATTCAGTGGTCACAGTGGCAGAAGTAAAAATATTCCTACAGAAGGCTTGTCCAGTCGGCTACGACATAAACAATTTGGAAAAGAAAGGGTCGCTTAGTTCCCAAACTGGCAAGCTTCTTTTGTGGGTATTAGGAATCTCATTCTTTGCATTAACAGGCTATTTCATGTACAAGCCCGATTCATGGGAATCATTCAAAGAATGGATTAAGGATTTTATCAAACATTCCATTCGAGGAGTACGACATGAATTTAGCTAGGACAATTTTATACACCGACTCAGATATGCTACTTGAAATCCCGTTTTTGGGTTTTATTATGCACGATTTCTCAGACTTAGCCCAAGGAGGCTTTTTCCTACTTTCAGCGGTATATGTTTACTGGAAGATAAAAAATGAAAAGCTCAAGCACCAAAAAATCAAGGAAGGAGAACACCTCAATGAAGAACCATCAGACGACTAAACCGATGAACGATAAAGAAGAATTGAGACAGGAGATTCTGCAGTTAAAAATGTTGATGGAAAAGCAAGCCCAACAAAATCAGAATCCCCAACAGGTTGCCGACAAAAATGGACTCCAGAAGTTCTTTCAAGTAGCCTTACAAAACCCTAAAACTACTGTGGCAGGTTTAGGCGTTTTAGTGCTTCAGCTCGTAAAAGTATTTATGCCAGAAATGGCAGAAAAGGTTGAGATGACCTCAAAACTTTTAGAAGGTTACATTGGAGTTCAAGCCTTGGACGCTTCAGCTAAACCAAAGCCAGAAGCTCACCAAGAAGAAATGTTAGGATAGTATGTTTTTGATTGCATTCAAAGATTATCGCCACGACAACGAAATTACCGACAAGGTAATGAAGGTATTTCTAAGGTCAGAAATCATCCACTGTGAGTTGATTTTTTCAGATGGAAAAGTTGCTTCATCCGATATGTATAGAGGCGTAGGGATTTATGAAGAGGATAAAAACCGCAACCACGATTTTTGGGAGTACTACGAAATTCCGTGGTTCTACGAAACAGAGGCACGAAAATACGTAGCACGTAAATACGGAAAACCGTATAACTGGGCAGGAATCTTTGGCAGTATGCTGTATCCTGTAGGCTTGTCTAATGATGGTTTTTGCTGTGCTGACTTGTGTTATGTTGCACTTTGTAAATCAGGAATGGATTTACCACACCATGACCCTGAGAGTGTTTCACCCGATGATTTGAGAATAATGATTCAGAAGATTTGTAAACGTTATTACCCAAAATAAAACTATGTATCTCACACTTGTTCGTATCTGTTCTTTTGTAGTGGGCTTGACTATTGCACTTTTCTACATAAGTGGTACAATACTCAACTTTATCCAACTACGAAAAGAAAAGGAGTTGCGAAAATTAAACAAATATGAATAATGGCTAAACTTACTATTGGCGAATTATTGCTCACCAACAAGGAAAATATCTACGCTTATGCAGCCAAATTACCAACGGGTCAAAAGTATGACTTTATGGCAAATGACGAACCTATTTGGATTCTCAATTCAGAAAGTTGTATTCCTGACCCCGATGTAAAACTTCATGCTTATGTGGGTGATGCTTTGAATGCTCCCGAACAGAAAATCATGAAAATGTGGACAAGGAAATTCAGCTACGTTGGTACATACACAGGGCGAACAGAGATTGTTTCAGGCGTAGTATTCCACCAAGTTGAAGGCTCTCTTTACGTCTATAACCCTTATGTGAACAAAGACTCATTTTTGAAAAATGCGCTCTACTGGGTAAAAGCTTCAGAGGTGTTGGGAGATAATGAATACAAGGAATTATCTCTGAACAATGCAGAAATGGAGAAACAGAAAAACCAAGCTAATTCAGATAACCCTGAAGCACCTACGAATCAAAAAGGCGTAGGCGGTTCAGGAACAGGTGGTAGTGGTGATTCAAATGACTCAGGTCAATCTAGTAAAACAGGCTTAATCATTGGCATTGCGTTATTGGTTGTTGGTATTGGTGTTGCAGTATGGGCTTATTTGAGAGGCAGAAAGGAGGAAGCATGAAAAAGAAGGTAGATGCCTCACAAGGCATGAATACATCGTCTGAAAGCCAGACTACAACGCCTCAAAACCAGAAGACCAAGGCAGGACAGGCTATTTCGTCCATCTGGACAGGAATCAAGAATATCTTTACAGGAAAAACAGCCTCACCTGTGACCGCCACAGGCACAACCCTTGAAGTAAAAGACAATCAAGGGAATGTGGTAGCTAGTAAGAATACCAACACCAATTGGGGCGGTATTTTGGCAGGTGTGGGACTTTTGTTTACCTCCGTCTTTCCAAATGCCATCGACACAGGAACGACTAACACTCAACCAGACCCAAGTGTTCAACAGAAGCAATTAGAGCGAACAGGGCAAAACGTAGTAATAGTTATAGTACTCGGAGCGGTGGCATTGATTGGCGGTTTGATTTACGCATTCAGAAAGAAAGATGATTAAGATTGCCGTAATATCCAATGTAAAAGAGATTCAGGGAGATGGGCTTGAAAAGATGGTGAATGCTATCAACAAGCAACTCTCCCTACATTTTGCGCCAGTGTGGGCTGTAGAATCTCAAGCGGTAGTTTTCCAAGATGTAAAGACCGCAAAAAGCCTTGGTTATTATCCAGTTACCATCCAATACGAAATTGACGAACCTAACTTGGGAGGCTATCACGCCGTTGGAGATGATGGCATACCGTACGGATTAGTCAAATACTCCTCTCGAACCTCTTATGTTCTCAGTCATGAGGTTATGGAAATTGTCCATAATCCTTTCCTGAAAAAGTTCAGAAAGACAACTGGCTACAAAGAGAATGAAGATGATCCATTATTTGTCGAAGAAGTAGCAGACGCAACCGATGGGAAAGGATATTTGATTGATGGCTTTGAAGTCTCGAATTTTATTACTCCAGACTGGTTTAATAAAACCCATCAAGAAGGCATCAAATATGACTACCTAGGTCTTTTGAGTCGTCCAAGGGAACTCTACGAAGGTGGTTATATCAGTTGGATGAATGTTAGAGGTGAGTACTGGCAAGCCGTTTTAACCAAAGGAAAGCTACTTTACCGAAAGCTTACAGGACAAACAGTAGCAAGCCAGACGAAGGATAATCCAATGGTTTATGTATTAGGATTCTTAGGGCTTTGCGCTCTTTATTTAGTTTATCTTATCATCAAAAAGTCTAAACCTATTTAATCTATGGCAAAAAAAGTAACATCAAAGGCAAAACCTGAGGGCAAAATTATCGAATTTAAGCCCGAAAAAAAGAAAACTAAGCCCAACTATACTCCAAGCCAGAAAAAGGCTCAGGAGAAGGTCAAAAAGGTCAATTTACTGGCAGTTGAAGAAATTTATAATGCAGGTAAAGCGGGAAAGAAATCTCCCACATGGGGGGAAGCACTTCGCAAAGCCTCCAAGAAAGTCTACAAATAACCAATTCTAAACCTATCAAGAAGCCTTGTCCAAAGATTGGGCAAGGCTATTTTTTATCATGAGAAAAAAGATGATTTATGTTTTAATACTGGTGCTATTGATTTTGACAGCGATTGCACTAGCCTTCAAAAAAGTCTTTGAGCGGTTAGATGAAAAGGTTGAAAGCACGGACATGAATACAGCACCTGCACAGGCATCTATTTTGTACGTTCCAACATCATCAAATGATTCAACCCTTCAGGCAAAGATTTCAGAGCTTGAAAACTTGACCGAAATCGCTTTGACGGCAGGGGAAAACATTGGTTTTGGCAAAGTGGTAGCGATTCAAAACGGAACCGTTTACTTGTTTGACCCAACGGATGAAGATATGTACAATCTAGCTATTGGAATTGCCAAAACAAGCGCCGTTTCAGGCAACTTGATTCGTGTAGCCTTAGCAGGGAAGATAAGCGGATTTACAGGCTTAGAACCCAATAAAACCTATTATGCAACAATGGCAGGCGGAATGTCTATTGATGACCCTGAGAGCGGAATGCTTCGAAGCGTCGGAATAGCATTAAGCTCCTCTGAATTGTTGATTGACTTTTCACAAAAGATATTACTGTAGCAACCTATGGATTTAATAAGATTTCTTGGTGGGAAATACCAAGTTGTAAAAACGGGTTCAGAGGCTTTTCTAAATGAGATGAAATCAGGTCTGAAAATTGATTTCATGGAAAAGCTACAAAGTGGATTTAAGGTAGACGAGCTAAGAGAGCTATCAAATCTTCAAACAACCCTTTTCAAAACCTTTTATTGCAATGAAGAAGGCAAAGAAGGTGTTTTTAGAGTCTCCCAAGATGCCTCTAATCTCTTTGACAATGTTGGTATGAGGATAATAACCTCTGCGGGTCTTGCTCTGGATAGAGTTTTTGACTATGAAGTGAAAGCAGAATGGTTTGGAGCTAAGGGGGATGGTATTCACGATGATGCTGAGGCTATCAATAGTGCCTTGTTTTATTCACGTGGGAAGGTTTTACTAGATGATAAAGTCTATTTTATTGGCTCTAATCTTTACATCCCTCAGTATAAAACTCTTTCAGGAATTGACTGGAGTCAGGATGATTTTAATGTAGGTAGTACTCTTCTATTGGCAGATAATGTGAGTATCATAGAGAATGAAAAATCCACCATTTGTGATTTAAGTATTCGCTACAGAGACCAAGATTATAAAAATCCCAAGTTTTATACCAACCCAACAGTTCAACTAAAAACACTCTGTACAATTCGCAACATCAATATTATTGGTTCAAGTGGATTTGTGAAGGCTATAGCTAATGTGGAAAAAGTGAAAATTAGTAACATTTTTGGATGTGTTTATCAAAACATTATTGATATTGAGAGTTGTACAGATATTCCATACATCAGTGATATACATTTCAACCCCAATTCACTTAGAGGATTTATTAGTGAGTTTGATATTGTTACATTCGTTGTTCCTATTTTATGTGAAAACTTAACAGCATTTAAGTTTGGTCATGTAGATGACAACAAGATGAACAATATTTTTGTCTACGCCTGTAAGAGATATGTTCATACCTATATACCAGAAGGTTCTACTGAGTACTCTTCGGGAGACTTCCAGATTACAAACTTTGGGGTAGATATTTGTCATGAGGCTTTTCTTTTTGAAAGAACAATGAGTGCTTTCGGGATAAGTATATCCAATGGATTTGCAACGCCACTTTATTACATTGAGGGACAAGAACAAGCGTTGGTGAAGTTGAAAGGTAATCATATCAATGGTACGATAATAAAGCTTGATAACGTAAATTGCCTTGGATACATACCTACCAATCATCCAAAGTATCCATTTTGGCGTGGAGTGAATTATTATTTTCACAATGAATCTATAGGTACAAGCAATCACATCTTAGTATCTAACAGTGTATTCAATAATTCTGCCTCAGGGAAGCTTGCTAGAGGATTCGATACTGCGGTCAACTGTAGCGTATGTTACGTTAACTGTGTTAATCCTAAAAACGTCGGAGAAGGTTTTCAGCCAATTGGTCTAAGTCAAGATGATAACACTGGAAATGTAAGGAGGCTCTACAAATTGATAAAACCAACAAATTTCAAAAGTAACTGGATCAATAAAGGTGGTACAGCAACACCACTCACCGTCTGGAAGGATGTGGATGGTAATACGAATATTGTTGGGACGTTGGACGGTACTAGTGCGGTGGATGGTAATATTATTCAACTCCCTAGTGAGTATGTACCACTAAACAACTATTACTCGGACTATCAAATATTGTGTGGGACAAGTTTAGGCGTATTGAGAATCTATGGAGATGGGAACATGGTTTTAATCAACGGTGTGGTTCAAACAACTATCAACCTTGGGCACATAGTACTCTGTAGGATGAAATAGACAAGTTAAATGCTTAATAACCTACACATCCCCATCAAACTACCCCTGTGGAAGCTGAGGCTTTTGCAGGGGATAGTTATTTTGCTTGTTTGTTCTACGCTCTATTTGACTATTGGCAGTCGTTCCACTGAAAAGTTGGAAGGACAAAAGATAGAAATTAATAAGAGAATTCAGGAAAGAGAAGTTGAACGTACCACCATGCAGAAAATAGCCTACGAGGCTTTTAAAAATGGACTTTCTAACACTGAAAAAACACAGGAAAAGCACCTACAAGATGAAAAAGATATTAAGGTTATCATTGTTTCTATACCTGATTCTACCGTTGAAAAGCTTTTCGAAAAGCACTACGGACAGCTCCAACCAATCAACAGGTAAACTCTACCAAATTACAGCTATCCAACTACGAAATATCGTGTCTGATAGAATGAGGTATGATTCGCTTTTAGTTCGATACAATGAACTATTACTAAACCATATCAACTATCAAAAAGGCATAGAGGCAAGCCAAAAGGCATTTGAACTCAGTGACCAGAATACCAAGGATTTTATCAGAGTGGCTGAAATAGACAACAAAGTCATTCGAAGAAAGAAGCTTCAAGTTGTCTGGCAGAAAGTAAAAGCACCTGTTTTGGGCATGGCTCTTTTCTACTTGGGGAATAGGTCTGTAAGTTGGGGAATCTCTTTTTGATAGCAAAAAAAAGGCAGCTTTTCATCTGCAGATAACAGGCGCTCAAAATTTCGATAGCAATATCAAAGACCAGGAAAAAAGATATCAGCTCTAAACCTAAAAAATTGATAGCAAAATGTACACCGTAAGACGTAGTGAAGTCGTAAGACTAGAAAAGTTGAATCAGGAAGATTCAGCAAAAGAACCAATAACCGTTTCAGAAGATGCTACACCTGTTGACTCTATGTATCAGGGCTTTTTTGTGTATGCCTCACCAGCCTTGATATTTATTGAAAATGTAGTTTTCCTTTACCTGATGTATAAATTCATCCAATGGCTAATTAAAAAATAATGAAACTAATCTCACCTGTTAATAAACAACCATTCCAGAGGAATGTACAAGATAAAGCTACCATTTTGGTAGAAGGATTGATTGAGAAGGGTAACAAACAAGTTACCCTTTCGGCGATTCCACTCAAGGGAGGCATCTCAAAAACATTGACCACAACGGTAGAAAATGCCAATTTTTCTATTCCTTTCACTCTAACTAAAGGTTACTACACTTTGTCGGTTTCCAACGATTCTGAATCAGTCAGTGTAATTGTTGCCATTGGTGACATTTTTGGCATAAAAGGACACAGTTTCACGGAGGGCTTAGGTACAAAGTACTGTAAAGATGAAAGGGTTATTATACCTGCTTCACGTTTTGCAGATATGACCGACACTACACTTTATCAGAAAACAGGCTTTATCTCGATGACGGAGTTTTCGGCAAGTACCGCCACAGATTATACCTCGGTTGAAGACCATATCAACTTTGCCATTAATCGTGGTATTTGGGGAAGATTAGGGGATTTATTGGTAGCTCAAAATGATTGTCCTGTGGCATTTTACCATGCAGGCTTTGGGGGTTCTACCTTGGAGCAATGGGCAAAGTCAGCCCGATTCGAAAACTTTGAGCATTCATTTGTCAATTCATCCAAACGAATGCCGATTATCAAACTTCTCAATACCCTTAAATACCTTGTACCAAGGACGGGAATTCGTGGGATTTTGAGCATTCATGGAGACAATGATAAATTTATTACCAATGACCCAGAGGTAGTAGCCGATGAATACAAAACCATTATCGAAACGGCTCGTAATGAATCAAATCTTCCAAGTCTTCATTTTGTCCTTGCCCCATCGGTCACAGACTACCAAGAACACCTTGGTATCATTGACGGAACAATTAAAGCCGTTGTAGAAGGTACAAATATCTCAATAGGCCCCGATATTTATCTGTACGACAATTCCCTAAGGCTAGAAGATAAACTTCATTTGAATGAAAAAGGAGAACAAAAAGCAGCAGAGGACTTTGCAAAAGTTTTGGGTAGTACATATCTAAGCAAGGCACAACCATTTACCATAAATAATAGCCTAAATGAACCTACAAATTTGGTTGTATCATCATCCTCAACAGTTGACGAAAAGCCTATTACAACAACAGAAAAGGACTCAGATAAAGCAACCAAAATCCTATTAGGTATCCTAGCTTTTGTTGTGACATTTACCTTTATAAAACTTTTGATAGCAAAAATTCAAAACTCGAGTTGAAAAGCCTGGTGAATTTTGGCAAAAATGATAGCAAAAAACAAAGCACTGTTGTGTGGCCACACCATGCTCAGGGAAAACACCTTAAAAATTTGATAGCAAATGCAAGCAATTACATCATTACTCGGTTCATTATTTGGTAGCGACTCCGATGCTACCGACGCAGAAGTACAACAAAGACTCGCTAATTTAGAACAAACCACAGCCAAACAAAAGGTTACTAACCTGATTTTGTTAGGATTGGTTTTTATATTTGGGATTGTGACAGTGGTAAGTGCCGTTCGGAAAAAGTAAGGTCAGTTGCGGTGGTTTTAATAAACCTTGACAGGAATGTGTTTTGCATTTTTGTCAAGGTTTTTTTTCTGTTAATATACATAAGGTAAATTACGTATATTGATTTTGGATCATAAAGTTGAAATACACTTTTAATAGTCTCAATTCTTATTTTTTGGTTGTAATGTGGTTCTGAAAATTAAGTATATTGCTGTTATATTTTGTATTATAAACTATTAATAACTATGGAAAAGAAAGAAGAGAAATCAATTCTTGCAAAAACAATCCGAAGTGAATCGTTTGTTGAAAAGATTATTTTATTGTTTGCAACAGCAATTATATCAGGTTTTTTAATACCCTATGTAACCAACGAGATACAAAGGACAAGATTAAAAAATGAAATCATTCTGCAAGCACAAAGTAAACTCTTGGATGATGCTTCAAAAACTTTAATCACTTACGAAACATTATTGGCTGATATTAGCTGGTTCAAAACATCAGTGGCTTATGATACCGCAAGGCATCAAAAAGCCTTTGAGAAATATTCTGAGGACGCTGTAAGTTTATTATCACAATGGAGAGTTGAATCTTTAAAAGCAAGGAATCTCACTTCACCAAAAATTAGTGCAGACTTAGATAGTTTTCAAATGAAAATGTTTAGATTACAGGACACCCCAATGAATCAACTTCATAAAAATAATGGTTCAGTTACTGAATGGGAAAAGCAACATATCATCAATATCAAGATGTTGACAGAAGCTAACAGTTTAGTAATTCAACTCGCAAAAGATATGAATATTACAAAAAACAGCATAGAGTAGCCTAAAATAGAAATACGATTCTTGTCCGATTATTCCTGAAATCAACCACTTATTCTAAAGCCGTTTATTTTAAGTAACTAAATTCTATTAAATCACCTCAAAAAGAAAAAATCATGTTTAGAAAATCATTATTAATTGGACTACTGTTTGTATTTACTGTAACAACTGGAGTTGAAGTATCTGCTCAGAGAGGACACTATAAAAATGGTAGAGGAAGTTCTGAAAGTATAAGAATCCAAGTACAGGAAACCATTATAGAAAGCGTCATTAAATGCAGTAGTTGATTGCCAACTTTCTCTATAAAACGTCCTATTAATGGATGAAGATATATTGCATTATATATTCAATTCTATAAATTTAATAATTCTAAAACCCCAAATATTGAATGAAGATTTCTACAACATGTTCAAGATGTTCAATAGAAGCATACGAGCAACAATCTCTGAATATTAATATTGAAGGTCATGTTTCAATTGAAGAAAATGACTTGTATTTTTTTAGATGTTCTAAGGGGCACGTTAATCTTTTAGAAATTCAAGCATTCAAATTTGAACTACTTTATGAATCTGGATTGTGCGCCATAAAATCGGATTATTATCTAGAATCCGTATTGTCATTAACAGCATCCGTTGAACGCTTTTATGAATTTTTCATCAAAATTGTTCTTTCTTCTGAAAAAATAGAAAAATCCATTATTGAAAAAATGTACAAAGAAATGTCAAGACAATCCGAACGTCAAATTGGAGCTTTTCTGGCTTTGTATGTAATGGCTTTCAAAGAACCTCCTTCCATATTAAACCAAAAAGCAGTAGAGTTTCGCAATAGTGTAGTGCATAAAGGTTATTTTCCAACTAAAGAAGAGGTGTTGAGATATGCTAAAGATGTTTTTGAATTAATACAAAAATTGTACGTAATACTTAGAAAAAAATTCGAAACAGAGATTGGAGAACAAATTTCTTTGGAACAACAAGAAAGAAGAGAAAAAAACAAAGACAAAATTGAAGAGAATAACGTAAATATAACACTTCTGGCTCCTCCTTTTGCTTTATCTCATATACTTGAGCTTAGTGCTTTTGAGAAAAAGACGTTTGAAGAATCTTTTGATTTAGTCATGAGCCAAGATTTCTATCACTAAAACAAATACATTTATCTTACTAAATACAGTAGCAAATCATAATATAATTTCTACAGTAAGGGAAACAACAAACGTAATTTCTATCTATCCGAAAATATAATCTTTATAAAACTAATTTTTTTGTAATGTCATTTCATATTTGTGTGAGAAGAAATCGGAATCAAATTTAATGATAAGATTTGACCCAGTAATAGTCATCGCACCAACACATCTTCGATTTGAAGTCCCGTCAAATGTTACAATACTTTCATCAATTTTGAATGATGTTTGACTCTCAGCTTTTACTTTTGAAAACCTGAATATATCACTTACAAGGCTTTCTTGATAAATATTGTAACTAACATAGCCACCTAATTGTGTTAGTTCTACGCTTATGGTATTTTTGTCAACTTTGTTGATTTTAATAATCGCTTTTCTGATAGTTTTATTCTGAGTGTTACAACACGAATATAACATTGTTCCTGAAAATGTCCCTACAAAATTATCACTTGGTTCAATAACATTTGTGATTTTGACAGTCTTAGGTTTTGTATTTTGTCCAGATTTGCCTTTTGCTGTTGAGTTAATTGTATAGTCTTTGTTTGAATCATACTGTACAGATGTTTTTTTTCTATTGAATTGATTCCATTGCCAAAATCCCATTCATAGGTATCAGCACCAGTTGATTTGTTGGTCAGAGTTCCCTTCCCATTTTCGGCTAAACTTACATCAAAATCTGCAATTACTGGTTCGTCCTTGGAGCAAGAAATTAGTACGAGAAATAGTAGTAGATAATAAAAAAATTTCATTTTGAATTTTAGGTTGTGAATTATTAATTGATTTATTTAATGCTAGTTGTGAACTTCATGTAAATGTTAGAACTATGAAGTAGGCGCAAAGGTAAAATAAGTATTTGTTTTGGCTATAAATCTAAGTGCTGTATACTAAATTTAAGTTTTCCTATGAAAATCAGTGTAGTTACAGAAGCATATTTTAGATTGAGAATTCCTACAAATCTTCGACATATAAAAGTTTACAGTTTATTGAATATTGACTTTTGTTAATAAAATGCAAAACCTAATTTTTTTATATATAATCTTAGCTTTAAAGAATTTTAAAACTGTAATTTGTAAATCAACAAAAGAATTTATTCAAAATAACTTTATTACCCCTATGAGCAAGTTAATAGTAAATAGAATTAAAAACTATCTTGAAAAGACTTTTAAAGGTAAAATTGATTTAAGTGATCTACCAACATCAACTAAAGATGAAGAAAAGCAAAATTTTTTCTTGACCAGAGCCTTAGCCGCTTATGCACTAACAATAGAGGCTGTTGCGGATATTGACACTGCCACCTCTTCAATAACCGATGGTTTTGATGATAATGGAATCGATGCAATTTACTATAATAGGTCAGCCAAAATACTTTGGCTAGTTCAAAGCAAATATATTCATAGTGGTGTTGGAGGTATTGATAATGGAGACGTGGAAAAATTCACAAAAGGGGTTAAAAGATTAATTGATGCAGATTTAAAAAAATTTAATAGCAAGGTTAATAATAAAAAAGATGAAATACTGGAAGCTTTAGATGATTCAACTGTTAAAATACAAATAATATTCGCATATACTGGCAAAAAACTCTCAACTCATAATTTAGACTCAATAACAGAGCTTTTAGATGAACAAAATGAAACGGAGGAACTTTTAATGTTTACTGATTTCAACATAGATAAAGTTTATAAAGGGTTAGAAACTGGTGGAGGAATTGCCCCAATTAACGAAGATATTACAATTTTAAACTGGGGTCACATAGAACAACCATTTAAATCATATTACGGTCAGATTGCTGGAACTGATTTAGGCAATTTATGGGATAAATATGGTAGGAGACTTTTTACCGAGAATATAAGAAATTTTTTGGGTGTATCTACTGTTAATGATGAAATTATTAAAACTATAAAGACAGAGCCAGATAACTTTATCTATTTTAATAATGGTATAACTATTTTATGCGAAAGTATTAAAAAGAAGCCTTTAGGTGGTGCAGATAAACTAGTTGGTGCATTTAAATGTAATGGGATTTCTGTAGTAAATGGAGCACAAACGCTTGGCTCAATCGGTTCACTTCATACTAGTAACCCTAACGAATTAAGTAAGGTAAAGGTAATGGTAAAATTTATTTCACTCGAAGACAGTCCAGAAGGTTTTGGACAGAGAATTACCATTGCAACAAATACTCAAAATAAGGTAGAGAAAAAAGATTTCGTATCATTAGACACTGAGCAAGCAAGATTGAAAATTGAACTTAAACTAGAAAACATAGAGTATCATTATAAAAGAACAAATGAAAGAATTATTGTGGATGAAAATAATTATCTACTAGAAGAGGTTGGATTTAGTTTAGCTTCCTTATTTAACAATGTTGATTACTCAACAATGGTAAAAAAAGAATCTGGGAGGTTGTGGGAAGATGTATCTAAACAGCCATATACAGATTTGTTTAATCAAAACACCTCGGCGCATAAGATTATAAAAGCAGTAAGAATATACAGATATATTTCTAAAAAGATGGATGAAATGGCTTCAAAAGTTGAGGGTAGGGAAAGAAGTATTTATCGATATGGTAACTCATTCATAACTCATATTATTTGTCAAAAAATCAACAAAGGAATTTGGGCTGACAGTTTTCCAAATTTTGAAGATTTTTTTAACAAAGATCTTCCTAATATAGCAGACGATTATATAATTCAATTGAAAAAAGCAATCGAAACCGAGTATCCAGAATCTATGATTGTTTACGTTCTTAGGAATTATGGTAAATGTAGACATCTAAAAACTTTGATGAGATAAATTATAGTTTAAAAGTTGAATGCAATCGACTTTTCGGAATATACACATAATAGTATTTATTGGTACTAAAATAATTGTATATTAACATAACAATATTTTAAATTGGAGCAAAAAATAGAGCTAACGGTAATTCTTTGCTCCAATCTTAAATATGATTAAGTCTTAAAGATTATTAAATTTCCACACTCATGCCTCCGAAGTAGTGACGCTTTATTTTCAGGTAACCGTTCTTTTTCAATTTTATGAGTTCTGGACTTACAGAAAACATAGTACTTTACAGTGTTGCCACAATTAACGATGGGTCAATACTTGCAGACTTTTGAACTCTAAAATGTGCTGAAATTAGTTGGAATTGCCTGTAGCAAACTATTCTGATTACTTGGTATTCATACAGGTCAATGTTTAGTTCTATGCTATTTATCATATTTCTTTACCATTTTCGAAAACTCATTGAATAGCTTCATTGTGTCCTTCATGCCTTTATTATCCTCTTTGAGAGTTTTAATCTCCTTTTCAGCATTTAGTTTATACTTAGCCAAATCTTCCTTGACGTTGTATAGCTCATTCTTTTTTCGGATATAGTCTCGAATGATGAATTCTATAACAGATTGACCCGTTTTGAGACCTTCTTTGTCCATGACGTTGTTCATAATTTGAACTAAGTCTTCGTTTTCGACGCTGTCCAAAGCTCTGATTGTCAGTTGTGTAAATTGTTTCATTTGATGAGTGCTAAAAAAAGTAAAACAAGAAGTGCAGTAATGATATTGGAGACAGATTCTGCAAAAAACTCTATGTTAAAAGCTTCTTTCTGAGCGGTGGAGTTTCTCATACAAGTTCGCAAGTGTCGTTCAAATAAAAAGTCCAATTATCACCTGCTTGGTCTGTGAAGTAGACTCTGTTCTTGTCAATCTCTCCAGTGTAGACACCACCGATTTCTAATTCACTTTGTGAGCTTCTACAATCTTCGAAGCGCAATACTCTAAACTCTACCTTTTCCATTGTTGAATGCTTTTACGATTTCTTTAGTATTCTTTAATTGCTTTTTATCGACCATTTGGGGATAGTGCGCTTTCAAACACTTTTCACAAGCCCAAACTTTACACTTTTTACCAAGGGGTACAGTTCTTGAAAGGAATGGAGCTTCCTTTTTGCACACATGACATTCCATAGTTTGCTATCAATTTATAGTGAAGATTTAACGGATCTGTTTGCGTAGACACAACAGTGCTTTAATTTTTGCTATCAATTTTTAATTTCTCGAGAGGATATCTAAATTCCTGGGCTTTCATTTTGCTATCAAAAGTTTCTCGTGAAGTAATATGCCAATATCTACACTTGTCACACTCGTAAGCTCGTACAGGCTTTTTGTGATTTTGTTCCAAATATTTAATTGACTCAAGGAACTTATTAGCCTCTTTTTTCGAAATATAAATAACCTTTTTGCATGGGAAATAGACTATTGGTGTTAGTATGATGCCGTCCCGTCGCTGAATTATCCTTTCGAGATTATTGATAATGTACTCTTTAAGTTCTTGATTAAAATAGCTCTTAGCTTGATGTATTCTCAATAGATACTCTGGTGGTACTCTACACAATTGAGTGAATTTGTATTTCCCAAAAGTCAAAAGTGTTTGGTCAGTGTACATAATTACTCGAAGTTAAATCATTGAATATTGTTACTAGCACATAAGAAACCTCTTTAAAGTCTTATCGTATTGGGCTATCATTTTACCATTGAAACCTACTTCGTAAATAAAAGCATTGTCGATGGGGTCTTTAAATCCGCTCACAAGCTTCGAGGCTGATTTGAGACGTTCTGAACTATTTCTACCAAAGATGATTAAATCAGATGCTCCTTTGGTTGGAAGCCATACTCCGTTGGGTAAGATGTACTTTAATTTCCATTTCACTACTGGTGCTGATATTGTTGGTTGCATGGTCTTAGAAAGTTAGTTGTTGTTAGAAAGTTGTTGAATTTTTGTACATAGTCACTATTGGTTTTTACGCTCAACTTGCGATTAAAATATTGTGCTAATTGGGCAATATCCTTGATTTTATTTCCTTGACCACGTGGTACAACACCCGTCATTGGGTATTGCATCATAGTCAATTTGGCACGCTCAAGCTCTTTTTCGAATTCTATCTCTTTAAGTGACTTTTCGGCTTTTTTAGCCCATTGCAACACTACCAAGAATCCTTGTTTTTGGTGTGTTCCATAGTCTTTCGAGAAGTATTTTGTTGGGTGATATGCCTCTCTGTCCTTACGAGCGTCAAAAGCCTGCTTTTTATCTGCCCAATACTGGAGCATCATGCTATAAATCTGCCAGAATTCGAAGGTGTTCTCCTTTGGATTCTCATTTTTAAAGCCGTTAAACACGTCTCTGTGAATCACTTTCTTAATTTCGGACTCAATTGGGGTATAGTTGCGTTGTGGGTAGAACACATCTTTCACATATTTCCAGAAATTGTTTACAATCGTAGCCTTTTCAAGGTCAGTTAAACCTTTTGGCTCTGGTTTTGGTGCATTTTGGTAACGAATCTTGTTGAGATTTCCTTTGCGGTAGGCTTCAAAACGTTCGTCTGAACTGATGAAAGAATTTTCGGCGCCCCCCGTGTTTTTTTCTTGGCAGTTTTCTTGGTCAATTTCAGGGTTTTGGGCTATTTCTTGTTTTTCTTGGCAATTTTCTTGGTGTCTTTCTTGGGATAGGTTTTCCACACCTTCCGCTATATATGAATTATTTAAATTTTCTATTTGGTTAGTTAAGTGTGGCAAAGTTTGCACCTCAGAAGGGGCAAAGGCTTTCAAAATTGTAGTTGGTTTTTCAGTCCAGCTTTGGATTTTTGGCTTGAATTGGTCGATTCCAAGCAATAACCAGAGGTTTAGAGCTATCTTATAGCCATTAACTCTACCTTCTTCAAACTCCTCTACGGTAATCACCCCAAAGGTGCTTAAACGTGCCAAATGGTCTTGTACAGCCCTGCGACTGCAACCACAAAGATTAGCCAAATCCCAACGAGTGACTTGTAAAACTGGCACACGGTCAGAATCAGCCCATAAAGGACTGTTCATGCAGTTCCAGAACTGTTTTAAATACAACGATGCAATGGATTTTAACTTTGATAGATGTGGTTCTCTCAACATGGTACTTTTGGTTACAAACTGAACCTCATTATGCTCTTTAGCAAAAGCATGATACCTTTCGATGACCTTTCCAAATTGGTGACTAAACGTTTTTTCAATTCTCATAATTGTTTTTGGTATGTAGTGACAAAACTTCGCTTGTCAAGGCTTAGAATCATCACTACGCTATTTCCCGTTGCTTCTGCCAGAGAGTCGAACCCTGTGGGAATCTTTAAAGAAAACCCCTTCCAAAACAGATTTAATAATGATAACCTATTACATTATACGTATGAAAATAACCCATATTCATAAAATAAGGGTACTCTACAAGTAAAGCCAACATTGTTGAAATAAACACCCAACCCAAGCGAATCGGGTGTTTATGATGCTCTCTCTAAACTTACTTCATTGTCGGTGCTACCATTCGATAGCCCACAATATCTTTTTTATAATGGTACTCGTATCGTGGATCAACTTTCACGAGCGAGCCGTCAGTCAATTTCAATTGTTGCATGGAGTAACCCGAATAGGCAATTCTCAGGATTTTACTTGATAAATCCACCTCTTTCAATTCCTCCTTTCTCTCCTCAATAATCTCCTCTAAATCAACCTGTTTAGCTACGTTTTTTCGTGGCTCAGGTGTCACTGTTGAGGCTACTTTTCTAGGCTTTTTCCTAGGATTCAAAATCGAGTCAAGCACGTAATAGGGATGCTCAAATTGTCGGTCGGGTGCAAGTATCAGCACCATCAAATCGTAACAATCCATGACATTGATTTTGCAGGTATCAAGCTTGTAATTCTCATGGAAAACCCTAGAATTCAAGCCAATTTCCTTCAGCTTTTGCCGAAAGGTTTCCTGCTGAGAATCATCCATAACGTCATAGACTTTTGAAAGGATATTCGGACGTTTCATAGGCAACTAGTCGGAGGTCTTTTGTTATTTCGATAGTACCATGCCACTAGCAAAGCACCCATCACAAATCCTGCGTATATATGAAAATCGTTAGGCATTATCGTTGTCCTTTCCAATCAATAAATCTCTGAAAAACTTCGAGTTGCAGAGAAGCTCACCAAAGAAGGCCATAAACAAACCTCCCAAACACATGGCAAAGAAAAACTGAATAAGTGGGTCACTCGACAAAGAACGGACGAACTCTGGAATATTCATGGTGTAATAGAGGGTTAAATGAACGTAATGAACTATTAATCCAATCAAATAAATTCACAATAATTTTATATGAAACAACCACATTTGTCTATCTTTAAGGAGGTGGAAAGAAGAGAGTTCTTCTCAGGTTACTCTCTTTAAGCCTTTCCAACCTTACACTTAAAAATAAAAAACAATAATGGCCTACAACTCTCTTAATTCTCAGACTGCACAGTCTATTATTAGTCAAATTAACCAATGGCTAATCAAAAAATCACTTATTTCACCCGACCACCAAAGATGGTATATTGGAATTACAGATGACCCTGAAAGAAGACGTAAGGAACATCTCCGAAATTCCAAAAAAGAAAAGTTTGATGTAAAACACTTTCATTTTTGGCATGCAAAAACAAAGAGGATTGCACGTTCTATCGAATCTTGGGGACATCATCTAGGAATGCTTGATTCTGACCTTGAGGGAAATACCAACGATGACTCAGTATTTGTTTATGTTTACAAAAAGTATCCATTACTCAAACCAAAACGACCGTCGAAGTAGGTGCTATCATAGCAACATCTATTCTAGAAGCTTGAACAACGCTGATGATATTTTTCAGCCGTTGTTCAGCCGAAAAATCTTGGCACAATAACAAATTTATTTCCATAAAGGCATTGTGATAAATGGCATTTTGCTTCTTAAGGACACGGTTCCTTTTTTCAAGAGCCTTTTTGTATTTGTTAAAAGATGTCATTGTTGTTAGATTTATGTGTGACTATTAATTAAATAAAATGCGTAAATCGAAAAGAAGACAGGGGGTGAAAAGTAAAATTTCCAGTTCTAACCTCACCCCGTAATTGTCTTCCTCATTTCCCCTACGCTGAACTGTGTAGGGGAATTTTTGTAATGAGGGTATAAGGATGTAAAGTTGTCTTAATAATGAATCCTAAATACTTTGTTATGCGCCATCAATTTCAAGTAAACTTTTCAAAACTCCTATCTCAGCTTTCGACCAATTATATTCACCTGACATTTTTTCTTGGAAGTTTCGCTCCTTGTATCCAAATGTATTACATACAACATCCTTTATCTGTTTTCGGTCAACTCGTGTCAGCGAGCGATAGGCTTTTTTTATTTCATCCTTCGAAATCATAGATATGTGGTATATTTTTTAATGAACTAAATAACTACAAATCGCACTTTTCGTTTTATATTCGTATATAATTCGTTTTTTGTGCGATTTATGAGTACAAATATCGTACAAAAATGTTATTATCCAAATATTAATCGTACAAAAGTGTGATTTTTATTAAAATATTTAATTTTTGTGTCAAATAGCTTTATTAAAAGCATTTAAAAAGGTACAATTATGAAAAATTTCGCAGAAAAGTTAAAGAAAGCTCTTAAAGAAAAAGGAATGACTCAGGTCGAACTTTGTGAAAAAATAGGAATGTCTCAAGGTGGTATTAAAAGAATGATTGATTCAGGAAGTACCAGAGTTGATACATTAGAGAAAATTTGTGATATTCTTGGTGTTCCTATTACTTACTTTCTGGATGTTGAGACAAAAGAAGAACCTGTAGGTTTTTGGAAGCGATTAGTTGAAGAAGCTACTACAGAAGCACAGAATTGGAAGATTCGAGCTTATCAATTGGAAGAGCAATTGAGCAAAAGCGGAAATTTTAAGTATGTTAGTAGAAGACAAGGCGTGTTGGCAAGTGTGGCTTAGGTTTTTTTTTGCCCCATTTACTAACATTTTTACTAACAGTTGCAAGTTTTGACTTGTAAGCCGTTGATAATCAGCAAGGTCTTAATCCCTACGAGACCACCAAAAGCGAGTCAAACGACTCGCTTTTTTGTTTTTAGCTTCTTTTATCTAACATACTATCCTTAGCCATTTTCTGCGAAAATCTAAAAATTAATGATTAATTAGGGTATTTCCTGATGTATAGAGGTAAATTTAGACAGACTTCTTGGATTTCACTTTAGATTTAGAAAATGTATTAAACTTCAAGTCGGAACACTTTGTCTAGTGAAATCAAAATTAAGAGACAAATACTATCCTGATTTTTACTTAAGTTAAATTGGAAACTATTCGATGATAGTCAATACAAAAGTCATTTTAAGAAAAAAGGCCTTCATTTATTAAAATACAATTGGACATTTTGAGTAGTCAATCCATCATGTCAATTGAGATTTTACTAAAAAGGCCTTCTCTAATTGAATTAAAGCCCAAGAAAGTAATCAGATCCTACAAATTGGATTTATCTTCCTCTATCCTAATGAAAACCCTACCCAAAAAATCATCATATTGTTTAAAGAGTTCTTATCTTAAATGACTAAGAGCATTTGGTTGAGATCCAAAAGATAAATTCACTTACTGCCAGAGGTTTGAGAAATCAATTTGTGAGAATTCCTAAATATCTTTTTATGAAGTAAAATTCAAATTTATGCTCCGATGATTATCACTATTGTTTTGGCATTCCTTTGAGTTGTATTTATTCGTAAAAAAATATGGAGTGCCTACATGAGATATCTGTTTCTAAGACAAAATGTACACGGATATGTGGGTCAAGTGAATTTATTAATATGGATACGGTATAACTACCATTCAGAAGAGGTAAAAGAAAAGGACCTATTTCCTTTACTTATTCAGATTTTGATAATATGAAAGTTTTTCTAACCTCTATTCTTTACACAGGAACATTTACTGGTTTTGTTATGAAATACCCTGGTTCAAAAATTAATTTGCAAATTTGAAATTAGAGTAAGTGGATGGGGAGTAATAATGATAAAATTGATCAGAGGCTAGACTGCGTCTATCCAATGAATTTCCTTTGGTCAATAATACCAACCTCTATAAGCTAACAGTGTCAACGCTTTAATAGCTATTGCAGGGTGGAAGGGCGCACCACAACTTTCAACATATGTGAGCTTTAGGGATTCTGCTATTGAGAGGAGGAAATTTAGGTCAGTGAAGATGCAAACAATGCTAAATATCCAAAGATTCAAATCATTGGACTTCTCCTAGAGAGAAGAATAGTTCTAATTTTTCATAAATAATTAACTACTTGGATGATTATTTGTTTTTAACTCGTTCGTTTTTGGCACTTTCTACTCTATTTAAGAACTCATTCATAGTTTCCTCAGACATCCCTTTTGCATTTATTGTAATGGTCGCGATGGGAGAGGAAATGTAAATTTCTCCTCTCTTTTTCAAAATGGTGTCCAAAGGGCAAAACGCCTGATGGTAAGTATATCTGGTTGTTTTGAACAACTTCTAAAAGCAAAATGATAATTAAGAAAGTTGTGTTAGAAACCACAACAGATTTGCATGAAGAAGTATTCTCAAGCATCATGCTTGTGGTTCTTCCATTTCCAGTTTGCCATATTCGATGTGTAGTTAGGGTTACTTCTCCTGAGACAGAGATTATAAAAGTTTTTCATCGGTAAAGAGTGTCATATAGGTATTTAGATTTGTAAAACTATTATTAAATTAGCAACTCAATAGAAAGCATTCAATGATTGTCTTTCGTTTAATTACGAGTTGTGTGCCTGTAAAGTTAATGTATTTAAAGTTCTAAGACTACATATATGTTCTCACTGACAAGTTCTAAACGTAATTATTTTGAAATAACATTTTGATGTTTCTAACCTTTATTTAAAATTCAAATTATGCTACAAAAAAATTTACAAAGAGTGACCGATTGGTACACTGAAAATGTTCCCAGAATTGTAAAGTATGGACTACAGAAGCCCGTTTCTGATTATCAAATATCAAAACTACAAAAGCTCGTTGGTAAGGAGCTTCCTCAAGATTTTATAGCTCTTTATAAAACTTACAATGGAATTAATATTAACAAAAATCTAGAGAACTTCTTTTTTGGGCTAAAGTTTAATAGCATTGCAAGAGTTATTGATATTCGTAAAAGTTTAATTGATTATCTACCTACCATTCAGAATACGTATGATTTAACTGTTCATTATTGCGATGAACGAATAGATGACAGTAACATTCATAATCCCGATTGGCTAGAGATTGGTAATGACAATTCTCGATGCACACTATTATTAGATTTATCACCTTCAGCGAGTGGAACCTATGGACAAATCATTTTTAGAGACTTTGAATCTGACATTTGCATATGGGTAGCCGACTCTATTTCTGAACTTGTATCAATATTTGCTGACGATTTAGAGAAAGGTCTTTACATTCCATGCATAGAAGGATTTACTCATTTTTTGGAAACAGAGAGAGAAGCGAGCATTATAAATTGGGATAGAACCGAACGATGGAAACCTTATGTTGAGCTGAGAAACTCAAAAATGAATAAATAAAATAGAACTTTAGAGGCTTATTAGATTTTCGATTTAATAAGCCTTTTGTTTTGTATTTTCTTGAGTTCTTCAAAACGGGGAGAATTGAAATTGTTAATTTGTATTATCTCTATTATCAAGCATAATTCAAATACCTGATATGTAAAACTCTTATGAATCAATAAGCATTATTTTGCCGAATATGCTTCTCTAAACATTCATATTTTCATTGAGTTTAAAAAGTATTTTCTGTTGGAACAATACGAGGATTCAAAGATTGAAAAATATCTCTTCTTGGTAAAAAATAATGGATTGTGCCCAAAAAAGGGTGGTTTCGGCTGAACCATTCAAAATATACTAAGTTGAAAAAGCTTAGGGGAAATATCCAGTCTCACAAAATAGTAAGAAAGATAACAGCGTTGGAACACTTGATCCAAAACCTTACCTAGAGATGTAAGAGGCATACCGTTTTGTGCATACTTCTCTTTATCCTACACTGGTTATCGGAAATAAAACATTGAAATAAATAGGTGAAAATCTTAAAATAATTAGACAAGAAAGCCTCGCTTAACAATCATCATACTTTTCATATCGTATAGGATATACCTTTGTTGACTATACGCTTAATGTTTTCGATGTTTCACAAACTACCATTATTGCCATTGTAGGTTAGAAAGATTTAAAACAAATTTCGCGCTATGAAAAGTATAAAGATTAGACCATCAGGAAACAATCCTTGAAAAAGAATGAACAATACCTTCCTGTGGAGTTGCATGAACACTTATTTTAATTAATTGACAGCCTTTTTGCATCTAGTGACTAGAAGAGTAGGATATGATTTAGCTCGATCGACCCCATACAAAGTAACAATAACAAACGAAGCTTTGTAGAAGTAGATAATACTTGAATGAATGAAATTATCAAGTGTGGACTTTTGATAACAAAAAACAAAGTAGTATTTGGTTTCCACACCGTGCGCAATGAAAATACTTTAAAACAAGCAATTACCTCATTACTAGATTCTTTATTTAGTAGCAACTCCTAGGCCTCTATCACAGAAGTACAATTAAAGATTCACAGTTTTAGAAGAAACCTCTACCAAACGGAAGACTACTAATCTGATTTTGTTTGGATTGGTTTATATGTAGGAGTGAAGGTAGAAAGTGTTGTTTGAAAATGTAAGGCTAGATATGTTGATTCGCATAAGCCCTGATAGGAATGTTTTGAACATTTTTGTTAGGGATTTTGATTAGTTGATTTATACATAAGGTAAATCACCCACATAGATTTTTTTTAATAAAGTAGAATCACTGTTGCAATGGTATTTTCTAATTTTATGGTCTTATTGTGGACTTAAAATTTAACTATACTGTTCTAAAAAGTCATTCATACTTAAATAGGTAAAATTTATAAAATCACAGTAAAACGAAAAAATCATATTTAGAAAATCAGTATTAATTGGACTGCTATTTACATTTACATTGACTGTTATTACTGAAGTTCAAGTATCCGCTCAGAGAGGCCACTATAAAAATGGTAGAGGAAGTTCCAATAAAGCAGGAAAGTATAAGAATCCTAGCACAGGAAATCATGATAGAAAACTGCGTTAAAATTAAAAACCTTGAGATTTCTCAAGGCTTCCAAAATTAATCAATTTTTATCACATTACCCTTTCCTGTAACATAAGGCTTATCCCTCACATAATTGAAAACAATCAATAGAAAAGTATAAGACTTTGGAAGTAAACAAAAATTTTTATTCTCCTCAATTGTTTTAGCTATCCCTCTATTGACATCTTCTTGTTGTCTCCATTTTTGTATAAGCTTGAACTTTTGTACCATTTACGAAAATCCCTAAAATGCCTAGTGCTAAAATAGGTCTAAGAAACAATTTATTGAATATTGTTTTTTGTTAAGATTTTCCTCAGGTTACCAGATGGGTATGTATACAAGATTGCTGAACGATATAATAAATGGGGATAATCGATAAATTAGAACCTCTTTTTCCAGGACTTGAATGAAATCCGCTTCGAATCTATGCAAAAGATACCCTTCACATCCAATTCAATTCTCCCAATTATTACATACTACTCCTCTGGCCAAAGCACATCTCCAGTGGGTTGAAAAATTACACTTTGGGCTTGTGAGATAAAAGATTTTTTGAAAGCATCACTCTTTACAAATTTACTTAACTCTTCCATGATTTTTTCCTTAATTGCGTCGTATGAAAGGCCTTCAAAATAGTCATTTGGAAGGGTAAAAAATAGTTCAGTGGGTTGAAATTCTATTTTAATTAGTTCTGTATGGCGATCTTGTTGGTATGTGTTAACGCCATGAAATTAAAGTGTATATTCAAATTCTGAATAGATTAGACCGATTTTATATTCTTTGATTGAATGTGCTGGACCACCTTCATCACATATTTGTTGGAGCCAGCTAGTTACGTTGTCAAATCTTGATTCTAAATCATCGAAAGGAAAGTCTAACTCTTCTTCGATCACAGAAAAGTGTCCATATTTAATAACTGAATTCTCTGGTGTAATTTCTTGGTCATCAGACATAATGCTAGGAATTTATAAGGTGAATAAAAACGTTTTTGTGATCTTTGATTTATAACATGGAGTGTTTATCTCAATAATTTAAAATATTGTCAATTCCTTATAAATATAGCTAAAAAGGTTTTGCCGAATTTATGATTTTATACGATTAGCCCTTGAAAAGCTGTTCGATTTATTATTCGGAAAGCGATGAATTATTTTGCCACCAGACAAACGAATTTGCTTTGCCTATGAGAGGTATTTGTGAAGAAAGTTTGAGTTTCTGGAAATATCGGGGATTTTACCATGTTTTTAAATGAGAAGACATAAAAGTCCACTCAGGAGTGAATAGCTTGTCAGCTATATCACCTGAGTACCAAGGGCTAATGTTCTTGTCATTGAAGTTTCGTAATATTTGTGTTTCTTGAGCTGGCATATAGCTCTGTGCGAGCAGAAATATTTTTTTCCCTTTATCGTTTTCTGCAACATCCACAACGGTGACTGCATGTCCTGGCGAACCTGCTTGAATAAAAACATCACCAATCTGAAGCTCTCCTAAATTCTTAGATTTGAGAGATTGAGATAAGGATATCGTACTAGCATAGGCAAAAACAACCTCCATGTATCTACGAAAATCTTGATAAGTGTTGGAAGGCGATGATTTCATTCGCCAATACGTGTGATTGCCCTCCACAGCAAGTCTGTTGCCTTTTATCCATTCTGAGTAATCCATCCTGAAGCCATTGGTTAGTCTGAAGGAAATTTCATGGTAAGCTTTTTTGGCGTACAAATATTCTCCCCTCAAACGCATGACAGCATCGGCGCATTGCTGTAAATTCTCATTTGATATTTCCATGTCAACTACAGCTTCATAAACGTTCGCTTTTTTAAAGGAACCATTATAATACATCACTTTTGAACCTATGGGTTTTAAGGGAAGATTTCGTAGAAAATAGCCGAAGGAGGCAGGAGGTAGTTTTCTTCTTTTATATCCCAAAGGTGGATTGAACCTAGTGGCAAGGGTGTTCCCAGTGGCATTAATCAACTTCTGTGGATTGACTGTATTCCTAAGGTTATTGCTTAATGCAGTGCTGGAAGATGTTGTGTCTTTGCAATGATTAGTCAAGAAAATTAGCGCAAGAATAAAATAGGTTTTCATAATAGGAAGAAGGTAGGATGAAATTTTAGTGAAATGTAGTATGCTGTATATGAGCAATTTAGTGTTGGTTATTTGTGCTTGATTGATTCCCCACCAATTAATATTTTAAGTAAAAAAGCTGCACATTGCTGAGGTTAGTATAACGGAATCAACAAGCTGGTATTTCAAATGTTCGACCTTTAAATAAATGCACCCCATCTAATCCCTTTACTACACTCAAATTGGTTCGCTAAAGTGGGTAAGCAGTTTCACTTTTTGCTTCAGAAAGAACGAAGAAAGTTTGAACTGTTGCAATATCAGCTAGGTTAGCGAGTTTGTTTCTGTAAAAATCGTGATATGCGTCGATATCTGGGGTAACTACTCTTAAAATAAAATCGAAAGTCCCCGTCATCTGATAACACTCCATTACTTCTGGAAACTTAATCACCTCTTTTTCAAATGAATCTAAGGTTTTTGAAGCATGATTATTTAATAGGACATGGCAAAAGGCTATCAAATTACAGTTTACCAGTCGTCTATCTAATATGGCTACGGTTTTTTTGATATAGCCATTTTCCTTAAGTCTTCGAATCCTTTCGTGAACAGAGGCGTTCGATTTGAAGGTCTTATTGGCTATTTCTTTGATGGATAACTCTGCATTCTCTTGAAGCAGTTTCAATATCTCTATGTCGGTCTGGTCTAAGGAGTTCATGTTATTGCTATATAGACTTTATGAAGGATTTTAATCAATTGTGGATACAGGATTTCTGATTTCGAAATTAGAGAAATATGCTTTTTTGTAAGTGAGCAAAATTAGATTTAAAATGCCTGTTACAAATTGCCTAAGCACATAACTCAAATCTAATTCTGAAAAATATTCAGTAATTGTGTAAATAACCGAATATTTTACGGAAAATTATCGTAGGCATATGATGAAATTTGAAAATCTAGGACATTTGTTAGAGAATTTACAAATAATTAGATAAAGACTATCATGAACAATTCTGTTGAAACAAACGATCGTGTGCAAACTAAATTTAAGAGTTTATGGCAATTGGTGGGAAACACGCCAATGCTTGAGCTCAAGTATTTGTACAAAGGAAAGGAGGGGAGAGTTTTTGTAAAATGTGAGCACTATAATCTGACAGGAAGTATTAAAGACCGTATGGCTTTGTTCATTTTGCAACAGGCCTACCTTCAAAATTTGATTCGTCCAACAGATACCATCATCGAGGCGACAAGTGGCAATACTGGGATAGCATTTTCTGCCATCGGTAAAGCGCTTGGACATCCTGTGACTATTGTGATGCCCAACTGGTTGAGTAAAGAAAGAATTGATATTATCAAGTCACTTGGTGCATACATTCTGCTGATAAGTAAGGAGGAGGGTGGATTTTTGGGAAGTATTAAGTTGACAGAAGAGATGCGTGCTAATTCTGATACTTACTTTTTGCCACGCCAGTTTGAAAATACTTGGAATGCCATGGCACATGAAAAAACTACTGGACCCGAAATTTGGCATCAACTAGAGAGTATTGGATTAGTTCCTGATGCATTTGTTGCTGGTGTTGGAACAGGTGGTACCATAATGGGAACTGGAGCTTTTCTGAAGTCTATGAATCCAAGCATCAAGCTTCATCCATTAGAACCTGCTGAAAGTCCAACTTTGACGACTGGTTATAAGGTTGGTTCTCACCGAATTCAGGGGATTTCAGATGAATTCATTCCTGATTTGGTAAAATTAAAAGAATTGGATGAGGTGATTCAGGCAAATGATGGGGATGCTATTATTATGGCACAAAAACTTTCGACGCAGTTAGGTTTAGCGGTTGGGATTTCTGCTGGTGCCAATGTGATAGGTGCTATAAAACTCCATGAACAGCTAGGTCAAGATTCTGTGGTCGTAACCTTGTTGTGCGATAGTAATAAAAAATATTTAAGTACAGATTTGGTAAAAGAGGAGCCATCTCAGCCTCAGTATATTTCATCGGAAACAGAGTTTGTGGATTTTATAGCGATAAGTCGACTACCACAACCTGTTATGACAAGTTGTTAGTCAGGAGTTTACGTAGGATTATGGAAACTGTTTATTTCAGACGTTAAGTATTACTGCTGAATTATGAGTTGTGAATTGTGAATGTAAAGTTTTAATTATCAATTCCTTACATTAAAATTAACTTTATCAATTATATAACATTGATAAGCCTGTTTATTAGGGTTTTCTACAGAACTCAGTCTTTTTATCAGCTCCGTAGGAGCGACAGTTTGGTAGAAGTGAATCTATTTCCTGACCTATTAAACGAGCGCCGTAGGCGCGACAGACTTCAAGCTTATAGCTTTCTGTCGCACCTACGGCGCTCAAAAAAGGTTTTTCTCAAGACTTATTGCTACCAAACTGTCGCTCCTACACAGCTTGTACAAAGGAAAACAAGAAAATTTTCGTTTATTAAAGCTTATTTTGCTCGCTAACTTAGATATTGGATACCTAATTTATTTTTGTAAAAACTCGTGTTATTCTACTTCATCCTTGAAATTAGAAATCCGAAATTTGAAATAGTCGAAAATCTTTTGTAAGGGACTCTTGTTGAGTAATGAGTATATATGATTTTCAAAAAAGATTTATTCCATGAGCACCGTAGGAGCGATAGAAAGCCAACCATGTTGAAGTCTGTCGTAACTATGGTGCTTTTGGCTTTTATAAGGTCTAATCAAATAGATTGATGTGGTAATGTATTAGTAATCAAACATTTAATTTGGCGATTGGGGATTCATAACTAAGTTCAAGACTAAGTTTTTTGTTAGGATTTTTAATACGATTGTATCATCAAAAAAATTAACCAAAATCTTTTCTTTTACGGAGTTGATAGTAACTTAGATGCAGAAATGTTCACATAAAAACACCTGAATTATGGCTACCATCAATTTCCATTCGCAATTCAATAATACTATTGCTCCCTTTACTATTTCTTTCGTTTTTGTTTTGCTTTGTACTTGGGGACTCACCCATAAGCAGCTTGATATCACAGAGTTTTGTATTTTTTTTGTCGGAATTCTTTTTTTCGGAGCTGGCGTGTTACAGGGTGTGGTCAAACTATTTTCGGATAAAACCCAAGTAACTATTTCTGAGGAAGGAATATGTGATTACCGTTGGTCTAGAAATTCGCCAATCAGATGGGATGATATTAGGTTATCGGAGAATATTTCGATTTTTAAACAGCAATTTATTCGTATTAAACTCCGTGAGCCATTAACAGTCAAAAAGCATTCTTTTTTGAGTTATTTCGGTAAAAATGAAATTTCGGAAATGTATATTTTTACGTCTGATTTGTCAATCGATGAAACTCAACTTAACCACTTTATCAATAATATGGTGTGTGGTGATACACCTGAAAAGATAGCATTGATAAAAAAGTTGAGAATTATCGAATAATTAAATCCATGAATTGCCCTGATTATTTCGAAGGATTTATACTTTTGATTTTTGAAATCTTTGTCTCTAAAACCAAATGCATAAATTACTTTGTTGGGTGCTTCTGAGTCTTATCTCAATTCCTCTTTTTTCACAGTCAAAAACTATCTCATGTGATACGCTAACGTGGTTTGATGTTGCGAGAAATCGTAAAATACCTGTTGCCATTTTTAAGCCTAAGACTTTTTCCAAAACAAAAAAGTATCCAGTTGTTATTTTCAATCATGGATATGGTCAAAATGATGGAACAGCTTATCTTCATTACACCTATTTGACGAATTTTTTAGCGGAAAACGGATTTTTTGTACTTAGTATTCAGCATGAACTTACGACAGACAGTCTTATTCCTACCTCGGGAGTTCCTCAAATTGTGCGCCGACCTTTCTGGGAAAGAGGTGTTGTTAATATCCATTTTGCAATAGACCAATTAAAACTCCAATATCCGAAATTAGATTTCAAAAATTTGTCGTTGATTGGGCATTCTAATGGAGGAGATATAACCGCACTGTTTGGTCAAAAATATCCCAATCTTGTCCATAAATTAATTACCCTCGATAATCGACGGATGTCTCTTCCTAGGACAAAATTACCCAAAATTTATACGCTAAGATCCAGCGATCAACCAGCAGATGAGGGCGTTTTGCCAAATGAGTTCGAGCAAAAAAAATGGTCAATTCAGATAATTATGCTTCCTAATACTCCCCATAACGACATGGACAACCACGCTGACGAACGCCAAAGAAAAGAGATTCAAACTTACGTTTTACATTTTTTACAATCTAATGATTGAGTTTTGTAAATCGTGACCTTGAAAGAGGTCATTTCAGAAAGATTCTATCATCAAAGCTTACTATGTAAATTTGAATGTAGGTGGTTGGAAATTATTTGTTTATACTTAATAAGTAGAAGGGAGTTATTAGTTAACAGTATATCAGTTATCAGAATAAACTCATAATCAGAAGGATACTATCACTATATACCGCAGATATATTATCAATTTAATCTTTCCTATTACTTAAAATAAACAAGATGATAAAAAATAAGAAAGTTGTCCTGTGTTTGAGTATGTATATTGGTCTACTCGTATTCGCTGTTCTAGCTCACAATAGTAAGAGTTTTAAATCTGGAGTCTGTACGCCAAGTTTTGATATGTTATTCTTTTTCTTGATTGGACTTATCAGTTTAGGTGCGATTTTAGTTTCGATTATCAATTTGATGACTTATCCCAGAAGCGACAAATCTATCTTAATAATTCATCTATTAGTTTTCTTTGCTTGGCTTTCATTTCTCTTCTTAAATGATTAAGACAAAAATCTCTCCGAATAAGAATCTACAGCCCAGCATTCTTACCCTGTTTTTTCCAGAAAAAACTATACAATGGAGGATATACCAAACGCTTTTGTGGAGACTCAATCGCCCATTTTAACCAGTCTTTTAAGTGATTTTGATACGATTGAAAGGCAAATCGGGTGGCCGAAACTGACGACATTAGCCCTTGTCTAACCAACACATCATGCCCAATCGCTTGATGATGAATCGTATCTCTGGTTTTGGCAATGTCTTGGAGGATGTGTTGGAGGTGAGGTTCTTCTATTTTTCCCGATAAGAGCAATCTATGCAGTTTTTCGGCTTGCCACCATATCGAATGATCAGCCCATTGTGTTGGTTGAAGCGGTAGTTCTGATTTATCGTAAAAATATAATGGTTTAAAAACCGATAAACAGGGATTTGAGGTATTCGTCACCCAAACCGAACTATGAGTACGAGGTTTGAGGAAAGCTAACATGGAGCCAACCGTTTGATTAGGACAAAGCACACCTGTGGCATGCATACAAATATCTTTGGTCGTGGCCTTATGCGCCTGAAAATCTTCTCCGTCATGGTGCGAACTCAAAAGATCGATACCACGATGTAAGTCAAAATAAGGTTGTTGTACCTGTGTAGTACTTTGTATTTGTCGCACTTTACAGCCGCTAGCCCAACTCATAAAGGACGAGGAAAAGGCTTTTGCCCAGTTAAAATCTTCATGCGGTTTAATCCACTTTTTCTTTTGGGCAAAATCTATCGCATCTGGAGCCAATTCGTTATAGCTGTTTCCGATAGAAAGTCCATTCGAAATACTTCTGGCACCTTTTACGTACTCGATAGCCCATAATTTACCTGCTGTTTCGAGGACAAAAGCTTTTTCTGCATCGGCGATTAAGAAGGAATTATGATAGAAGAAATTACGATTTTGATAGCCTCCGCAAGCATCTTGCCCAAAATTGTGAAGGTGTTCCAATATACAATCCAAGGCGTTTTCGGCCGAATTACTTCTCTCCAAGGCAATTCTAAGCATATCCATGCCTGTAAGTCCTGTGTTTTCTTTGCTGAGAGGTATTTTGGTAAAAACTGCTTCATTCCCTATTGCGACTCCCTGTTCGTTGACTCCCATTTCGGCACCCCACATCCAGAAAGGTTTTGAAAGAATCACACGATTGGTAAATCGGGCTTGCGGAACACTTCGATAGGTGCAATTCAGGAGGCTACCAGCAGCGTGTTCTTGAGCGGGTATATCCACAACCGACTGAGCCTCATTGGGTTCTCGGTCGGAATTTTTTCCAAAAATCCAACATTGCTCTTTACTCGATTTAGGAGGCACTACGAAAGTATCACACATGACTTTTTAAAAATTTGCCAATTCGGAAATATGATTCTGATATTTTGTGAAATCCTAGTATTTTTTGCTGTATTTTTACCCTCTTAATCTGGTATATCTTAGGGAAATGTTCTTTTTGATGCTTAATGCCCATCGAAACATAGTGGAGATATATCCTTGTACAAAATTACTTAATCACTTGGTTAACAAACTACTATAATGAGTACCGTTACAGATGTGGCACACCAACAAGTCTTGAATTTATATGCTCAAAAGTTACGATTGAGAGTATGTGGAATTTGTGTCCAAGACCAAAAAATATTAATGATTAATCACGCTGGTGTAGTGCAAGGGGCAGACTTCTGGTGTCCGCCAGGTGGGGGGCTTCAATACGGCGAAGCAGTGAATGAAGCACTCAAAAGAGAATTTTTAGAGGAAACTCAAACCGACATTACCATAGGAGAGATGCTTTTTGTAAATGAATTCCTAGAACCTCCTCTTCATGCTATCGAATTATTTTTTAAGGTTGAAATCACACATGGAAAAGCCCAAAAAGGATATGATCCAGAGATGAAAGACCAAATAATTCAGGAAATTAAATGGATGAGTTTTGACGAAATCAAACAACTGCCAACAGCTCAAGCACATAGAGTTTTCTCGCTCTGTAACTCTCTAGAGGAGTTATTCTCCATAAAAGGATTTTGCGCTAAAATGCCCTAAGCCTGACAATGACAAAAGTAAAAAGTCTATTTCTGTATAATGAAAAGGCTAATCGATTGATTGTCAGCAAAAATTACGAATAATCGTTTGCAATTCATAGAATTCTTCACATATTTTGAAGCAGAATTGTATTTTTGCATCCCTGTTAATGTAGATTTAATGTTTTCATAACAGGAAATAATGATAGTGGTTCTGGTAGTGAAAATACAATGTAGTACTTTATGATGGATTTTACCCTCTTCAACCCCATACGACAATTGGAGGCGATTATTTCAAATATTCAACCTAAAGGAAAATTTTTTCTCCCAAATTTTGATGTTGAGAAAATTCCAACTTATCAGTTATTCTTCGAAATTTCATCGAAGAGTTTCTGTTTTTGGGTAAAAGATTCTGTCACAGCACAAATTATTTGGGTCGAAGAATATTCTCTTTCTTGGTTAGATGCCGATTCGAGTGTGGTTGATAATATTAGTTTTGTTTATTCTTCGCATGAATTTTTGAAGTCTATCAAATGGCATTCAATTCATATACAATGCGATTCTCAGTCTTTTGTGCAAGTACCTTTGCCATATTTTAGAAAAGAATTTATGCAGAAATATCTTCAATTGGCAAAAGGTCAATTGATTAGCAATTCAGAGCAAATTCTTTCTCAGGCAGATGAGTCATTCGGATTAGTGCATGTTTTTAGTATTGAAACGGCTTTATTAAATTGGTTTTCTCAAACGTATCCGCTTGTTGAGATTCAATACACTCCTATTTGTCAGATAGTTTTAGAAGTGGCAAAAGCAGAGTCACGCAACGAGCCTGCGATGTACGTTTATGTCAAAGAAGACGCCATAAATGTGGTTGTGACCAATCAAAGAAAATTGCAGTTGTGCAATAGATTTCCAATAAGATCCACCAACGATGCATTATTTTATATCTTAGCAACATTAAGTGAGTTGTCAATCAGTCCTGAGAAGGCCTTTGTAAAGTTGTTTGGTGAGTTAGGTGCTGACGGACAGTTATTGGCCATTCTTTCTGAATATGTTACCAATGTAGAATTAGGGGATTTTCAGACAGTGAGAGCATGGGAGGAGGGACAAATTCCGAAAAATTATATTGGAATGAAAGATGGAATGTAAAAATTAACTTTCTGGTTCGATACTAAATCTCGGACTTGCTTTTGCTTCAGTTTACAAACTGTCTAAAAAATAAGTCCAAGACAAAGTCTTGAACTAGTAATATATTTTATACTTTTAGCCAAGAGTCCATTGCTATTAGCCGAAAGCCAAATAATGCAATTTAGTTTTGCATGAAAACTTATTTCATTTAACTGTGATTAAAACTTGAGAAAAAGTGAATAAAAAAATTGCGTTCTTCCCTGGGTCATTTGATCCATTCACCAAAGGGCATGAAGATATCGTGCTACGAGCTTTGGAGATTTTTGATGAGGTAATTATTGGTATTGGTCATAACACAAACAAAAGTCGCTATTTCTCTATCGAAAAAATGACCGAGTGGATTGAGCAAACTTTTGTAGGAAAACCAGTGAGAGTAGTGGCTTATAACAATTTAACTGCTACTGTAGCACAAGAGATGAATGCAAATTTTCTTCTTCGAGGTCTACGAAATACGACTGATTTCGAATATGAAAACTCTATTTCTCAGGTAAATCGTTATTTGGTAAAAGGATTGGAAACCGTATTTCTGATAACATCGCCACACTTGGCACCCATCAGTTCTACGATTATCCGTGACTTACACCGTTATGGTACCAATGTTGATGAATTTTTGCCCTACAAATTGGAGGAATAATTTGATAAAACCATCAGTATTAGGTATTTCAATACGAATTTTGTTTAGAGCTGTTGCATGCAACGGCTCTACGTGTTTTTGAGGATTCGTGTTTATATTTTCATCATAAATTCACCAAGGTTTACTTCGGTATCCAATTCCATTTTTTTACGCAAACGATAACGCTTTAGTTCGACACTTCGGTGCGTAATGTTAAAGAGCTGTGCAATTTCCTTACTTGACAGATTCATGCGTAGATAGGCCGCCAATTTCAAATCGCTTGGTGTGAGATTGGGATAAAGCTCAATCAGTTTTTTCAAAAACTCTTCGTGTACTTTATTGAAATTTGATTCAAAAACCTGCCAGTCTTGTTCTGATGAGATATTACTATCAATCAAATTCATAATCTGTCGATAGGCTTGATTGCCAACATTTCGACCAGATTCTTTTTTGAGATTGTCTACCTCTTGCTTAATATCCAAAAGCAGTTCATTTTTCTTAATCAACGTCATCGTAGAGTTGGCAAGCTCCTCCGATTTTCTAATTACATCTTGCTCTAATTGTTCATTTCGTAAACGAATAATTTCTTGTTCGTTCAACTCAGCCTGCCTTCTGATTCTGCGTTCGAGTTTTCTACGTTCTTTTAACTGTTTTAGTCGGAATTTTCGATCTTGGTATCTATAAAAAAGTAAATTAATGACGATAAAAATGGTCAGATATAGTCCCTTACTCCATGTATTCCAGTACCAAGGTGGTAAAATCGTGATGGTGATAGTATTTTCCGAATTATCTTGATTAGATTTCAAATGAAAAATATAAGTTCCAGATTGAAGATTACTGAATTCTTTCATGGAAATAAACTGATATGGAGACCATGATTTCATTCCATTTTCTAACCAGTAGCTATATTTTATCTTGGGGTTTATGCTTGTGGTACTGAAAATGATGTTCAAACTGTTTTCATCATAATTAAGGGTAATTTCCTGATTTTGAGGAGGAAAGCGATAAATATAGGCCGTGCTATCTTCAAGTACTGATACACTTCGGATAAATGGCTTTGCACTCTCATTACTTACATTCGAAAGGGTATGTGGGTCTGGTAAGGCGACAAAGCCATCTTCGGTACAAACCAGTACCTCTCCATTGTTCATTTTTACCACATTTTCATAAAGGTCTACCCAGCGATTATTAGGAACAGGGATATCTATGGGGGTATGACCTACTTTGGCATAGCTAAGAGAGCCATCCTTACGCAATACATAGAGCTCATCGTTGGAGGTTGGGAAAATTTTTTGAATGACAGCGCCAAATAGCCACTTCTGAAGTTGCTCATCAACCTTAAATTGTTTGTATTGTGAATTGTAAGATTTTAAACCTTCGGAGGTGGTAATGAGGATTTTATTTTGGAAAAATCGAAGGTTTAAAGTGTTGTTTTGAAACTCAGCACCTTCAAATTTTTGATTGGAAAGAATAGTTTTAAAATTCTTATCAAGATGAAGGTGGTGGATGCCAGTAGACGGACCATGTATCCATAAATCACCCATATAGTCTTCTTCGACCTGCGTAAATGAGCCGGGAAACTTTTCTAAAACATGGTCAAATTTCCATGAGCCATTCTCGTGTTTTTTGTAAAAACAGAGTCTTGTGTAAGTTCCTTGAACTAGCCAATTAGGATTACTTCGAAGTCTTTTGATAGTCCATCCTCCTGTGATTTCTGAGACTTGAGTTGCTTGGTTTTGGTCAACAATGAAGGTTCCATTGTTATGTCCACAAAATAATTGATTGTCGATAACACTCAAGTCCCATACTTGCCCTTGGGTACGAGGAACAATTTTAAATGATTCAGCAGAGTTGATCGGTTTACAATACAATCCTTGATTGGTTCCGACATATAGCCAACCATTGAGAAATTCAATATCATATACCGTCCCCAGATAGCCTTCTAAGTCTCGATAAAATCTCAATGGCGAACTCAACATCAACAAATCGATTCCTTTGTCTAGTCCGACCCACACATTATGTGTTTTGTCTTCGAAGAGCGTCAGCACGGTATTGTTTTGTAAACCTTGACGCTGATTAATATGACGAAGGATATTGCCTTGCTGGTCGGTCAAGACAATACCATTTAGTAAGGTACCAAAAAGATATTGTCCATTATGAAGTTGGATGGCACGATTGAGTCGAAATTGTTGGAAAAACTCATTGGTTTTTGCATTGAGAGGTTTTACGGATTTACCATCATGGACAAAAAGACCATTGTTGGTACAAATTAATAATTGGTTCTTTCCATATGGTAAAATCACATCAATAGCCTCTTTGCTCAACTTTTCGCCTTGAGGTAATAATTGAAAGGTAGAATTGACGATTTCGTAAAGTCCTTTATTAATAATTTCTACAAAAAGCTTCCCATGTACTTCATGGGTAAAAAGAATTGTTCCGGGGTTTTTAAGCTTAGTAACTTTACCATTTTGGTAAAAGTACATGAAAGCAAAAGATTGAAATAAAATGCCGTCTTTGTAGGGTAGTATATGCCATACTTCCTCACGAGGAAATTCCCGATCTTTGATTAGGTGGGTCAAAGAGTGAAAAGTTAGGGTTCCTTTATCATTCGCTTCCCAGTATCCAAAACACCCCATACCTCCTGCATAAATTCTGCCTGTACCATCTGCAGCCACCGATCGAACGATTTGCTTACGGGGCAACTCAAAGGTTTTCCAGTTGCTACCATCATATTCTAGCATTCCTTTCGAATTCGCAAAATACATAAAACCAGTCAGTGGATCTTGCGTTGCATCCCAGTTTTGATAATGGGCGCCGTATTGCTGTTTGTTAAAATTTATTACCTCAGGACTGCCAATCGAATTGATTGTTCCAGTACCCTGACCAAACAGGGGAGAGGTGCTCAAAAATAAGAAGATGAAAAATACACGAATATTTTTCTGGTAAAATAATTCTGTCAATCCCAAAGTCGCTTCAATCATCCTAAAATTGTGTATGACGTAGTTAAAATATGCCTAAACAGTGAAAAAAAAGGGTTTTGATGTAGTAATGATGTACCCCAAAATTAGGAATGAGGTTGTTTTTAAATCTACATTTGCCATGTCAAATTTAAAGTTTTTATAAAAAAAATAACAATTCTTTTAAGAAGTATTATTTCTAAAACCATAAAACAACCGTTTTTGATTTTAGAAAAATCTATCCCAAATCGACTGAAATAATGAAAAAAGCAACTTTAGCTTTGGGACTTGCACTGGGAATGATGCAGTCTGGATGGGCACAAAATAAGATAGAAACACCTGCAAAACTGGTAAAGCTCAATGAAAAATATGAGTATATAGAGACGGTTCAAAAAGCCACATTTCAATATTTCTGGGATTATGCACATCCGATTTCCGGCATGGCTCCAGAGCGGACTGCCACACCTAATATAGTTACTTCGGGAGGTACTGGTTTTGGAATACAAAGTATTGTAGCTGCAGTTCACAGAGGTTGGATTTCGAGAGCAGAGGCTGTCAAGCATTTACAAAAGATGGCAAACTTCTTAGGGAAAGCAGAGCGATTTCATGGTGCATGGTCACACTGGTTGGATGGACGAACAGGAAAAATGGTGCCTTTTGGAGAAAAAGACAACGGAGGAGATTTGGTTGAAACGGCCTATTTAGTCAATGGTTTATTAGTAGCACGTGAATACTTTGACGCTAATAACCCTGCTGAGAAGAATTTAAGAGATACCATTACAAAACTATGGGAAAGTGTAGAATGGGATTGGTATGCTTCAAGAGGCGATGGGCATTTGTACTGGCACTGGTCACCGCAATACAATTGGGATATGAATATGCCTATTAGAGGCTATAATGAGTGTTTGATTACTTATGTGTTAGCATTGGGTTCGCCAACACATGCCATCAAACCAGAGGTATATCAAAACACTTGGAAGAAAAGTGATTTTTATGAAAACGGTAAGGATTATTTAGGTTATAAACTAACGGTAGGATTTCCGTATGGAGGCTCCTTATTTTTCGCTCATTATTCATACTTAAGTCTTGACCCACGTTTGATGCAAGATGAAAAGACTAACTACTGGCAACATAATCAAGCTCAAACACTCATCAATTATAAACATTGTGTGAAAGAAGCACCGAAGGAGTTTGGCTATTCGACCGAAAACTGGGGTTTGACCGCAAGTGATGATTATAATTTTTATGATGCTCACTCACCAACCAACGATAATGGGACAATTAGCCCAACGGCAGCGGTGTCATCTTTCCCGTACACACCTTTCGAATCCTATCAGGCGATGCGTTATATGTATTTGAAAAAAGGAGCTACTCTTTTCGGAAAGTACGGATTTTATGATGCCTTCAATGCTACCAAAAACTGGTATTCAAATCAGTATTTGGCCATAGACCAAGGACCAATGGTGGTGATGATTGAAAACTATCGTTCAGGTTTGCTTTGGAAGCTTGGCGAGAACATTAAAGAACTACAAATAGGTTTGAAGAAAATGGGTATCAATAAACCTGAATATCCAACTGGGTTCTATATGTATCAGCCCGACCCTGAAATCAAGGATGTGAACCTAACCAAACACCCAGATTCGGATGACTTTATCCTTGACTTTGCGGTGAAAGGTTCAGAACCCGTTGAGGTATTTATTACTGACAAAAATGGTAATAAACAAGTTTTAGTAGCTTCCACATCGAACCTAAAAGGTATGCAAAAGGTACATTTCAAAGCGAAATATGGAACATACAAGGCCACAATTTTGCAAAATAACACTGAGATTTCTTTGACAATCCACTTAAAATAAATCATCTATGGAAGGGAAGATTGGTTTCTGACTCTCCATCATTTTTTAAATAAACGAGTGTAGGGTAAGTGTTGATAAAACTCCAAACCATTACTTAATCACCTTTTGCCTTACCTCAATGCTTAGTGCTTACATTTCTAATTAGCAAAACGTATGAAACAAAAACCATTTACTTTTTTATCTAGAAAAGGGTACGTACAACCAATAACCCAATTTTTTAGATATGCTTGCTTGGCGACGATGGTCGCAGGGCCAGTATTTTCGGAAGCGAAAGTATTGCCAAGATATGTGCAGTCAGTGGCAGATACCAAAGTGACTGGTAAGGTAACAGATGCCAAAGGAGAGCCAATCCCAGGAGTAGCAGTACGTGTGAAAGGAACCAACAAAGGTGCAAATACCGATTTGAATGGTAATTTCTCTTTGACAACACCCGATAATGCAGTTTTAGTGCTTTCATCTGTTGGTTACGAAACGCAGGAAGTGCCCGTTAATGGCAGAAGTAGTATCAATATTACCCTTCAAAATTCCTCAAAAGAATTGGCTGAGGTAGTATTTGTAGGGTATGGTACTCAGCGCAAAATGGATGTAACAGGTGCTGTTGTTTCTGTAAAAGGCGAAGAAATTTCAAAGCAAGCATCAGTAAATGCCGTAAGTTCTTTACAAGGTAAAGTAGCTGGGGTACAGATTAATAACTCTGGTGCGCCTGGTGCTTCACCACAAATTCGTATTCGTGGTTTGGGTACGGTGTATGGTAATCCTAACCCCTTATACGTGGTAGATGGTGTTTGGTTTGATGATATTTCTTTCTTGAACCCAGCCGATATTGAGTCGATGAACGTATTGAAAGATGCTTCTTCGCAATCTATCTATGGTATCCGTGCGGCGAATGGTGTGATTTTGATTACTACTAAAAAAGGAAAAGCTGAGCAAACAACTATTACCTATAATGCTTCTTATGGTGTTCAACGTGTGAGCAACCAATTAGAAATGGCTAATGCTAACGAGTTTGCGACAATGGTAAACGAATTGTCGATTATCAACGGTGGTAGCCAAGTGCTTGACCCTTCTAAATTTAGCAAAGGTACTGACTGGTATCGTGTTGGGTTGCGAAGTGCACCAGTAACCAATCACCAAATTTCATTAGCTGGTGGTTCTGAGAAGTCAACGTATAATTTCTCATTAGGTTATTTGAACCAAGCAGGTTTGGTAGAAGGAAATAATTTTGACCGTTATACTGCTCGCTTACAAAATGATTACCAATTATTCAAAAACTTGAAAGTTGGTTATTCGGTAACAGGTGCGGCGAGTACTTCAAAAGATGCTCCTCCAGCAATATTTAGACAATTATATTCAGCAGCTCCTGTAGTACCAGTGTATTATGCGGACGGAACATATGGCGATCCAAGTGATTACAATTTAGGGGATGGTGCTAACTATAACCCTCAAGCTACGTTGGATTTTTACAACCAAAAAACAACCAACTATCGCCTAACAGGTAATGTATTTGCTGATTTGAATTTTGCCAAACATTTCACTTTTCATACAAGTATTGGTGGGGAGTTCAGACAAACAGAAGTGCGTAACTACACGCCAGTTTTTGCTGCTACTTTAAGACAACGTACCACCGTAAGCACGCTGAATGTCAGTAGAGCGGAAAACCGTAACTGGATTTTGGAAAATACTTTGAGCTATGACAATACCTTCAACAAAGATCACAATGTGAGAATTTTGGTAGGTCAGTCGGCACAGAGCTATCGTGCCTATGGCATCAATGCTTCTGCGCAAAATGTTCCTAACAAATCTGAAGGGGATTTGTATTTAACCTTAGGAAATGTTGACGGTCGTCAGATTAGTGATTACGGCGATTTGAGTACAATTGCTTCTTATTTCGGCCGTGTGAACTATGCTTTTAAAAACCGTTATATGGTAAATGCTTCATTGCGTGCGGATGGTTCTTCAAAGTTTGCTGGTAATAACCGTTGGGGCTATTTCCCATCTGTTGGTTTGGGTTGGGTAGTTTCTGAAGAAGATTTCATGAAAGACCAAAAAATCTTTGACAACTTGAAATTCAGAGCGAGCTGGGGTAAAGTAGGAAACGCTTCTGTTCCTGCCAACGTATCAGTATTGCGTGTAAATCAGGCAGCAAACTTAACTGCGATCTTTGGCGACCAAATCTACACAGGTGCAAGCATTAACTCGGTCGTTCCTCCAACTACCTTTTGGGAGAGAAGTGTGGGTACTGACATTGGTGTAGAAATGGCTTTCTTGAAAAATAAATTGACATTCGAAGCTGATTATTACAATAGAAAAACTGAAATGGCGATTTTTGATATTCCAATTCCCTCTTCTATTGGTACTGGCTCTAGCACAATTACAGGTAACCAAGCTGATATTCAAAACAGAGGATATGAGTTTGTGTTGAACTACAGAAATACGATTTCAAAAGACCTTTCTTTCTCAATTGGTGGTAATATTGGTATCAACGATAACAAGGTTTTGCGTGTAGTAACAGGTGCTAACCCTATCTATTCAGGTGGTGCAGCTTCAACAGGTGGTGCTTTATCAACTCGTACCATCGAAGGTCAGCCTATTGGTCAATTCTTTGGTTATATCGTAGATGGTATTTTCCAAAATACAGCTGAAGTAGCAGCTTCTGCTCAGAAAAATGCTAAACCAGGCGATTTCAAATACCGCGATATTAGCGGTCCAGATGGCAAGCCAGACGGTGTTATTTCAGACCTTGACCGTGCTCCACTAGGTAATCCAAACCCTAAATTTAGCTATGGTATTAACACCAACTGGAACTACAAACAATTTGATTTGATGTTAGATTTCCAAGGTGTAGCGGGAGTAGATATTTATAATGCCAACCTAGGCTTGCGTTACGGTAACGAAAACTTTACTAAAGATTTCTACAACAACCGTTGGCATGGTGAAGGTACTTCAAATACCTATCCTTCAGTAAATATCGGTGGTGGTGATAACTATCGTCCAAACTCTTTCTTCGTAGAGAGCGGTGCTTACTTCCGTGTACGTAATATCCAGTTGGGCTACTCGCTTCCTAGCAATATCACCGACAAATTACATATCAAAAAATTGCGTGTATTTGCTAACGCACAAAATGCTCTGAATTTCTTCAAATATAGAGGTTTTACGCCTGAAGTTACAGGTGCTTACAACAGCAGTGGCGCGGCTACAAGCGGTACAAGCGCAACAATCAATGCGGGTATTGATACCAACGTGTATCCAATGTATGCTACCTACAACTTTGGTCTAAATGTTACTTTCTAATCATTCCAATTAAGCGAAAAGAATTTTTAGAAACTGAAAAGAGAAAGAATTATGAAAAAATATAGCATTATTTCAACAGCCCTCAAAGCGGGGAAATATTTACCAGTTGCCTTAGTGTTGACTTTATCAAGCTGTAGTGATAGCTTTTTGGAAGTTCCACCACAAGGACAACAACCATCTGAACAATTCTGGAAAAATGAAGCAGACGCAACCAAAGCAGTAAATGCCATGTATGCAAACCTTCGCTCATGGAATAACACGGCTTTTGCTCCAATTGCGGTCGAAAGTGTACCTTCAGATGATGCCGAAAAAGGCAGTAGCCCGAGTGATGCAACCTTCTTCAACAAGTTTGATACATTTACTCATACCTCTACCGAAGGTCAAATTGCTGATTTTTGGACAGGTCAATATCAGTCTATTAACTATGCTAATCAGGTATTAACAAACATCCCTGCTATCAGCATGGACGAAGGTTTGAAGGCTCGTTATATCGCTGAGGCAAAATTTGTACGTGCTTACTGTTACTTCAGATTAGTGCGTGCTTTTGGTGATGTGCCTTTGCGTTTGTCTTTGGCTAGTGATGCCTCTCAATACAATTTGGCTCGTACTCCAAAAGTGCAGGTATGGGCTGCTATTGAGAAAGATTTACAAGATGCTGCAACGGTCTTACCTCAAACTTATGGCGCTGCTGATATAGGTCGTGCGACAAAAGGAGCAGCATTGGGACTGAATGCCAAAGTGGCTTTGTATCAGAAAAAATGGAGTGATGTTGTAAGTCTTACCAAGCAAGTAATGGGAATGGGGTATGGCTTACTCCCTAATTATGATTCAGTTTTCCGTATTCCAAACGAAAACTCTAAAGAATCTATCTTCGAAATTCAATGTAAATTGATTCTAGGAAATGCGGCTGCTTCTAGCTCTCAATACTCTCAAGTGCAAGGGGTTCGTGGTGTGCAAGGAGGTGGCTGGGGCTTCAATGTGCCAACACAGGATCTAGTGGCTGAATTTGAAGCTGGTGACCCAAGATTGGATGCAACAATTATTTTCCGTGGAGAAACGACTCCACAAGGTGATGCGATTCCTGCTACTGGAGATAACCCTATGTACAATCAAAAATCGTATGTGCCATTCTCGTTGTTTGTGTCAGGTTATAGTGAAGGTGCGGAGCAAAATGTTAGAGTGATGCGCTATGCTGAAATTTTGTTGATGAATGCCGAGGCAAATATGGAGCTAGGAAATACTGCAGATGCTTTGGCTTCCTTGGAAATGGTTCGTGCTCGTGCTCGTCAAGGTAATTCGGCGATTTTGCCAAAGGTAACTACAACCGATCAAGCACAACTTCGTAAGGCAATTTATCATGAAAGACGTGTAGAAATGGCGATGGAGTTTGATCGTTTCTTTGATGTGGTTCGTCAGGGGAGAGGTGCAGAAGTTTTAGGTAAAAAAGGGTTTAAAGCGGGTGTTCATGAGGTTTTCCCAATTCCTCAAAATGAAATTGACCTAAGTGCTGGAGTACTTAAGCAAAACCCTGGATACTAGTTTTTGCCAATATCTAACATTTTAATCTGAGTTCGTAACTATGAATATTTTTAAAAATAAATCATTATTAGCTGGCTTACTTGGCTCATCTATGTTGTTGAGTTCTTGCTACGAGAAGTTTGATGCTTCTACCTATGCGCCAGCTGTTTCTATCGGAGGATATACAAGCACTACCGAAATTGCACCAAGCAATTTGGTTGGTTATTGGTCGTTCGATAACAACTATATTGATGCTGTATCCAAAACTGCGGGCGATGCCACAGGCACTAGCTTTGCAGGTGGTATAAAAGGTCAAGCTATGGTGGGTGGTGTCGATAAATATGTAGTGAGCAATGTACCTTCGGCTATCCAAAACCTTTCTAGCTTCACGGTAACTACTTGGGTAAACATGAAGAAAAATGATGCTGGTATTGTTGGTTTGGTGGATATTGCCAATTCTGGATCATTCTGGGGAAATCTTACTATTTTCTTGGAAAACGGTGCCACTGACTCAAAAGGTTTGTTAAAAGTACACGTAAACAATGCTGGAAAAGATGCTTGGTTGGGCAACTATGACTTAAATAACCTTTGGAATACTTGGGCAAATATTGCGGTTACATATGATGCTACCACTTCAACGTTCAAGGTGTATTATAACGGTAATAAAATCGCTACGCAAGTAGTTGCAGGCTACGGAGGAATAAAGTTTCAAAATGCTGCTAAAATGGTGTTTGGAACAGTTCAATTCCAAACAAGTCCTAGCTTAAATGGTGGTGACAAACAGTCATGGGCTAGTTTCTTGAATGGTCAACTCGACGAAGTACGCATCTATAACAAAGCCCTAGCCGAAAATGAGGTAAATGCCTTGGTGAAGCTAGAAGGTAGAGGAAAATAATTTTTTAAGTGCTGGGTTGGGAGTGCAAGTGAAGAGTTTTTTGAAAAGATAAATCTTCATTCTCAGCTTATCACTTAAATCTATCTATCCCGAATTGATTTAATTATTATGAAGCTTCAAATTGTATAAGCCGTAAGTAATAGGCTAGAAAGGAGAATTTTTTCTGAAATTTTAGCCTACTGCATAAAGCTTAATGCTTAGAGCCTTATGTTTCAAACGACCTATCTTCGGGTAGGTCGTTGATTTTATTTTTGAGGAAAAAAGATGCTTGGGTTGAAGTTTTACAATATGAATAGTTTTGACCAAAGATTTCATTTAGCAGGTGAATTTATTCACCTATGCAAAACATCCCAATTTTATGAAAGTCTTACCTTATCAAATATTTTGTGTGTTACTTTCTCTTCTTTGCGCTTGTTCCAAAAAAGCAACAGAGGAGGTAAAGCCAACGCCCATACCTAGCTCGTTTAGTCTCAATACTTTAAGAGTGAACGGAGACTTCAATGGCTTTGATTATAAAGATGTTACGACAAAACCTGAAATAATCCTTACTTTCAATACAGCGCTAGATGCTAGTTCGCTAGCATCAGCGATTTTGTTAAAAAATACTGCTGGCAATTCCTTTGCTGTACAAACTTCTTTAACTCAAAATGACAGTGCGATTGTAATCAAACCCGCACTTGATTTGGATTACCTTAACAAATACACTTTATCAATCAATAATCTCCTGAAATCAAAAGCAGGAGGCAATTTGCGTACAGAATTTACGGTTAATCTGACCACTCAATTAGACACAAAAGACAAATTTCCAAGAATTAGCAATGATGAATTGCTGACTAAAGTTCAGCAACAAACTTTTCGCTATTTCTGGGATTTTGGACATCCTGTTTCGGGGCTGGCTCGTGAACGTAATACCTCTGGAGATATAGTCACCTCTGGTGGTTCGGGCTTTGGCATTATGGCGATGGTGGTTGGAATCGAGCGTAGGTTTATTACACGTGAACAAGGGCTACAACGCCTCACCACTATAGTCGATTTTTTGACGAATCAAGCTGAGAAGTTTCATGGGGCATTTCCACATTGGCTCAATGGTGCTACAGGTAAAACGGTGCCATTTAGTGCTAAAGATAATGGGGCAGATCTGGTCGAAACCTCATTTTTGATGCAAGGTTTGTTGACTGCTCGACAATATTTTGATGGCAATACTCAAGCAGAAATTACACTTCGTCAAAAAATCAATAACCTTTGGAATGGGGTCGAATGGAATTGGTTTACTCAAAATACTTCCAATGGGCTTTATTGGCACTGGTCGCCAACCGATGTTTGGGCCATGAATATGAAAATCTCAGGTTGGAATGAGGCTTTGATTACTTATGTTTTAGCGGCTTCCTCTGAAAAATATGCGATATCCAAAGACGTATATCAAAATGGCTGGACTCGTAATGGCGCTTTCAAAAATGGGAATAGCTTTTACGGTGTAAAGCTTCCGCTGGGAATTAATATGGGTGGCCCCTTATTTTTCACCCACTATTCATTTTTAGGACTTAATCCCAAATTATTGACGGACCAATACACCAATTATTTTGACCAAAATAAAGCACATGCGCAAATCAATTATCTCTATTGCAAAGCCAATCCTAAACAATATGCTTTTTATGGAGAAAGTTGCTGGGGACTCACTGCCAGCGACAATGAAAATGGGTATTCTGCGCATGCACCTGATAATGATTTAGGCGTGATTTCGCCTACGGCAGCGCTATCTTCATTTCCTTATACACCAACAGAATCTATGCAGGCTTTACAGTTTTTCTATTACAAATTGGGTGATAAAATCTGGAAAGAATATGGCTTCGTAGATGCTTTCAATCTAAATAAGTTTTGGTACGCCGATAGCTTTTTAGCCATCGACCAAGGACCCATTATTGTAATGATAGAAAACCATCGTTCTGGACTCTTATGGAATTTGTTTATGTCTTGTCCAGAAGTAAAAAATGGCTTAAAGAAGCTTGAGTTGTCAAACTGAGTTTGAAGCTGTTTAAACTTTTCAAAAGCAGATTTTATTGATTAATTCTTCGTCTTACTTTTTGCCTTGATACAAAAAGTAACAAAAAAATCAAGAATTTATAAACTCGCTTCGCTCAAACAGTATAAATTCATTGCTTACGCAAGCAATTTTATGAAAGTTTAAACAGCTTCTTTTTCAAACCGAGTTTTTCAAACCAAACTCTTCAAAAATTTTATTAAACCGCGTAATTCTGCATCCGTGGCATTCTATGAGTGTCACGGATTTTTGTTAAAAAATAAACCCTGATAAGAAAGTATCCATAAATCATTAAATTTGATGTAGAATAAATCCATTTTTATAAATAAATATGAAATCAATCCTCAAAACCCTTTTGCTAGGAAGCATGGCTGTGGCCTCTATCCAAGCAAAGGCTCAAAAAGCCTCTTTACTTGATTTAACCAAAAATAGTGAGAGTATTTCAGGGAAAAAATCGTATCTGAATACACCTTATGTAACTGCTGGCGACCGACTTTATATGGTCGGGCATCAAAATGGGCAATTTCCCGATTTGGGATGGCACGTCACTGGCGAAATGGGAGGAATTTGGAATCATCCTATCAAATTGATGGATGGCTTTTCGGCTAAAATACATGCCAACGGTACTTCTCACTGTCTCGACCAAGCTACTTCTTTCGTAAATTTCCCTTATGGAAATAAGCATATTTATCAGGATATATTGCCAAACCTTTCTATTCAAAGATTTCAGTTTGTTCCAGATAAAACAGAAGCGGTTGTAGTAGAATACACTTTTGAAAATCATGGCTTAAGTCCTCAAACCATAGAGTTTGAATTTACTGGACATAGCGATTTACGTCCTGTGTGGTTAGGTGAAAGAACTAATATGATTGATGCCGAGGATAAAGCTACTTGGCAAAACAAAACTCAATCTTGGGTGATTAAAGACCAAAACAATCCTTGGTATGTGCAGTTTGGTGCTAATATTTCTCCTACATCACATCATCAAAATACATCAGAATGCCAGTTTAAATCTCAAGGTTTAGGAACGAACGCAAGCTTAGTATACAGTATAGTAGTAGCGCCAAAATCAACCTTTATTTTGCCTATTGTTATTGCAGGTTCTTATCAATCGGAAACTGTGGCGAATAGTACTTTTACAAAAACGCAGAAAAGTGCTTCTGTTTTATTGCAACAAAAAATCAAAAGATATGAGGCTATCGCTAAGCAATCTGCGTTGACTGTTCCTGATAAAAAATTAGAGCAAGCATTTCGTTGGGTGAAATACAATACCGATTGGCTGGTGCGCGATGTCCCAGCTGTGGGACGAGGTATGTCGGCAGGTATGCCCGATTATCCTTGGTGGTTTGGAACAGATGCTGAATATACCTTGAAAGGCTTAGTGGCAACTGGAAAAAAAGACCTAGTCTACGATGCTGTAGAGGTTTTGAATAAACTTTCAGAAAAAGAAAATGGAAATGGGCGTATCGTACACGAGGTGTCTTCAAATGGAGTAGTTTTTAATCCTGGCAATGTCAATGAAACCCCACAATTTGCCAGCATGATTTGGGAGATTTACCAGTGGACAGGCGATATATCTTTCTTACAAAAATATTATCCTGTTATCAAAAAAGGATTAGATTGGCTTTTAAAGGAAAATGATAAAGATAAAAACTTGCTTCCTGATGGCTTCGGTATGATGGAAATCCACGGACTCAATAGCGAGATGATTGATGTGGCAGTTTATACCCAAAAAGCCTTTGCTGATGCTGCTCAGATCGCAAAAATCCTAGGAGATACCGAACAAGGTTTGCAATATGAACGCAATGCTACGCAAATCAAACATCAAATCAACACTGATTTTTGGGTGCCAGAAAGTCAATCTTTTGCCGACTTTATAGGTACGAGAGAACAAACATTACACTTAATAGACGATGCAATTATACGAGCAGATACCCTACAAAAGCCTTGGGCAGTTTCTGACCTAAAGCAACTAAAGTCAAGTGTTGAGGCTTTGCCAAAAGGAACCAAAAAAGGATTTGTCTTACATCATAACTGGGTCATCAATACACCTATGGAAATGGGGATAGCCGATTCTGAGAAAGCTAAATTGGCGTTGACTAATGCTAGAAAATATACTAATCCATTTGGTGCATTTGTCACAGGTATTGACCGAGACGAAAGCTCTAATGCTGAGGAGGCTCCTTCCACTTTTTTAAGAAAATCTTTTACCTATACAGGTGCGGTGATGACTTTGCCAACGGGTGTGGCGGCTATTGGAGAAAACAATTATGGTAATCCAGATGGAGCTTTGTGGTATTTGAACAAAATGACCAAAACCTTTAGTTATGTACTTCCAGGAGCGATATATGAAGTTTCGCCAGATTATGGTATGATGTGTCAAGCTTGGAATTTGTATAGCTATGCCACTCCAATTATTAAGCAGTTTTTTGGTGTTCGTCCTCAAGCGGGAGAGAAGATGATTGTTGTGCAACCTCAAATGCCATCTTCATGGAACGATGCTAAAATTGAACAAGTACATATTGGGGATAATACTCTAACTATGGCTTATCACAAAACAACATCTTCTATAAAAGTCGATTTACTACAAACACAAGCTGCTTGGAAAATAAAAGTACAATATCCTAAAGGGAAATACACCAGTTGGAAAGTTAATGGGAAATCAGCAAAGCCAGCTACCCAAGAGGGATTTGAGTATATATGGGTGAGTGGATTGAAGAATGTGGTAGAGGTTCACTAAAACGGTTGCAAAATAGAAAAGGCTATCCAATTGGATAGCCTTTTAAAAATCACCTAATATATAATCAATTAAGCCAAAACTTCTGAAATATGGCAGTAAGGCAATTTCCAAGCTTCAGAAACACCTTTGTAAACAATCTTGCCATTCACTACATTCAAGCCTTTTTTCAATTCTTCATTTTCTTTACATGCTTTTTCCCAGCCTTTGTTTGCCAATTGGATTGCATACGGTAAAGTAGCGTTTGTTAATGCTAACGTTGATGTATATGGTACAGCTCCTGGCATATTGGCTACGCAGTAGTGTACAATCTCATCAATTACAAACGTTGGATTTTCGTGAGTTGTTGGTGTGCAAGTTTCGATACAACCGCCTTGGTCAACTGCTACGTCAACTAGCACTGTTCCAGGCTTCATTTCTTTCAACATGTCACGAGTAATCAAATGTGGTGCTTTCGCTCCTGGTATCAATACAGCGCCGATAATTAAATCAGCTAACTTGATTGCCTCACGTACATTGTATTCATTCGACATTACTGTGTCAACGTTGGCAGGCATTACGTCTTCCAAATAACGTAATCTTGGCAAACTAATATCCATGATAGTTACGTTTGCGCCCAAACCTGCTGCCATTTTAGCAGCTTGTGTACCCACGATACCACCACCTAATACCAATACGTTGGCAGGCTTTACACCAGCTACACCGCCCAACAAGATACCACGTCCACCCATTGGTTTCTCTAAGTATTTTGCCCCTTCTTGAATCGCCATACGACCAGCAACTTCAGACATTGGAACCAATAATGGTAAGCTTCTGTCTGCTTTCTCTACTGTTTCGTATGCCAAACAAATTGCTTTACGTTCAATCATGGCATGCGTCAATTCTTCCGACGAAGCAAAGTGGAAATACGTAAATAACAATTGGTTTTCTTTGATTAATTTGTATTCAGAAGCGATTGGCTCTTTTACTTTCACAATCATCTCAGCAATTTCATAAACTGCCTCGATAGTTGGAAGAATAGTAGCACCAGCTTTTTCGTAAGCTTCATCAGTGAATCCACTTCCTACACCAGCCAAAGTCTGAATATATACAGTATGACCGTTTTTCTTAAACTCAGCAACACCAGCAGGTGTAAGTGCTACACGGTTTTCGTTGTTTTTGATTTCTTTAGGTACGCCGATGATCATAAGTTTTGGTTGGGGTTTAAGCCTAAGTTAGTCGGTTGATGATTGTGTTATGTACCAGTCAATACTGGTCATCCCTCATTCGAAATTTTTTCTATCTATCCCTTGTATTCAATCTCGTTAGTCCAATTCGCCACACATAAAATGACAATTTTACAACCGACTTCTTAGGTGTTTGTTGTTTGTGTTGATGAAGTGTTTGACAAAATTAGTGATAACAGAAAAATATTTTATACTTCCATGAAAAATAAGAAATAGTTAAAATAAATTTGTCTTTATAGAGGAAAAAATCCTGTTTTGGGATATGTTTTCTAATCTCAACCAATAAAAATTTCTTTTTCGCCATGCAATTAGACGCTATAGATGTAAAAATATTACAATTAATTCAAGAAAATGCGCAATTAACCATCAAGGAGATCGCACGACAAATCAATTTGTCAATGACGCCGACTCACGACCGAATCAAACGATTGGAACAGGAAGAAATCATTGAAAAATACGTAACTATTCTGAATCGAAAGAAGTTAGGGAATCCCCTGATGGTATATTGTAGTATTACCTTAGATAAACAACAGAAGAACCAATTTGTAGAATTTGAGGAGGCAATTCGTCAGTACCCAGAGGTGATAGAATGCTGTATTGTATCAGGCAACTATGATTATCTGATTAAAGTAATTGCAAAAGATATGGAAGCCTACAACGATTTTTACCAACGAAAGCTCTCTGCTTTAGCGAGTGTGGCACATATCAGTAGTTCCTTTGTGATGTCTGAAGTGAAAACAACTACCGTAATTCCTTTATAAGACGAGTTATTCTTTAATAGAATTCTGTTATTTGGTGGTGGTAGTATTAAGGCTTTACGCTAGATAATAATGAAGAGAATCGCTATAAAAAAATGACCTGTAAGTAGTTCGAAAACGCTTACAGGTCTATCGTTGAAGTGTAATTTGGTATGCAAACATAACACCGATATTTCACATAAACAAATATGAGTATTTTTGCTTAATATTAAAATATTTGAAGAAAGCCCCTATGGCTTAATTAAGTTTTGTAATATTGAAAAAATACAAATTTGATTTTGCATAAAGTCTTTATTGCCAAATAAAATTTTTTTTTCACTAAAATTCTTTTCCATGCGTAGATTGTATGAATATACCTAGTGCTGGACGACATATTTTAAAAAAATAGCGTACAAATTCAGTTAGTACTGGATGCCCAAACAATGATTGAATGTGTCTGCCTGCCCATAATCGAAACCCAAAATAATTTTTCCATGCATTTTGATATTGGACTTCAACAGCTTCACGATTATCAAAATTTTCTAGTATAATTTCCGAAATAAGTTTGGCGCCATGAATAGCCATTGCCATACCATTTCCACAAAGTGGTGTAATGAGTCCTGCTGTATCTCCAATCATAATGATATGATTTTCAATTTGTTTTTTAGGAGAAAATGAAATTTCATTTATTACCTCAGGCTTGTCATAAAGAAATTCTGCCTCCAAAAATATTTGCTTAAGATGAGGGTTTTTCCAGAGAATATTCCTTTCCATCTCAGATACACTCTTATATTTTCTTAAATTTTCCCGAGTTGTCAAGTAACACAAACAGTATTTGTTGTCTTCAATAGCCGAAATTCCACAGTATCCATTCTCAAAATTGTGCAAACTGATGAGGTCTTTTGGATAGTCGTATCGTATATGATATTTGACTCCAATGTAGGGGCTTCGTGCCTGAAGAAAGGGGCGTTGTAGATACTGGTCTAGCTTGGTTCGTTTTCCATAAGCGCCTAATACATAGTTAGCATAAATAATTTGATTAGAATGGCTTAGTTGAATTTTAAATTGGTTTTCTTCAAAATGAATGCTTTCAACTTCGGTACCAGTTTGGCAGTGTACCCCGCATTTTAGGGCAATTTTGTAAAGTTCGTTATCCAAAGTATATCGACTCAATCCAAAGCCACCAAGGTCGAGAGGATAGTGAAGACTTCTACCAGATGGCGCTGTAAATTGAAACTTGCTAATTTTCTGTATATCTAACTTTTCTAGGTTAAGTCCAATTTTAGTTAGATAGTTTTTGGTCTCATTAGAAATATATTCACCGCAAACCCGATGGAAAGGGTAATGCTTCTTTTCGAATAAAATTACCTGTTTTCCAGATTTTTGGAGATGAATTGCTGCGCATAACCCTGCCAAACCTCCGCCAACTATTGCAATGGGATATATTTCTGTATTGTTAGTTTCCATCTGATATTTGAGATAGTATTTTATGAATAACTTCTGGAAGATGGTGAAAGTTTATAAATAAAAAAACGGCTACGAAACTCATAGCCGTTTTTTTATTGTGAAGAGCATATTTAATCATTTTTGGGTATTTGTCAGAAAAACAAAGTTTCCATTCACTACACCTTACTTTTCTTGTCTTGACACAAGAAAAGTAACAAAAGAAAGTCAAGAAATCCTAAACTCGCCTTCGGCTCAAACAGTAGGATTTCGAAAAAATAAACAAATAATATAATGTGCTTATTTTAATCGACTTCTAAGTTTAATTATACTCTAATCTAACAATTAATACCCAAATACCTCTTCAAGTGTTAATTTTTTCACTTCTCCGTATTTGCTAAGTTCGTCTACTTTGATTTTAGTGTCCGAACCGACAATACAATAGGTAACAGGTTTATTTGCAATATTTGCTTCTTGGAATTTTTTCAAGTCTTCCAAACCTAACTTACTTAATGCTTCAAAGATTTTAGATCTCTCGTCATAATTCAAACCTTTTTCTTGAGCTGCCAAGTAGTTAAATGCAATAGCATCTTGTGTGATACGCTCTGTTTGATAGTTTTTCAACATACTTTCTTTCGCAGTTTCCAAGTTCTTTTCAGAAGCAGGGAAAACGTTGAAAAGCTCATTCATACTAGGAATAGCCTCATTCAATTTATCGGCCTGTGTTCCTACATAGCCAACTAAATAGTATTTTTCATCCTTCGTATTTGGCGTGAAATAATAGGCATAAGTCGAGTAAGCCAAAGCTTTTGATTCACGAATAGTCTGGAAAACGATTGACGACATACCTCCACCGAAGTAATTATTAAATAACTCCACCACTGGCGTTTGAGCTGGATCAAACTTCACAGTTGGACGAATCCAGTCGATTTCAGCTTGTACCATGTCAAAGTTTGTAAACAATACTTGTGTTTTTGAAGGCGTTATGCGATCAAAATTGGCAACCAATGGTAAGTCTGCTTTGAATTGTGCAGGGAATTTATGCACTTTTGAAATATCAGCACTGAATTGCTCCAAAGATTTTGGTCCGTAGTAAATAACTGTATGCTTGAAGTTGAATAAATCTTTTAGGAAGTTTACCACCTCGTCAACTGTCAATGCTTTCAATTCATCATTGGTAAAGTTCAGCGCAGTACGAGGATTTTTCGCCCCAAATTGTGCATACTGTGCCAAACCTTGAAGTATTGCGCCTTTGTTGGCTTTTGCATCATTGCGTTGCTTAATCAAACGACCTTTTAGCAATTCAAACGTTGCAGGGTCTGCTTTTGCTTGTGTAATAAGTTGTTCGAAAATCGAAACGGTACGGTCGAAGTTTTCATTCAAGCCCGAGAGCGAAAGGTTGATATGGTGGTCGGTAAAGTTTGCTCCGAAGTTACTCGCCAATTTGTAATATTCCTTACTGATTTCTTCAGCCGACATAGTTGGCGTTCCTAAGAAATTCAAATATTGCAAAGCAATAGGTAATACCTTACTATTCCAGCTACCCATATCAAAACGATAGGTCAAACGGAATAAATCATTGTCTTCATTTTTTACATAAAGTACCTCTGCTGGACCAACTTTTCCTTTTTGTAAGTCTTTGTTATAATCCAACCATTTTGGTTGAATCTCCTTCATTGGCATTCCATTAACCGATTTCAAAAACTCAGATTGTTTTTCACGGTTGGTTTCAACTTGTGTGATTTCTGGCTTATCTACTTTAGAGATATTTTTATCCTCACCTTTACGCTTGTATACGACAACGTATCCATTGCCACAATACTTGTTAGCGAAATCGATTACTTGTTGCTTGGTAACTTTGCTCAAAGCATCGGTCATCGCCGACGTTTCGTTCCAATCTGCGCCTTTAGAAACCACAAAGTCATTTAATAATTTATAAGCTCGAGCGTCATTTTTTTCCAAACCTTGAATTGCCGTAAGCTTGTAGTTGGCTGCAATTGCCTTGATGATAGACTCGTCAAACTGACCTTTTTTCAATAAGTCAAGCTGACCCAAAAGTAAATCACGAACTTCTTCCAAGGATTGTCCATTTTTCGGTGTACCACTCAAAGTCCACACTGAATAATCCTTATTCCAATCTGGATTTGAACCTGCACGAAGTACTTTTTGTGCTTTCGACAAGTTGATATCAATCAAACCCGCTTTTGAATTAGACATCAATTCGTCTACAATAGTACCAATGATATGCTCTTTTGGACTTACCGCGCCTGGCCATCTCCACGCAATCGTAATATTGTCAGGCGTTGGACCGAACACTTCCTTCACGATTGGAGCAGTGATTGGTGCTTCTGGAGCAGGCTTATATTCTTGCACAGGCTTTGGTTGCATGTAAGCAAAAGCCTTGTCAATTTTCTTAATCAACTCATCAGAATTGAAATCACCTACCATGATAATGGCCATGTTGTTTGGCACATAGTATTTCTTGAAATAGTTTCTGATTTCGATCAACGATGGGTTTTTCAAGTGCTCAATTGTACCAATGGTCGTTTGTTGACCATAATTGTGAGTAGGGAACAACGCGGCGTATTTGATTTCTTCAACTTTCCAAGGGTCATTGTCCAAGCTACGGTTTTTTTCTTCATATACTGCTTCTAATTCAGTATGGAAAATACGGAGAATTGGATTTCTGAAGCGTTCAGCTTGTAATGCTAAGAAGCGGTCAATAGCGTTTGTCGGGATATCTTCTGTATAAACCGTTTGTTCGTACGAAGTAAAGGCATTGGTACCTTGACCACCCATCGCTGCCATCATTTTGTCATACTCATTGGCAATGGCATATTTGGCAGCTTCACCAGAAGTTTTGTCAATCTCTTTGTAAATTTCTTTACGTTTGGCAGCATCAGTTGTTTTGTTGTACTGCTCATAAAGTGCATCAATTTTGTCTAAAAGCGGTTTTTCTTTTGACCAATCCAATGAACCGTATTTGTCGGTACCCTTAAACAACATGTGCTCAAGATAGTGTGCCAAACCAGTATGGTCTTTAGGGTCTGTGTTTGAACCAGCACGTGTGGGGATTAGTGCTTGAATGCGTGGTTCTTTGTGATTTTCGCTGAGAATAACGGTTAATCCATTTTTAAGCTGATAAAAACGAGCTTTCATCGGGTCATTACTTACATATTTGTAGGTAAAACCACTTGAATTAGCCGATTTCCACTCAAACTTAGTTTGGGCGATGGAACCTAAACTCGATACCACCAATGCCGAAGTGAGAAGTGCTTTAAAGAAAGTTGGCATACTGTTAAAGATGTTTTTATAATAAGATTTAGTCATTTTGATGAACTATTTAATAGGATAAAATCGAACCCAAAATGAGAATTTTAGCAAGATAACATTTACCACGAAAAAGGGAAGAAGGTTATGTTGAGTGGTTGTATAGTTTGATATGAGGGGGAGGGGAGGTGTTTAGGTTTAGGCGCAAAGTGGCAAAGGCACAAAGTGGTTAGGGGATAGTGTTGATGGAAGAGGGTTTGGGTTTAGGCACAAAGCGGCAAAGGCACATAGTGACAAAGTGGTTAGGGGATAGGGTTCAGGGGAGAGGGGTAAGAAATAAAAGAATAGGGTGGATTGATACATAGTATTAAAGGCACAGAGGGACAAAGGCACAACGTGGGTTTAAAATAGTTCAACTAAAAACTTTGAAGGGAGTGAAAACACTTTGTGCCTATCCCCTGATCCCTCAACCATAACCATAACACTAACCCCTATCCCCTCCTTGCCTAACCCCTAACCACTTTGTGCCTCTGTGCCTTTGCTCCTTTGTGCCTGTTACCCCTTCAACTCCTTCAAAAACTGCATTGGTGTTTTGCCAAATTCATTTTTGAAAGCTTTGGTAAAGTAGGATTGAGTTTGAATACCCACTCGATACATGACTTCGGCTATCGGCATTTGTTGCTCGGTCATGAGCTGTAGAGCTGTTTTCAAGCGAATGGTTCTGATAAAATCACCAATGGGTTGACCTGTTAAATCTTTAACCTTTGAGTAAAGTTTGGTTCGACTCATGCCGATTTTATTACATATCAACTCGATATTCATTTCTGGATCGGAAAGGTTTTCATGAATAATTTGTAGAAAATCATTCAAAAAAGCTTGATCCTTTTCTTCGTCTATTTGTTGGATTTTTTCGGAAAGTTGGGCAAAACCGTATTTCTCTTTGAATTTCTGTCTTTGGCTGAGAATATTCTTGAGCGTTAGGGTTAGAATATCGATACTAAGGGGCTTCGCAAAATAATAGTCTGCTCCCGAGGCAACTCCTTCTAATTGAGCATCAGAAGCGGATTTGGCCGTAAGCATCAAAAAAGGAATATGATTGAGAAGTGGGTCAGTTTTGAGCTTTTTACAAAATTCAACACCATTCATGACAGGCATCATGACATCGCTAATTATCACATCGGGATGATTTTGCTTGGCTTGTTCGTATCCCAACTGCCCATTTTCTGCTTCAATGATTAGATACTCATTTTGTAAGGCATCCTTCAAAAAAGTTCGTAATTCGTCATTGTCATCTACTATTAGAATTTTGGTGGAAGAAGCCTGCGCCAATGAGACCTTTGAAGGTACTTCTGGTTCGGTAAATTGACTTTCCAGCGAATTAGAAAGACTTTCTAATCTGATTTGAGTTCTATTCGTGAGCCATTTTTCATATTCAAGGTAGTCTTTTTCTCCTGAAGGAATACCAATCAACATTTCTGTGCCAGCACCGCGCTCACTACTTACCCAAATCGAACCTTTGTGTAATTGGGTTAAACTTTTGACAAATGCCAAACCAATGCCAGAGCCAATATGTGACTCTGTGGTACGATAATATCGCTCAAAAAGCTGAGAAATAGATTCTTGAGAAATACCAATTCCTTGATCTGCCACACGGAGATATAGCATTTGAGAACTGGTAAAACCATTGGTAATGCGCAATTGTGATTGATATTGAGGTTGAAAATTTTCTAAGCTTTCCAATATCTGTATCTCAATTTTTTTGCCGTTAGAGGTATACTTAAAGGCATTGCTAAGGAGATTTATCGCAATTTTTTCTAAAATCTGTCTATCAAACCATTGCGTTTGTTGAGAAGATGTAGGAGTAATCCTGAAATCGATTCCTTTTTCTGTCGCCAAATCTTGAAACTCTTCTGCAATTTCTGTCAGGAAAATGTTGATATTCCCCTGCATGACATGCAATTGAAGTGCGCCAGATTCCACTTTTCTGAAATCCATTAATTCATTGGTCAAGGCCAATAATCTCTTGGCATTTCGTTGAATCATATCATAATAGGGAAGCGCCAAAGGACTTGGAAAATCCTTTTTGAGTTTCTCCAATGGACCAAGTATTAAAGAAAGTGGCGTTCGTAATTCGTGTGAAATATTGGTAAAAAACTGCAATTGTTCCTGATGAAGTTCTTCTTTTTGTTGCTCCTTAAGTTGTTGAATCGCCATGCGCCTACGAAACTGATAAAAAGTACGGATACCCGTCAGAATCAATATGAATGCAATAACTCTAAACCACCAAGTCGCCCAAAATGGAGGGTGAATAATGACTTCTAAAGTGGTTACTTCGGGATTCCAAACGCCATCGTTGTTAGAAGCTTTTACCATGAAGGTATAATTCGAAGGACTTACATTGGTATAAGATGCACGGTTTTCGGAGCCTGCAATAATCCAATCTTTGTCCCAGCCTTCTAGTTTGTAAGCATATTGATTATTTTCTGATGCGGTGAAGTTGAGCGCAGCAAAGTCAATCGAAAAGGTATTTTGTCTGTGACTTAGTTCCAGCGTTTTGAGGTAACTAATATCTTCTTCCAAAGGCGATTCTTTACCAACACCTACCTTTTTATTGAAAATTTGAAGACTGGTCAAATAAATAGGAGGGATGTAGTTATTGTTTGAAATTTTGTGAGGATAAAAAGCATTGAAGCCTTTCACTCCTCCAAAATAAATCTGTCCGTCTTTGGTACGCAATGCTGCGTTTGGCTCAAACTCCAATCCCTGTAAGCCATCAGCTGAGTTATATTGTTGAAATTGAAGGTTTTGTGGGTTTAGTTTGGTGATGCCATTTGAACTAGAAATCCATAGATTGCTCTCATCATCTTGTACGATTCCTTTGATAAAATCCTCCGATAAATGAGCTTTGGTCGTAAATAACTTGAACCGTTGTTCTTTTTCATGCCATAGATAAAGTCCTCGATGACCTACCCAAATACGCCCTTGTCGGTCTACAAAAATGATTCGAATGTCTGGTTTTTGGGAATCTTTGTGAAAGTAGTGAGAAAAAACACCCGCTTGAGGATCAAGACAATTGAGTCCGCCGTCATCAGTTCCTATCCAAATTCTTCCTCTTAAATCTTGGTTTAGACAAATGATATTATTGCCCAATAGCTGGGATTTTCGATTTTTTCCATAAAGTATTTTGATAAATCTTCCATCAGGTAAATACTGATACAAACCGCCATAATAGGTAGCAATCCAAAGACGTTGCTGACGGTCTTCGAATACCTGTTGGACATAGTTTGAGCCAAGAGAATTGGGGTTGTTTTCCTGCTGTAAAAATCGTTTGAAACTACGAGAACCCTTTTCCAATACACTCAATCCCCCCCCCCAAGTGGCTATCCAAAGTCGTTTTTGATGGTCTTGGGTCAAGCCTAAAATTTCGTTTGAACTTATACTGTTTGTCTGAAAAGGATTATGCTTGAAATGCTCAAAAGTTTGAGTGTTTTTATGGAAAAGATTCAAGCCTCCGCCGTCTGTACCAATCCAAATATCACCAGATGAATCTTCACAAAAAGCCCGAACATCGTTGTAGCTCAAACTATTTTCGTTGAGTTGCTGTCGAAATAATTGGAATTTTTGTACTTGAGACATATACAAATTAATTCCGCCTCTATGTGTGCCTATCCATAAGTTTCCTTGGTTGTCTTCAAACAAAGCTGAGATGGTTCTTTGACTTAAACTTTTGGGGTTTTCGGGACGTGGTTGGTAATTTGTAAAATGACCTGTCAGTGGTTCAAATAGATTGAGACCTCCGTTGATGCAACCTATCCATATTTGTTTTTTATGATCGACCCAAATGGATTTTACCAGATTATTCGCCAGAGATTGAGGGTTTAAATCTTGCTGCACAAAACGTTTTTTCAATCCCAAACGATAATTAAAACTCATTAATCCTTGACCATTTGTTCCTATCAATAGATTTCCTTGAGCATCTTGTGCGAGACAATTGACGGTAGGACGAGAGCCAGTAATAGTTTCTGTATATTGAAAATGTCCATTGTGTGGCTCAAAAAAATATAGTCCTTTATTTGAGCCAACCCAATAGTTGTTTTCTGTATCTTGATAAAGACTCGTAATGGCAGTTTGCCCATGTGTAGATGTATTTAAGGCATACTTTTTAAAGGAATGGTCTCCATTCCAAAGATTCAAAACTCCCCCCTGAGTTCCAATCCAAAGTTGTCCTTTTTGGTCTTTCAATAAGGAGGTAATCGCATTATTTCCAAGGCTATTAGGATTTTGTTTTTGGTAAAAAAAGCGCTCAAAAGTATTTTTCTTTTCATCCAGACGATTTAAGCCATCAATCGTTCCTATCCAAATATTTCCTTGAGAGTCCTCCGTTATAGCAGTGACAAAATTGTCGCTCAAACTAAATGGATTGTTCGATTCATTTTTATAAACCACAATATGTTTACCATCATAACGGTTGAGACCATCTCTTGTACCTATCCAAATAAAGCCTCTTTTGTCCTGATAAATACACTCGATGGTACTATTAGAAAGCCCTTGCTCGATATTGATATGCTTAAAAGACATATCCCATTTTTGCCCCCAAATATTTTTTGTAGGAAAGCAGGAAAATAGGATATTTCCAAGAATGAATAAAATGAATCTTTTTGACATACAAGACTGAATGATTTCAAGACGAAACAGTAAAAATAGTTATTCTAAAGTAAGGCATTTTTACTTAGAATAATTCCCTGAGCGCATATTTGGAACGATAGCGACAAAGTTTGGAACGATAGCACAAATAATTACCTAAAAGCCTATCTAATTTTGACTTTGAAAATATTTTATAGCACTATATTGATAAAAAAAAGTCAAAAATGAGAAGATGTTTATGGTATTCTGTCTTGACAATACTGTGTACGCTAAGCAGTATTTTTGCTTATGCGCAAGACAAATTAATTACAGGTCGCGTGACAGATGCTTCAGACGAAGCGCTGCCAGGAGTGAGTATTTCGGTTAAAAATAAAAAAGCTGCCACTATCTCCGATGCCAAAGGTGAGTACAAAATTAAGGCAAGTATTGGAGATATATTGGTGTTTAGTTCGGTTGGCTATGTAAAAGTTGAAAAAACAGTCTCGACCGCAACGACCATAAACCTAAGTTTGGTAGCAGATAACACATCTTTGGAGGAGGTAGTTGTAGTAGGTTATGGAACAAGTCGCAAGAAAGATTTGACAGGTTCGGTGACGTCTATTACTTCTAAAGATTTCCAAACTGGCGCGATAACTACGCCAGAGCAATTGATTTCGGGCAAAGTGCCAGGGGTTTCTATTATCTCTAATAGCGGTCAGCCCGGTGCAGGTAGTACGATTCGTATTCGTGGAGGGTCATCGTTGAGTGCGAGTAATAATCCTTTGATTGTGATTGACGGTGTCCCATTAGAGGGAGAAGGTGGCATTGCAGGAGCGTCCAATCCTTTGAGTTTTATCAACCCTAATGATATCGAAACTTTTACGGTGTTGAAGGATGCCTCAGCAGCGGCAATTTATGGAACTCGTGCTTCAAATGGCGTTATCATTATTACCACTAAAAAAGGTAAAAGCGGAGCTTTACGCATTAATTTTTCTTCTGTCAATTCTCTTTCTACCGTTGCTAAACAAGTAAGTGTTTTGAGCGCAGATCAGTTTCGTACTATCGTAAATGAAAAAGGAACAGCCGCTCAAAAAGCTATGTTGGGTACCGCTAATACGAACTGGCAAGATGTGATTTATCAGACGGCTCACATGACTGACAATAACTTGAGTATTGGAGGGGAAGTTGCAAAATTACCTTATCGAGTTTCACTAGGATTTCAGACCCAAACTGGGGTTTTGAAGACGGATAAACTACAACGTACTTCTCTAGCTTTGTCATTAAATCCCACCTTTTTTAATAACCATCTAAAGGTAGATTTAAGTTTGAAAGGTTCTCTTCAGAAATCAAGATTCGCAAATTTAGGTGCGATTGGTGCCGCTGTAAGTTTTGATCCAACGCAACCCGTTTATGCAACAGTAAATCCACAACGTTTTGGGGGATATTTTGAATGGCTCGATCGTAATTCGCCAACAGGTTTGATGAACTTGGCAGGTCGCAACCCTCTTGGAATGTTGGAGCAACGCTATGATGAAGGTACGCCGCAACGTAGTATTGGCAATATCCAGTTTGATTATAAATTCCATTTTCTTCCTGAATTACGTGCTAACCTCAACTTGGGCTATGATGTGTCTAAGGGTGAAGGTACAGTCTATGTATCCGACAGCTCAGCGATTGGGTATGTAGTTGGTGGCAAAGGCGGAACTAATAATATCTACAAGCAAACTAAGCAAAATACCTTACTCGAATTTTATCTCAACTATGTCAAAGATTTACGCTTCCTCAAAAGTCGTGTGGATGTGATGGCTGGTTATTCTTACAATAATTACCTAACCACCAATTATAACTATGCTAGCTACACTGCTAGTGGCGAAAAGTACCCGAACACAGACCCCGCTTTTCCTTTTGACAAACCAGAAAATACCTTGATTTCATTTTTTGGTCGTGCTAACTATTCGGTCAACAACCGATATTTCTTGACAGCTACGCTTCGTCGTGATGGTTCGTCAAGATTTGCACCTGCGAATCGTTGGGGTCTTTTTCCATCCATTGCCTTGGCTTGGGATTTGAAGGAAGAAGGAATTTTTGCAAAAAATGAAACGCTTTCTACCCTAAAACTTCGTGCCAGTTATGGGGTTACGGGTCAGCAAGATGGTATCGGAAACTATGATTACTATTCTTATTATGCCTTAAGTGCGCCAAATGCGGCTTATCAGTTTGGCAATAGTTATTATCAAGGTTACCGCCCAGGAGGATTTTATGCTAATCGGAAATGGGAAGAAACTGCATCGACCAACCTTGCTCTTGATTACGGTTTTTGGGACGGTCGTGTAAAAGGTAGTGTTGATTTTTACGTAAAAAAGACCAAAGATTTATTGAATAATATTCCGCAACCTGCGGGGTCTAACTTCTCGGCGTTTATCGTTGCCAATGTCGGAAGTATGGAAAACAGAGGGGTGGAGTTTAGTGTGAGTACACAAATTATCCGCAAACGTGAGTTGACTTGGAATTTAGATTTCAATGCCACTTACAACGAAAACAAAATTACCAATCTTACCGTAGTGCCTGTCGACCAAAATTATGTTGGTTTCCCTTCAGGTGGAATTGCAGGCGGTATTGGAGGACAGTTTGCCTTCATCAACTCAGTGGGTTATTCTCGTAATACTTTCTATTTATATAAGCAAGTTTATGACGCCAATAGCAAACCATTGGAAGGTGTATTCGTTGACAGAAATAGTGATGGCGTAATCAACCAAGATGATTTGTATAGAGGTAAAAGTTCTGTGCCAAAAGTCTTCTTTGGTTTGAGTAGCTCACTCAATTATAAGCGCTGGAATTTGGGTGTTGTGATGCGCTCGTCGGTGGGTAATTATGTGTATAATAACAACTATAGTCAAAGTGGTGTACAGAATCAAATTTTAGGGAATAATATCCTTTACAATGCCTCTACCAACTATTTGACAACAGGATTCAAAGGAAATAGCCAACAATTGTTGAGTGATTATTATATCCAAAATGCCTCATTTGTGCGTATGGACAATGCGAATTTGAGTTATGATTTGGGTAAAATCATGAAAAATAGCAATGTCAATTTACGTCTCAATGCCAGTGTTCAAAACGTATTTGTGATTACCAAATACACAGGTCTTGACCCAGAAGTGGCTTCGGGTATTGATAGCAATTTGTATCCTCGTCCACGTACATTCTCTTTAGGTTTGAACTTTGATTTTTAATGACAATTCCATGAAAATTTCCTATATAAAAATAACTCTCGCAGCATTTTTACTGAGTATTGGTACATCCTGCACAAGCGATTTGGATTTATTGCCAACCAATGACATTACGTCCGAAACGGTTTATAAAACACCACAAGGATACAAACAAGGTCTGGCGAAAGTATATGCAGCCTTTGCTTTGACGGGTAATACAGGTGGCACGGGTAGCCCAGATATTCCTTCTCAAATTATTGCAGATGAAGGAAACTCCGATTTCTTACGCTTGTATTGGAATTTGCAGGAAATCACGACTGACGAGGCTGCTTGGACTTGGCAAAATGATGCTGGTGTAAAAGGGCTAAAAGAAATGTCTTGGTCGGCTATTAACCCTATTGTCAACGGATTGTATTATCGTTCGTTTTTTCAGATAACACTTTGTAACGACTTTATTCGTGAATCGTCGGATGCTAATTTGAGCAAAAGAGGTATTACTGGAACTGATGCTGACAATATCAGAAAATACCGTGCTGAAGCTCGCTTTATTCGTGCCTATCAATATTGGGTTTTGATGGATATGTTCGGAAATCCTCCTTTTGCCACAGAAAACGATGCGATTGGGACAACTATTCCAAAGCAAATTCAGCGTAAAGATTTATTCAATTATATCGAGTCTGAGTTAAAAGCTATCGAAAACGATTTGATGGCACCAGGACAAAACGAATATCCGCGTGCTGAAAAATCAGCGGCTTGGGCATTACTTTCTCGCTTGTATCTCAATGCAGAAGTATACACAGGAACGCCTAAGTATACTGACGCTATTACCTATTGTAACAAGTTGAGAGATGCGAATTATGGTTTGCACACCAATTATCGTGAATTGACCATTGCTGACAATCATCTGAACACCAAAGAGAACATTTTCATGATAGCTTACGATGGTACCAATACCCAAAACTGGGGTGGAACTACCTATTTGACGCACGGCCAAGCGGCTTTGCCAGGTGATTTATCAGGAACAAATGGTAACTGGGGAGGCTTGCGCCATTCGCAAAACTTTGTGAGTTTGTTTGTTGACCCTTCTGGCAATACAGATACGCGTGCTCAGTTTTACACGACTGGACAAAATAGAGATATGACTGATTTGTACACTGGAACAGATGGGTATTCTTCTTCAAAATACAGAAACAAGACTCGTTCAGGAGCCAAAGCACCTAATCAAGATTTGGCAGGAAATTTTGTGGATATCGATTTTCCACTTTTCCGTATGGGAGAAATCTATTTGACCTATGCCGAAGCAGTATTGCGTGGTGGAACGGGTGGCGATTTGAGTACAGCTTTGTCGTTGGTAAATCAATTACGTACCCGTGCCTATAATGGTAAAACAACAGGTAATATCGTGTCCAGTCAGTTGACTTTAGATTTTATCTTGGACGAAAGAGGTCGTGAATTGTACTATGAGGCACACCGAAGAACGGATTTAATTCGCTATAAAAAATTCACTACGGGAGCTTATCTCTGGGCTTGGAAGGGCGGTACTGCCAACGGTCGCTCGGTGGAGGATAAATACAATATCTTCCCTATTCCTGCCAACGACCTTTCTTCAAATCCGAATTTGGTTCAGAATAAAGGATACTAAGTAGTAGTGCTGAATGATGAGTTATGAATTGAGAATGTAAAATTAGTACCGTACGAAGGATTTCCAATAATTGCGGATTTGGGATTTTTGATTTCGGAAGTTTTAGAATTTTAAAAACATGAGTCGAAAAAATTGATTCACTTCCGAAATCCAATATCCGATATCCGAAATGGATAATGACCTAGTTCGAGACTTGGTCTCGGACTAGCTTTTGTTTCAGTTTATAAACTGAATTAAAAATTAAGTCCAAGACTAAGTCTTGAACTAGTAATTATTTACCTGTTCAAAAAATCAATTTTGGTATTTCTAAATAGAAATTCAATGAAAAAAATCATAAAATATCTCTGTTTGAGCTTGTTTTTGCAAAGTCTTGTGGCTTGCGAAAACGACGAAGTAAAAACCTATATGAGTGCTCAGACGCAAGCACCTAAATTGTCTTCCACTCAAACCAATTATGTGTTATCGGCCAATACAGCCAACGATAGTACTGTTTCTTTGACGTGGGCTCGTTCGGATTATGGTTTTAGTGCTGCCGCAAAATATACCTTGCAAATTGCCAAAGCAGGATCCAATTTTGCAGCGCCTAAAGAAGTGAGTTTGGGAAATGCAACCTCATTCAAATATACCACAGCTGATTTTAACCAATTAGCTATTTTACAAGGACTCAAGCCAAGTGCTGTTGGACAATTGGAAGTTCGTGTAAAATCGAGTGTTTCTGAATCTGTGGCAGATTTGTATTCAAATACATTGACGGTTTCGGTTACGCCTTATATTGTCGTAATCAATTACCCATCGCTTTGGGTAGCAGGAGATTTTCAGGGCTGGAATCCAGCAACAGCACCAAAAATCTCCTCAAGAAATTCGAATGGAATTTATGAAGGTTACGTTTGGATTTCGGGCGGTACTCGTCAATTTAAACTGACAAGTCAACCAGATTGGAATGGTATTGCCTACGGTTGGGCGAGTAGCACAACCACTGGTACGGACGTATCAGGTACAATAAATACAAGCGGAGGAAACTTGTTTGTTCCAACAGATGGTTATTTCTTAATCAAAGCAAATACCAACACGAATACATGGAGCGCCACCAAAACGACATGGTCTATCATTGGAGACGCGCCCGAGGGTTCAAATTGGTCAAATGATATTCCAATGCAGTTTGATGCGACCAAAAATGTTTGGAAAGTAACCACCAAATTAAATGTTGGTAGTTTGAAATTTAGAGCCAATAGCGGTTGGACCATCAATTTGGGCGATACTGGTGCCGACCTAAGTCTTGAGTATGATGGAACAGATATTAAAATTCCGTCAAACCTAACTGGAACAAGAACCATTACTCTTGATTTGAAAGCTGGGAATTATACTTATACGATTGAATAGAAATAGTGTTTTAGGCAAAAGGCACAAGGTAAAGAGTGTTAACTTGATTATTGGACAAAATAGTTCAAGACTTAGTCTTGGACTCATTTTTCAACAGTTTAAAACTGTTTTTAAAAAATTCAGTGAAAAATTCTATGCACCTGAATAACACTTTCTCGTTTTGGCCAGTAATCAGAGTTTTAACATGTTTTTTAGTTACTATAGATTTGTTCTTGCCGAAAACCCATTGCCGAAAGCCAAATAATTGAATTCTATTTTATGCACTAACTTTTTAATACAAATACTTAAACTCTCATGATGAATTTAAAACGACATTTTCATTTTTTGATGGCTTCGGTATTGCTCATTTCTTGTAGCAATAATACACCAGCTCCAGCCGAACCAACGCCTGTTACGCCAGTGACATCTACTTTTGCCAAGGGCGCAGATATTAGTTGGATTACAGAAATGGAAGCAAAAGGAATCAAATTCTACAACGCTGCAGGTACCCAAATGGAAGGAATGGCTTTAATGAAGTCCTTGGGAATGAATACCATTCGTTTGAGAGTTTGGGTAAATCCATCGCCTTCCTATAACGATAAAGCCGATGTGGTGGCAAAGGCGATTCGTGCCAAAAATTTGGGAATGCGTATTATGATTGATTTTCATTACAGCGATAACTGGGCTGACCCTGGTAAACAAACCAAACCTGCGGCTTGGGCAAATATGGATTTGGCTGGACTAAAAACTGCTATTACCAATCATACCACAGATGTGCTAAATGAACTCAAAAAGAATAATGTTACTCCTGAATGGGTACAGGTAGGTAACGAAACCAACGACGGAATGCTCTGGCCAACGGGTCGTGCCTCGACGAATATGAGTGGTTTTGCTCAAATGATTAATGCTGGATATGATGCTGTTAAGGCGGTTTTCCCACAAGCGAAGGTGATTGTTCACTTAGCGAATGGTTATGATAATAGCCTGTTTCGTTGGATGTTTGATGGCTTGAAGTCAAATGGAGCAAAGTATGATGTCATTGGTATGTCTTTATACCCAACTTGGGCCAATTCGACTTGGCAGGTGGCCAATCAAAATTGTTTGAATAACATGAATGATATGGTTTCTCGCTACGGCAAGGAAGTGATGATTGTGGAAATCGGTATGCCTTGGGATCAGGCTACAGAATGTCAAGCGTTCATTAAGGATATTATAACAAAAACAAAATCTGTTTCTAGTTCGAAAGGCTTGGGCGTTTTGTATTGGGAACCACAGGCTTACAATAATTGGGTAGGTTACACCTTGGGGGCTTTTGATAACACAGGAAAACCTACGGTGGCACTCAATTCGTTTGCTGACTAAGCGGTTACAAATTTGAAGATTTGAAAATTTGGAGATTTGAAAATGCATATAGATATATATCCGTGGTCAGTGTCACATTGACCATCTAGCGACAGCAAAAACTCTCAAAAAAAGATTGAATTAAAATAAATAGAATAAACGCAGTCTATTGGGCTTCTGTCAAGTGTCGATTGAGACACTCGCCACGGATATAGCAATATCTCTATTTCTTAAGCGACTATTTCACTTAGCGGGTGAATTTATTCACCCGTGATGAGGAAGTTTTAACAGCTTTTTATAAAACTATTTTATGCAAAAACTAAAAACTTATCTATTCAAACTGACTTTGGCATTAGCGATTGTCACTTTGATACAGAAACCCACTTTATCCCAAAACTCAAGAACAAAAACCAATTTTGATAAGGATTGGCGTTTTCATTTGGGACATTTTTCTAACCCTGATAAAGATTTTAATTATGGTTTAACCAACCTTTTTTATAAATCAGGTTCGGCTGTGAATACGGCTATCGACCCGAAGTTTGTAGATTCCTCATGGACAAAACTCAATTTACCTCATGACTGGGTGGTTGCTCTGCCATTTGTCAAATCAGAAGATGCGCATGTTGAGTCACATGGTTTTAAGCCTGTTGGCGGTCAATTCCCTGAAACTTCCATTGGTTGGTATCGCAAGCATTTTAGTTTGACGCCAGCCGATTCGGGAAGTCGTTATTCAATCCAATTTGATGGCATTTACCGTGATGCCAATGTTTGGATAAACGGCTTTTATCTAGGAAATAACAAGAGTGGTTATTTAGGAGCTTCGTATGATATTACCGATTTTTTGAATTTTCATAAAGCCAATGTTATCGTAGTTCGCGTAGACGCTTCGCAATACGAAGGTTGGTTTTATGAAGGTGCAGGTATTTATCGTCATGTATGGCTAAATCGCTATCAAAATGCTCATATTCAGGAAGATGGTATTTTTGCTTACTCAGAAATAGCTGGTAATAAAGCCAATGTAAAAGTAGAAACGACTTTCAAAAATGAAGATTATAAATCTGACAACCTGACTATCACAAGTTATTTGTTGGATAGAAATGGTAAAGTAGTTGCCAAGTCTCCTGAGCAGGCATTTACCTTAAAAGCTCAAGAAGAAAAGACTGCTATTCAAGCTTTCAGTACCGTTAATCCTCGTTTTTGGTCTTTGGAAGATCCCTATTTGTACAAGGTAAAGGTTGAATTGAAATCACAAGGTAAAGTAGTTGACCAACAGCAATTTAGATTTGGTATTCGTACTATTGACATCAAACCAAACGGCGTATTTGTGAATGGGAAACACGTGAAAATCCTGGGGACCAACAATCACCAAGACCATGCGGGAGTAGGTAGTGCTATGCCAGATTATTTGCAATATTACCGAATCAGTTTATTGAAAAATATGGGCTCAAATGCCTATCGTGCGAGTCACCATGCGCCAACACCTGAATTGATAGAGGCTTGCGATAGTTTGGGAATGTTGTTGTTGGACGAACAACGATTATTAAATAGTGGAACAGAATATATGAATCAGTTTGAAAGACTGATTAAAAGAGATAGAAATCATGCTTCCGTATTTGTGTGGAGCATTGGGAACGAGGAGGGATGGATTCAGAAAAATACAGTTGGAAAAAGAATTGCTTTGACTTTATTAGCCAAACAAAAACAACTAGACCCGACTCGTACTTCAACGTATGCTGCAGACTTAGCCAATCATTTTGCAGGCGTAAATGAAGTGATTCCTGTGCGTGGTTTCAACTATCGTCAGTTTGCGGTGGAAGATTATCACAAAGACCATCCAACTCAGCCGATTATCGGCACTGAAATGGGAAGTACCGTTACCACAAGAGGGATTTATGAAAAAGATACCATCAGAGGATATGTTCCTGACCAAGATATTACAGCACCTTGGTGGGCAAGTAAAGCCGAGGAATGGTGGAAGTTGGCAGCTAACAATGACTTTTGGTTAGGCGGTTTTATTTGGACAGGGTTTGATTATCGTGGCGAGCCAACGCCATATCGCTGGCCAAATATCAACTCGCATTTTGGGATGATGGATGTCTGTGGTTTTCCGAAAAATCTCTATTATTACTATCAAAGTTGGTGGACAGACAAAGACGTGTTGCACATAGCACCGCATTGGAACTGGCAAGGAAAAGAAGGACAACCAATTGACGTTTGGGTCAATAGCAATGCCGATGAGGTAGAACTATTCTTGAATGAAAAATCTTTGGGAAAAAAGGTTATGACACGTAATGGGCATTTGAATTGGTCAGTGAATTATGCTGCTGGAAAATTGGAAGCCATAGGTTGGAAAAAAGGTAGAAAGATTACGGCAAAAGTAGAAACCACTGGTTTACCTTACGAGGTAGTGGTTACGCCATACAAAACGACGGCTATTGCTGATGGAAAAGATGTAAGCATTATCAATATTTCGGTAATAGACAAAGAAGGTCGTGAAGTGCCTAATGCCGATAATTTGATAAAGTTTAAGCTCAAAGGCGATGCAAAAATCATCGGTGTGGGTAATGGCGACCCAAGTAGTCATGAGCCAGACCAATGTGCTGAGGGAATGTGGCAACGTAGTTTATTTAATGGAAAATGTCAGGTAATTGTCCAAATGGGTGAAAATCCAAGTATGATTCAGTTTGAGGCATCGGCAACAGGCTTATATGCTGGTGGAACTGATATTTTGACCGTTTCTCCCGACAAAATTGCACAAGTAAATATCGACCCAGCGTACCAACTTAAACCAGATGCCAAAAAATCAGCAGTGATTGATAAAATGCTCGGAGCGGATATTTCTTTTTTACCAGAATTAGAAGCAAAAAATGTCAAATTTTCGGACAAAGGTGTTGAAAAAGATGCGATTCAAATCTTGAAAGATCATGGTTTTAATTATGTTCGTTTGAGAATTTTTCATAATCCTGCCCAGTCCAAAGGTTATTCTCCAACAACAGGATATTGTGATTTGGCACATACCAAAGAAATGGTAAAACGTGCTAAAGCACTTGGTATGAAAGTATTATTGGATTTCCACTATTCTGATTATTGGGCTGACCCAGGCAAACAATTTAAACCCTTAGCTTGGGAAGGCAAAAATTTTTCAGATTTGAAAAAATCTTTATTTGATTACACGTATGAGGTGATGCAAGCCTTGAAAGCACAGGGAACTTTGCCTGATATGGTACAAGTAGGCAATGAAATCAATCATGGCATAGTTTGGCCAGAAGGTAGTTTTGCAAATACTGACCAATTGGCACAACTCATCAATGCAGGTACTGCAGCGGTGAAAGCGGTGGCTCCACAAACTATCATGATGTTGCACGTAGCATTGGGCGGACAAAATCATGAATCAGTCCAATTTATCGACAATATGTTGGCACGTGGCGTTCATTTTGATGTAATTGGGGAATCCTATTATCCAAAATGGCATGGTACCATTGAGGATTTGCGTGACAATCTAAGCAACCTGATTGAGCGCTATAACAAAGATGTTATCGTGGTTGAATACTCACAAATGAAAAATGAAGTCAATCAAGTGGCTTTTAATTTACCGAATGGCAAGGGCAAAGGAACTTGCATTTGGGAGCCACTTAATACTTGGGAGGCTATCTTTGAAAAAGATGGAAAAGCCAATTACCATTTGACTACTTATGATGAAATAAGTAAGCAATTTTTGTTGAAGTAATGATTTAACTTTGCACCCAAATCTTAAAACAACCAATTATGTTACTTCATCATATTGCTACGCCAGAATGGTGGGCTAAATTTGAGGGATTATCCCATTACGAATCTGAAACATTGGCGCAAGAAACCTTTATTCATTTTTCTACCCCTGAACAGGTAGAAGGCACGCTAAATCGCTTTTTTGTGGGATTTCCTCGCTTGATTTTACTACATATCAACCAAGATTTATTAGAAGCTGAATTAAAATTTGAATCAGCTGGTGATCATGGTGTATTTCCGCATCTTTATGGTAAATTAAATATGAGTGCAGTGACTCAGGTGGAGGTAATCCAGCCAGATATAGATGGTATTTGGAAAAGATAGGACTTGTAATTTTCTAATAAAGATAAAGTGCTTTGAAAATTCTGATACAATAACATGGTATGAGGTTTTTAAAGCACTTTATTTATATGTAGGCTGATTACTAATGAAATTCTAATAAATTCCGACAAACTAATAACCTATTTTTGTATCTAACCTATCAAAACGATACTCATTAAAATAATTGTAAAATTGAATTTTTCAAGGAAAAGAAATATTGTAAAAATCAAAAGACATCCCCTTGGGAAGGTGTTTTGGAATTATGTTGAGGAATTATATTTACGAACCTTATCTACCAATCAATCCCTTCGAAAACAAACTTTCCAAATTATTCCTTATCTAATTGGAGCGCTGATTACGGGTGCGGTAGCTTTTCTGTATAGCCGTATTTTTAGTATTGCCGAACATTGGTCTATTCAACTTTTTGAGTATTCGCCGCTCAGTGTATTTTTGGTTACACCGCTTTCATTTGTTCTTTCTTGGTGGATTGCACAGCATTTTGCGCCCTATACCAAAGGCAGTGGTATTCCGCAAGTGATGGCTGCATTGGAATTAGAAAAGCCAGAAGAAAAGTCACTAATTCGCTATTTTCTAGGGTTTAAGGTGATTTTGGTGAAAATATTTTCAAGTGCAATCAAGGTGCTTGGAGGAGGAATTGTTGGGCGAGAAGGACCAACTATCCAAATAGGAAGTTCAATATTTCTAGAAATCAAAAGAGTCTTACCCAAATGGTGGATTAATATTTCGGAAAAAAACATGTTGATTGCTGGCGCTGCTTCAGGGCTTGCTTCGGCATTTAATACACCCTTAGGTGGAGTGATTTTTGCGATAGAAGAACTCTCAAAATTTCATATCAGATATTATAAAACGCCTCTTTTTATTGCAGTAATTACTGCGGGTCTCACTGCTCAGGGATTAGGAGGTTCATATTTGTACTTAGGTACTCCCAAAACAGGATTTGATGGTTTGACAGTAATAGTGGGCATAATAGCAGTAGGAATTGTTGCAGGTTATTTAGGGAGTAAAATGTGTGTATTGCTCTTGAAGTTCATGCAGTTTTTTGGTAGAATTTCTTCCATTCCTAAGAAAGTTTTTGCCATTATTTTGTGTGGATTATGGGTTGCGACAACGATTTACTTTCTAGGCTTCGAGGCAATGGGCTCTGGCAAAGAAATCATGGAGCGGGTATTATTTACCAACTATAAATCTGTGGAATGGTATTTACCTTTAGTACGAATTGTAGGGCTAATGACCTCTTTCGGATTTGGAGGAGCAGGAGGCGTTTTTGCACCGTCATTAAGTGCAGGAGCGACAGTCGGTGCGTATGTTTCACAGCTATTGCATCTTACAGGTGGCAATGCCAATTTACTCATTCTGATTGGGATGACGGCATTTTTGACAGGTGTAACGCGTGCGCCATTCACCAGTGCAATCATTATTTTTGAAATGACAGATCGACATTCCATCATATTCTTTTTATTAATAGGAGGCTTTATCGCGAACGTAATTGCGAATTTCGTTTCGTCACATTCGTTTTACGACCAACTAAAGGATTTGTATTTAAAGGATGTGGAAGAGAAGTTAGAAGTTGAGAAAACGTAATAGGAGACAAGGTTTTGGGTTGAAATAACCTAAATTAACCCACAACCCAAAAGTTTAACCAAGGGTTGTGGGTTTTTTATTTGATTAATCAAACAAACTATTATTCTCTGCCTTCTTAATTTCTCGCTCTGCGTCTTCTGGGAGAATTAGCCCTTCCTTTACCATTTCTTCGGCTGCTTTTTTGACTAATGATACATAGTGTTCAGAGTTGCCATATCTTTCTTCTAGTGATAGACGAGGGTCATTTTTGACCAATCTTTCAGCTTTAGTTTTGGCAAATGGTAGAAAATAGCCGTCTAATGGAGCTAAATTCCCTTCTCCATAGCCTTTGATTCTGAGTGCCCAGCCTGTGTAAGTGCCAAGTGGAACACGTCTTGTTAGGGTATGTAAGCCACCAATTTCATTGTTGTCTTGATCCACCGCAGGTACCAAAACTGTATAAACCTTATCTTTGATGAGTTTGGCTGGTTCGTGTACAATGCCTGTCATCCATTTTGCTTGAAATTCTTTACCAAAATCTCTCACTGTATAACCATCTACCAATCCTTTGAATGGGATATTGGGTAGCGTTTGCCAACCGATTTCGGTACTTTTAGCAAGCGTCTTGTCTGCCACTTTTGGATATTGGCTTGCTGGTGGGTTTTTGCCTTCCATTACCCATTGTTCGAGTGCCACATGCAATGCTCTCCATGAATCATTGAAAGAGTTAGTATTGTTAGACTGCCCTGTGATTTTATTGATGTTTTCGTTCGGGGCAGGGCCATGCTGTGTGCTGGCAAAATGATAGATTCTTACATTTTTAGGAATTTCCAAGTCTGTTTTACCATATACATCTGTGGTACGAAGCGACATACGCATTTGCCAATATTCCGTTGAACTTACGGTGTGCATAATTTTGGGCAAAAAGCCTTGTTTTGCACAGTTTTCAAGGATTCCGCCCGTGGTGCCCGAAAGTGGGTCGGTCGTGATATTCCATGTAAAAGGGGCTTCATTGCCAGCAAATAGGATTTCTTCATGTTGTAAACCTGCACCTCCTGGACGACCAAAACGGATGTTTACCGAAGTTTTACGAGTAGCCACATGAACGTTGAGTCCATCAAAAATAATCTGGTTTTTTTCGCTGGCATTAAATCCCAAATGAAGAAATGTTCTCAAAAAGTTACCACATTGTGAAACACCAATGGCAACAGATTTTTTGACATATCCTGCCAATGGGTTTTGTACACTTTTATCGTATCGACAAAAATCGACAATATCTCTCGTAGCTGCTAATCCCAAGCCTAAGACCAAGGGATTTTTAGCCGTATATTGAAATTCGTAAATATAATTTGGGTCAAAGCCTCCCCTTAAGGAAAGTTGGGTTGTGCTGGGCACACAGTCGCCTTTGCTACAATCACTAAATGACCATTCTGTCGATGGAATTTCGATTGGCTCATCTAATGGGTTAAATTTTCGGGTTAGTCTTGCTGTCTTAGGATCTAAACTGGCAGTTTCATAAGGCTGATGGAATTGTCCTGTAAAAGTTGTGCCACTCAAAGGAACAGTTGGCGTAGGGTCATTCACCACAAATTCAGTATGAAGTCTGCCCATAATTGTTTTGCCGTTTTGCGTTGCCACGGGAACTTTAATTTTGAGCTTATTGTCGCCATACAAATCTCCTTGCCAGCCTCCCCAAAGGAACACATAACCGCGTTTCATAAGAGTGGTGTCGGGTCCATACGCATTGCCTCGGTTAGGAACATTGTAAAAGAGTAAACCATTAGATTTGCTCATGTCTACGGGTTTCAACATTACAAACTCAGTGATATATTCCACCATTCCACGGCTGTTGCGTGGCGCAAGCGTAATATCTTGGATGATTTTGTTGTGAGCCTCAAAAGGATTTACTTCACCATAGGCCAATCCTGTAATTCTCACAAAAGCACCAATGTTGCCAAATACGCGACCGTTTTGATACGATTCTTGCTTGAGAATTTCAATTTTAGTGATTTTTGCAGAAACAGAGTAATTGCCAATAGTCCACAAGAATAGAATAAATAGGGTAATTTTTTTCATAAAAAATTGGTTGAAGGGGAATTGATTTTGGTACAGATAAGAGTATTTAGCTAGAAATATAATTAGCAATATTACTACATACTTAAGCTTAAATGGCTACAAATATAGAGGCTGTTTCAATATATTCGTTACAGATGAATAAATTCACCCGTTAAATGGAATCACTGTACAGTAAATCGTCAAACTGTGAACTTTAAAGGATTTTTCATAGAATAAAGTTATACTAAAAAGCGAAACCCAAGCCTTATGATTTCGGCTTGGGTTCCTAGTTTAATGCAGTAATATGTAAGGACGGTTTTAACTTAGATTGTTGAGACTCATTAGTTAAGATGAATCAATCTTTGTGCTCGGAGTAGTAACTCATTCATTCTGAATGGTTTTTCTACAAAATCATTGGCGCCTAATCTAAAAACATCATTGATGGTATGCTCATTACTAGTAACTGATAATACCAAAATAGGAGTGTCTGCAAACTTAGATTCTCGAATATGAAGAATCAATTCTTGTCCTCCCGCATACGGCATGTTCAAATCAGTAATGACAACATCTGGCTGTAAATTATCAAAGCTTTCAATGGCTGCTAATCCATTTTCGGCACTAATAACGGTACAATCGTTTCTAGAAAATTTGTCAATGAGCAATCTTCGAAGAAGTGGTTCGTCTTCAGCAATTAATACTTTCATTTATAATGTTTTATGGGTTGTTATTGGAATTGTCCAATAACATACTTACGAAATTGGATATAATTTGGATTTCGTTGAGATCGTATTTTTTAAAAAATTTAATAAATAGGCTTTAGGCTGTAAGCGGTTGGCATTAAGCACATGTTTATATTATTTACAAAGACAAATCATTAAACTTTAAGCTTAAGTAATCATGCAAAATAAGATCTAATTTTTGTGTTTTAGGGACAAGGCAACAGGAACAAGACAAAGAGTGTTAAAATGTTTTTAACGACCACGGACATGCATTTTTCCCATAGCCCATCGCCGAAAGCCGATACCTCAATGCCTTAGGCACTAAAATTAAACTCTATTTTGCCTACTAACTCAGGGCATTATGCCCACAGCCTACCACATATAAAATGAGTACTCATTTCTAAATTCTACTTTGCATTCTTGTGAATTTTAGCATATTCCGATGGTGCGTATTGATAAATTTGCTGGAACATTTTTCTGAAATATTTAGCATCCTCTATTCCTACAATGGTTGCCACTTCTTGCACCCTCAAATCGGTGCTGGTTAAAAGTTGCGCAGCTCGTTTTAAACGAATATCACGAATAAATTCTACCACAGACTGGCCCGTAATAGATTTTATTTGGCGATAAAAACCCGATTGACTCATAGCCATTGCTTTTACCAACTCTTGCACATTAAAATCCTGATTGCTCAAATTTTCTTCCACGATTTTCATCGCTTTTTCTAAGAAGGTTTTGGTATCATCAGGAATTGAAACAGCACTTGGTTGAAGCAATATTTGCCGTTGATAATAATCCCGAATCAACAGGCGATTGTGTAAGAGATTTTGTACTTTGGTTTGTAGTAACTGTGGATGAAAAGGTTTGGACAAATATTCATCAGCCCCATTTTCCAAGCCTTCAATTTGATGTGCTGCCGCCGACCGAGCCGTCAGTAGCACCACAGGTATGTGGGAAGTTTTTGGATTTTGTTTTAGTTTTCGACAAAGTTCCAAACCATCGACATGAGGCATCATGACATCGCTGATAATGAGGTCTGGCATCAAATGGTTGGCTTTTTCCAAACCATCTTGACCATCAATGGCGGTAAAAGTTTGATAATGAGATTCGAAAAGTTTTTGGATATATTGTCGCACTTCAGGATGGTCTTCCACAATCAGTACTTTTTGTCCATGGCTGGCATCATGGTTTGTGTCAATATTTTGGAGCGCTTGAGGAGGATTTTGCAACCAAGTAAGCTCTTTAGGTGCATTTTGCGTGATTTCTTCGGGTTTCAAATGCGCAGAACCATACGGGAGCTTTATGGTAAAAGTTGTTCCTTTTCCGATTTCACTTTGAACCAAGATTTCACCATGATGCGCTTCAACAAATTGCTTGACCAAGGACAATCCAATACCTGTTCCAACCAATTTCATGGTTTCGGTATGAGATGCCTGAAAATAAGGGTCAAATATCTGAGAAAGCGCTGAGGCTTCCATGCCAACACCATTATCTTGAATAGAAATTTCCAAATAATGATTGGATAAATGATTTTGCTCAAAAAGTGCTTTCTCGCTCGAATTCCCTACTGTTCGTACTGTCACCTGTATTTTTCCACCCGATGCAGTATATTTAAAAGCGTTAGAAAGTAAATTCGTAAGAATGATTTCAATTTTTGAAGAATCAAAAAACAGCTCGACTTCTTCTTGAGGCAAGTCAATGGTATATTCAATTTGTTGTTCTTCAGATTTTAACTGGAAAATCAACAGAATTTCACTCAACATTGGAATAATGTTGTCTTTACTTGCCGAAATAGAGATATGTCCCGATTCTACTTTTCTGAATTCTAATAACTGATTGACCAAATCATACAACTTTTTACTTTGTTGATGAACTAATAGCAATTTGCTCCTAAATGGACTTGGCATAGTAATCATTTCCTCCAAAGGTCCTAATATTAAGGTTAATGGTGTTCTTAATTCATGCGAAACATTCGTGAAAAAACGAAGTTTTAAGTCTGTTAATTCCTTTTCTTTTTCAGTTTTGTAGGTTTCTAACGAAAGCTCATTCTGTAGTTTTTGATGGCGCAAGGTGATTTTACGATACAAATACAAACCAGCGATAATCAATCCTAGATATAGGAGATACGCCCACCAAGTTTGATACCAAGGCGGTAAAATATGAATCGTAACGGTTTCAATTTTAGACCATTGCCCTTCGCCGTTATACGCTTTTACGTAGAGTTTGTAATAACCAGAGGGTAGATTGGCAAAATTCGCAATACGGGCATTTGAGCCTACATACACCCATTGCGAGTTATACCCTTGAAGCTTGTAAGCATAGCTTGTCTTGGCAGGGTTGGCAAAGTTTAGTCCTACAAATTCAATCGAAAAGTCATTTTCATTGGCTTGAATTTCAAGTTCATCGAGTTGGTTAAATGGCGCTGGCAGTATTACTCGGTGGTTGATTTCTTCACCAATTTGTACCGTTTGGTTAAAGATTTTTAGATTAGTAAAACGAACCGTTGGCGCCTGTAAACTTGGTTGGATTTTTTCGGGATTAAAATACGTAACGCCTTTGATTCCGCCCAAGTAGAGAATACCTGAGGCATCCTGATAGGCAGCACCGACTTTAAAGGAATTACTCTGAATCCCATCAGCTACGTCATAATGTATCCATTGTCCTGACTTTGGGCTATATCTTCCCAGTCCAGAGCCTCCAATCCAGATATTTCCTTGTTTATCTTGCAAAATACCTTCTACATTCGATTCAGGAATATTGATGCGTCTGACGAGGTATTGGCCATTTTTTAGAGGCTCGATTTTGTTTAAGCCACCACCAATAGTCCCAACCCATATGGCTCCTGAAGGATCTTGGACTTTTTGCCAAGCAAAGTTGACGCTCAAGGAATTGGGATTGTTTTCTTCAAAACTAAATTTTTGTAATAACTTAAGCCCATTAGTTTGAATCTGAAATAACAAAACACCCATATCCCTTGTACTTGCCCAGATTTGCTCTTTGGTTTTGTCATACAAAAGATGGGTGAACTGACGAGCCAGCAGATTATGGTTGTTAGTCGAGTATATATTGAGGACTTTTCCTGCTTTGTCAAGTTTTAAAATTCCATATTCGAAAGTAGCAATCCAGATAAAGCCGTCTGACGTTTCGATAATACTTTCAATACTGGTGGAAGGAATCGGTAAATTAATTTTTTTTAAGGCACCATTTTGTAACACATACAACCCATTATAGCGAGTACCCACCCAGAGTGTCCGCTTGGTATCCATCAAGAGTGTTGAAACATCCGTGCCTGTGGCGTCGCCGTTGAGCTCACGATTGGCATAGTTGGTATAAGATTTGGTGTCAAAATCGTATCTCGAAAAACCATTTCTGGTACCTATCCAAAGCCAATTATGCTGAGGGTCTTTTAATACCGCATTGACATAATTGTTGGGTAGGGTAGGAGTTTGGAAAAATCGACGTTGAAGATTTTCGAAAGGCTTTCTTTTCAAATCGACCTTATTCAAACCACCTGCCGAAGCTGCTAACCACAAAATATGGTTTGCGTCTTCATATACCTGATGGACTCTTCCAGAATTGATACTATTAGGATTGTCGTCTTTGGGTAAAAAGAGTTGGGGTTTGTTTTCAAGCACGCGAATAGGCTCTCTAATGTCCTCCCAGCAATAAAGTCCAAAATTGGTACCCACCCACAAACGATGAAACGAATCGATGCTAATACATTCCATATCCTCGATAGAAGTGGAGGCTTGGTGTAAGGTGAAATTCTTAAACTCTTTTTGTTCAGCAGGACTGATAAAGTACAATTTTGTATCTGCACCAAGCCATAAATTGCCTTTGCTATCAAATTGGATCGCACGAACTGTTTCGCTTGGGAAAGGTGCTTTTTGAGCCTGTGTTTGTTGGGAAGATGATAGGAGAAACAACCCTTGGTTTACCGTGGCAATCCACACTTGTTGTTTGGAATCTAGTATAACCTCATTGGCCGTATATTGTAATTGATTTCCTAAAATAGCAACCCTAGTAATTTTTTCTAATACCTGATTATTGCCAAGGGTTAGCACAAATACCCCGTCACGCGAGCAAGCATAAAGGTGATTAGATTGGTCGGTGGTAATCGACAAAATGCTGGCTTTGCGAAGTAATTGTACTGTCGATTTATCAACGGCAGAACTAAGGTTTTCTGAAATATTGACAAACTTATCTTTATTGACATCATAATAGCCAAGCCCAGCGCGCTCAGCGCCATACCATAAAGTACCGTTGTTTTGTTTATGGAAAACTTGAATTCGATTAGAGGTTAGTCCATTCAAAGGATTTACTGGTAACTTATATTTCTTTAACTCAAAGCCATCATATCGGGCAATTCCGTCGTTGGTACCTACCCAGATAAACCCCAAATTATCCTCTACTACGCACATGGCGTCGCTATGTGGCAAGCCCTCATTGATGGTGAGGTGTTCAAACTGAAACTTGCTTGTGCTAATTTGAGCGCATGACTCATTGCGTACCAAAGCCATCAGCCAAAGTACCATTACAAATTTTACTACATTCATACTTTTACATTCAATCGTCTACCTACCATTAGAACTGTCGGAAGGGATCCAACTATTTCAGATTGGGGATTTTTGATTTCTAAGAAAAAGGTTAAATACCCTTATTTTTTTAGAAGTGAAAAGCTTACACTTCCGAAATCCAACATCCGATTTCCGAAATAAACAGTTATAAAATCCTTCGAACAGTCATAACACAGAATCATATTAATAAGAACAAGATGCAGAAGGACTACTGAAGTTTTAGATAAAAAAACTGATTATCTAATAAAATTGTGTAAAAATAACACAAATAAGGTTTCTGTGATTTTCTCCCCCGTTTTTGACGAAAAAAGCCCCCGTCAAGCCCAGTACCACCCTGTAGTTTTGTATTATTCAAATGTAGGATTTACCCATTCTTAGATAGATAGCAAGTATTTCCTCAAATTCTTCTAAATAATAAAATCCCAATCAAACGCTAGGAGCCTATGAAAATCAAATGGTTACTATTATGTAGTCTAGTGCTTAGTATGGAAAATCTACAGGCTAACAACCTTGTAGCTAGCTCTACTAATGTCAAGTCTACTCTCGGCGCTAATACGCTAAAAGAAAAAACAATTACTGGTCAGATTACCGATGAAAAAGGCGAAGGCTTACCAGGGGCAAGTGTGGCTGTAAAAGGTACAAGTATTGGTACTAATACAGATTCGAAGGGAAATTTTACCCTAAAAATTGATGACTCGAAAGAGGCTGTGCTAGTGGTGACGTACGTAGGATTTACTACTCAAGAAACTACGGTAGGTGGTCGCTCGGTCGTAAATGTTCAGTTGAAATCTGATACTAAATCTTTGGATGAAGTAGTGGTTGTGGGATATGGTACTCAAAAGCGTTCGGATATTACGGGTTCGGTTGCATCGGTTCCTAAAAACAGATTATCTCAACTTCCTGTTACCAACGTAATGCAGGCTGTTCAAGGTTCTGTGGCGGGGGTAAACGTTTCACAATCTTCTTCAATTCCAGGTGCTGAACCTTCAACGATTGTACGTGGTCAAAACTCTATCAATGCTAGTTCAGGTCCTTTTGTAGTGGTTGATGGTATTCCTTTGAGCAAAACTGGTGGTTCATTAAACGACATCAACCCGAATGACATCGAGTCGATGGAGATTTTGAAAGATGCTTCTGCAGTAGCAATTTATGGTACAAACGGTGCGAATGGGGTCATTTTGATTACGACCAAACGTGGTAAAACAGGTAAGCCATCAATCCGCTATAGCAACTACACAGGTATCGAAGAATTCTCTCATGTGCTTCGCCCTCGTAATGGTGCTGAATACCTACAGAAATATAAGGATTATTTAATCCAAACAGGGCAAACTCAAACCAGTCCTGTGCCAAACTACAACGAGTTGACGAACTATAATAAAGGTATCGAAACAGATTGGTTAGGATTGGCAAGTCAGACTGGTATCATGCAAAACCACAACTTGAGTATTTCGGGTGGTACGCCAAATATCAAATACTTTATCGGTGGTGATTACTTGAATCAGAAAGGGGTAATCAAAGGATACCAGTATAAAAGAATTAGTTTCCGTTCGAACTTAGATATCAACGTAACGGATTTCTTGACAGTAGGTACTTCGTTATTTATCAATAATAACAATTACGATGGCGGTCGCACCAACTTGTTGAATGCTTCTGCGATGAGTCCGTATGGTCAGATTTATAACAACGACGGTACTTATACGATTTATCCGATGTTCCCAGAGCAGTTGTATACCAACCCAATGTTGGGCTTAACAACTAGTCGTGTGGATGGCAATACCAACTTGAATGGTAATGCTTATGGTGAAATTAAGTTTGGTGGAAAATTGAAAGGATTGAAGTATCGTATGAACCTAGGTTATTCTTTTATTCCTAAACATACAGGTTCATATACGGGTCGTCAAGCAAATGATTTATTAGGTACAGCGAACTCTTTCTATTCGCAAACCAACAGCTTTACCTTGGAGAATATCCTTTCTTATACAAAAGACTGGGATAAACACCACTTAGACTTGACAGCGCTTTATTCTGCCCAACAAAGAGAATACAATGAAGCCTCAGCAAGAGCAACAGGTTTTGTGAATGATGAATTAGGTTTTAATTCAATTGGGGCAGGTGCAACTCAGTCAAGTTCTTCTTATGCAGATCGTTATGGTTTGAACTCACAAATGTTACGTGTAAACTACTCATATGACAGCCGTTATTTGTTTACAGTAACTGCTCGTCGTGATGGTTCGTCGGTATTTGGTGCGAATACTTCAAAATACGGTTTGTTCCCATCAGTAGCCTTAGGTTGGAATGTAATGAATGAAAATTTCATGAAAAACAATCGTACTATCAATAACCTGAAATTGCGTTTGTCGGTAGGTCAATCTGGTAACGAGGCTATTTCGGTATATCGTACGATTACCACTAACAACATTGTTCGCGAGCCATTCAATGGTTTGAGTACCATCGGTGCTGTTGCAGGTAACCTTGGTAACGGTAATCTTCAGTGGGAAACAACCTTGAGCCGCAACATCGGTGTTGACTTTGGAATCTTTAACAATAGAATTAATGGTAGTTTGGAATTGTACAAAAACAATACTACAGGTATTTTATTGCAAAGAAGTTTACCAATTGTAACAGGGTATTACAACGTATTTGATAACCTTGGCGAAACTTCAAACACAGGTATCGAATTGACTTTGAATACTCGTAATGTAACCAAAGGAGATTTCAAATGGGAAACAACAGTGGTATTTGCTTCTAATCAAAACAAAATTGTAGACTTATACGGTGATAAGAAAGATGACTTAGGAAACCGTTGGTTTATTGGTCAGCCTATCAGTGTTATTTATGATTACAAATTGGCTGGTGTTTGGCAAAAAGGCGAAGATGCTTCTAAGCAAGACCCAGGTGCAGTAGCTGGTGATTTGAAATTTACGGATGTAAATGGCGATGGTAAAATCACTGCTGAAGACCGCGTTATTTTAGGACAAACTGCTCCAAAATGGACAGGAGGTTTGACAAATACATTCCACTACAAAAACTTTCACTTGAATGTATTTATCCAAACGGTTCAAGGCATTACCCGTAACAACAACGATTTGACATATGCTGATGAAACAGGTAAGAGAAATACGCCAGTCGATGTAGGATATTGGACTGCTGAAAACATGAGCCAAACACGTCCTTCATTGGCATATAAAAACCCAAGAGGATATGGATATGCTTCTGATGCAAGTTTCACCAGAATCAAAGATGTAACCTTGAGTTATGTGTTTACGCCAACTATTTTGGATAAACTAGGTTTGGGTGGCTTGACGGTATATGCAAGTGGACGTAACCTTTACACATTTACCAACTGGATTGGTTGGGACCCAGAATCTGCACAATCGCAGAGAGGTTCGGGCGACTGGACAAACAACTACCCATTAACTCGTCAATTGGTATTGGGCTTGAATGTTAGTTTGAAATAAACGTAAAGTTTGCCTGTAGCTTTTTGAAGACAAAATGGAACATTTATGCTCTTTGTCTAAATCCTAATTAAAATTTGATTTCCATGAAAAAACTAAAAAATATAGCTTTATTGGCGCTAGCACTTGGTACGGCCGCTTGTAAAGATTCCTTTTTAGCAGAAAAGCCTTTTTCATCATATACTCCAGCAACACTCAATGACTCGCTCGGTGTAGAGGCTTCTTTGGTAGGTTTGTATAACCACACTAGTACCATTTTTACTTGGTCTGACCGTCAGGGATGGGTAAGCGTTTGGCAAGTTGGAACCGACGTAGCCAATGCAACAGCTAACCAAGAAGGTATCGAAATCCCATATTATAACTACAACTTGTTGACACCTACCGACGGTGCAGCAGCTCGTACTTGGGATAGAAACTATATCTTGATTAACCTATCAAATATCATTATCAACTCATTGGATTCACCAAATTTGAAGAATATTACTTCAGTTGGTAAAAATAAAATGAGTGCTGAAGCGAAGTTTTTCAGAGCGTATGCTTACAATAACTTAGCGACTTGCTTTGGCGGAGTGCCTTTGTTGACACAAGCCTTGACTGCTCCTAAAACGGACTTTACGCGTGCTTCTATTGATGAGGTAAACAACCAAATCGTAGCGGATTTGACTTTTGCTGCCACAAATTTACCTGATATTGAAGACGTAAAAAGCAATACAAAAGGGAAGTTGTATGGTCGTGCCAATAAATTTATGGCGATGCAATTGTTGGGTGAAGTGTACTTGAGAATGGGTAAACCTGAGTTAGCAGAAACACAGTTGAAAGCAATTATTGACAGTGGTAAATTCAAATTAGTGAAAAACAGATATGGTATCAAAACTAGTTTGAAAGGCGATTATTACTCGGATATGTTTGTGTATGGTAACCAACGTCGTAGCCAAGGAAATACCGAGGCACTTTGGGTATTGGAACAAGAAAACCCAAGTAGCGTGGTAGGTGGAAATACAGGTAGTGCACAGCAAAGACGTGTTTGGGGCGCAGCCTATCATAACGTAAGAGGTATGTCTTTGTCAGATTCTACAGGTGGTCGTGCTTTGGGTCGTTTGAGATTGAGTAACTGGGTTATTTACAACTTGTACAAAGATGGTGATATCCGTAACTCTTCAAACAATATCCGTCGTCGCTATGTGTATAATGACCCTGCACAGACTGCTACTTATGGCAAGCAAGTACCTTATGCAGGAACTGATACCTTGTTCAATTTGGCGCCACATACTACAAAGTGGTATCAGTTTGACCCTAATGATACTTTTGGTTTTGCCATGATCAAAGACTTTGTGTTGATGCGCTTGGGCGAAACATACTTATTATTGGCTGAAGCTCAGGTACAACAAGGTAAGTTGCAAGATGCAGCCAATACCATCAATGTATTGCGTGCAAGAGCATTCCCGAACTATCCAGCACAAGGACAAGTGTCGGCAAGTGATATGACATTGGATTTTATCTTAGACGAAAGAGCGCGTGAATTAATCGGAGAAGAAAATCGTCGTATGACTTTGATGCGTACCAAAAAATTGGTGGATCGTGTAAAACGTTTAAACGCCAACAGCGCGGTTAATCCAGTTCAAGGTATTGCAGACAAACATTTGTTATTGCCTATCCCTCTTACTGAGATTCAATTAAACAAGGATGCTGTGCTTCAGCAAAACCCTGGCTATTAAGTCTTAATGCTGAAGTATGAGTTGTGAATTTTGAATTACCGATATTTTACGCTCAAAATTATCAAAACTTATTAAGCCTTAATTCTGAATTATGGCAAAACCTATAGTATTAAGAGAGCGAATACTTCATGGGCAATAATTCAACTTTAGCTCTCTGCATCCCAAATTTCTAGATGGCGCAAGCGAAAGCTTGCGCCATTTTTTGTTACATCGAGCTAGTTCAAGTATCGAACTAGTTCAAGTCTTCAGACTTGGACTCACTTTTTCCAAAGTTTTAAACTTTGCTGAAGGATAAAATCGTGTAGAGTTTTATCTTTATTCTTTTTGAAAACTTGATCAAAAAGAATAAAAGCAAAGACATAAACTAGCAGAAAAAAATAATATGAGTTTCATTTTAACAATTTGAATTATGATTCCCAAAGAAGACATAATGCTATATCCAGAGGCTTTTGATATTGACTGGTTCATTGTTTTTAAAGATGGTGAAGTTGCTCAATTTTTTTCTTCTGGCGGAGAAATCCCTAAACTCATTTTAGAACATTATGAGGATTTGCCCGCTATTGCTAACTATCTCAATCAGCTACCACCAACTACAAATAGTATTGAAAATACATTTACAAGTAAACTCTTCCACGAGGGTAATAAAACATTTGAACAAGTTTCGAGAAAAGGGATCCTTGTTTATGACCGTCTTGAAATCGTAAAGGATTCTGGTTCAGTTTATTATTTGCTCTCTTTTCCTGAAACTGTTTTAACGGTTGACAATTTGCCTTTTGAGATAAAAAAGCTTTTAACGAAAGTGCAAGTTCAAACCAAATACAGTCCTGACTTGTCGTATTTTGATACAGAACTCATGCAATTAAGTAAGGAAAAGCCTAGCAATTTTGAATTTCCTCTTCAGAAAAAAACAATATTGGGAAACATATTTAAGAATTTAAAACATTGGCTTTCCTAGTTCAAATCTTCAGACTTGGACTCACTTTTTCCTAAGTTTATTACTTTGCTGGAGGAATAAAGTGTTTCAAATGGTTATGGTTTTGTGTATTCAAGTTTGAAAACTTGATGAAAAAATAGGTCCAAGTCACAGACTTGAACCAGTGATATATCTTACTCTTCCTTCAAAGCTTTATTTCTTAAGCTTACTATTCTGCTGTTTAGCGTTTTAATGTAATAGTATCTATATTGAGGAATCGAAATGTTCTTGTAGAAGATATGTGTCAAATCTTTATATTCAATTACATCGGCAGATTGGTAATTGCTTACTCCAAACAATCTACTTCCATAAAACCGATAGACATAACCTTTTGAAATAATGCCCCAAAGTGTGTCTTTTGATATTTTTTCTTTGGTCCCATCAGCATATTTTACCGAAATATATCTGCCAAAGGGATTAGTACTGATGAAAGTAATATTTGTTGTGTCTTTTATTTGGGCAAATAAATCAGAGCTTTGAAATAATAATTTATTTTGCTGAGCATTAATTCGAACACTAATCAAAATGGCGATACAAAAGGTGTTTTTTTTCAAAGATATTAATGTTCAGATGAGATGCTTTTAATAAGTACTTAGTATTGTAAGAAGCATTATAGATAGTATTCTATACACGGCATCATCATGAAGATTGTAATTCAAAGATGTTAATTCCTAATAAAGTAAACAGTTTTACTACTGGTGTAAAACATCCAGGATTACAAGCATCATAAAAAGTAAAATAGATAAAGATTCTTTTGATCATCCATTAATTTCACACTCTAAAATAAATGACTTATGTCAATGAAAGAAGTAGAAAAACTATTGAAGAAAGCTGAAATCATTCAAAATGATTTAGTTACCAATATAAAAATTGCAAGTGTTGAAAAAATAATTAACACGAAAATTCCTGAATTTTATTTGAATTTTTTGCAAAAAAGTAATGGATTTGTTACAATAAACTCAAAAAAGATTTTTCAAGAAATTCCTAAAAATAGGATTGATTATTTTGGAACATTTGACTCTATTTCAAATTTAAGTTCTAACTATAATAACTTACGAACAATTTCTGAAGAATTCGATATAAGTATAAATACCAAAGATCTATTAATTATTGGTACTACTATGAATGGTGTTGCAAGTATTGCCATTGGTATTAGTGAAACTAACAAGGGACATATATATTGGCTTGATGGAAGTGACTTGGATGATATAATCTTTATAAAAATTGCTGATTCATTGCATGAATTTATAGAATTGTTGTGAGTATGAATTAGTACTAGATTCCTATCTAGTATCAATTCAAAGTATAATTCAGATCCTTCATCCCTCAAATGATCCAATTGTTGAAGTTACCATTCAGATCTCCTAGTTCAAATCTTCAGACTTAGACTCACTTTTTCCAAAGTTTATTACTTTGCTGGAGGAATAAAGTGTTTCAATAGGTTATGATTTTGTGTATTCAAGTTTAAAAACTTGATGAAAAAATAGGTCCAAGTCACAGACTTGAACCAGTGGTCGTGATTTTCTTCGTGCTAGAAATACTATTTTTGAAAGGCTATACGTTTTCCGATAAAAACTCATTCTATGCCATTTCTAAAACCGTTGCTTTTGGTCTTTCTACTTTCCCTCACATTTCATCCTTCTTTGGCACAAAACATTGTAAAAATACAGGTGAATAATGCCCAAAAAACCAATGAGCCTATTGTTGGTGCTACAGTTCAGATTATCGGAAGAAAGTATTTTATGTTGAGTAATGAAGAAGGTTTTTTTGAGCTTGATCAAGCTATTATTCATAAAAATGATAGTCTCCAAATCACTTGTATCGGTTTTCAATCCAGAACTATTGCTATTGCAGATATGTTGCACAATCCTCATGTGTATCTAAGAGAATTAGTCACGGAATTAGAAGAAGTGAAGGTACATGGGAGTGAAACGTTTAACATTATAATAGGAAATGTCGACAAAAAGGGAGGAAACTCTTTGAATTTATCTTTCGGAGACAAAGTGGCTTTATTTATTCCAAATTTGGGAATAGAACATGGTTATATCTCTAGGTTTCGATACTTTGCGAAAGCCGTTTTTGGTTTGGAAGACCACTTTACCGAACCTTTTTTGATTCAATTATACTCGGTAGATTCCGTTCATGGTAACCCTCATAAACCATTATTAAAAGAGGCATTGTTACTAAGAGCCAGCAAAAGTAACAAATGGAATGAGTATGATTTATCGCAGTATGGCATCCAAATACCATCGAATGGGATTTTTGTATCAATTAGTTTATTAACCCAAGAGGAGTATGATTATCAAGAAAAGTATATTTCGACCTATTCGGTTCTTGAGCAGCGGCGTGTTTCTATTAAAAAGGTAATTTCACCAAAAGTATCTTTTTCCAAAAATGTGTACAAAAACCTGCATAACTGGATTTGGAGGTATAAATCCTCAAAATGGTCTGAATTCCCATCATCATTGGGCACCTTTATGCTTGGATTGGAGGTGCAGGTTTATGAATAGATTGCATAAGATCAATTAGTTGGTAAAATAAGTTGTAATACCTTTACCACCATTATCTCTAAGTTATTTGCTCTGACTTTCGTCAAGTCTGTGAATATTTTGTTTTAAGAGTTCCAGTGCTTCATGAAGGTTGTCAACGTTGATTTGGATGTTTTCATGGTCTGGTGGTAGATTGATGGAGTATTTTTCTTTTATTGGACCTACAGGTATCGGTGCGATACACAAATAATTGCTAAAACCAATTGCGCGGTCACTAAAACATAATTTGCCTAGACTTAGGTAAGGATACATTTTGGCAAGGATTGGATCTTTTTTGGCTTGTTCTAGAATTTGAGTGCATGTGTCAAAATGAAATGCTTCAGAGGAATACTCTCGTTTAAAAAAGGAATTTTTTACTTCATTCCATCTCTTCGGTAATTTCTTTCCTTTCCTCACCTCTGGGAAGCCCTCAAACAATTCAACCTCTTGAAAAAATGGTTTTATTTTATATACGGGTAAATTCTGCCCCAACCATAAATCTATTAATTCGGCTACCGTTTCAATCTTTGTTGTCAAAACCCTTGCTTGGCAAAAGTCTTTCTCAGACATAGCTAGTGTTATTCCCTTTTTACAAAGTTCAACAGAGATGTCACGGTTCTTTGAATGTGCAAATGCACAATTGTCAGGCAATTGATTTCTTTCCCATTGTCCCAATGAAACAGAAGAGTTCATTATATTTAGGTGCTGTTGTATTTCGAAAGATAGGTTCATTTAGAATCGTAGATATGGGATAGAGGCTCATGTAGGTAGGGTAATTGAATTCCGTTTGCCGACATCTCCGCAATTAATTTAAAATATCAAGTTGAATACTAAAGTTACGATTTGTTCGTCCAGCCCCTAAAACAGCTTGAAATGGGAATTTGCTATTGTACGTCACTTGCATGAACTCCAGTATTGTAGGTAGGCTATCTTTCTCAACGTGTAGCAACTATTTTTTCTTATTTAATTTCCACCATTCAACAAGACCAAAATCGGTTAATACCTGACATACATTTCCTTTATTGTCAAAGCCAATGTATGTTGCATAACAACCGTCACCATAGCCAGTTGAAAATGTTGCAAGGCTGTGTCCATCAAAATCATGGATGTATCCTGTGTCGCCATATTTCTGAGCTTTTGTGATGAAAGCGTTTTCCCATTCTGAATGGTCCTTTTCATTAAAACTTTTGTTAGCAACGGAGTCAATAAAAATTCCGGCTCCTGCGTCAACATTATAACAATAAATGCTGGTACCTTTTAATGGAATTGGCTTTTGTCCTTTTTGCAAGGCGAAATCCCATTTAGAAATTCTCTTGTCCGAAAAAACAATTCTACTGAATGCGACTCTTTCATCATTATGAGTTTTTGCCATTGCAAGCTGAACAGAAAAATTACCAATAGGGAGTTTTTTAGTAAATGGCAAAGCGTCTTGCATCAAAATTGGGTCGCAAGCAATTAATTTGCCACTCTCAATTTTTATTTTGCCTATTTCAAGCTTATAAAATTTATAGCTAAAGTCTCCTGTGATAACTTTTGTATTGCCTACAAAAGCAGCTTCAAATATATTCGGATATGCTGTTGACTTTAAGGTAGTAATAATAATCGGTTTATCCCTGTCGGGTTTACTATCGTTTGTCGTTATGCTACTATTGCTTGGTTGCTTATTGTTGTTATAAGAAACAAGAATAGTCAATGTAGATATAATTGCTATGATTGATTTCATAAGATTATGTATAATGTTATCTGCTTTGTGTTTGTACGGGTTTCCGAGCATAAAGCTTCAGGTTGGCACGTCAATTTGCCTGAGGCAAAACCTATTTGTTAGTTATTCTCTCCTCCTTACTTCCTTAATATTCTCCATTGTAATGGTCAATCCGTCAGCTGTATGGCTGTCTGGAATTGTTTTGTCAAAGAAAAATCCAAGTCTATCGCCTAAATAACCCGTCGGATAAAAAGTATGATGTCCTATATCACCGTCCATTGTTGTGATGGAAAATGTCTTGCCAGAGCCAAAGAACTGAATGATTTGAATATTGTCTTGATAGGTCTTACCAATTTCAAATCCCAGAAACCTTTTTGATTTTAGAACTCTTTTATAGAATCTTATTCCGTTGATTTCTTGGCCTAAAATACCTGACCAGCCAAAAGAATTTGGAGCTTTAAATATTCTGTCATCCACATTGGAGATAGTGGATGAACTAACGGTAATATTTGATTGAGCAGCTTCAAGTGTCAAGTCTCCTTGAGGGTTTGTCAAAAAACACTTTTGTCCGTTTGATAAAGTAAATTCCCATTCGGGGGAGTGCAAAACAAACATGTCTGGATCTACAGTCGTTCAGTCACCGTTTAGATTATAATGAAACGTTGTTTCTATGTACTTGATGTCAAAAATAATCTGTCCGAGCAATTTTGAAAATGTCTGTATCGTATTTTCGTCGTTCACTACAATCTTGGTTATGTTTTGTTGAGTGGATTTTCCTTATTGTCGCCAATAGATAGGGGTTCTAGATTGGTGATTTCTCTTTCTAAAGGTATCAAAAATATTTTTCATCCTTAAGGATGCAAGACCTTAAAACCTGTTGTAACAATCAAATATATCGAAATGAAAATAGACTTACACTCAGTGTAAAACCTCCATTTAAGCGCTTTAAAGGGGCAGTATGTATATTTGGTAGAAGTAATTATATAAAAATGAGTGGTGAAATAGCTACGCTACTCGTGTTATTTGGTGTGCCATTTTTGTATTTCTTCTTTGTATTTAACAATATTAATTTGCTCATTTTGAATAATATTGCTATCCTTAATTATTTTCCCAAATGTTGATTTTGAGTAAATTTTTATTCGCTTCGCGGGAATTTCTATTACAAATATGGAATCAAATAGTGCTCCGCAATGTTCACTCCAGTAATCTTTTTCAAGAATTATTTTGTTGATTTTTTCCTCCTCGTCTAAAAAGTATCTTCTAGTAATTTTCCCACATTCAGGATTTGAATTGAACTCCATACCTATTATTTTTCCATTTTTCATATAGGCATAGGAAGGATGCAAAAAATCTCCATCATGTAAAACTGAATCTGACTCCGAAGTGAAATTTTTAAATTCTTTTTCAAATTCACGAGATTGTAGAAATATTGAATCACAACTCATCGAAATGAAAAGAATAAATATCAAGGTTATACGTGCAAATCTTTTCATTCAAATTTTGATTTCAACAATTGATTTTTCCTAGTGTGAGTTCTTGTATTCCTGATACGCTAATTCATTAAGAATTGCCCTTATGGAGTTACAGTCAAACGCAAATTTTTGATGATTTTACCTTAGTAATAAGGTCATTATGTATTATGTCCAACAGCTATAACAAATGGTTTTATGAAATTATACGTTTCATCATCGCCGTTTACATTGTTAAACGCTTAAATTACCATTTGGTGCCTCCATATCCTTGTAGGTAACGGACAAAGTGTTGCTTTTTGGTAGAATTCTGAGCGTAAATGCCCAGATTATTATTAAAATATTCTTCTACCTACAAAGCTCTAATTTTTAACAGTACATCGAGAAGAAATTAACTGAATTATTATTTTTCTCCAAGTGTGTTATTCCATTCATAAATTCCTCCACTGTTAAAGATATTGCCGATAAGAAATCTGTTGAGAAATTTGGTTAGAGCAGCGGTCATGGTTTGGTCAGGGTAACTTCCATTGAATATTACTGATTAAATTCGAAAATAATGATATTAACTTAAGGTATTTTCATTTTTAAGGAGTGGGAAAGATTAAACTAATAGTATAACTGAGGCAAAATTTGACTATAACCTTTTGATTATGAATATCTTCAAGCACACCAATATACTGTTAACTAATAACCTTTTCCTACTTAACAAATAACGGTTTTCAATATTTACATATGGAAAACATATTGAAAAGTATACTCCATTTCTATCAAAAACTGCTTCATAAATATTTGAAGTGACATTGAAGAGTACTATCCGTCTCTTATGAAAGCGAAAGGAGGTCCTTCTATCATAGTGTTCTGAGCGTTAACGGGTGAAACTAGGTACCAAACAAAACGATCGCAAACGGAAAAATAAGTCACCATTAAAATTTGGATAAAGCCATTTTGGCTGTCATTGTAGAAGAAAAAATAGATACGAACAATTTAATCGTAAACATAAATTTAATCAAAATGAAAAGAACTTTAGTTTTAGGAGTACTTGTGGGATTCATAGCTTGCAATCAAAAAAATAGTAACGAGAAGGCAAACACGATAGATAATAAGAAAATAAATAGTTTGCTAGAAAAGATGTATAGTGAAGATGGACACAATGACGTGCTATTGAATGACACAATGATTTTTTCTAAAGATATCGTAGTATTAAACATGCGATGTGATTCTATAACTCAAGCTGATATACGACGAATTGCAAGAAGCAATCATCCTACAGATAAACCACTTTCGAGAGAAGGAAGTAGAGTTTCTTCATTACACGAAGGAGTAACAGATTTTAAAATCAACAATATAAAATCCGTAAATGATAAAACTGAGGTGACTGTTACTTTGTCTAATAAAAATTATCCGACTCAAAAACAATGGATTGAGAAAATTATATTTACCGACCAAAATGGTTTGAAAATTGAAAATATTTATTTTAACCAAAATATGTTACACACCACCGAGCCAAACCTTAAAAAATCTTTAATAAATTTTATTAAACAAATTGATCAACAACCTGATAATAACAAAAAAAATAGCCAATAAATGTAGCTATTGCACAACTCATTTTACCTGAAAATCCTATTACTAAATACCCATTCGGACCTCCTTTTATGACATATAATAAGAGGCCGAATGGGTTTAATTAAAATGAGTAGTCTGACCACTACCCAATTTAACAAACGCTTTTACTTGTTAAACTTGTCCAGAAAGGGTGTAATGAATTTTTCATTGTCAGCATAAATTCCAAAGAAAATATTGTCAAATACGCTTGCGAATTTACCATCAATAACCTCTTTAAAATATCTGGAAACTTCTTCAGGTGAGTTTCTAAAGACACCGCATCCCCAAGCTCCAAGCACTAAATTTTTATGTCCATGCTCAATGGCAATTCTAAGTACTTTTTCAATTCTTCGTTTCATTACAATCTCAATTTCAGGTTCCAAGTGAGGTTCTCTTTCTCTGAGCACTCCTGCATTAACGGCAGGAGCTGTGATGATAGATACAGTACAAAAATTCTCTAAGCACTCACCTTCTTCATTCTTAATTATCGGTACCTCTGGACTATAAATCATATAATCCGTATATAATGCCGAAGGAGTGTTTCTGTTAGTAGTGTAATATTCTTCCGCATTCAGCAAACAAGGATATAGCCCTGTGGCGCGTGCAATACTCTCTTCTTGAGCGGAACTTCCATTTAGAAACCCGCCGCCTGGATTTTTTGCAGAAGCAAAATTCAAACAAAGGATTTTCTCATGTCCTGCCTCAAGCATTTTTCTTACGACATTCAACGTAGTATCATTTATAACCTTGTAGTTTGTCTCTTTATTTGGAGTATTTAAAATGTCTTTTCCGATTAGGCTATCGGTATCCTCTGGACGGTATAGTTTGGTATTGTCTTCAGAATACTGTTGAGCTATTTTGATTAAAATATTTTCTCCTAAGGCATTTGTATAATATCCTTGCTTCAAAATACTCAAAGTATCTTCAGCCATTTTCTTCTTATTTTCTCGGTTCATGTCTCGGTTTTAGTTTTTTACTAGTGTGAAGTGCTTTGTGTACAGGTGAGTTTTCTAGCACAAATTCCAAATTTATGGAGTATTAATGCCGAATTGTGATTGCTGAATTGTGAATGTAAAATTCTGATTATCAATATTTTATTATTCAATTTGTAAAATATGACTGGTTACTGGACAAAATTGAAAATACTAGTTCAAGACTTAGTCTTGGACTCATTTTTTAACAGTTTGAAACTGTTTTTACAAAATTCAGTGAAAAAGTCCAAACACCTGAATCGCACTTTCTCATTTTGTCCAGTAATCAGAAAATTTGATTTAGGCTGTTGGGTTTAGGCACAGGGTAAATAGTTTTAACATGTTTTTTAGTAACTACAGATATATTTTTGCCGAAATCCAATTGCTGAAAGTCGAAAGCCAAAAATTAAATTCTATTTTATCTACAAACTTAGCAATACAAAGCTGAAATTTCATGCGTCGACCAGCCTGATTCAGAATCCTTGTAGGCACAAGTTTTTATTTCAATTTGTACCAAATCCCTAGGCTCTTTAGTTGCTGTATATGATCTTCAATTGGTGTTTTCTTGTCCAATGAACCGTAAGATATCTCTTTGTCACCAGCTTTAAAATTAACCTGTCCTTTACAAGTCAATGCCGTCAAAACTACCTTGTTGGCCTCTCTCTTTTGTGTCCTAATGAAATACTCAGGTTCAACTTTTCCTGTGGTATCGGTTTCAGTTTCCATATTATATTCTATGTCAACCTTTAAAGAGTCGTATTGTAAATAGACTTTGTCATTGTCGATATGATACGTTCCTTTGGCTATTTGTTGATCGGTAACACAATAAGAGATTGTTACAAAGTCTTTGTTATTGAGAAACAGTATGTTAGATGTACAACAATCACAAGCGCCAAATGCCTCACAAGTAGTAGTGTCTAAATCAGGAGCAAAAAAGTACACTTTTCCCGCTAAATTCTTAATTAGCGTAACCTTTTTAACTTCTGTTTTTAAGTTGCTAGTCTTTGTATTACAGGCGATTAGCCCAATGAAGAATATTGATAGTAGTAAGTTTCGTAGAGTTATCATAGGCTCGGTGTTAAATTTAGGGGCTTTGTTAGAACTTTAAATTCAGGTGGATTACGGGGGCAAAACTATGAACTTATACTGAACTTGAGTAGAAGCACTAAGCTCCAAGTTTGAAATTTCCTTGGTAGATGTAAAACCTCAAGGTCTGAAATTTATAAAACTAAGTAATCGTGCAGAATAAGATTTAGGTTATGGTTTTAGGGACAAGGCAACAGGCACAAGTCAAAGAGTGTTAAAATAATTTAACGACCACGGACATGCATTTTTTCCATAGCCCATCGCCGAAAGCCGATACCTGAAAGCTCATTATTTTGCGTACTAAATTATCTTCTGTTTGTCTATTACATATTTCCTGAATCTGTCCAATTTGTCCAATGTGTATTGGGTGCTAAGGTTGGTTTATATTGCATAGGGTCATTTGCTACAATAACTTTAGCAATTAGTTGCCAGGTTTCGTATGAACTAGGTCTGTTGTTTTTCCAAATTTTTCTATTTCCACCGTTGTTTAACATTTCTTGATGTCTTACTGCTTGTGCGAAATTCTCAAAGGTCATTCCACCCAGTCCAGTTAAGTTTTTATTGAGCTCAAAAGTTTGGCGTAAATGCTCGTCTGTCATGGTGGGTGAAATTTGTAATTGAAAGTCTTTATGAAACCATTCGTCCAGCACCAATATTTTTTTTAAATCTTTCGGAATAGACTTATATAGTTCATTGTCAGTTGCACGAAAGAGGTCAGGGTTTTGTGAAACGACCAGCCTTCCAACTTCCTCAGCACTTATTTCATCTGCTTCATATTCTTTTAGTTCAATACCCGCGTTCAAATAGTCTTCTTGATGGTGACTTAAGGAAACTTGTTGTCCACGAACCAACCAAAAAATCGCATCTGATTTTAAGGTTTCACCATCAATTGTTTCATTGAAGTTATCGAAGTCAATTGGGTCAATGCTGTAACAGTTTGTAGGTCTTTCATTGTAAAATTCAAGATTTTTCAAGCAGTTGCCATAATAATTGATGTCAAGTACAATTGCTCCAGCTCTTGGATTATAGCCAAGCCTTTCGATCGCAATTGCCCAATGGGCGTTGTCGCCACGAAAGACATTTAATCTTGTGTCTAGAAGGTATGAGTAGGGGTGTCCAAGTTCAACAAAAGAGCAATAATATCCATCATTGGAATGGTCAAGCGTATTCAATATATCTTCTTCTGTCATTTTCTGAGCGTATGGTTTTACAATAGATGTTTATGTATTTCAATTCTGTGAAGACGAAGATTTTACCACTAAAATTCATTAGGTGCACAATGCTTGGGTTTAGGACTTCGCTTTGTTGTTCTCGGCTGTAAAGCTCAAATATATAGAAATAAACATAGACTTCTATCTTGTCGACAACCTTTAATTTTACCTTGAAAAAATGTCTAGAAATGTGTGTTCTAATGATACACAAGGAGGTGATAATTTCCGACCAAAAATGTATTCCCAAGTCAGTTTGGATCGGTAGGTATGTCTCTACATAAAGCACTGAATTTTATGTGCTTCAAGTTTCAGATTTTTTTCCGTAAGAGGATACGTAGCGGAATTGAGTTGTGCAAAAGGTTTGGAGGTTAGTGGCTGTCGTTTCGTTTATATCCAATTGTTTCAAACCAAGGTTTTTGGGGTCTGCTTGTTGGATAACCATTCTCGGCGCCAAACTTTTTTCTTTCTTCGGTAAAGTCCCACCACATTTTTTTCGGGTCGTTTGTATTGGCAAAATTTACCACTAATCTGAATTGGTCTTCAACGCAGGGGTCAATCCAATAACCTTTTTTTAGTTCGTATTCGTCGGTCAGTTCTGCTCCGTCTTTGTTTTTTAGTTCGTTTAGCGAATAGTAACCTAAAAACACAAGGTCTTCGGTAAATTTTATTCCGATAGAAGGAACAGTTTGAAATTCTGCTAAGGCATACATTTCTTTTGCTCGTTCGGCAGTAGCATTTAACAGTATTGCCAATTCGTCGGGTGCAAAGTCGAACACATTGGCAATTTTGATTTTGTTCTTTCTCAAATTTGCTTTTTCAATGTCTGTCAGCGGAAGTTTTATGGTTGATTTACTTTTCATCTTTGGCAAATTTAGCAAATGAGCGTTATGGTATCCAAAATAATTCCCTGATTTCAAGTTGTTTGTAAATATTCAAAACGCTCCCTTCAGCCGAGGCAAATATATGGATTGCCTTCCAAAGTTGAGTATTATTATGTCCTTTTCTACTTGACAGAAACCCATATAATCCTGTCGTTATTCTACTTCGCCTATGATGTATTTACGACCGATTAATTCGAACTTTTTTGTAACATTCCAAAATGCAAACCCACTTTTTCCAGTCGGAATTTTCCAGTAAACAATTTGACCGTCTTTTTTTCTTAGACCAAACTCAGCAATATAACCGTCTGTTTTAACTCCAATATGTAGTCTAGAATTTCTATATACATCTATAGATTCATAGCCAGTATGGTTTTTGAATTCAGAATACGTTAGTGCTTGAATACTATCCTTTTCAAGATAAATGAAGCGTCTGGTCGTACATATAACTATATTTCCACTATCTTTTTTCAATACTAACACAGGAAGTTCAGTATCGATTGAAAGGGCATTGATTACTGTTTGTTCGTCTGAGAAGAGTTTGTCAAACAAAGTGAATTCCTCCTGACCATTAAAATGGTCAATAGTCTTTCCATGATATACTAAGAACCAATGGATGATTTGGTCTTTGATTTCCTTGTCTGTCTTTTGAAATGTTTCCATTGTACTTGTAATGAGGCCTAAAGGCTTTACCTTGTGCCTAACTCAAATATATAGAAATAATCATAGACTTCCATATTGTGTTGAACCTTTAATTTTATCTTGAAAAACTACCTAAAATGTGTGTTTTAAATATTTGAAGCGCTTCAAGTTTGAGATTATTCTCTGACGAAAAAAAATAGACCTCCTTTAAATGGCTTTAAAAGAGGTCTGGATGTTTATGCTGTAGGAGGGTTTTTAGGGGAAATGATTTGCGAAACAGCTACTGCTTGTTAGCAGTAGTTATTCTATGGCTTACCATTCTTTTTCAACCACGATAACCATTCTTCTTCTAATTTTTCGTTGAATTTGTTGTTTACTTTTTGAAAACCATTTTGCTTTCTGACAATGTATGTAACGTCAAGTTTTTGACGAAGTTCTTTAAGTAATTCTTTATCATTTTGGTTTGTTGAATTACTAATCTCTTCTATTTCCTTATTTAGGAAGCTTATTTGTTCATTGAAAAACAACTCCTTTTCGTTATTGTCTAATTCTTTAATTTTACTTTCTATCTCTAAAAACAATTTATTCCTATATTCTTGGTAATTTATTTTGAACTTTTCACAAGATGCTTTTTCTTTTTTATTTGCCTTTTCAATCAAGAGCTGTTCGAGTAATTCTTCGTTTTTTGATTTGCCAATTTCTTCCTTTATACTCGTAATGTGCCAGCCTCCACAGAATAGACAAAAGTAGCTTCGTTCTGGTGCGTATCCTGCTTCTTTTCTGATTTCTTCTTGGTTAAATGCAATAAAATTATCTGCCTTTTTTTCTGAATCAAAAAGCATCTTTGTTTTTCCACAATCGTTACAATAAACTCTATTTTTCGTAGGCTTCATATGCTATTGTCATGATATAATTGCCGATAAAGTTTTCGGGCATTGCGTTTGGGGGCTTATGAAACCCTAAGCTGTCTACCAGCACCAACCTTTATTAATTGCTACAATGTTTTTATTCGCAATGTCCGTCCACTAACACTAAACCCATATGCCTGTTGCACAACTCAAATATATTGAAATAATCATCGACTTCTATCTTGTGTAGAACCTTTAATTTGTACATTGAAAAACTACCTGAAAATGTGTGTTTTAAAGATGTGAAGTACCTCAAGTTTGAGATTATTCTCTGAGGAGTAAAAAATAGACCTCCTTTAAATGGCTTTAAAAGAGGTCTGGATGTTTATTCTGTAGGAGGGTTTTTAGGAAAATGAGTTGTGGAACTGCTACCCATGTTAGCTGATGTTTTTTCCATTTTCTATTAGTTCCTCAAAATTGTCAAATACATACCTTTTATTTGTCCCAATTCCATATTCACCAAGTTGAAATTTTTTCAAGCCCAAATCATTTTCAACTACAAGTATTTCATCTGTCAAAGGGCAGTTTACTTCTCCATTATTCACTTCAATAGCTGAAAAAATTAAAAAACTGTTTTCAGTTCTAATTTCGATTTCTTGTGGTACAAAATATTTTCCCCAATTCGATTTCGTCCAATAAATTATCGTACTTGTAATTTGTCGTCCAACAATTTCAGAAGGATAAACAACAGGTTTTTTATCTTCAACGTTTTCAAAATCAGTCGTTTTACCAACTAAAATATTCAGTCCATTATAATTTTTACCAAAGAAAAAGTTGCCTAAACTATATGTATGTCCTAAAATTTCAATTTCGATTGCATTTAAAAGGCTTTTTCCGTATCCGTTTGGCTGTTCATAAAAATCAAGGTCATCTTCGTCCAAATAAAAAATAATTCGTTCGATTTTTTGTCCAACGAAAGTCTGACAAGTCTTAAATAACTTGTAATATTCTTTTCGTTCCTCTGTTGTCCAAGGTTCTTTCATAAAATATCAGCTAACGGTTCGACGCTTTGCGAAGGCGGGTTTTTTCAGTACTAAACTTCATTAGATGCACAAAGCTTTAATTAAGCACTTCACTTTCATAGAAGCACGAAACTCCCGCTTTTGCAAAGCGCCTGTTACCTGTAGTTATTCTTTCTGTCATAGTATGTCATTTGCGTCAACGGAAATTCCTAGTGCTTTTAATTCCTTAACCAAGTCGAACTGCCACTTTCCTGACTTGTCAAAAGGAACAAACAATACACCACTATAGTCAGAAGGAATTTCAAAGTCGTTCTCTTGCTCATGTAATGCTAAAACCCTGTCTCGTCCCAATTTGCCAATGAAATATCCTAGTTCAAAAATAACATTTTGTCTTGCCCTATATTTCGCATTTTCAGGCTTCTCGCTTTTGTTGTATGAAATGTCATCTGCTGATAAAAGGACTACTGCAAAAGAAACTTCAGAGTTGTCTGTGAATTTTTCAATGATTGTCTTTCCCTTGCTTGGTTGCTCATGTAATATAATTGGATTAAGTTTCAACTTCTCAATTGTCCTTGCAACAGCTAATTTCATTTCTTCATTGTGTCCATGAACAATAAAGACATTATTAGAATTCGGAGAAGATTTGTCAGCTAGTTTTTTCGGCTCGTTAATAACTGTATCTAATTGCAGGTCTTCTGCTATAACATTTAAGAGATTTATCAATTGCTTTTTCCCACTGTTAAAGCTGCTTTCAAACACACTGTCAGGAGTTCCCGATGTCCAAATGCCAGGTGAATATCTAATAGCTTTTAGAGATTTCAAATAGTGTGTGCTGTCACCAAATATTTTTCGTAACAGCATTTCTGCTCTTTTTTCAACTGCATCATGTTGTCCATTTCGATAAGCAATTTGTTCTGCTTGTTTTATCAAGTCCTGAATAAGTTCTATGTTTTTACTCATGTATGTATGCGTTATAATTACTGGTACCGTTCAAGGCTTGGCGATGGTGGGGCATTTGAAAAACGTCAGCCGAAACTTTGCACAAAAGCCAAATAAAATTACTAATGTTGAATTTACAACTGTCTGACCCACTATGGCCAATACGATGTTGGCATTAGTTGTTCAACATATTCTTACCATTTTGATTACCAATTCTTTTGTAATATCAAATAATGTTCTATTGGCATATGCAATAATTGTGTCTGTCGTTGTAGAAATTTCCGTTAGTTTAACAGGCTTTGATGTGCTTAAAACTACTGTATTGCTCTGTATGTTTAAATTTGAACTTGTTAGTAGTAGGTCAAAAACATACCTGTCTTTCCGATTAAATGGTTTTAACGTTATATCAAAAGTGTTAGTCTGGTTTGTCAAAGTTGGTTCATTGCTAATTTCGACTTGATGATGTCTGTCTTTGGTAGTTGTCTTATTTTGGATAAAGTTGTTTCCAGCTTGCAAAGAGATTCCAAATACAAATTCAGAGTAATCAGCTAAACCTGAATTAATAATTTCTATTGTTCCGGTATATAAGTTAGAGAATTTGTAGTCAGTAGTTCCATCATTAAGTGTGATATGTGTTGATGCAATTGATGTGTTTGCAGAATTGTAGAAAGGTTTCAAGTCAATTGAATAGCCTACAGGTTGTATTCTATTTCGCCTATTGTCAAAATATTGTTTTATCAAAGCACCAAAGGCACCACCGCTTAAAAAACCAGTTGCAACCTGTATCCAATTTATTTTGTCCATGTGAAGTTTACTTATGCTGTCTGTTTTCAATTACTACCAACGTTAAAGCATTGGCGATGTGTCGGTATTCAGTGTTCCATCTGCACAGTACCGCAGCTAATTAAATATACAAAACCTCATTGTTTATTCTGTTGCTTAGCGTTATTCGTCTGCCGAAACCGAAGCTGATTAGCGAACAAAAAGCTGAGAATATAATCGTCCCCCTCCATATTGCCAATGCAATTTTAGCGGCTGCGCTTCTGTTGGTCTAATCCATAAATATTTTTTTTGTCTTATTGTGATTCGATGGCTGTTGTTGAAGTCTCATGTTTTACAGTTTCCTTCTTTTTCTTTTTAGCTTTTTTTCTTGGAAAGTTTTTCCAAAATTTAAGGTAACTTGAGCTTTCTTCAAATTTAAATCTAAGTAGCTCTTGAGAATTTCCAATAGTTAATATAGGAACAATTACTTGTGGACTTCTTCTTCCTGGAAGTTTGCTGCCTGAAAATTCAAATGTCGGTTGAAGTGTAATATTTCTACCTTTATAATCTTCATATTCAAGTTTCACTCTATTGAATTTATCAGTCGTTGAATTTTTGAAAAGAAAAACATTTGGGTAAATACCGTTTACTTCAATCTTGCCAATTATATCTTCAACGCAATTACAAGCGTTGAGAATTTCTTCTTGTGAAGGGAAATCGTCCCGTTTATGTTGAGTTCTATTTCTAACGGAAAGAACATTGTTCTTTGTAAAACTCCTAGGAATTTCTGAAAGAAAATTGCTCAATAATTTGAAATTACTCGGTTTAATATCAAACAAGTAAATAGTACTTTCAAATGGAAAACTTATCAGCTCTGTCTTATGCCAGAAACTTGGCATATCTTCTTCCTTCCGTTTGTATTTTTCAGCACCTTCTGCTAATAATGATTCGGCAATTCCAAGCAACGCTGTGAATCCTTCGGTCAAGGGAAAGAGAGTGTTCTTGCCTCCCTTGTCAAAAAGCAATGGGTCGGTAGAGCCGATTTGATATTTATGCAATTTATCGCACATGAAATCTCTTGCCTCTTCAAAATTATATTTGAACTGTGTTTGAAGAAAATGGTCAGATAAAATTGTCCATGTCATAAATGACAATGTATGTTCTAAAATTTCTTCAAGTGCAATCCAAAAATTTACTGCAGCACTTCTTATTTTTTCTTTATCACTATCATTGAGAGTTCTGCAACTTCTTACAATATCCTTGAAGTTCTGCAACATCTCCCAAAATTTATGCAAATTTGTTGGATAGATATTTATGTCAAATCCAAGTTTCCATAAGATTTTGTCAATAAGGATTTCTTCTTCTCTTATGTTTGCAGGCGTTTTGAAATTACCGTATAGATATTTGAAGGTTTCCGAAAGTTGAGAAGGTCCTGCAAATACCGTTTCTCTTATAATTTTTCTCGGCTCCTCTTGTAAAGTATATGTCTCAAGCTTTTCTTTCAATGTCTCCTTTTCAATGTTTCTCAATTTCCATTCAAGCTGTTTTCTTAAAGCTGGCTCGGAATATATTTTGTCAAGCAAATTATTCATCTGCCTCAACCCTAAATTGGATTCGGATGATGTTGAGCGAATTCCAAGTTTATTAAACTCATGATGCACTTTATAAAAACCTCTTGCTACCCTCGATATCGGTCTTCTGATTTCGGTTGGTGGGATAAATATTGTTTGTTCATCAATTAACTTCTCTAGTGATTTAATATTTTGCTCATCTTTTACCAACAATAGAATTTGAAAGCAAACGTCCTTTTCAATTGAATTGACAATATTGTCTGATGACCCTTTTAATCTTTTATCATCTGGAAATTTTTCCCTTATGCTCTTGTCATCATCTATTATTTCTTTGAGTAGCGATTTAATTTCGCTATTACCTAAAGCATTTATCAATAAGTATGGGGATTCAATTAACCTATTACTGTCATAATAAAAATCTTCTTTTTCAATCAAATCAAAATAAAATCTTCCCCAATCAGAACTTGGCTCTAATCGTAGCAAGTCGTCAATTGTCTCAATTATGTTTGGTATTTTACTCTCGCCACTTGCTAAATGAACATCATGGAATGTAGGGCATGCTGGATCTGAACAATGCCAAAGTTTGATTGTTCTTTTAGGCGGAATGAATCTGCTAATGCTACTCTTTAAAAGTCCCAATGAGCCAACAATATAATTGCCCACTTGAAAAACGCCTTTTGGTGTTTTGTCAAGTAATTTAATTACTTCATCGTTTTTTAAAACCTCCTCCTGCTCTTCAAATTCTTCAAAGTATTTGTCGTAAAGAAGCCGTCCATAAACCCACGGATGAATAAGGGAGTTATCAAGAACTTGTTGATGCAATAATTGCTCAATTGCGACTATTTTAGTTTTAGAAACATCAACTATAAGCTCGTCGTGATAGAATTCCATTAGCAAAGCAAACTTCAAAAGATGTTCCTCTTCAGTTTTATGTTCACCTTCTTTCAGCTTTTTTAAAAGCTCTTCACCATATTCACTAAGGATAATTGCATCTCCAATTGAGGCAGGAACGGTATAGCCTTCTTTGATGATTGAGCTGTAGAAAAGTATTCGTAAGCTGAACAGGTCTTTAAAGTTGTTTAAAAATGTATTGTCAGTATATTTTTGTTTTAATTCGTCTTTCTTTAGTTTCATGTTGAAATATTATGTTATACCTGTTGGTAAAAGTTACATATTGCTAATATAGGGTTGCAGCCAATACATGTTAGGCGAAGTGCTTTTACCAAAGATTTGTCGTACTTATTTTTTGCATTTCGCATAACTCCTAAATATAAGAAAGTATTGTAGTACTTTCTTATATTTTTGTACTTTATAAGTTTTCTATTATTCTTGTCGTACTTTTTGCACTACAAATCCTTTCCTTATACTAAAGGACAAGTCAGCCTGCAATTTAATTAAATTTAACTCCCTCAAACTACCGAAAAATAAGAAATGGAAATTTTTAGGGTTATTTTTGGATTTTATTAACTAAAGTCAATATACCTTTTCCTCTTACAAGTCCTTGCGTTAATAGATATACGTCTGAAGTTTTTGGTTAGATAAATAAGACTTTTCGCTTTTAGACAAAAACGATCATTATGAAAAACAAATTCTTACCTCTCTTATTGCTCATTGTTATTTTAATGTCCTTTGCTCCCGAAAAACGTCAGTGGGTGGCTATTGGTGATTCTATTACTTATCTGAACGATCATCCCGAGCAGACAGGCAATCGCATTACAAAGGGATATATGACCCTTATTACTCAGGAACATCCTGAACTCAACTTTATCAATCAAGGTCATAATGGTTGGACGGCTGTCAAAATCGCGGAGAAAATAGAAACCTTGAACATCGTAAAAGCGGATGTTTACACCGTTTTTTTGGGTACCAACGACTGGTGGCAAGGGAAACCTCTTGGCTCGATACAAGACTACGAAAATAATACAGGTTTTAATACTTTCTTTGGGGCTTACCGAATTATTGTAGATTACTTGAAAAAACTAAATCCTGAGGCAAAAGTAGTCTTAATTACGCCTATGCAAAGGGTTGATTTTGTGTATATCGCTAATCCTAAAAATAATGCTTTTGGCTCATATCGTGCCAAGAATAACCAGCAGTTGGAGGCTTTTGCGGAGGCAGTTAAAGCTATTGCGAAAAAGGAGGGATACAAGTCTCTGGATTTGTATCATGAGAAAGAACTAGCTCATAAAACCCTAGTAAATTTCAAAAGACTCAAAGATCCTCAAACGGGGGAATACAAAAATTATCCATTCCCAGACTTTATCGATGTGCCTTTTAATCCTGAAAAAGACGAATATCCATATCCAGTCGAGTCTATTGCGATGACTTATGATGGCTTACATCCTTCAGACAAAGGCTACGAAATAATAGCCAAAAGACTTTGGAAATTGATGAAGTAAGGGTGTGTTTAAATTTTTTTTTGGCATTCGTAGATGAAACAAAATTTCCTTTCGCTACACCTTACTTTTCTTCGCTAGGCGTGCCCGTCTGGCACAAGAAAAGTAACCGCGCGGCGGCCGCAAAAGAAAGTCAAGAAATCCTAATCCGAGTGGCGACCCACCTCGCCTACGGCTCAAACAATAGGATTTCAGGAAAACAAATACATACTTTTAATTTCCAATGACTTATAAAATTTAAACATGCTCAAAACACTCAGTCGGTATTGCTAAAAATACCGACTTTTTTTATGTCCAAAAACTTGTTAAAAAAGCCAATTTAGCTAAATGAAGAATATTTTACAGAGACGAACTATTTTATTTTCCGAAATATGAGCGTTACGATTTAATTATTTTGTAGTTATCCAAGAATAATAGACCTATTTGGTTGATACTTGGATTTTTGGCATAAAAAATGCGGGATTTTTACTTAAGAAAATGGACGTAACGCAAACGGCTTTTTTCTAATTGAATACAACATTACAAGTATGGAAAATTTCTCCCCGCATAGGAAAATTTACCCAAATTGTATTGTCAACAGGAATCCAAACCTTTAGTCCGCCAAGTACAGGTTCTGGTCATGACTGGATATAAGCGCTAGAAATTTTCTGCAACAAAATTTCTATCTATATCTAAAATACCTCGATTTGCTTGGGACAAAGTTTGACTTTCCCATTCTACGCCCTTTTAAGTTAGTTTGACGAAATCTGGACATTCCAGCATCCGCCAATACTAGAATCACAATGCCATAACGCAATGGCATAGTCAGAATTAACTTAATCCGTCGAGGTAATACAATTATGAATAAACTACCGCTCATTGTTTATTTGCTATTGTTTGCGCCTTTCTTATTTGCACAACAAACTCAGGAGACTCCAACTTGTGGAGTAAATGACTCTCAAATGTCTGCTGATGCCCTAAGTAGAGTAAGAAATGCCCAAAAATTTATACTAGCTTCCAAAGCTTCCCGAACTACGCAAAGTGGTTCTTGGATTTGTCGCCTTGCGATAGAAATTGATTCCGAAACTTTTGAAAAGTTTGATTCGGACTCTGTCTATATCAAAAGGGAGGTGATAAATGCCATCTCGCAGATATCAAAGGTCTACGAAAAGGAGATGAATGTTCGGCTAGTTCCTACCGTGATCCATATCTGGAAAGACGCTCAAAAAGATCCGTATCGAGGCAATCGCAATATTTATGATTTGTTGGCGCTGTTTAATTCTACTTGGAACTACCAAAATGAATTTAGAGCCATCGCAAATCAGTTTGATAAGGCGCTGTTTATGACTTCCAAAAGCTTGCAGGGTGCTGCTGGTATTGCCTACTTGGGTGGCACCGAAGGCGTAGTGCCATGGGGACAGGCAGGTTTGGGTACAGTGGCGCATGAACTGGCGCATACTTTCGGGGTGCCTCACACGCAAAGTTGCGAATGGCCCGAAGGTCCGCTTGATTATTGTACTCCTTCAGAAGGTTCATGCTATGACGGCGCACTTAACACTACCGCTGGAACCATTATGAGTTACTGTGGTCCCAGACTTTCTACTTTTCATGAACTTTGTCGCTCGGTGATTCAGCAATATGCCAAGGATAACTTGCCCTCAGCAACTTCTAAGCCAGAAAGTCCGGTGTTATCAGCTAATTATAATTTTCAAAGCCATGCTGTAATCGACTGGAAACCTGTAGTTACTGCCGACTATTATATTGTTCAATCGGCAAATTCTGCGAATTTTTCGACAGTGCAAAAAACGGATACCGTCAACAAAAGTGTGTGGAGTTCCTCGCTTTTAAGAACAGGTCAAAATTACTTACGCATCAAAGCTTGCAACAGTATCGGATGCTCTGATTGGAGCAATGCCGTTTGGAATGTTCCGAACGATGCGACTTTACCCCCCTTTGCTCAATATCCTTTAACTTCAACGGCTAATTTATCGACCAATTTTACGCTCTCTTACACATCAGTGCCTAATGCTTCTGCCTACGAAGTGCAGGTAGCAGCACTTTCAGACGCAGATTTTAAAAACCCTATTTTTCAGACAAGTTCTTCAAGCACTTCGGTGTTGACCAAAATGAATTATTATGCCAATCAGCTCAAATGGCGTGTTCGTTCGGTGGTTGGCACTACCAAAAGTGCTTGGTCGGAGGTGCAATATGTAGTAGTTAGCAATCCAAATAATTACATTTCTACCAATTATTTGACAGAAAACTCTGCGCTGAAAGTATTAGAATATTCAGGTAACTACATTAATAATCAGTCTATTATAAAATTGACTGTTGCGAGTGATTCAAGTTTTAAAAAGATTTTATGTGTTAAAAATACTCAAAATATAGCAGCCAAATCTAGCTATACTTATTCGTTTTGGTTGGACTCACTCCAAAGTAACCAAACCTATTTTGTAAAGGTTGAGGAGATATATAATGAGCCAGAATATTTGTTGAATATCCCGAAAGGAGTGGTCTCAACGACCCAAACGAGTTTTGTGTACAAAGGCGTTTCTCAAGGAGCGCAGGTGGCATATTTTGGTAAAGATAAGAACCCTGATTTGGCGAATTCTATCAATGCAGTTGAGATGCGAGAAAACGAAATCGTGGCACAAAATGCGCGAGGAATTTTTACCATTCAAGTCAATAATCTTCAGGTCAAAACCTTTGATCATGCCAATACAACAGGTGCTATTGGGAATCAAAATTACGGTTTGTCACTTTCAGGAGGTGACCCAACCATCAAAACGATTCAATTGTTGGGAAAAAGACTTTTGCCAAGTAGTTCGTTGGTGTATGCGCTCAGAAAGTTAGATCCTGTTACGGGAAAAATGCTTTCTTCGGTAGAGTTGTCAAATCCCGACAATATTTCCCCATCGAAGTTCGACTATGCTAATCAGTTGTTTTATGGATATTCGGATGTGCAGGGTGCTTCGGTTTTTGGGAAAATTGAAAAAGATAGTTTAAAAACGCTTTTTACCTACAAAAGCACCGAGTCAAATGTCTATTTTCAAACACCAGTTTGGAATCAGAATACGATGTGGGTGGAGGTTTATAAATACAACTCGCAAAGTAGAGAGCTTTGGCAATATGATATGGCTACCAAGCAAGTAAAAACCTTTACGAAGTCAGATGTGCCACAACTTTCAAGTGCTATTAATCAGACTTTTATGGATAGTAAAGGTGTTTTGTGGCTATTACAAAATGGGAGAGTCCTCCGATATTCGGAAGGTGCTTGGGAAGTACAGAATTATGCTTCGTTTCTGAAACCAAACTATATCGCCGAAGATGCTCAAAACAATATTTATGTTTATGATAGTGGCAATATCTTTAAATATGCTGATCAAACATGGTCGAAAACAGGCAATATTGTTTTGAGTACCACAGGGCTAAGTAAGATGTTGGCGGATGTAAAAGGGAATATTTGGTTTCAATATCCTAATTTTTTGATAAGATATAATGCTTGTTCTGGTGCGCCAAACCAACCCAAATTAACCGCTCAAAGTCCTTCTATTGAATATGGTCAGCAAGTACAGCTAACCGCTCAAGGTTGTTCTCAGGTCACTTGGAGTTGGTCAAATAAGGTAGAAGGTTCTCAACAAAAAACGTCTAGTTCTGCTACTTTGATAGTAAATCCTACAGTGACGACGACGTATGCTGCTATTTGTGAAAATAGCGGTTGTTCGAGTTTGCCTTCAAATACAACCGTCAATGTAATACCTATTGTAAAATTCCAGTCATCAGGTATTCAGACGGTATGCGCAAGCGACTCGATTAAATTGGAAGCAAAGGTCTTTGGAGAAATTGCCAATTCAGAAAGTTTTGTGATGCAGGTAAAATTGGCAAATGGTGTTTCCCAAACCATTAAACCACTAAAACAGGAGTTAATCGGTACTCAAACGTATCGTATCACAGATTTATCTCCAAGATTTGGGACAGGTGTTTTTCAAGTAAGTTTACGAGGAATAACCACGGGTTTGTTGTCAAAAGATACCCTGATAGGGAAAATTGCTACTCTGCCAGCGGTATCTGCCATGGGTGATACCACCTGTGCAGGCGAACCCGCTCAGATAAGTGTTCGTGGCGGAAGTACTTACCAGTGGTCAGGACCAAACGGTTTTTCTTCTTCCAATAGCTCGATTGTATTTAGTAAATCCCAGACTGAAAATTCAGGGACTTATAGCATCAAAGTAACTGATGATAATGGCTGTACCAATACTGCCAAAACAGTTCTGTTGGTGAAACCTTCACCAAAAATTGAAGCGAATTTTAATGAAGATCTTGTCAATCATACCCTGACATTAACGGCTTCGGGCGGGGTAAATTATTTCTGGCAAGGTCCCAATCAATTTACCTCAACCAATGCAAACCCCATCATTGAGAATGTGACTGCCGCTTACAATGGCACATATACCGTTCGTGCGTGGGGGAGTAATAGCTGTACCAATTATGCTCAGCTAAAAGTTGCCTTAGCCATGCCTTTAGGTTTTGATGGAGAAATAAGTCAAAGTTTGTCTGCTTTTCCGAACCCAGCCAAAGATTTTGTTACCTTAAAAAGCACACTACAAGGAGAAGTAGAGGTGAAGCTGGTAGATATGCTAGGTAATGTTGTTTTCGAAAGTTCATTCAAGGAGTCAACCAAGGTCTCAACGGCCGACTTGACTCGAGGAGTATATCTGGTCTGGTTTCAATCCAGTAAAGACCGAATTTCTCAGAAATTGGTTTTAGAGTGAAATATTGAGTGAGTGGCGATGAGTGATTATCATTAATATGAAACTAGTAGAGACGCAATGATTGCGTCTAAGATAGGTAAGTGGGCAAAATAAAATTTAACTATTTGGCTTTCGGCTTTCAGCAATGGGCTTTTGGTAAAAATATTCCCCATGAATTCTAGGAAACTGTTTGGCTAAATGCATAAAGCTTAGAGCGTATTAATGCAAAATAAAGTTTAATAAATTAATGAGAAAACATTTTTTGAGCGCCGTAGGTGCGACAGAAAGCCAAAATCTTGAATTCTGTCGCACCTACGGCGCTCTTTTAACCGTTCAGGCGAATTATTCTCTACTACCAAACTGTCGCTCCTACGGAGCTGATGAAAAGATTGGATCCTGAAAAAAATCTAATAAGTAAGTATTAATACAGGATATCTTCAAGGGTTTTAGCATTAAAAAGGCGGTTGAAAAACTAATTTCGACCGCCTTTTTTGATACTATATTTCAAAGTAACACCTCATGGAGACGCAATCATTGCGTCTCTACGAGCGGAATGGAGATAAATAATCACTCAATGAGCTTTAAGAAGCTTTCAGTGCGACAATAAGGACAAAAATCATTGACACTAGTAGTATCAATAATAAAATCAATGCTCCGAATGACCTTTTCAGATGTTTTGAATTAGGCTTTTTCTTTTTCATGCGCAAAAGCCTTTAACTTTTTCGAAAGAATATGATCCATTTTTTCGAGAGAAGTAATATTAATTTGTATCTCAAACATGGTATATAAAATGGCTAGTGTTACCACCGCTATTCCTATAGATAATACGAGTATCATATGGGTAAAATGATTATGTGAAAAATGATTTTGAGTAAGTGTGCGGGCAAAACTTATCAGATATTTGCCCGCATTTTTAGGGAAATTTCTCTAAGGAAACAGACTACTTTTGTTCCAAAATGTATTTAGAAACATCGTTGATTTCCTGCTCACTTAATCCTAAAGCTGGCATTTGTGGATAATCAGGGCGTTTTTTGCCAGGCTTCAAAATCCAATCGTGTAATCCTTTGACATCGTTTTTATAAATACTGACCATTTCCTTGATTGGAGGACCTACTACTTTTACATCCACGGCATGACAAGCGCTACATTTTGCTTGGAAAATGGCTTCTCCAGCATTGTCAGAAGAGGGTTTTTCGGCAGGAGCATTTTTCATTTCTTCCGTCGCTTTTTTTACCTCTTTCTGATAAGCAATAGTTTTTGCCTCCACTAATTTTTGATGCGGTGCTAAAGCCGTTGCACGGTAAATATGGCGTCCTGAGCCCATGAACGTAATCGTCAAACCAAGTGTAAGGGCTACTTTCCAGAAATTGTTGGCAATATCTTCGGCTTTTCCAGTAATACCTTTCCAAATCCAATACATGGCAGGCAGAGCGAAGATGACGCCTGTCCCAATCGTGAAAATTAGATGCCAACTAAACCCTTTGGTCGGCAAGGTCAACAAGACCACAGGACCAATAATAAACTGTGCTGCCGAAGCGCCAAAGGTTAAAGAATAAGCCTTTTTACGAATCTCATAGCGAGTAAGTGTCGTAAAGTGACTTTCGAAATCATAGCTTTTTCGACCAAAATACCAGAAAATAAAGAGACCAGTAGTACCCAAAGAAGCCAACAAGAAGTGAAAATATCTTGGGAATACATTGGGTAATGTCAAGGCATGAGCAAAGCCTTCAATGGTATTCCATTTTTCTGGGAAAAGCATCAAATTGATATTTACCAAAAAGATAAGCGGAATAAAAAGAAAAATGGCTACTGATAATCCCATCATCGAGATATGCAGAGATTTATTATTTTCCAGAACCTTCCAGCTATACTTGTGCGCGTAAGTCAATAAGAATGCCACCGTTACCAATGGAATTACTGAAATCCAAAAGATACCTGTCAGCGCATTGGCTGAGTAAAAATAGACGGTATATAAAGTGTTGATACTCAATAATGGTGCTACGCCTAATACGACTGCCAAACTTTTGTTTACCGTGATAGTCTCGGCAATTTCATGTGCCAATGTATCATAATCCTTGTCTTTTAGACCTTTTATCTGACTCCAAAGCGTAAGAATACTGCCTCCGACCATCAGATTGACAAAGAGAATATGTAACAAAAACGAGAATACCAAAAGTACAATCAAGACTTCCTTTGGTAAAGGTAAATCCAAAGGCAAATCACGAGGAACTGGGGTTTGAAGCAAAATATGATTAAACATGATTGTTAAAAGCTAAGTGAATGAAAAATGAATAAGTTTTATGAATGAGCGAATTACCTCATCGACGTTGCCTGATTGTCGATAGGCGTCCCGTCTTCCTGAAGATGTTTGATATACTCGACCAAAGCGCCAAGCTCCGCCTCATTTCCAGGAAAAGGAGGCATAAAATATCTCGCATTCTCGATATGCTTGATATAGTTTTTCATCAAATCTCCATTCAATTTTTCACCTGCTTTCAAACTATACATGTTTACAAATTTGTCCACCACCGAGTTGATACCGTGTGTGGTATGACAACGGCTACATGAAATCATAAATACCTGTTCGCCCGCCACCAGTTTATTTTCATCCGTAACTTCTTTAACAGGTGAATAAGTAGCATGAGCTAATACACCGTCCCTTTTGAAAAGCGGGTACTCGTCTTTTCGCAAAGTATTAGAGTACATATAGTTACCTATCACATAAGGTTTGCGAATAAACTCACGAATACGTTCAAAAATCCCTGCGAAACCGAGCATTCCAATGACTGGTAGGATATAAACTGCTGTTGGTATTTTGAAATTTGGTTTGAAAAAGATTACTCCTGCGACCAATAGGACAGTGGTTAGAGCACCAAAAATGAATTTTACCAATAAATCATACCATGATTGAAAATCCATTGTCCCTACAGCTACCGGCAAGTTGCCAATCATCAGTTCTGGAATTTTGAAGTAATAGGCCAATGCACCTATCAGCATAAATGGTAGCGTTAGCAACATCCACTGTGCAATTTTTTTGGTAGATGCTTTTTGGAAATCTGAACCATTTTTAGTGAATAACTTTGTTAAAAATAATCCCAAAGCTCCTGCCATTAAAGCGGCAAGTGGTGTTCTAAATGATAGCTGTGGAATATAAATCGGATTAGTAAAACCAGCAATAAAGGTTTTATTTTCGACCCAGCTTCCAGTGTCCATCATAAACCCTAATATAGATACAATAATAGACATGGTAATCCATGAGAATATACTAAGTGCTACGCCCAATTTGATATGCTTGGCTTTGGCCTCAATACTCACTAATGAACGTTTCCAAGAAAGGTAATACAACAAAATCAAGACTACCTCAGTCACGAATACAATCCATTCTACAAACCATGCACCATAGAAAACCCTAATGAGTGAGCCAATAGAGGCAGGATTGACCAACGAAGAGGCAAACCAGATACCAACGCCTGTCATGGCACCAATGGTAGTGGTAATGATAAAAGCAACCGTCATGAGACGATATGCCAATTGATCCCATTCGTTGTTTACAATGGCGTTTTGTCCTCCTTTTTTAAAACCAAGATATTCTATCCAAGTCACCAATGGAATAAATCCAACGGCAAGACCATGATTGATTAATACGTGCAATACGGCGATAATGGCAATAAGTAGCCTGTCGCCCATGAAGTCTAAATGAAATATGGGAAAATCCATCTGTTTGTCTTTTTAATATGGAATAATTAGGCCACAAAAGGACGTACTTTTCTATTGCATCATGTTATCCATGATGTAATAGTTTTACAAGATTGCAAGCACAATCCTAAGAGTTAGCCAATAAATGTAGGAGGTTCCTAGCGTATATTTTTGAAAAAAAGAATACAACTATTCAACAAGCCATATTGATGGTTTGTGAAGCTGAAAGAAACCTGAAAGATAAAAAATTAGACAAAACACGGAGGATGGATAATCCGCTGGTGATGAAGGTGATGGTAGAGATTATTATAAGAAAAGTGGTTTTCGATAGATAAACATTGGTATTTAGGCTTGGGCAGGTCTATCCCAACTTTTTCTACAAAAAGATTAAAGGCAATGGTAATAGTAGAGGGTCTAGAAGATTTTTGCTCTGAGTTAGATTTTTCAGTGCTATAATCCAGTAGTAATTGAAGCTCTTGTTTCCAAGTTTGTTGAGTCTTAGCAATCGTACTTTCGGTATGAATTACCCCTTGATTAAATTCTTCATTGGCAGATAAGGAGAAAGCCAATAAATGAATTACCAACCCTTGGGCTGCCATAATACAGACAATCGCCACGAGCACTGCGTTACGAGCGTAACGAGCCTGTAGTGGGGTTATTTTGTCGATATTAATTCCCAAGTACTTCATAAAAATATTTTTGTTCTGCTACAAAATTACCAAAGAAAGGTAGGTAAACAAGGTGTTTTTTAGAGATTTTGTGGTAATAATCAAATCGGTTGCTTTCTTTCAGAGAAAACAACCGATTTTTATTTTACAACTTTAACTCAAATACCTGTACTAATTGCGGAGGTGTATTGGTTTTGCCCTCGCCGTCTGCTTGCTCTACGGGCTGAACAAATAAATGTAACTGTTGTTTATTCTTCCAAAGCTCAGTATCAAAAGACGGTTCCCACGAACCTACATACGTATCAGACAAATCTTTTACCTTCCATGTAGTATGGTTCAAATCTGTGTTTAATGCTACAGAAGCCTTACTTCCTCTTTCTTCATCTCTAAAAACGACCATCGCTGAAAGTTTTCCGTTGTTTGACCATGCTACCAATTGTGGACGGGCAATCGGAATTTTTTTGGTACCCATACCACTCAAACTAAATGCTTGTGTTCTGAATCCAAGCGATTGAGTATGCCATTTTCCATCAAAATGAATAAGATGATATTGTGGTACTTTACTTCCTTCTGGTCTGAAGTAAGTTGCGATGTAGGGATTACCCGCTTGGTCAGCGACCATTGAAGTCTGGTTGATGAGCTCACTATTTTGCGGGATTTTGCAGGCATATTCAGCATTAGAGGCATTGATAGGGAGTTGGTACTTTTCTCCTGAAGTCTTTTGCCAAGTTTTCCCGCCATCTTTCGAGCAAGCATAGGCCATATCATGATTACTGGCTACATCGGCACTTTCACGCCATACCCAAGAGATATGGATATTGCTTTTGGCATCGACAAAAGCCTGCCAATAAGCACTTCTTTTACCTTCGCCATCAATTAGATTTTCATGCACCATCGACCATTTGCTGGTGGCAATATCATAACTTTTGACCACTAAATTTCCTTTCCCAGAAGCGCCATTTCTGTAGAAGAAAAGCAGATTTCCGTTGGGCATTCGGTAAAATTCAGGATAGCTGACACTCTTTTCGGTTTCACCAGTCATTGAGGTTGGAGCGTCCAATTCTAAGGATAAAGGATTTTTACTTTTTGCATAGTGCAAAGGGTGATTATGATGGTCCCAAGCTATATGCAAATAGCCCTTGCCATCGACCATAATGCTTATACAGTTGTGAGCGTCTGATACATTTCCTTTTAGGTCGGTCGTTTTGAGTTCCCAATTTTTACTTGTTAATTTTCTTTTTCCCAAAACTACATTGCCTGTTTCGTTATAATAGGCAATGAATTGGTAGTCTTTGTAACTGACCAAAGAGTTTTTACGAAAAATAACTGCGTTAACCGAATTGTTGGCCCAAGCTTTTCCAACGGGAATTGTTTTTACTTTTTGAGCTTGTAAACTACCAACAATCAGAAAATTTGAAAGTAGTAAGCAGAAGAATGATTTTTTTAAAAATGACATTTTAACACGTTTTATATACATGATTTCAGTGAAAACTGGTTCTTCAGTAATAATGCAAAATAAAATTGCATTATTTGGCTTGAGGCTAAAAGCTTGATTATGATTCTTAGGAAACCATAGAAACATTTTGCCGAGCGCCCATAGCTGACAGCCGAAAGCTCAATAATTTAATTTTGCCCATAAACTATCTTACTTTATTTTCCATTCATTTTGCCACAGAACAAGAGGAATCCCATTTTCAAAAGAAATAGGAAGCCATAAATAGCGACTGTCTTTCAAGTCTTTGGGTTTCCAACGGTCTGCCATAAAGATATACTGATTTTTCTTTGAATCCACTGTCAAAATATAAGTTGATTGCCCATCAAATGTTTTTTCGGCCATTGGACCACGCATCGGGTCGCCTTCTAATTTCCATGGACCAAAAATAGAGTTTGCCGAATGGAGGGTAGCCGCATTGGGATCCCAACCCGTGCATCCGCTGGTGATAAGAAAATATTTACCATCTTTTTTGAAAATCGCAGGGGCTTCACGGTGCTTGCTAAACAACAAGGTATCTTCTTTGGTCACGTCCAAGTAATCAGCCGTCAGCTTTACGACTCTTAAATCATAATTTTCACGAGAAGAGTAAATATGATACGCCGAGCCATCATCGTCGACAAATAGTGTCATATCTCTCGACATATTGCCGTTGGGTCTAAAGCTTTTTAGATATGTAAATGGACCCAAAGGATTATCGCTCACCGCGATACCTGCGCGAGCTGCTTTGTATCCCTGTCGGGGCAATTCCAAGTGAAACCACATCACATACTTTTTCGTCTTTTCATTAAAAATTACTTTGGGTCTTTCCATCAAGCCACCTACGGCGATCTCACTGGTCGAATCTTTGGATTTGGATAAAGCGACTCCCTTATTTTCCCAATGAACCAAGTCTTTAGAGCTATAAACTGACACACCTTCTGAGGCTGATTTTCCACGAATTTCGCCGTACCAGTAGTAGTTTTTTCCACGTTTCAAGAGCCCGCCACCATGCGCATTGATTACTTCCTGATTGGTGTCTTGCCAAATAGCGCCAGGCTTAACAGTAAGGTCTATGTTTTTTTGTTGAACACTTTTACACGAATGCAAACCAACTACTACAAGTGCCCCAACTAAATAAATCGTTTTTTTCATATTTATTAAAGGTTTTACAATAACAAAAGTAAAAAGTACAATTTCTAGAGACAGGGGAGAGATTCGCCAATTATGGGGGGAAATTGAAATAATTAGGGGTTTAGTCGACAAAAAATGCCTTTGCTTAGACTGATTCTAAAAAAACGCAAAAATGAAGTAACGTTCAGTTAAAAAAAAGGGTCTCTGAGGTTGTAGAGGTTTTTATTTTTAAAAATCGGTCTGAAAATTATCAAATCTAAACAAATCACTGTCCGAAACGAAACACCAATACGAGGAGATTATGAATAACAAACACTTAAAAATTGCAGTAAGACTATTTTCTGCCTTATTTCTTAGCCTTTCATTGGTAGCTTGTAATACTACTGACGATGTTACAGATGCTACCGTCGATGTAGCAGACATCACTACCAATACCAAGGATACTACCATCGCCAATGCGGTTCTGATTGATTACGATGGTACTACACCAACTATTACTAACAATATTTCGAGTGGGGTAGCGGTCACGGTAACAAATGGTGATGTAGTAGTAAAGTCAACAAATAATAGTACTCCCATTAGCTATGTGATTTCTGGGCAAAGTACAAATGCGAGTTTAAAGATTTACAGCGATGCCGACTTTAATTTGGTTCTCAATGGTACAAGTTTGGTCAATACCGATGGCCCAGCTATCAATATTCAGTCTAGTAAAAAAGCCATAGTTACCTTGGTTGGAGGTACTGTAAACCGCCTGATTGATGGCGCTAATTATGCAACAAGTACCGAAGATCAAAAGGGAACATTTTTTAGTGAAGGAACATTAGATTTTACTGGTGCAGGTAGTCTTTTGATTTATGCCAGTAACAAACATGCCATAGTTAGTGACGACAATATCAATATGCTAGGTGGAACAATTTCTGTTACACAAGCGGCAGCGGATGCGATTCATGCTTATCATAATTTCCAAATGTCAGGAGGGAATATTACTCTTGTAGCTACTGAAAGTGGCGTTGAATCCGAAGCTGGATTTGTTTCTATTTCGGGAGGCGCAATGGGTATCACCGCTAGTAGCGACGGGATTACCACGAGTTATACAGGAACAGATACAACAATACTTCCATACGTTCAAATCACAGGAGGAACACTTACGATCAATGCCTCTGGCGAAAAGGTAAAAGCTATCAATAGTAATAGCTATCTAAGTCTCAATTCATCCGACGCAACGGTCGCTTTGTATACTTCTGGAAATGGTTGTAAAGGTATAAAAACCAGTGGCGACGTGAAGCTAACAGCTGGTAAACTTACTATTTTGACAGGTGGGGCATCTTATTACAATACTACAGATAAGGCTACTGTTCCGTCTTCGGGTATTAGTTGTGGAGGCAACTTGGCCATTCAGGATGGAACAATTTCAATTAGCAATACAGGAGTAGGTGGTAAAGGAATTATCGTTGATGGTGTGTCGACCGTTACAGGAGGAACAATTACTCTTACAACTTCTGGAGCTACCTACACGTACAGCACGACCGAGACCTCAGAAGCTAGTACATTTGTTGGGACGGGTTCTATCGCCATCAATGGGGGGTATTTAACCATTTCTTCTACCAATGATGCCATTAAATCTGGAGCTTCGATTACTGTAAATGGTGGTTCTGTTTATGTTACCACTTCTATTGATGGTCTTTCTGCGCCAAAAATAACTATTAATGCTGGATACATTTCGGTAATTTCTTCAGACGACAGTATCTATACAAGTACGACAACCGACGGTACAACCAATGACGGTAGTTTGTTAACCATTACTGGCGGAACAGTCATTGTTAGTTCATCGGGAGGAGAATGTATTGATAGTAATGGTAGCATCGCTCAATCAGGCGGTACGGTTATCGTGCATGGTACAACTTTGTCTACGACGGTTGCTTTTGATTACAATGGTACTTTTAATATTACAGGTGGGGTGTTTATTGCAGGTGGACCTAATAATACTTCGGTAGCCAAAGCAACATCTGCTGGTTCGACACAACCAACTGTATTTTTGAAATTTACAGTCGGTTACGCTGGTGGAAATCCATTTTCGTTAATTGATGCAGCTGGCAACCCATTGTTTACTTTTATTCCAACTCGTGCGGCCTACTATTTTGTGTATTCTTCTCCAACCCTCAAAAATGGGACAACTTATAATGTTTTCTCTGGGGGTGAAAATGGAGGTACTAATATTGGAGGCTTTTACAACGGGGGAACTTTCAATGGAGGAATTTCGAGAGGTTCGGTGACCATTTCTGGACAACTGACTACAGCTAGTTTGTAAGGGTTGTAAGAACTAAATTGAGTGAATTGTGATTGAAAGAATGAGTGATTTTTTAATATGAATTTTACTTGTAGAGATGTAATGCTTTTCATCTAAATATGTGTCATCCAGTATATTAAAATCAATAAATGCGGTCGAAATTAGTTTTTCGACCGCATTTATTGATGACAAATTCAAACATAATATATCTTTAAAGGTAAGACAATGCGTTTCCATTGATAAGACCTAGCGTAAAAATCACTCATTTACTCAATTACTACCCACCAAAATAATGATTTCCAAGGAGAATGATCAAACCTGCATATACGACAGTGACAATTGCCCACATTAATGAAGATTCCAAATAACGAAGTGTTTTGCCAAAAGAGAATTCTTTGCGTAATGATAAAATATATTCCATGACAATAATGAAGTTTATAATGTGAGAAAAAGATTTGTCACTCAAGCTTATCCGAAGATAAGCTTGAAGTATTGGTTTTTAAGGGTTTTGGCAAAAGCAATGATAACCAATCCAAGGATAGCTATAGCATAGAATATCTCGGTGCTCGGATAGTTCAATTGAATAAGCAATCCAACAATGAAAAGACGAATAGCTTCCAAATAAATAATCCAACGTTTTTGCTCTAATAGTGCCCCGCAGTTAATTAACGATATTAAGATGAAAAAAGCCCAGAGTATTTGTGAGGTAATACTGATACTGTCCAGAAAATAAATGATGACAAATAGCCCAATGAGCAACGAAATCATTTGAACGACCACATAAGTATAAACACGTTTGCTGTTGTGATCTTCGTTAAACTGAATGATAAATCTCTTTTCTAACTCTTCCCGAATCCTTGGGTCAAGTGACTCAGGTTTGTCGAATAAAATCCTGAATCGCTCTTTGATAGTTTGGGCATGCTTAAATGCGTAGGCCAACTCAATCATGTAATGAAAATGTTGCCATAGAAAACTATAACTTTTAAGAGGTTTTGTCAAGCCATAAACAGGCTCTTCTATTTCTTCAGCAAAAGTCCCAAACAGCTTATCCCAAAAGATAAACATATCGCTATAGTTTTTATCTAAATATTGCTCATTACTAGCATGATGCACGCGATGGTGTGAAGGCGTTACGAAAATGTATTCCAAAAACCCTAACTTCCCAACAGTGCGTGTGTGCGTAAAGAATGGATATATGCCATGAATCAAAAGCACAATGCTAATCATATCGGCATTGAAACCAATAATTGGTAATATCGACCAGAAAAAGGTTCTAGCAATAGCCTGAAAAATTGTAATACGAGCCGAAACCGTAAAATTGAATTCCTCACTTTGATGATGTACAATGTGCACACTCCACAAAATATTTACTTCATGACCCAATCTGTGATACCAATACCACAATAAATCAGTAAGCAGGAGTAGGGCAATCCAAGAAAAGACGCCTGATTTGATATCAAAAAAACCAAGATTCTTTTGCAAGTAGTCATAGTAAAAGTAGAATATACCGATACTAAAGCAGTCAATCAGACGTTCGGCAATACCTACATTTAAGTTTGCTATGGTATCCTTGAATTTATAAAATTTCTTTCCTTGTACCTTAGAAAGAAAATATTCAAGCCCCATGAAAACTAAAAACAGTGGAATAGCAAATGCCAAATATTTAGTGTGCATAGGATTTTATAAATGAGTTTTGAGTGATAATTAATTTTGTTGAAATAGAGGTATCTGTCTCAACAGTGAGGTACTATTCAATTCTATTTATATGGGTAAAAATCATTTTATGTGAATATTGGTTAAAAAGACTCTTCCATTGGGCTGCCGACGAGGGCAATGCCCAATGCCGAGTACAATTCTCCAAAAACAATCTCAATGATTTCACTATTGTTAGGTGGCGGCACTCAAGAAGTATGAAACCACCCATTCTTTGCTTGAAATGCCACCAGCAATTCTTTATACATGTTGAATGTCTTGGAGCACCAACCAATTTTTTCACTTAATAATACTATCTAACAATCAGGTAACCCCCAATAATATACGCTAAATCCAATTAATACAATAATGATGATTACGACTACAGATAATAAAAATCGTATGCCTAATTCAGATTTGTCTAAAAAATCATCAGTTATGGATTCTGTTGATTTATTCATTATAGTCTATAGATTTTATATACTAATAGGTCAAAAAAAATGAATTTTAGTTTGTTAATAATTAGTTGTTCTCAATCATACCTTTTGAATATTATTGACTCAAAAGTGTTGACTAAAAAAACCTTCAATCAATAGGATAAAAAGGCTTATGCTGCTAACTCTTGGCGAATCACCACAGGAATATTTTTATTCGCACCAAAAACGGCTGCCAACATTTCAGTAGGTTGAAAAGGTTTATCAAAATTATCATCAACAGATGAATAAACCACCTTTTCTTGGGTATTGATGACAATCGTGGCGGGCACAGGAACATCTTCTGAAATACCTGAAACATAATCCCACACAGGATACTCTTCTTGGAATAGTCCTAGGCTTTTAGATATTTTTTGTTCAGGATCTGCTAGAAGATTGAATCCAATATTAAAATGTCTTTGGAAATCTCTAACTTCTTCCGCTTTGGCATTTATAATCACTAATAAATTACCGCCAATTGCCAAAATCTCCTGATATACTTGTTGTAGTTTTTCCAAATGGTTACTACCATATTCATTCCAACCAGCCGACAAAAAGCTTATCACCAATGGCTTGCGACCCACCAATTTTTTAAGTTGTACAGGGTTTTGATGGATGAAGGTATAGGGTAAATTTTGAGCGACTAAATTCTTATAATCAAACTCTATTTGATTGATTCTTTTTCCTAATTCAATTTTAGTGGTAGGTCTAGGAGTTCTTTTGCCTACATATACAGGAAGCGTAGCATCCCAATTCAATCCATATCTATTTTGCGTAGCTAACATATTCTATCTAGGTCTTTAAAGCGTGATGAGTTATTCTTGCTTGTTTGATATTACAAAGGTATACAATATAAACTATATATCCTATAAACTTTATAGATTAATATTTAAAATTTCAATAAAAGTTGAATATTATAATTAATTGATGAAAATTCAATTTAATTGGAGTTGTGGCTAAGGGGTGAATTCTGTAAGTATTTGTCCTTTTAGAATAAAACAATAAAAAGTTAAAAATTTTCAATGTCATATTTAAAGCCGTAGTAAATTATAGTAATTTTAAGAATCAATACTGAATAGGATACACCTTTCTTGCGATTCTCTTTTTGAAAGATAGAATTAAAATATCATTGAATTTTACCTCTATTCAACTCGAAGTTTGGCTGTCAGTTTGTATCCTCAAAAAATACAATTGCATCTAAAATTTCTAGCTATGAAAACAATCTACTTATCAATCTTGCTACTCTTTTCTTGTTTTTCACTATTCTCACAAAGTATCCGTATCACAAATGTTCGCTCGCAGGGCATCGACGATAATTCCTTTCTTTGTAGTGGGAAGAGGCTTTATTTGAGGTACGAAACCGCTGGTAACTTTAATGCGGATAACAAATTCCAACTTGAATACAGGGTAGGGAATTCTGATTTGAACTGGAAAGTTATTGCTTTTAAAGATTCCTCAAATATCATGTTGGCGGACTTACCAAATTATGAGAGCTTAAAAATTCTTGGAGAGTCGTCAAGTATCAATTTTAGAATAAAGAGCACAAGTCCTTCCACCATCTCCAATCAAACTTATGCTGTGTTGGCTGGCGACGCGAAGGTGGAACTATCGGGTATTTCCAAAAATCAAGCTTATCCTACCGAACCTATCTCCTTGGATTTGAATCATTTTGGATACAATAATTTGAACCTAACGTTAAATAACGGTCAAATCTTTAATATCAATGGCTCGTATATTTTTGAGAATACGCCCAAAAAAATTACCATAAATGCCTTAAAATCAGACTCAATTTATATCAAACAAGTCTATAGTGGATGCGGAGTCGGAAGCTCTACAGGAAAATTCTACTTGAATGTCTCAGATCAGTATGTAAGGATATTGAGCGCCTTGAATGTGGCGTGTACGAATCATACTTTTAGAATTAAAATCCAAAAAAGTGGAACGTGGAATGCTGGTAATCAATTCTATATCCGACTTGTCGAACAGATATATCCCTCCATTAACCCTAAATCCTATGACGTTTTGGCTACTGAAAAGGACGGTTATTTAGAGGCTGTTTTACCAACAAGTATTCCAGCAAAATCATACAGTGTCCAAATTGTCACAACGAGTCCTGTGGTTGTATCCAATGTCTATTCTGAGATTTTGAAACTTTATCCTAGTCCAATGCTGACGTTTAAGTCCAAAGACCCAACTATTCTCTATGGCAACGATGTAAGTTTGGAGTATGCAAGTAATGGAGCACTGCCAAGCAAGCTTAAACTCAACACGGGCGAATCCTTCAATTTTAGTTTTTACAATAACACTAATTGGATTTATTTCAAACCAAAATCTGGTGGGTATTGCAAAATAGACTCATTTACCACGGTTTGTGGTAATCATAAAGCAGGTTTAGATTCTATCAAAATAACTATAGCTCCATCAATTATCACCGATTCAATATCTGTTTCGGAGGTTTGTGCTGGGGGTAGTTTTGAAGTAAAATTCAAGTCAAATATCAATCTAAAGATTGGAGAAAAGATTTATGCGGGTAGAAAAGATGGCTATAGCGGAAGCGACAATTTTAGTATCGAAGGCGTTGTTTTGGCAAACAACAGAGCAAGATTTGTTTTACCCTCAAATTTTACCATGCTTGAATACGCAAGTTATTATCTACAACTCTGGACAGATAGCACTCCAAGTAGTAATAACATGAGCCCTAATATGATAAAATTTAAAAGAATGCCTAGCCCAAAAATCTTGTTCTTTGGAGCTCCAATATCCGCTCTACCACAAAATGTGAATTTAGGGTTTTTGCTTAATGGAGGAGACCCAATGACCCTAAAACTCAGTAACGGAGATGTACTTTCATCGTTGCCTGGAGGATATTATACCAAGCAATATTATGTGGCTAAATCACAAACCTTGTCAATACTTTCAGCAGAAAACTCCTGTGGACTAAATGCCAATTTGGATACTAAAATTGATTTTACGGTACAAAATGAAGAAAAATCTATCATACTTAAGCTTGATGTTCCAGACGATCAAGTGATTTGTGCTGGTACAACTGTCAATATGACTTTGCAGAAAAGTGGCAACTTTGAGCCAGGAACTAAATTTATGGTCGACTTAGTTAATTACGACAATTCAACCATATTTAAAGAAAATCTTGCAGAACTCGTTGATGGAAAAGCAACTTGGAAAGTTCCAGATTTATCTGATATAAGAGGTGGGTACTTGAGAGTGCGCAATTCAAGTTCAACGATTAACAGTAATCTTATTCCGATTACGGTAAAGGCTATGCCTACCTACAATTCTAGCAAGAAAGGAGGAGTTGTACTATCACAAGGCTCATACGAAAACCCTATCAATTTTTATGCAACGGGTGGCGCACCCTATCTGATCAAATCTAAGGAAGGTGCTCAGTATTTCGTTTCTACGGAAGGTTATTCTACACTTCCAGCCTATCTGACAAAATCGAATACAATTTCTTTGACTGAGATTAGTAATCAATGTGGAGCATCGACTATATCTGAGCAGGATTATACCGTTTATGTAAAGGATAAAACCTTGAGTTCGATTAGTTATTATCAAAATCAAACCTTTTGTAAAGGTAGTACCATCAAATTACCGATTCAGGTATTGAATCTCTTAAACCCTTATGAGACACATTTTAAATTGAAATTAGATGTTATTTCAATCTATGGAAGTGAATCAATTAGACGAAATTTATTGGACAATATCAGTACCGACATTATCAACTTTTCTATTCCAACTGACTTACCATTAGGTTCTTATGCCATTGAATTGTCAGATGTTGAAAATCCAGCTAATGAGAGTCTGAAGATTTATTTTAATTATGTTGAAGCGCCATCACCTTCTAACCTAAAGCTTTCTATATCGAATACTTCTCCCATAAAAGTAGGAGAGAGAGTAACATTTATTTACACCAATACGACAGGCGAAAGCCTAAATTTACAGCTGAATGGAGGGAATTCGGTCTACAATAGTTTTTTATTCACGGGAACTTCCAGCTATGATTTGTATCTCTCACAGTCGGCAACTTTTACCTCGGTAAAGGCGGTTAACCAATGTGGGCTCACAGAAATTCCAGTTAATTTGAGTGTAGTGGTAAAGCCTATTCTTGGATGGAATTACCTGAAAGGGTCTACCTATTGCCGTGATGAGAAGGTGTCCGTCAATATCAATACTCAAGGAGTATTTGCCAATAAAGGATTTAACCTTGTCATCAAGGATGGATATACTGCAAAAGAGTACAATGTACTTTCATTTACTGATAACGGACAGTACTCGTTTACTATTCCAAAAGACCTCACCACTGGCGACCACTATATCGAGTTGAGATCAGCCTCAAGGGAGGCAGACGCCAGTGCACAGTTTTTAAGTTTGAAGGAAAAACCACTTATTTCTGTGGTAGGTAGTGCGACAATCAACACGGGACAAACCACCTATCTGAAGATTGTTTCAAATTCACTGGGAAAGTATTTTGGTAGAGATTTTAGTTCAGACTTGGTAAACTATACTCTGAGCGATGGTTCGTCAAACACGTTGACTTTGGGCGGTAATAATAATTATGTATTTCTCCCTGTAAGTCCAAAGGCTTCAACATCTTTTACTCTTTCATCTGTCTCCAACTTGTGTGGTGCAGGTACTGTTACGGGTGCGGCTCAAATTACTGTTAATCCAGTTTCGGCAAAATCTGTTGAGATTACATCCCTTGAGAATCAAGAAACTATTCAATACTACAACTACGCTTGTGGAAACCAGACCGTAAAAGTCAATTTCAAACTTACGGGAACCTACGATACGGGCACTACGTATGACTTATATATGTCTGATAGTGTTGGGAATAACTTTGTGAAAATTCCCGTTATTGCACAAAGTTCAAATACGCTATCGGCGACCTTGCCAGAAGTAGCTTCAACTGGTTACGGGTATCGGTTTAAGGTTATCGCAAATACTTCCAACAGTACGAGTACAACAAGTCCATATCCAATAACGATTCATAAAATTCCAACGGCGCAGTTTGACTCCACAAATATTTATGTAATGTCAGGACAAACTCCCGCTTTGAGCATTTCAACTACAGGAGCATTACCCATCAAATTATTGCTTAAAGACGATAATGCTGTTTTTTATAATTATACCACCACAACTTCCCAATTCAGTATTCCTGTAATTGCCACGATGGGAACAAAATTTCTTATCAATTCAGTGAGTAATAATCTATGTGCTGGAAAGGTTGGCTCAAAATCTCAAGCTCAATTATTGATTGTCACAGGAATTGAAGAGTTATCAGATTGGGGAATACGAGTAGCACCAAACCCAACCGAGGGAGTGCTCACTTTAATGAATGTTGTACAAGATGCAAGACTAAATGTTTATGATGCAATGGGAAAAGTAGTGCTAGAAAAAGTCTTAAGCCAAGGAGATAATTTAATTGATATGGGCGGACAGGCGTCTGGTATTTATTTCTTTTCGGTAGAATCATCCACGAAGAAAGTTGTGCTTAAAGTACAAAAGTACTAGTGTTATTTTCAGGAAAGAAAACACCCAGAGATCTACAACTTCTCTGGGTTTAACTATTCCAAGAGGTCTTTAGTAGTTCTTTCATGCATTCGAAGTTAGTGGGCAAAATAAAATTTGAGGTTTGAGCTTTCGGCTTTCAGCTAACAGCATTCAGTAAAACATATCGGTAGTTACTAAAATACACGTTAATACTCTTTGCATAATGCCTGTTGCCTAGCGCCTAAACATATAACTTAAATCTTATTTGATAGTCTCATATAATCAATATTATTCTATATTAAGTTGATTCTGAAAATATTTATTTTTATGTTAATAAGTATATAAAATTGTATTTTATCGAAGATTATTAGTGTAAATAATCTAAATTTGTAGATTATTCAATAATTGCTTTATCAAAATTTATTAATCATCTACAAAAGTTCATGAACAAAATTTTATTAACACTAGCTATTGCTATTAGCTTCGCATTTTCTTCAAATGCACAATCAGAATCTTATGTACCATTCAGAGTTCATATTTCTCCATTCACCTATGTGATTCCAAATTATACTAAAGGTTACGGTGCAGGTGCAGGTATTTCCATTGAACCAGCCTATGCCATAAACGATAACTTTGTTGCAGGATTAAAATTAGAGGCAGCCCTATTCGGAGCTGGAACAGAAACATCTTCTTCTATCGGTGCAGTTGGCTCTTATATCTTGACGGGCGATTATTACCTTGGTGAAGGCAAAAGTAGATTTTTCGGCGGTCTTGGGGTAGGTCTTTTTTCTGGAGCTACAGCCGCTATATATAACACTGGGACGACTCCTGTTGAGGCAGCAGGTGGTTCAGGCTTTGGACTAGTTCCTCGCGTGGGGGTTCAATTGAGCCATTTCCGTTTGGCTGCCGAATACAATTTAGCCCCTAAAAATATGTCATACCTAGGTCTAAAAGCTGCCATTACCATCGGCGGTGGTATGTACTAAAATATAATAAATTCCAAAAACACATTCGGATAAAGCAATTTTGAAGAGGAACTCTGTTGAGTTCCTCTTTTTTATTTATGCAGGAATTTTCGGTGGATTTTTTTGCAAATTTTGCAAAGCTGAAAGAGTATTTTTTCAAACTTGTCCCTTCTTCTAGCAGATAACAAAAGAAAGATACACTGTGAAAAGAACATTTTTACAAATAAATCCAACTGACAATGTGTTGGTGGCTCTATGTGATTTGAAAAAGGGCGAAGAGGTTGTTTTTAAAGGAAAAACAATCATTTTACAAGATGATATCGCTGCCAAACATAAGTTTACTATCGATGATTTAAAACAAGGTGAAGAGGTTACCATGTATGGTGTTTTAGTAGGAAAAGCACAAATGCCTATTCCTGCTGGAGGGCTGATTCATACTTTTAACTTAAAACATGCTTCAGAGCCTTTTCAAGGAAAATTGAAGGACTATACTTGGCAAGCACCTGATGTTTCTGCATGGCAAAATCGTACTTTCATGGGCTATCATCGATCGGATGGTCAAGTGGGTACGCAAAATTATTGGTTAGTGATTCCATTGGTTTTTTGTGAAAATCGTAATGTAAATATCATGAAGCAAGCCTTTTTGAAGGCTTTAGGATATGCACAACCAGATTTGTATCTCGATCAAGTTAGTACCTTATTAGATGCGTATCAGTCTGGTGCCGACATCGATTCATTGAAAACTTTTACTTTCCAACAAAAGAAATCCGACTATCGTCAGAATCGTGTATTCAAGAACGTTGATGGTATTAAGTTCTTAACGCATGAAAGTGGTTGTGGCGAAAATCGTGAAGATTCAGAAAACCTTTGTAACCTTCTTGCGGGCTATTGTGTCAATCCCAATGTAGCGGGTATTACTGTGCTAAGCTTAGGATGTCAACACTCTCAAGTGAGTATTTTACAAGAGGCTATCCATAAAATTTCTCCAAATTTCGAAAAACCATTATATATCCTCGAACAACAACAAGATTTAGGTTCGGGTGAGTCACAAATGTTGGCGGAGGCTATTCGTCAAACATTTGTAGGCATGATTCAAATCAATGAAATCGAAAGAAAACCTGCCCCTTTGAGCAAGTTGAGAGTTGGTGTAAAATGTGGTGGTTCGGATGGTTTTTCGGGTATTTCTGCCAATCCTGCTATTGGTCATACTGCCGATTTGTTGGTAGCCCTTGGAGCTAATGTGATGATTGCGGAGTTTCCTGAATTGTGTGGAGTTGAACAAGAATTGCAAAACCGTGCGGTAACTGCGGAAGTGGCGGATAATTTTGGGTATTTGATGAAGGAATATGCCAGAAGAGCAGAAGCTGTAGGAGCAGGATTTGACATGAACCCTTCGCCTGGCAACATTAAAGATGGTTTGATTACCGATGCAATCAAGTCGGCGGGGGCTGCCAAAAAAGCAGGTTCTTCGCCAGTAGTAGATGCTTTGGGATATGGTCAATACTCGAAAAAAGCAGGCTTGAATTTGGTTTGTACACCGGGTAACGATGTATTGGCGACCTCAGGAATGGCTGGTGCTGGTGCTACGATTCAATTGTTTACTACAGGTTTGGGTACGCCAACAGGTAACCCAATTTGTCCTATGGTAAAGCTTTCGACGAATACAAAATTGGCTCAAAAATTACCAGAAATCATAGATATTGACTGCGGACCAATTATCGAAGGAGAAAAATCAGTAGAAGAAATGGGCGAAATGGTTTTAGAATATATTATCGGCTTGGCTTCTGGTGAATATCAAACCAAAGCAATGGAGCTAGGTCAAGATGATTTTATGTTCTGGAGAAGAGGAGTAAGCCTTTAGGTATTATTGATTAATTATTTTGGATTTCGGAAATATCTCAGAATAACTAAGAGTGCTGAATTTAATTCTAACGTGTGTTTTTGGCTTTCGGCGGTTGGCTTTTGGCAAATAAACTCAAGGAAGTTTATTTGCCTAATGCAATCTTTAAAAATAAAACAATCCATTGGCGATTTTAAACAGCCAAATAAATATACATCTTATGTTTAGTTTATCAGGAAAAGTAGCAGTAGTGACAGGCGGAGGTAGCGGTATTGGTAAGGCTATCTCAGTATTATTTGGAAAGCAAGGTGCCACGGTTCATATTTTAGAGCTAAATGCTTCTGCTGGAGAATCTTCAGTGTCTGAAATAATTGAGGCCGGCGGACAAGCGCAAGTTCATGCATGTGACGTAAGTAATCAAGCTCAAGTTAGCGAAGTGATTAACAGCATCGGAAAAGTAGATGTATTGGTCAACAACGCTGGTATTGCTCACGTGGGTTCGTTGGAAAACTGCGATGCTGATGCCTTTGAAAGAGTTTACAACGTAAATGTAAAGGGTGTTTACAATACACTTTATGCGGTTGTTCCAGTGATGAAAGCTAATGGAGGCGGTGTAATTTTAAACATGGCTTCTATCGCATCATCTATTGGTTTACCAGATCGTTTTGCTTATTCTATGTCAAAAGGTGCGGTATTAACCATGACGCTGTCGGTAGCGAAAGATTATATCAAAAATAATATTCGTTGTAACTGTATTTCGCCAGCACGTGTACATACGCCATTTGTGGATGGATTTATTGCAAAAAATTATCCGGGTCGTGAGGAAGAAATGTTCGAGAAGCTTTCTGCCACTCAGCCTATTGGTCGTATGGCAAAACCTGAGGAAGTAGCTGCACTAGCCTTGTATTTATGCTCTGATGAAGCATCATTTATCACTGGTACAGACTACCCAATTGATGGTGGATTTATCCGTTTGAACAACTAAGAGTTTGTTTTCCTGTCAAGAAAGGATAAGAGTAATTAAATGGCGTGAGTATTTTCACCCAACACTATAAATCAATTATTCATTAATTATCTCAAAACAGATGCGTAAAACAATTTTTGCCCTTCTTACGGTATTAGCTTTAGCCTCTTTTGTTGCTGACAAACCTAAAAAAGTTATTTTCTTTGGCGACTCTATCACACAAGCTGGAGTGAAACCCAACGGTTACATCACTCGTATTGGTGAATTATTAACTGGTAAAAACCTTGGTTCAAAATATGAATTAATTGGAGCAGGGATTGGAGGAAACAAAGTATACGATTTATATCTGAGACTCGAATCCGACGTTTTAGAAAAAAAGCCCGATGCGGTTTTTATTTATGTTGGGGTAAACGATGTTTGGCATAAAACTACTTCTGGGACAGGAACTGACCCAGATAAATTTGTAAGATTTTATCAGGCGCTCATCGATAAAATTAAGGCAAGCGGTGCTAAAGTGGTATTGTGTACGCCAGCCGTGATCGGAGAGAAAAATGATTTTAGTAATCCACAAGATGGCGATATGAATCATTATTCAAACCTTATTCGCAAATTGGCTGAGAAAAATAGCCTGCCATTGGTCGACCTTAGAAAAGCGTTTTTGGCTTATGACTTAGCCAATAATCCGTCGAATAAAGATTCAGGTGTTTTAACAACTGATAGAGTTCACTTGAACGATCTTGGCAACAATACAGTAGCTGAACTTATGCTAGCTGAATTGTTAAAATTGTAATCAAAACTTTTAATTAAATAGTTCAACTAATGATTAGTTGAAAAAGTAAAATCATGAAACTAATAAGATTTGGTGAATTTGGTAAAGAAAAACCAGGCGTAATGATCGAAGGAAAACGTTATGATGCCTCTGGTTTTGGAGAAGACTATAACGAACAGTTTTTTGAAAATGATGGTCTAACTCGCTTGGCAGCTTGGTTAGAGTCTAATCAAGGTACTTTGGCAGAAGTTGCTGAAGATGTACGTTTGGGTTCATGTGTGGCTCGTCCTTCAAAAATCGTTTGTATTGGTTTGAACTTTGCGGATCATGCTCGTGAAACTGGTGCTGCCATTCCTCAAGAACCAATTATTTTCTTTAAATCAACGACAGCGCTTTCTGGTCCAAACGACGATATTATTATTCCTCGTAACTCGGTAAAGACTGACTGGGAGGTTGAATTGGCATTTGTGATTGGTAAAAAAGCACAATATGTTGACGAGTCAGAAGCATTGGATTATGTAGCAGGGTATTGCTTGCACAACGATGTTTCAGAAAGAGAATTTCAAATCGAAAGAGGAGGTAACTGGTCTAAAGGTAAAGGATGTGATACATTCGCACCAATGGGACCATTCCTTGCAACGCAAGACGAAATTGAGGATATCAATAATTTGAAAATGTGGTTGACGGTGAATGGAAAGACTTTCCAAAACAGTAACACTGATCAATTGATTTTCAAAATCCCAACTTTAGTTTCTTATTTAAGTCAATTTATGACCTTATTGCCAGGTGATATTATTTCAACAGGAACACCTCCAGGTGTTGGTTTGGGCTTCAACCCACCAATTTACTTGAAAGAAGGCGACGTGGTAGAACTAGGTATCGAAAACTTAGGTTCTTCAAAACAAGTTGCTAAAAACTGGTCTAGAAATTAATCTGCTTAGAGTATAATTGAAGGCTTTGACCGAGTAAGCGATGGTATTTCGCTAAAAGGTTTGTCCAAATTCACTTACACTTGTATATTCAGTTTTGAAATGTTTCTTTAGAAAAGGCTTTAGGCTATTAGCCGTAGGTATTAGGCAATAGATATTTTCAGCCTAATGCCAATTGCAAACAAAATTAATAGTATATCTGTAATAAAAAATGATAATACACCTCTGATTGTGAGGTTGTTCCAGTAACAGATATACTATTAACAAATAACTTCAGCTTACTTCTCGAAACATTTCAAAACAAAATATGGTCTCTTAGAATAACTGAGATACCTTTTAGTGAAAATGAACTATAATCATCCTTCAATTAGCTAACAACATTATGAAAATTGATTCGCATCAACATTTTTGGCAATACGACCCTTCTAAACACGAATGGATAAATGATGAAATGAAGAAGATTCGTAAGGATTTTCTTCCAGAAGATTTAGCTCCAATCCTTCAACAAAACGGTATCGATGGCTGTGTGGCTGTGCAAGCTGACCAATCTGAGGCTGAAACCGATTTTTTGATTGAGCTTGCTTCAAAAAATGATTTTATCAAAGGTGTTGTCGGTTGGGTAGATTTGATGGCCGATGATGTGTACGACCGCTTGGAATATTATTCAGAATTTAAAATCGTAAAAGGTTTTCGTCATGTGGTTCAAGGTGAGACTGATCCTGAATTTATGCTTCGCCCTAAATTTAAGGCAGGAATCACTGAGTTAGGTGCTTATGATTTTACCTACGATATTCTGATTTATCATTACCAACTCGATCAAGCTATTCGTTTTGTAAAGTTATTTCCTGAACAAAAATTTGTATTGGACCATATTGCCAAACCAGATATTAAAAGTGGTGAGTATGGAACATGGCAAACTGATATCAAAAAGTTGGCTTTACACCAAAATGTGTACTGTAAACTTTCAGGAATCATTACCGAAGGTGAATGGGAGGGTTGGAAACCTGCTGATTTTAAAGTGTATTTAGAAACCGTACTCAAAGCTTTTGGACCCGAACGTCTTATGTTCGGCTCGGATTGGCCAGTATGTTTAGTTGCAGGTCAATACGAAGAAGTATTAGGCATTGTAACAGATTTTATTGGTAATTTGACTCCATTAGAGCAGAAGAAAATTATGGGTGGTACGGCTCAAAAATTCTATAATCTCTAAATTTCCAAATGAACTTAGGACTTAAAGAAAAAGTCATCATTGTAACTGGTGGTGCAAAAGGTATAGGCGAAGGCATCTCAACGTCTTTGGCTGCTGAGGGAGCTTTTGTAGCGATTGTTGGTCGCAACGAGCAAGATAATCTCCGTACAGTAGAGGCGATTCAAGCTGCTGGTGGTCAGGCATGGTCATTTGTAGCCGAATTGAGCGAGCCTGCCGAGTGTGAGAAAGCGATTAAGGAAATTGCTGCTACTTTTGGTCGTATCGACGGATTAGTAAATAATGCTGGTGTAAATGATGGTGTTGGCTTGGAAAGTGGCAATTATGAGCGCTTTATTAAGTCTTTACACTCCAACTTGATTCACTATTATTTGATGGCACATCATGCGTTGCCATACTTGAAGGAATCAAAAGGGTCTATCGTTAATGTCACTTCAAAAACTGCCGAAACTGGTCAGGGAGGAACTTCAGCTTATGCTGCTTCTAATGGTGGGCGTAATGCTTTGACTCGTGAATGGGCGGTAGAGTTATTGCCATTCGGTATCCGTGTCAATGCCTTGGTGGTGGCAGAGTGTTATACGCCATTGTATGACAGATGGATCAAATCATTACCAAATCCAGAAGAAACGTTATCAAAAATTACTGATAAAATTCCATTAGGAAAAAGAATGACAAGTTCGCAAGAAATTGCGGACATGGTAGCATTTTTATTATCAAAACGCTCAAGTCATACGACTGGACAACTTATCCATGTGGATGGAGGATACGTTCATTTGGATAGAGCTTTGATATAGCTTAATGCTGAATTATGGGTTGGGAATTGTGAATGTAGTTTTTTAATTATCAGTACTTTATGTCTATAATTATCATAACTTAATTCTTAACTTGTTCACAATTATAGAATCAAGAAAAGGCGTTCGAAATTTATTTTTCGAGCGCCTTTCTTTTAGAGATATAGTTAATCATCAGTTTAAGAGGAAACTATTATGTGATTGGAAACTTTTCAAGAAACATCATGTTTACATAATGTGCTCAGGATTTAAAATAATCCCTTAAGAAACTGGAATGATTATATAAAAATATATCTGTCGTATACTTCGAAGGGGTCTTTCTGAAGGTGAGCTATAAAAGATATACTGTTAGTTAATAAATTTTAAGTAATAGGAAAGATTAAATTAATAGTATATCTGTGGTAAAATTTAAGTATAACATTTTGATTATGAATATCTTAAAATAACCAATATACTATTAACTAATAACGTTTTCCTACTTAAAATTTGTAATGTTAAAAATTGCCCATTCTCCTATTTATCAACTTCCTTTACCTGAAGGTCATCGCTTCCCGATGCTCAAATATGAGTTAATTCCAGAACAACTTATATACGAAGGAACTTGTGTTGCAGAGAACTTTTTTGAGCCACTACCTGTGCAAGAAAAATATATTCTGAAGGCTCATACACAAACCTATTGGGATTCACTAAGAAACTTGACGATTGACGCCAAAATGGTAAGAAGAATAGGTCTTCCATTGTCTGAGCAACTCATCTTACGAGAAACCATTATTACCCAAGGCACGATTGATTGTACGAGTTTTGCTTTTGAAAATGGTATTGCTATGAACGTAGCAGGCGGTACGCATCATGCTTATTCAGATAAAGGAGAGGGATTTTGTTTGCTCAACGATGTGGCGATAGCGAGCCATTTTTTGATGTCAGAAAGAAATATCTCGAAGATTTTAGTGATTGATTTGGATGTGCATCAAGGTAATGGAACCGCTGAAATATTTGCTAAAGAGCCTAAGGTTTTTACTTTTTCGATGCATGGAAAAGAAAACTATCCGTTGCACAAAGAAATCTCAGATTTGGATATTGAATTACCGACTTACACGACAGACGATACTTATTTAAACTTGTTGTACGACACATTGCCAAGATTGATTCAACAAGTGCAACCGCAGTTTTTATTTTTTATTTCTGGGGTGGATATTTTGGCTACTGACAAGCTCGGAAAGTTGTCGGTTAGTATGGAAGCTTGTAAACGTAGAGATGAGTTTGTATTTGAACAGGCACAAAAAGCAGGATTGCCTATAGTTGTATCGATGGGAGGAGGGTATTCTCCGAAAATCACAGATATTGTTGAAGCACATTGTAATACATTCCGATTGGCTCAAAAAATGTATTTTTAGAAAATGTCTATATCTGGTGTCGTATGGGGTTTATGTATTTTCTTTTTCTCAAAAACTACCGTTTTCTTGGTTTTACACTCCATTTTTCCTGTTTGTACTTGTAAATTATACTCGAAAAATTCGATAGCACGCTGTACTTTTTTATGATTTAAAGTCAAAAAATAGGGCTGGCGACCATTTTTCTGTACTAATCGTACATCTAATTTATAAATAGTACCTTCAGGGAATTGAGAAATCACGTGGTTAGTACAACCTATGGTTAGATCCGCAGGAATCAGTTGACCGTCTATAGTTTTTAGACGGTAGCGATGTAATCTTCTATCAAAATATGCCTTGGCGAAAACATCCAAAAAGACCTTCTTTTCCAACCCCGGCATTTCTGAAACCAATGAAAGCTGCATAATTCGTAAAATCTAAATTTTTGACCTAACAGGCAAAGGTAAGATTTATTTTACAATTATTTAATAAAAACAGCTTAGAAAGCTATTATTGACAGTTTTTGGGTAGTAATATTTTGAGGGAGCAAAGAAAAACCTCCCGAAGGAGGTTCTGATTATTTTTTGCTGGTAAAGAAGGTAAGTGTACCCAAAAGATAGTTCGGTAATGTGCTAAAATGGTCAGTGCCTTGAACTGTAATGAGCGTTACATCCGTTGCGCCTTTGGCTTTCATGGCTGCGGCCGCTGTTTCCGAATTGAAATAAAACACATGTTGATCGGCTGTACCATGATACAATTGCGTTGAAGTTTTAGGTTTCCAATCAAAAATATCATTGTCTTTTACACCAGTAATATATTGCGTGTCAGTGCCGTTGTTGATGCCATTTCTGAATGAATCAGCATACGCCAAATTGATGCTTACAGGAATAGTTGCCTGTGGGCCTTTGCTGGCTACTTCTGCTGCATACGGAGCATTAAAATAATAAGAAGCAGGGCGATTTAATCCGTAGATAGAATTATAGGCCATTGTTACCCAAATGTATAATGAATTGTACTGGGCGATACCATGCGTTTTTTGGTTAATGATATAATTCATGAAAGCAGTTTTGTTATAAGCACCCGCCCCGCATGATGACGCCACCAAATTGAATTCATTGGGATATTGCTCTTCCATCTTCTTTTGCAAAGCCATTGTGGCAAAACCACCTTCAGAATAGCCAGTAATCATTACTTTTTGACTCCATGCTGCTTTTTCTTGGGTAATTAGCTCTTTGGTTGCACGAAGCATATCCAAACTTGCTTGAGCTAGTGTTTCACGGTGCTCATATGGGTGATCCAAACTAGCACTTGCTCCATAACCAATATAATCAGGACAAGCAATAATAAAACCATTAGAGGCAACAATCGATGCCAATTGATAGGCTTCACTAGCAGTTCCGTACAATGAGGGAGCATCGTTTTTATCTGCAATAGTTCCGTGTTGCTGACTAATCAAAGGCACACTTTCTGTAGTTTTCGGAAAAATCACCAAGCCTGAAGCCTGAATAGCTTTACCATCTACTCCTTTGGTGTTATACACTACTTTGACAACCTTGATTGGGTTTTTGATGAGACCTTTCACTACACCTATTACCAAGGCATTGTCCGAACCTAAAGCCGCACCGTCTACACGTGCGCTCAGTTGTGCTGTGGTAAATTCACCAACCACCGAAGAGCTTACCAAATATTGGTTAGTTGGAGTTGGGTCATTTTGAGAACTACTACATCCCCAAAGTATACCGATACTAATAAGTAGTAGTAAAAGGTAATTTCTTGATTGAATAAAATTCTGTTTCATACGTTCCTAGAGAGAATTACAGACTGGGTTAAAACTTGACTACTTAATAAACTTTTAGAAAAACGAAAAATAAGGCAAAATATTGATTATTTAATAAGGAGATACGCCAACAGCAGTCCAGCCGCCGTCAACGACCAAACTTTGTCCAGTTATGTGTCTGGCTTGTGGGGAAAGTAAGAATATCATTGCCTCAGCAATATCCTGTACAGTAGCAGGTTTTCCCATAGGTGTTATGCGTGACCATGTTGATAAATAGTCCTTATCTTCAAGTGTTCTTTCGGTTAGGGTAGCCCCAGGAGCGACTGTATTGATATTGATACCAAGGGGAGATAAGTCAATAACAAGGTTTTTGGCTAATTGCTCAATAGCGGCTTTTGTCATGCCATATGCTGCCAAAAATGGGTGTGCCTGATGACCAGTAACCGATGAGGTAAGCACAATACTTCCACCTGTTTGTTGCTCTTTCATCACCTTTGAAGCTTCTTGTACAAGAAAGAAGCTCCCAAATAGATTGACGTCCAACAATTGCCTTAATGATTCGGGTTGATACTCAAAGAAATCGCCGAAAGTAGTAATGCCTGCGTTAGCTACTACCAAATCTATTTTTCCAAAAGAATCAACAGCTTTCTGGACTAAACTTTTGATGATCTTCAAATCAGCACTATTACCTACAACAATTTCGCAATTACCACCATTGGCTAGAATATGATCCTTTGCCGATTGAGCAGAGGATTCATCCATATCATTGAGAACAATATTGGCTCCACGAATCGCTAATAAGCGAGCCACCTCAAATCCAATACCGATACCAGCTCCCGTTATGATGGCTGTTTGTCCTTGAAAAGTTTTTGTCATAAGTTAGTAGGAAGAGGTTATGAGTTAATAGTATATCGGTTATTTGAAGATTTTCGTAATTAAAAGGTTATTGGCAAAATAAACTTTTAATTATGGGCTTTCGGCTTTCGGCCATGAGCATTCGGCAAAAATATATCTATTGTTAATAAAGCAACTTGACATTCTTTGCCTTTTGCCTTCTGCCTAAAAAACTAGATGTTAATTTTGAGCTTTCAGCTCTAGGCATTCGGCAAAAATATATCTATTGTTAATAAAAACAATTTGACACTCTTTGCCTTATGCCTGTTGCCTTGTCCCTAAAGAACAAAACTTGAATCTAGTTTTGCACTACTAGTTATTTCAAGTATTTATCAAACCACTTGATATATCGTTCGAAACGATCCACTTGGTAACTTGGCACCGATATACCATGGAATTGACCAGGATATACAATTAATTCTGTCGGAATACCAATGGTTCTTAAGGCCTGATACATTTGCTCACTACCAACTGCAGGAACGTTATGGTCACTTTCGCCTACCATAAATTGTGTAGGAGTTTTGATTTTGTCTGCTTTTAGGAAAGGATAAGAAAGTTTTACATATTTGTCAAAATTCTTCCAAGGTGAGCCAATTTCGTGTTCGTATTGTAAAATATATTGATCGACACCATACATAGACGAAATCATGGCAACACCTGCACCACTCGCCGCTGCTTTGAATCTGGTATCAGTCGCAATAGTATAGTCGGTCAAAATACCACCATAACTCCATCCCCCAATTCCTAATTTTTCTGGGTCAGCGATACCAGTTTTTACGGTGTAATCCACAGCACCAAGAATATCTAATACTTCTTTGTTACCCCAATCGCCACTGATTACTTTACAATACTCCAAACCACGACCGTTGCTACCACGATAGTTTACACCAACTACCGCATAACCCGCAGAAGCCAACATTTGTCTGCTCAAATCGAAACCAAATTCATCCTGAGCTACTGGCCCACCGTGAATAAAGAAAATTGTAGGCAGTTTTTTCTTAGAATCTACGTTGGCAGGGCGGTACAAAATACTTGAAACCGTGGCACCATCTTTACTTTTAGAGGTAAAACCCTCTACGGTTGCTAAACTGATTTGTTTGAAAAATGCTTCATGATGATTCGTCAAGGCTCTTCTTTGTCCATTTTCAATCGCATATATCTCTGCAGGAAGTTCGGGCGTAGTCACCAATGAAAGCCAGTTTCCATTAGGATGAGATTCCAATGATGAATAGATGCCTTTGTCCTCCGAAGTTTTCTTCATATTACCTGTCAAGGAGAAATTGGCTAAATAACGATAACGGTCATCCACTACCAAAGCATAGATAGATTGTCCATCTTTAGCCCATCTTGGTGTATTAACAGGTCTATCAAGGTTTTTGCTTAACAAGGTTGGCTCACCACCATTCGCATTGATAGTACATAACACCGAGTGGTCATACATAATATAGTCCTCAGATGCTGTACTACGCAGATAAGCAATCGTTTTCCCGTCTGGACTCCAAACAGGTGCGTTATCACTACCTGTCCAAGTGGTTAATTGTTTAGCTTCGCTTTTGGCTTTTGTTTCTACGACAAAAATATCCGTATTTTCATTACGGTCGGGGTCTGCAGTCCTGTTACTTACAAAAGCAATTTTAGAACCATCAGGCGACCATGTAATCGAACTTATCTCAAAATTTCCCTTGGTCAAGGTATCAATCTTTTTTGAAGCTACATCAAATAGGAAAATATTGGAGAATGTTCTTTCACGGTAGCCTTCAACGTCTTTTTTAAACAAAAAGCGATCAATAACGATAGGCTTTGGCGTTTTTGGTTTTGAGGTATCAGCTTTACTTTCTAATACCAAAGCAATTTTTTTACCATCAGGACTCCATGCATATTCTTGTAAATCACCGCTTTTGAGAGTAGTGAGCTGTTTGCCTTCACCTCCACGCCGGTCTAGCAACCAGATTTGACTGCCATTTGAGCTATTTCTCGATGATACAAAAGAAATATATTTATTGTCGGGGCTCCACTTGGCTTGAGATTCGCCATCAGGAGAGTTGGTTAGCTGAATAGATTCTTTTCCATCCCAGCTTACCATCCATACATCGGAGCTTCTTTTGTTCTTAACTGAATCGACAGAGGTTAATGTATAAGATACCCAAGCTCCATCTGGAGAGATTTTGGCATCAGAAACCGATTTGATTTGATAGACATCTTTCGGTTTTAAGTTACGTTTAGCCGCATTTTGTGAGTACCCATTACTTGGAAGAATACCCAGTAAGAGTGCATAAAAGGAAAGTTTTCTCATAAAAATTGTTTAGTTGTTGAATTATAAAAAATGAAAATAAGTGGTAATAAATAAAGGAGAGTGATGAGTTAAGTATTAGTGCCGAATTATGAGTTGTGAATATAAGAATTTAATTATCAATACTTTATATTGTAGTTAGCCTTGCCAATTGCACAAAATAGAGTTCTTTTCAGTAAACACTCTTTTTATCAGCTCTTACGGAGCTTTTATCAAGGAAACGAGATAATTTAATAAACGTTGAATGTAAAGTATTAATAGTTAAAATTACACTTCGTAACTAGGACTGTACGAAGGATTTCAAACTTTTGCAGATTTGAGATTTATGATTTCTGAAATAAAGAAAAAGACTTTTATTTTTTTCAAAATATAGCAATTTACACTTCCGAAATCCAATATCCAATATCCGAAATGGATGGCTCTTATACTTTACTAATTCATCACCCCAAACTCATCGCTCAAAACTCGCTAGAGTCCTTTTGCTAAAAATCCTCCATCTACGGCCAAATTCTGTCCTGTGATATAGGACGAGACAGGCATCGCAAAAAAGGCAATCGCTGAAGCGACTTCTTCAGGTTCTGCCACACGATTGAGTGGCGTTCTATCCAAGATTTTTTTGAGTCTGTCAGGTTGAGAAAGTACTGGGACAGTCAATGGGGTTTTGGTATACCAAGGCGATACCGCGTTGACACGGATGCCATATTTTGCCCATTCTACTGCCAAATTTCTGGTAAACTGTAGTTCTGCCGCCTTTGTCATGCCATATGGAGTACCTGAGGCAACATCCACCGAAGCTGCTACCGAGCTTACATTGACAACACTAGCATCTTGACCTTTTTCCAAAAACTCAAAACATAGTCTGGTCATAGCGATGGCGCTAAAAAGATTGGTTTCGAATACCTTTTGGATTTCTTCGGGCTCATATTCAGTAAATTCTTTTCGAATATTAGTACCCACATTATTTACGAGAATATCCAGTGAGCCCCATTCTTTTAAGATAGGGAAAATATACATTTCACGGTCTTCAGATTGGGTTACATCCGCTGCGATTCCTTGCGCCTCAAAACCTAAAATGTTCCATTCTTTGATACATTCTTGGATTTCATCGCCATTTCTTGCAATGATGAGAACCTGTGCGCCTAGTTTCAAAAATTCAGTGGCGGTGGCTTTTCCTATGCCTTTTGTACCTCCTGTGATAAGGGCTTTTTTACCCTGCAAATTCCAGTTTGTCATAATATGAAATATCGAATCTAGTGAGTTAGCAATTGTCATTTGCCAATTCTTCGTCTTTGATTTTGAAAATTACTTTAATTATGGTGTTAAAAGATAACTAAGGTTTAATATTTCGACGAAATAAAGCTAAAACTAGTTCAGATAACCCTTATTTTTAGCTATATTTGTTTACGAGCTAAGCCCTCAATATTACTTCTTTTAGGTAGAAGAACCCTATAAACCTATCACAATTTCACCACAAATTAAGATAGGTCATTCATCAACACGTCTAATACACAACTAATTCATGAAATTATCAGCGGGAGCAGAGTTTATTTACCAAATTAAAGAGCCCACACCTGTCGTTACAATGTTGCGTCCTAGGAGTACTGAAGGACAATTTATACAGGAGGATAGGCTAATTCTGAGCCCATATACTCCAATTCTAGAGTACATTGATTGCTTTGGAAATGTATGCCAACGTATGTTACTACCCGTTGGAAATGTGACTATTCGTTCGGAGGTAGTGGCAGAGGTTGCAGATAATGTAGATGTCAATAACCAAGCAGCTTATGTATTGATTGAAAACCTTCCCAGTGATACTTTACAATTTTTATTTCCGAGCAGATATTGTCAATCAGATAGCCCCGTAATTGGCAGATTGGCCGTTGAAATTACCAAGAAAATTTGGTCTGGATATGAACAAGTAACTGCCATTAGTGAATGGATTCATCAGAATATTGCCTATGAATATGGTGTAACCGAGTCAAGTACAACTGCCTTAGATATTTTGGATTTGAAAAAAGGCGTATGTCGTGATTTTACGCATTTAGCGATTTCTCTATGCAGAAGTATTAATATTCCATCCAGAATGGTGGTTGGTTATGTAAAAGAGTTAAAGTATATCGATTTACACGCTTGGTTCGAGGTGTATTTGGGGGGTAAATGGTATGCATTTGATGCAGTTCAGGATTGTACTACAGGTGGGAGGATTGTGATTGCCTACGGAAGAGATGCCACAGATGTTGCCCTAATTACGCAATTTGGTAGTTCTGAATTACTCAATATGAAAGTTTGGGTAGAACAAGTTGAGTGAATTGTGAGTGAGCGATTTAGTGATTGTTTTAAAATTTGTATTCAAGCAGTAGAAACGAAATGATTGCGTCTTAAGCCTAGGCATATCTATCACGGTAATATCAAAAAAAGCGGTCAGAAATTGTTTTCCAACCGCTTTTTTGATGAAAACATGATGAGTAATCCGAATCTTAAAATACGTGATTATGCAGGTATGATACTATTTTTCAAATGATACTTTTTAAGACGCAATCATTGCGTCTCTACTAATAAAATTTTCAAAGGAAAAACACTAAATCACAATTCACAACTCGTAATTCAGAATTCATACTTACCTACAATAGATGTGGTCTTTCTTTCTCAATTTTCAAAATCAACTCACCAAAAAGGGTATTTGCCCAAGCAAACCATTTTCTCGTAAATTTCGACGAATCGTCTTTGTCGAAAGACTCGTGCATGAAACCTGTGCCTGCGTGGGTATTTTTAATCATTTTCAATTGAGAGGCAATTTCTTGGTCGTTGGTTGATGTCATTGCACGCATAACCAAACCAATATGCCAAATATTGTCTACCAATGTATGCGGACTACCAATTCCTTCGGCTGCTTTTCCTTTAAAGTAATAAGGATTGAAAGTACTTAAAACGAATTTTCTGGTATTTTGATAAATAGGGTCATTCACGTCCACAGCACCTAAATAAGGCAAGCCAAGTAAATTGGGCACATTGGCATCGTCTTGTAACAAATGGTTGCCAAAACCGTCTATTTCCAAGGCATATATTTTACCAAATGTAGGATGATTATATATAGCGTATTCTTGAATTGCTTTTTTGACTTCAGCGGATAATGCTTTACACTCCTGAGCAAAGGCTGCATCTTTCAAAACTGTTTCAGCAATTTCTCCTAATTGTTTGAAAGATACTACTGCAAAAAGGTTGGCAGGAATATAAAATGGGAAAATGGTAGCATCATCGGATGGACGGAAAATGCTATGAATCATACCAATAGGCTTTGTTGGATTGCCATAGCCGTTGCCAGGCACCGTATCAGTCGACCAGAAGGTATTACGTCCAAATTTGTAGCTTCCTCTGCTATTTTTACGTTGTTGTTCTTTACAAATTCTCAAAACGCCTTTCATCGCTTTTGACCAATCAGCATCAAAAACAGAGGTGTCGCCCGTGGTTTTCCAATAATGATATGCTAAACGGATGGTGTAACACACAGAATCTAACTCCCATTTGCGCTCATGGAGTTCAGGTTTCATATCTGTTAAATCTTTAGTCCATTCACTATTGCCTTTTTCTGCATAGAATGCGTTGGCATAAGGGTCAATCAAAAGGCATTTTGCTTGACGACGTACTACGCCTTCCAACAATTTGCGAATATCTTCATTCTTTTTGGCAAGGGGTAAATAAGGCCAAACTTGCGCTGTACTGTCACGTAGCCACATCGCATCAATATCGCCAGTGATTACGAAGGTGTCTGGTTTACCATTTTCAACTTTGTAATGAACGGTTGTATCCAAAGTATTGGGAAAACAGTTTTCAAACAACCATGCTAATTCTGGGTCTTTGATTTTTGATTTTAAGCGTGAGATAGTTTCTTCTACCGCTGGACTTGAAAAGTTTCTTTTGTCGGCGCTAACACGTACGATTGGGAAGTCTGTTGCTCCGTAAGAGGTGTTTGAATAAAAGGCCAATCCAAGACCTGCTAGTGAGCTGTTTTTGATAAAATGACGTCTGTTCATTTTTTAATAGTTTTTAAAAGGGCTTAAAGGAAGGACAAATGCCATTCCCTAGGTTTTACAGAAAATGAGTGATTTTGTAACAAAAATTAAAGCGACAAAGTTGTCGAAAAAATCATTTTATGGAAAGATATTACCAGAATAAGTTTTAGGACTATCGGAAGAACAAATAACTCCCATGCATTATGTTTTACTAAAAATTAAGTTGTAATCCTTATTTCAGAAATTAGAAATCTCAAATAGATAACGGGTATCTTATCGTAACCACTTACTCAATTATCATTATTTGACAAAATCTGAGGTTACTTTGACCGTTTTAAGATTAGATAATTGATTTTTAATTTCTGAATTATAATCCTTATGAAAACAATATTGAGTCTATTTGTAATTTTTTCAATGGCCTTTTTAGCCAGTTGTGTAACGCCCACCCGAACGGTGGTTGTTGATAGACGTCCACGAAGAACGGTAGTAGTTCAACAACCAAGGGAGGTTATTGTTGTAGAAAAACCTGGACGAGGACGTGGCCGTGGAAGAGGTAGAGGACATTGGCATTAATGGCTTTTAACCCTAATTGAGTAAATTGAGCTTGAGTGAATGAGTGATTATTTTAAGCTGTAGAGCCACAATGCTTTGCGTCTTAAACCAAGTTAGCCGAGCAGAATAATATCAAAAAAGCGGTCAGAAAATTAATTTTCGACCGCTTTTTTGACGCTATATTTCAAAATAATACCTCTTTAGACGCAAGGCATTGCGTATCTACGATAAAAATAAATTCTAAATTAATCACTAAATCACTCAAACACACATTCACTCAATAATAAATCAGTGCGAATCACGGGCAACTTCACTGCCAGATTTCCCTTTCAAAAAGCTCATGTCTGCTCCCAAATGTGCTTGCTCGACGTTATTGATGTATAAGTTTACATATCCGCGATTGATGTTTAGATTGGGTGCCACCCAATTTTTCCGTCGATTGTCAAGCTCTTCCTCAGAAACTTCTAACGTAATACTACGATTGTCTACATCTAAGGATATCCAGTCACCATTTTGAACCAACGCAATAGTACCGCCATCCGCAGCCTCGGGCGAGACATGAAGTACTACTGTGCCAAAACCCGTGCCACTCATTCTGCCGTCCGAAATACGAACCATATCTTTAATACCCTTTTCTAATAACTTTTTGGGCAAACTCATGTTGCCTACTTCCGCCATGCCGGGATAGCCTTTGGGACCTACATTTTTGAGAACCATCACCGAGTTTTCATCAATATCCAAATCAGGATGATCAATTTTGGCATGATAGTCTTCTATATTTTCAAAAACTACCGCTCTCCCTCGATGTTTCATCAAAGTAGGAGTTGCGGCAGAAGGTTTGATGACAGCGCCGTTGGGTGCCAAATTTCCTTTGACAACGGCAATTCCTGAATTGGGTTTAAAAGGATTTTCTAGTGAACTAATGATATCAGAATTGTAAATTTCAGATTGCGTAACATTTTCAGCTACAGTTTTACCATTTACCGTAATCGTATTTTGATGTAAATACTCTAGCATTTGTTTCATGACTGCAGGGAGGCCTCCAGCATAATACAAATCTTCCATAAAATGCTCCCCAGAAGGTTGAAGGTTTGCTAATAGAGGAATATCCTGTGAAAGTTTATCAAAATCATCAATAGATAAATCGACGCCAATACGACCTGCAATTGCCAAAAGGTGAATCACAAAATTGGTAGAGCCACCGATTGCGGCATTTACCTTGATGGCATTTTCAAATGCCTCTCTGGTCAGTATTTTACTTAAGGTCAAATTTTCCTGCACCATTTCGACGATACGTCTGCCCGAAAGTTGAGAAATTACTTTTCTTCTGGCATCTGCCGCTGGAATAGCCGCATTGTTGGGCAAGGACAAACCTAAAGCTTCGACCATCGTCGCCATCGTGGAGGCTGTTCCCATCACAGCGCAGTGACCTTGTGTACGAGCCATGCAGGCTTCTGCTTCCACAAATTCTTCTTGGGATAATTCTCCTAGTTTGTATGCCTCCGCAAATCGCCAAACGTCTGAAGTGCCTATATCTTTGCCCTTCCATTTGCCTTTCATCATGGGGCCACCAGAGATAACAAGGGTAGGTAAATCTACGCTACAAGCACCCATCACGAGCGAAGGGGTAGTTTTGTCGCAACCGCAAAGCAATACTACGCCGTCGATCGGGTTGGCTCGGATTGATTCTTCAACGTCCATACTTGCCAAATTTCGATAGAGCATAGCAGTAGGTTTGATGAGCGTTTCGCCAAGAGACATCACTGGAAATTCGACAGGGAAGCCACCTGCTTCAAGAACGCCTTTTTTGACTGCTTCGGCAAGGTCGCGAAAATGAGCATTACAGGGAGTCAGTTCTGACCAAGTATTACAGATACCAATGACAGGTTTTCCTTCAAAGAAATCAGATGGAATCCCTTGATTTTTCATCCAAGCTCGATAGATAAATCCAACTTTGCCTGATTTTCCAAACCAGTTTTGAGAACGAAGTTGATTTTTTTTCATGTTAAAAGGTTTTGTTTTTCGGGATAGATGCTAAATTAATGTTTTCTGGAAATTATGATTAATTTTAGATATTTTAAACATCACCTAAAAAATGAAAGGAATTAACACAAGCATAAGTCCTAAGTTTACATTATATATTAGGGTGTTTTTATTGATTGTGATAATACCACTAGCTATTATTTCTACAGTGAATGGATTATGGCAATGGAGCTTTCTTCTTATTTTTTTTATCATAAACTTAGTTTACACAAATATTCTTTATGTTACAAAAGATGGGATACTGGTGAAAAGATTAGGTAAATCATTCTTTGTTACGAAAGACGACTTTTGTGGTATTATCCCCGTTTTTCGACATATTAATTGCTATTATTTAATTTCTAAAGCAGGGAATAAATACTTTTTCTTTTTGCTTAGTTCTAAATATATTCTCACATCTGACCCAAGAGGATGTTCTAAAGAATTGGTTGAGCAAATCAAACAAATATGGAATAATTTCTAAATTCTATTTTATCTAAAACACCCAATGTACAAAACATTTGAAACAGAACGGTTAATCTTAAAACCGACAGACCTTGAAGATGCCGAATTTATTTTGGCTTTGTTGAATACTCCCAAATGGCTACAATTTATTGGAGACAGAAATGTCCAAGATGTGGAAGATGCCATTCATTATATCAATAGTCGTGTGTTGTATCAATACGAGCGACTTGGATATGGCAATTATACTGTGATTCGTAAGGAGGATGGTGTCAAAATTGGCAGTTGTGGTTTGTATGACCGCGAAGGCTTGGAAGGTATCGACATAGGCTTTGCCTTTTTCCCTGAATTTGAAGGAAAAGGCTACGGTTTTGAAGCAGCTTCACGGATGTTGAAGGCTGCTATTGAAGATTTTTCTCTCAAAAAAATTAAAGCCATTACGAATTTGGAAAACTATGCTTCACAAAAATTATTGGAAAAAATAGGTCTTGTTAAGGTGGATAGGATTAAAATGCACAACGATGAGTTATTTCTTTTTGAACTGAGTGTCTGACGATTTTTCAATTTCTATAAAACTATTTTTCTTTCTTATGAAACCTATAATACTCCTAATTACCTTCATTTCATGCTTTTCGTTAAAAGCACAAACTATCCATTATTTCGATTCCTTTGATCATCAACGAATTGCCTATGAAGATACTGGTCGAGGCAATCCCTTACTTTTATTGCATGGCTTTATCAATACAGGTGCCAATTGGCGTCGAACACAATTATATAAAGATTTGATTGCTAAGGGCTACCGTGTGATCGTGCCAGATATGCGTGGTAATGGAAAATCTGACAAACCTCACGAGGAAAAGTTTTATCAAAATAATGCCGAAACCAAAGATATGATGGCATTGATAAAATCTTTACAGATTAAAGAATATACAGTGGTAGGCTATTCAAGAGGGGCAATTATCGCCGCTAAACTATTGAGCTTGGACAATCATGTGAAAAAGGCTGTTCTTGGCGGGATAGGTCAGCATTTTACTAATCCAGAATGGGATAGAAGAAAAATGTTTGAGGAGGCTTTTCTAGGGAAAGCGTATTTATATCCTGAGGCGCAAGGTGCTGTAAAGTATGCCAAATCAATTGGGGCGGATACCCTGGTGTTAGGTTATTTACAACGTTATCAACCCTCGACTTCGCCCAAAGCATTGGCAAATTTTAAAGGCAAAGCAATGGTTATCAACGGTGATGCCGATTTGGATAATGGCGATCCGAAAGTTCTTCAGGGATTTTTCAAAAATGCAAAATTGTCCATTGTGAAAGGAGACCATAACGGAACTTACCGAACCGCAGAGTTTTCAAATGAGATCCTGAAGTTCTTGGAGGAATAGAAGTTGATGCTATAAAGTTTCAGTATGAAGATACCAGCGTTGTATCTCCATACTGAGACAGTTATTCAATGCCTATTTTTTCATATCGTTGTTTATAATCCGTTGGAGACAACCCTGTAATCTTTTTAAAAACATCTCTAAATGCCTTGGTATCACTGTAGCCAACATCAAAAATCACCTCTGTGATTGTTTTTTGACCACTTTCTAAGGCTTTTTTTGCTGCTTCTATTCTTACCCTCTGGACGTATTCGATTACTGAATTATTGGTGGCTTTTTTAAATCTTCTTTCAAAAGTCCGTCGACCTAGGTTGTGTTGTGCCGCTAATTCTTCAATCGTAATTCTTTTTTCGAAATGCTCCTCAATAAATTCTTGTACTGACTTTATGACGGTATCGTCGTGCATTTTTTGTCCATGAAAAATGCTGAAAGAGGACTGACTTTTACGATTGATATCCAAGACAAAAAATTTAGACGCCAACACTGCTAATTCTCGACTGCTATACTTTTCTACTAAATGCAATAAAAGGTTCCAATACGAGTTGGCGCCCCCGCTCGAATAAAGACCATTTTGTTCTGTAATAATTCGATTGTCCATCAAGGTTACCTCAGGAAACATTGTTCTGAAATCATTCGCAAATAACCAGTGCGTCGAACAAGATTTGCCATTGAGAAGACCTGTTGATGCCAATAAAAAAGCTCCCAAACACAAGCTTGCAACTTCCGTTCCTTGCTCATATTGTTGGCGAATCCAAGGTAAAAAGGATTGATTAAGAGAAATAGCATCCTGCAAGTTTCCACTCAATGCTGGAATGATAATTAAGTCAGGTTTTTGGGCATCTTCGATTAAGGCATCGGTATGTATGGAAAACACGCCATTGGCGACTCTCACTTCTTTGCTTTGTCCGACTAACTGTACCTCAAACAAGGGTGGCTGACCTGCTTGAGACAGAAATTGGTTGACAGCTAGTAATAGATACCGAGGGTCGGCAACTGCTTCTATTACAGCAGTTTCTGGCACAAGAATGGCTACTTTTTTCATGATGTTTAGGTTTAAAGTAAGGTTTTTGTTTACTTACAAATGTAAAAATTAATGTTGTCGCAAACAACCTTTTTTTTGTCGTATTTACTATATACGGCTAAATTTTGTAGTCGCTAATTTTGTCAAAAAAGAAAAGAAATTTAAGTTTTCTGATAAAACATATTCAAAAGTAAAAATCGTATGGCTTCTAAAATCTTTTTAAATCTACCAGTAAAAAATCTCCAAAAATCAGTTGAGTTTTTTACTCGAATCGGATACACATTTAACCCTCAGTTTACTGACGATCAGGCTACTTGCATGATTATTTCTGAAAATATTTTTGTAATGTTGTTGGAAGAAGCTAGATTTCAGACTTTTACACCAAAGCAGATTCCGAATGCACACGAAACTTCTCAGATTCTGATTGCGCTCGATACAGAAAGCAGAGAAGAGGTTGATACTATTTTGGAAAAAGCCTTGGCCGCAGGAGGAACAGAAGCTCGACCAGCACAAGATTACGGCTTTATGTACGGTCGCGCCTATAATGACCTCGATGGGCATATTTGGGAAATTGGCTGGATGGATATGGAGAAGTTTTTAGCTATGAAACAGTAATTGAGTGAGAGGACAGACGAAAAAGGGATAATTTACCTCTCTATTCAGGAATTAGGTATTTTCCCATATTTCCGAAATCTCCAAACCGAAATTGATTGAAATCCTTCGTATATTACTAACTCGCAATACCGCATAAACACTTAATTTCTCTTTATTTAACATGAAAAAAGACAAAATTATTTTCTGGGTTACCACTACCTTAATTTTTCTATTTGAAGGAGTTATGCCAGCGCTAACTTCTAAAACCGAATTGGCAAAGGAAGGAATCAAACATTTGGGCTATCCTGAGTATTTTGGAAATGCCCTAGTCGTATTCAAAGTTTTAGGAACATTGGCATTGATGATTCCGCAAGTCCCCAAGCGATTAAAAGAATGGGCTTATGCAGGTTTTGTTTTTGACTTCCTTTTTGCCAGTATTAGTCATGCAGCGGTGGATGGCATAGGCGGTGAAGCGTTTTTCCCTTTGATCGTTCTAGCTATTTTGTTGGTTTCTTATTTTTACTACCACAAACTGGAGGATGGAAAAGCATAGGTTTTTGAGTGTCGACGAATATGAGTCTCAGTTTCCTGAGGAGGTTCAACTAATCGTAGGTCAAATTCGAGATTTAATCAAAGAAACTGCCCCAGAGGCTCAGGAGTGCATTAGCTACAATATGCCCGCATACAAGTACAAAGGCGTATTGGTCTATTTTGCCGCCTATAAAAATCATATAGGATTTTATCCGACGGGCTCAGGAATAAAACATTTTGAATCAGAGTTAGGGCCTTATAAATGGGCTAAGGGTTCCATACAATTTCCTTTAAATCAGGAGATTCCTTTTGATTTGATTCAAAAAATGGTAACTTACAGACTAGAGGAAAATAGGAGTAAATAAAACACAAACCCTTGTCAATACGCTAAGTATAGCAAGGGTTTTCTATTAAAGACAATATTCTAAAATGACCATTCCTCTGAACGCTGGTTTCATCAACTCAAAATCTTCTAAAACAAGTGTACCAATTTGTTGGAAACCGATTTTATGATAAAAGCCAATGGCATCTTTACTACTATCCATAGCCTTTAGGATGACACTTTCTTTTCCTCGTTGTTGAGCTAACTCAAATGCAAATTCTATCAATTTACGACCTAGTCCAAGTCCTTTGTGTGATTGATGAAAATAGATTCTTTCTACCTCTAAAGCGCTTTTCTTTTCTGAGTAATCATAGTTTACCTTCAAATATCCCACAGGTTTGGTGTCCACCAAAAGAAGAAAATAATCTGAATTAGGATACGCTATTTCGGATAAAATAACCTGTTCGGCGTATGATTTCTCAAGATACCAATCCTTTCCTCCCTCTAGCCACAAATGAAGATAATGTTCAACGTAAATACTTTTGCAAAGTGATGAGAGGCATGCGCTGTCCTCCAAATTTGCTTTTCTAATTTGGTAATTCATAAATCTTGATGAAGTAATTAAAGAGTCTTCGTAAATCGAAGTTCGAACTGCAAGTTAGGCATAAGTTCGTAATAGCAGGCTTTTTGCCCCGAATTCGTTGAAAATTGACGTACCAAAAAGTTTTTCTCAAAATATAAGGTATCATTGCCACGATACTCAATTTGATGAGTTCCCATGAGAGGAGGTAGGACAAAGGATTTTAAAGTCTCATGTTGAAATTCATAGGCCTGTACAACGTACCCATATGGTGTGAGACCAAACAAATAAATTTCAGGGAAATCGTTTAGGTTAAAATCGCCGTCTGAAAAGTACATCTTGCTAGGGGTTGCCTTGAACTTTTGTCTCCAATTTCTTGAACCATATCCAATGTTTGTATTGCCATTTTGATCTGCACAAACTTTGTAAAGTGTTGTATTGGAGTTCCATAGCCACAGACAAGAATCTGACTTAGAAAAATTATCTTTTGTAATATGTGGTAAACCTTTCTTGATATTGATCATCAGTGCAATTTCTTCTTGATGTTCATTCCAGAAAAAATAACTGAGAATTCCCATTAAAAGAATTGCAAGGCAAGAAGTAAAGAAGGTGATTTTTTTCATTTTTTCAGGAAAATATCGGCATTATCATGTAAATTTACCCAGAATGATTTGAATAATCGAAGAACTACAATTTATTCGAATCCACTATTTTTGACAGATACCTACTTACAGATGATTCTCCCCGCAAAATGAAGAATTCACAAAAAGTAAGGGTATCATTTATGACGAAACAAAGCCATCATACCTATGAACTGTACTTCCTTAGACCAACAACTCTGTCACGTTGCTTTGGAGAATAGCCCGCTTTTTGTTGGAATCTACAATCCAGATACGCATAAGTTTGTCTATCTCAATAAAACAGGTTTGAAAATGTTTGAGTTAGATAATCTGGAGCAAGCTAATGACTTTTTCTTGGAGGGTCTTCGTAACAATGAAAGCCTTATTCAATGGGAACTTCAGGTATCGGAGCACCTAAAAACTTCAGCGGAGTTTTGTATCGACGATAGTTTTACCAGTCCGAGTGGTACCAAGTTTTGGGGACGCATTCGAGTAAAATTACTGCAAGAGCCTGATACAGCCAAAGGTCACTGGTTAGTAAATTTGTCAGATATACAGTCTGAAAAACATACCCAGATTCAATTTTCGGAAGGAGAGGCGCGTTTTGAGGCCTTATTCATGCACGCCGCAATGGGTATCGTGATGATGGATAAAAGTAGCAAAATTGTATTGACTAATCGATATGCTAATGCTTTGTTTGGTTATGAGACCAATGAGCTACTTGGAATGCCCATCGAAACCTTGCTACCAACCGCCTTATCTGAAACGCATCGTCAACATACCGAAAAATATTTACACAAACCTCAAATTCGCCCAATGGGTATTGGATTGGATTTGAAAGCTCGTAAAAAAGATGGCACTTTGTTTTCGGTGGAAATTAGTTTAAGCTTTTTCGAACAAAATGGTAATCAGTATTTTATCTCCTTTATAAACGATATTACGTACAAGAAAAAAATCGAAATGGAGATGATTCTGAAAAACCAAGAGATTAAAAAACTTAATGAAAGTCTCGAACAGGAGGTCATGAATCGCACGAATGCACTGGTAGAAACGCTCAAGGATTTGGAGGAGTCAAAACAAGAACTTGAATTAGCCTTAAGTAAAGAAAAAGAATTGGGCGAACTAAAATCTCGTTTTGTTGCTATGGCTTCACACGAATTTAGAACTCCACTGACTGCCATACTCTCTTCAGCATCGCTCATTGCTAAATATCCCAAAACTGAAGAGCAAGAAAAGCGTGAAAAACACCTTCATCGTATCAAGTCGGCTGTAAGCAATTTAACGGATATTTTAGAAGAATTTTTATCCGTTGGAAAACTTGAAGAGGGAAAAATTGAGGCGCATTTGGCTCTCGTTGAAATTCCTGAACTGGTGAACGATACCTTGGCAGATGTAAGTAATTTGCTTAAGAAAAATCAAAATTTACGCTTTGAACATTCGGGTGAAAACGAGTTTATTACTGACAAATCTTTACTGCGAAAAATCATCATCAATTTATGTTCCAATGCGATTAAGTTTTCAGGTGAGAGTTCATGCATTACGATTAGAACTGAAAAATCATCTTCTCATTTTGTCTTGAGTGTACAAGATGAAGGAATCGGTATTTCGGAGGAAGACCAAAAACATTTGTTTGACCGATTCTTTAGAGGCGTGAATGTTACCAACATACAAGGTACTGGACTAGGCTTGCATATTGTTGCTAAATATACAGAGTTGCTGGGAGGAAAAGTGAGTATTTCAAGTAAACTCAATGAAGGAACAACGGTAACTGTGCAGTTGGATTTAGCTTGATTAGACCTTTCCTTAGGCTCTTTACATCAAAGAATCGTGCGGAGTGGGAGATGACAAAAACTCCGCATTCGTAACTCATCATTCAGCACTAACGCAGATTTTACCTCAACGTTCAATATAAATCATTTGTTAAAACTTATCTTAACACAACAATTAAACTTTATGAAAAAGATATTACTTATCGAAGACAGTGATGACATCAGAGAAACAACCGCCGAGATTCTCGAATTGGCTAACTACGAAGTAATTACCGCTGTCAATGGTAAAGATGGAGTTGAGAAAGCCATTCAAAATCGTCCTGATATTGTAATTTGTGATATTATGATGCCCGTGCTTGATGGTTATGGAGTGTTACATATTTTCAATCAAAACCCTGATTTACAAGGTGTTCCATTTATTTTCCTAACGGCTAAAACAGAACGTACTGACTTTAGAAAAGGTATGGAAATGGGCGCTGATGACTATTTGACAAAGCCATTTCACGAAATAGAATTATTGAATGCTATCGAAAGTCGTTTGAAAAAGGTCGAGCAACTTTTACAGGGTGCAGGAAAAGTGGCTCATGAACATTTGGAAGAATTATATTCAGAGGCTAACAAATACCGAGACTTAACGGATTTATCGTCTGATAGAAAGGTGTCGACTTTGAAGAAAAAACAAATTGTATATTCTGAAGGCGACGAACCTATTAAGTTTTATTTCTTGAAATCAGGAAAAATTAAGACTTACAAGACCAACCGTGATGGAAAAGAGTTTGTGACAGGTCTGTACAATGAGGGTGATTTCTTTGGACATATTGCCATCATCGAAAATACAGATTATCAAGAAACTGCGGAGGCATTGGAAGACTCTCAAATTATTGGTATCCCAAGAGGGGATTTTATGGAGCTGTTGTCTAAAAATCAGCAAGTTGCCAATAAATTCATCAAATTGTTAGCTAATAATATTGCCGATAAAGAGACCTATTTGTTAGGCATGGCATACAATTCGCTTCGTAAGCGTGTAGCGGATGGTCTTTTGTTATTGCAGAAAAAATACAAAGCAGAAGAAAGTACGAGATTTACCATGAAAATTTCGAGAGACGATTTGGCATCCATTGTAGGCACTGCTACTGAGTCACTGATTCGCACGTTGAGTGAATTTAAAGCTGATAAACTGATCGAAATTAGTGGTAGCGAAATTACGATTATCGATGAGAAAAAGCTTTCCAATCTGAGAAATTAGAAAAGCATAGAGCAAAAAATTAGGCGTAGAAACGAAAGCTTCTACGCCTTTTTCATGGCTCATGACATCATAAATTCAAAAAATGCATATCAGTTTTTGATTCTTCAAAAGAATATTTCAGAAGTCTGAGCTATTAAATTGTTGGTAAAATCCTGATATAAAGTAACTTTCTTTTTTGTCGAAATACCTTTTCAGGAATCTTATTTGTTCGACAAAAAGAAAGTCTAACGGTTTAATTAATGTTTTGCTAAAGTGGCAAGCACTGGAATACTCGAATGATTTATAACTGTTTCGGTAACGCTACCAAACAAGAAATGACTCAAACCAGAACGAGCTTTGGTCGACATCACGATTAAATCAGCTTGTAAATCCTCGGCCGCATGAATAACGCCGTTGCTTGCACTATAATCGTTATAAATCACAAATTCATGCTCAGTAAGATTATGCTCTTTTTCAAAAGCCGCCATTTTCTCGTTGATTGTTCTGGTATCCTCAAAACCGTCTGATGTGTTTACATAAACCACATACGTTTGTTCGATTTCATGACTTAGCGTTTTGATGAGTTTATCATCAAATGGAGTCTCGAAGTCTACAGCAAACATTACTTTACGTGGGTAGAATGTAGATATAGGCTCCTTGATGACCAATACAGGACAATTGGCATGTCTTACCACGCTTTCTGAATTAGAACCATCCAAAAACTCCTTCCAACCAGAAGCACCTTCCGAACCCATCACGATGAGGTCAATATCGGTTCTTTCAGAAATGGCTTCGCCTAATTCTTCGTAATCATCCGTATTGTATATCACAATGCTAATTCCATCATATTTAGGCGATTGGATGATAGTTTCCAATTGCTTTTGTGTTTGATTATGGATAGCCTCGTTGGTTTCTACATCATATGTTGAAATAGGAGCTTCTATAAAATCAATATTGGGTAATATGATAAAATCTTTATGGTATAAAACAATTTCGGCTGATGTTGCGCGAGCAAACATAGCTGCTACGTCTAATGCTGCTAACGAAAGTTCAGAGAAATCAGTGGGCACAAGTATCTTCTTCATGACTTTTATAGATTTAATGGAAAAACATCAGTTTAAAATGGTTATCTCCTAGAGATGAAGTAAAGTTGGAGTTTTTCCGAATTTAAAAACATGACAAAAATCATCTTTTCAAATGAAAGCAGTCACGATTGAAAAAGGATTTTGTGTTCAACCTGTTGAAATACTGGTAATTATAATTGAGTTTGTGAAGGTTGAAAAAAAAGAATTCAACGCTTATTCGTATACTTTTTCATGAAAAGCCAAATAGTCACACATTTTCAGCATGAAATATCTCTGGGCTAATTCATATTCATAAATAAGGGTATTGAGTAAGGATTTTTCGAAAACTAGTACATGTGCACTAGAAAGAACCTTTACGCCATAACGATGTTTTTTATCTGAAAGCATTTCTTCCAAACCCAAAAAACATCTAAAACCATCGATAACAATGGGTTTGTTATGTTCGTCTCGGAGTTCAAAAGCACCGTCTTTTAAATAAAATACAAATTCAGCGTCTTGTCCTTTTCTATACAAATACTCACCTTCTTTGAAACTTAATTCTATACCACTCGCTAAAATTTTACGTTCCGTTTCTCTCATTGTTTCTTTGCTTGCTATGAGTTGGCTAAATTAGGCGAGATTGCAAGCCCCTGAAATGATAATAGTCACTGGGCAAGCTGACATAAAAATTAGTCGTACATACTGCTAATTTTTACTAATTTCTCTGGGTTCAAAATTGTAATTTCACTACCATGCGTAGTAATAATGCCGTCTTCTTTAAATTCTGATAAAAAGCGAATGACCGTTTCTTTGGCTGTGCCAACAATCGACGAGAGGTCTTCTCTAGAAATCGAAATAGAGAATGGATTTTTACCTTCTTCTTGATAAGTACTTTTCAAAAGCAGTAAAGCCTCTGCTAATCGCTCGCGAACTGGTTTCATGGCTAGGTGAATCAGCTTGTCTTGCGTATCGCCCAAGGCACGAGCGAGCATTTTCATCAAATCGGTCGAAACTTTTACGTTTTCATCTACCAATTTATTGAACTCTGCTGCAGGAATAAAGCATACTTCTGTTTCGTCCAAGGCAATTGCCGAGGCGGTATATTTAGTATTGTCTATCAGCGAGCGATAACCTAAGGTATCACCCTTTTTGGCTAGCCTGATAATCTGCTCTTTTCCGTCAGATCCCATTCTACTTACCTTTACCTTACCGCTATATACGCAGAAAATACCCAGCGGTCTATTTCCTTCATGAAAGATTACCTGTCCTTTTTTATATGAGTTAAAACATTTGCTTTCATTCAGTTCTTCCAACTCATGAAGATGGCACTGTTTGAAGAGCGAACTATCTTTGAATTGGCAACTTTGACAATGTGGTGCTTGCGGTTTCATATATAACACTGATTAGATTGATAAATATCACTCTGCGAAGTTGCAAAAGGTCAGTATCGGAAAATATGAGTTTTATCAGTTTTTGAAATCACCTTACTCATATTTACTTCCGTGGTCAGAGGCAAATTTTGGAAAAAATTGTAGAGGCTATGGAAACGCTTACTGACGAGGCTCTGGTGTGTTACCATTGTGGTAATGATTGCCCAGACACCCACATACATATCGAGGAGAAGCATTTTTGCTGTGAAGGTTGCAAAACTGTTTACGAAATTCTTGACCAAAATAATCTTTGTAATTACTACGACATAGAACAAATGTCGGGTAATAGCCCTCAAATGGCTCATTTTGAGTTTTTGAATAATACCGAGATAACCAATCAATTACTAGATTTTAGAAGTGATAAAATTGCCAAAATCAGCTTCTTTATACCTTCGATTCACTGCTCATCTTGTTTGTATCTCTTAGAGAATATGTACAAACTTCATGAGGGTGTAAAGCAATCAAAAGTTGATTTTTTGAAAAAACAAGTGGCAATTACTTTCAATCCTGAAGAGTTAACACTACGCCAATTGGCCGAAATGTTGACTTCGGTTGGTTACGAACCACTGATTAGCTTGAACGATGTTGTGAAGGAAAAAAATAAGCCTTCATACAAAAAACTACTAACGCAAATCGGTGTAGCAGGTTTTTGTGCAGGTAATATTATGTTGTTTAGTTTTCCAGAATACTTGGGTTTGGACGACATGATGTACAAAAAGCTTTTTGGTTTGTTGAGTATGGCACTATCGATTCCTGTGGTGGCATATTCGGGCTCAGACTATTTTGTTTCGGTGTATAAAAGTCTCAAAAAAGGTATTATCAATATCGATTTTCCGATTCTTCTCGGGATTTTGGTTGCTTTTTTTAGAGGTACTTATGAGGTCATCTTTTTAGATGGAGCTGGCTATTTTGATTCACTTTCTGGCTTGATATTCTTCTTGTTGATAGGTAAATGGTTTCAACAAAAAACCTATAGTTTTTTGTCATTTGAAAGAGATTATAAATCATATTTTCCACTGGCTGTTACTCGATTAACACAAGGAAAAGAAGAGCCTATTTCGTTGAATGCTTTGAAAAAAGGCGATAAAATCCTCGTAAGAAATGGCGAACTCATCCCTGCTGACTCATTTCTGTACAAAGGCAATGCCCAAATAGATTACAGTTTCGTAACGGGCGAATCGGCATTGGAAGCTAAAAAAGTAGGTGATTTCTTGTATGCAGGTGGTCGACAAGTGGGCGAAACCCTAGAAATGGAAGTATTGAAAGAGGTTTCTCAAAGTTACTTGACTCAATTGTGGAACAATGACACTTTTCAAAAAAGCCAAGATTCCAAAATCAAAACCTTCTCAGATTTAGTAGGCAAGTACTACACTATTTCGGTATTGACCATTGCTGCTTGTGTTTCGATTTATTGGTATTTCCACGAACCATCAAAGGTAATCAATGCCTTTACCGCTATACTGATTGTAGTTTGTCCTTGTGTGTTGTCCTTGAGTTATCCTTTTGCGTTGGGAAATGGTTTGAGAATTTTGGGTAAACAAAATTTTTATCTCAAAAACGCCGATATCATCGAAACTATGGCACAATGCGACACCATTGTTTTTGACAAAACAGGTACACTAACAACCTCGGAGGGAAGTTTGCCAACTTTTCATAGTCAGCGCCCTTTGAGTCAGTTTGAAGAAATGTTGGTATCGTCCTTGGTACGAAATTCAACGCACCCCATCTCACAAAAAATCAAATACTTGTATCCTGAGCCTACTTTTTTAGAAATAGAAAATTTCCAAGAAATCACAGGGCAAGGTTTGAAGGGATTGTATGAAAACCACCAAATCAAATTAGGCTCGTTTGAGTTCGTAAATCCTGAAGGCAGAAAGCCAGAAAAAGGCTTCAATGCCAGTGTGGCGCATCTCAAAATCGACCATGAATATATTGGCTACTTTTCGTTGCCAAATCATTATCGTGCCGATATAGAGAGTCAAATTAGAGAGCTCAGTAAAACCTATCATACCTATTTGCTATCGGGCGACAATGAAGCAGAGCGTAATCAATTGAAGAGTTGGTTTTCGGATGAAAGCAATTTGAAATTTAATTGTACCCCACAAGAAAAACTTGATTTTATCAAAAAACTTCAAGCTCAAGGCAAAAAAGTGGTTATGGTGGGCGATGGACTCAACGACGCAGGAGCTTTGAAACAATCTAATGTTGGGATAGCCATCACCGACGATACGCTCAACTTTACGCCATCAAGTGATGGTATTTTGGAGGCCAATTCATTGCATAAGTTTACCGCTATTTTCAAATATAGCAAATACGCTTTGCGTCTGATTCAGTTCAGTTTTGTCGTATCCCTGATTTACAACTTCGTAGGTTTGACCTTTGCAGCCTCTGGCACTTTGCACCCTGTGGTGGCGGCCATTCTAATGCCAATGAGTTCATCTACCATGGTGATTATTGCCTCGGTGGGGATGATTTTGCGTGGCAAAAATCAGTTTAAGCAATGATTTTTGTCAACTCTATAGGCTAGCTAGTCTATTAAATTTGTTCCAAATTCGTAATGGTTTGGCTAAGGATAGTGTAAAAAAGCTCATCGGAAATTCGATTTTTTCCTTGTACCGTGTTGTGAGCATTGGCTCGCCTGCTGGCTTTCTGAGCATTTTTTACCTGTATTAGTCAAACATTTACCTAATCTATAAATCCCAATTACATGGCAATTTTATTATTTTTTGTAGCACACTGGTATCTGTCCTTATTTTCGCAAACATTCTTCTTGCATCGTTATGCGGCGCATCAGATGTTTACGATGTCAAAAGGGTGGGAAAAATTCTTTTATGTTTTTACCTTGATTACGCAAGGCTCTTCTTTTTTGAGTCCAAAAGCTTATGGTATTATGCACCGTTTGCACCATGCGTATGCCGATACCGAAAATGACCCGCATTCGCCAAGCTATTCAAACAACTTGTTTGATATGATGTGGAAGACCAAGAAGATTTATAACGACGTATTGTACGATAGAGCAGACATTGACCCAAAATTTAAAAAGAATGTACCTAACTGGATGTTTTTGGAAAAATTGGGTGACCAATGGTTAATGCGTATTTTCTGGGGTACGCTTTATACCTTATTCTACATGAAATTTGCTACTTCTCCTTGGGAGTACGCTTTGTTGCCAATTCACTATTTGATGGGACCTGTGCATGGCGTGATTATCAACTGGTTTGCTCACAAATACGGATATATCAACTTTAAGGTAAATGATACAGCAAAAAACTTGCTTCCATTTGACTTTTTGATGATGGGTGAGTCGTATCACAACAATCACCACAAATTGGGTGGTCGTGCCAACTTCGGCGTAAAATGGCATGAGTTTGACCCTACATATCCTGTGATTTTATTATTGAATGCCTTGCACATTATTAAGTTGAAGAAAAACAACGACTTGAATTATATGTAAAATTGGGTGATGAACCCTAAGACTTTGACGCAATGCTAGTCGCCAAAAGCTTAGGGTTTGACCTGAAACAAAATATGCTAAATGCTTAAAGATATGGGTAATAAATTTGAAGGTAAGACCTTTACGCTCGGCGAACAGATTACCGACGAGCAACGTGCTTTCTTTAATGAGTATGGTTTTTTACATTTTAAGAACTTTTTATCAAAAGAAACGGTCAAATTGTTTCTGAACGAGGCGCATCGTGTTGAAAAAGAATGGGTTGATAAGGGTATTGAGAAAATGAATGGTACCCCATTGAAGTTTGGAAAAGACCCAGCAGGAAATACGATGATTCAACGAATGTGTTTTCTTTCGACACATAGTGAAATATTACATCAATATCTGCAAGACCCACGTTTGAAGGCACTTTTGACTTTGTTAGAACCCAATAATAACCGTATTGCGGAGGTAGAAAAAGATGGGTTGGTCTTCAATCATTATATCAATCAGGATAATAGTAAATTTTCACAAATGGGTTGGCATACCGATAGCCCACGTGATTTGTTTTTGGGTCAAAAAATCTTGAAAATGCTCAATATCGGGACTCATTTGGACGATTGTCCTTTCGAGAATGGCGGTTTGAGAGTATTGCCAGGCACACATAAATTGAGCAAAATGAAGGTTTTGTTTTTGAAAAAACAATTTATCGACCATAATCCTGACCCTAATGAAGTCGGTTTAGACATCGAAGCTGGAGATTTAACAGTACATGATGGCGACCTTTGGCATCGTGTAGAAGTTTGTCCGTTTACGGGTGAAAAATCGCGCCGTCGTGTCATGTATTTTCCGATTATTCAAGGCAAATATGCGCCAAAAGACGAGAACAGTTCAACGCCATTTTATCACCGCTTGGCGAAGATTGTTCAACGATAATATTTACTGACACCATACACTATCCTAATGAATTTTGGGTAATCTTTAAATTCATATCAATCCAATTTAATTAATACTAAAGCACAAAGAAAACATCGAGAGGATTGCTTTTGGGCAGTTTACGGTGTTAGCTTTGTGCTTTTTTTCGAGACTTAGTTTAAAATCAAATTATTGCTAGGAAAGAAAAGCATTTAAGGCATTCCAAAAGAACTTTTTTAAGAACTTTAGTGTCAAAAGATTAACAGGCAACCTAACATTTTAAGACAGAAGCCATGAATCCAGAACAACATATAGAGACTAATACTCCCATTCCTATTGCCAAAAAAGCATTGGAAGGTCGTGAAGATGTCGAACTTCTTGTGAATACTTTTTATGATAAAGTACGAGATAATCAAATGCTTGGACATATCTTCGATCATGTAGCTCGAGTGAATTGGCAAAAGCATTTACCTAAAATGTACAATTTTTGGGAAATGATATTATTTGGCACAGAAGGATACGACGGGCATCCATTACGTCCGCATTTCGTGATTAATTCTGTGCACCAACTCACGATTCCTCATTTTGAGCAATGGTTGAGTTTGTTTTTTCAAACCTTGGACGAACTTTTTGAAGGTGAAAAGGCAGAAGAAGCCAAGCAAAGAGCCTACAATATCGCCAATGCTTGGGCACATAAGATTGATTACATGAATAAACTCAATGATTCACCTACCATAGAGGTGTCACAATCATAGTCCTGATAATAAGAAACTTACCTTGAAAGGCGCAAGAACGACTCTTGCGCCTTTTTTTATGCCCCTCCACAAGCAAGCCTTTTTTACTGACTTTTGTCATAAAATGGGCTAATAAATGCGAGTAAGCCTACTAACATTCCTCATAGCTGAACACGTCAGAAAGCCCCAATTTTGAGGCATAGAAACACAGAAAAACACAAAAAAATGCAAATCATCTTCATCATGATCGGAATTAGTTTGATGATGGCACTTGTTTTTTTAGCTGCTTTTTTTTGGTCGATGAAAGATGGACAGAACGACGATTTACATACTCCTGCGATGCGTATCTTGTTTGACGACCAAAAAACTAATACTAAATAAGCTTGTCAATCAACCACTTGAGTTAGACTCAAGCCGTCAGATAAAAATAGGAGAGTAGTATCGCTCTCAATCGCAATTATTCCCGTAACCAATTTATAATCTAAAAATATGTCAGCTATTAGTACACACATCGAACGCTTTGAGTACGACAATAAAATTGTCCGAAACTTTGCCGTTGCCACGATTATCTGGGGGATTGTGGGTATGTTGGTAGGCGTTATCGTCGCTTCTCAACTCTTCAAACCAGAACTTAACGTTACGCAATATGGTACTTTCGGACGTATTCGTCCTCTACATACCAATGCAGTAATCTTTGCTTTTGTAGGAAATGCCATTTTTATGGGTGTTTATTACTCTCTACAACGCCTCTGTAAAGCCAGAATGTTTAGTGATTTTCTCTCGAAAATTCACTTTTGGGGATGGCAATTAATTATTGTTGCAGCGGCTGTTACTCTTCCTTTAGGTTTGACAAGTAGTAAAGAATATGCAGAGTTGGAGTGGCCAATTGATATTGCCATCACTTTGATTTGGGTAGTGTTTGGTATAAATATGTTTGGTACAATTTTCAAACGTCGCGAACGTCACTTATATGTAGCGATCTGGTTTTATATTGCTACTTTTATTACAGTTGCAGTTTTGCACGTAGTGAACTCATTTGAATTACCAGTTTCAATTTTCAAAAGTTATTCTTTGTATGCTGGTGTTCAAGATGCTTTGGTTCAATGGTGGTATGGTCACAATGCAGTAGCATTTTTCTTGACAACTCCTTTCTTGGGATTGATGTACTACTACTTGCCAAAAATGGCGAATCGTCCCGTATATTCTTATAAGTTATCGATTTTGCACTTCTGGGCTTTGATTTTTATCTATATCTGGGCTGGTCCTCACCACTTATTATATACAAGTTTGCCAGACTGGGCACAATCATTAGGTACGGTATTCTCGATTATGTTGATTGCTCCATCTTGGGGTGGTATGATTAACGGTTTGTTGACTTTGCGTGGTGCTTGGGATAAAGTTCGTGAAGATGCTATCTTGAAATTTATGGTAGTTGGGGTAACTAGCTACGGTATGGCAACTTTCGAAGGCCCTATGCTTTCTTTGAAAAACGTAAATGCTATTGCTCACTTTACCGACTGGATTGTAGCACACGTACACGTAGGTGCTTTGGGTTGGAATGGTTTCTTGAGCTTTGCAATTTTATATTGGTTGCTCCCTCGTATCTATCATACTACGATTTATTCTAAAAAACTAGTAAATGTACACTTCTGGTTAGGTACTTTGGGTATCTTATTCTATGCTGTGCCTATGTACATCTCTGGTTTTACACAAGGTATGATGTGGAAAGATTTTACGCCAGAGGGTACTTTGAAATACGGTAACTTCCTTGAAACTACCCTACAAATTTTACCAATGCATGCTATGCGCGCCTTTGGTGGCTTGATTTACTTGACAGGTGCTATTTTGATGGCTTACAACTTGTTCAAAACAATGGCACAAGGTTCTTTGGAAGCAAACGAACCAGCAGAGGCTCCAGCTTTGGAAGTAGCTTACACGCCAACAGGAAGCGATACCTACTGGCACCGTTGGTTCGAACGCAAACCAATTCCATTATTGGTAGGTTCATTGGTAATGATTTTGGTGGGTACTGCGGTAGAATTGATTCCTACCTTCATGGTAAAATCTAACGTAGAAACGATTAGCGCTGTTCAGCCTTACACTGCACTCGAATTAGAAGGTCGTGATTTATATATCCGTGAAGGTTGTGTGAGTTGTCACAGTCAAATGGTTCGTCCGTTTAGAAGTGAAACAGAACGTTACGGTCAATATTCAAAAGCAGGTGAGTTTGTATATGATCACCCATTCTTGTGGGGTTCAAAACGTACGGGTCCAGATTTGCACCGTGAAGGCGGTAAATATCCAGACTCTTGGCACTATCACCACATGCGTGAGCCAATTTCAATGTCGCCAGGTTCTATTATGCCTCCATATCCTTGGTTGTTAGAACAAAAATTGAATACTGCTGACATTGAGGCAAAAATGAAAGCAATGCAAAAATTGGGTGTGCCTTATGATGCTTACCAAATCCAAAAAGCACAAGAGGATTTGAAAACTCAAGCCGATGGTATTGCAGCCAATCTTGCGAAGGAGGGTGTGAAAGTTTCTTCAGATAAAGAAATCATTGCATTGATTGCTTACCTACAAAGAATAGGTACAGATATTAAAAAAACAGAAACTGCGGCAAACTAATCTAAGTGATGAGTTTTGAGTGATGAGTTGTGAGTTTAAAATTCGTAATTCATCACTCACAACTCGCCACTCAAAACTCTCCTTGTTGCATTAAAAATCTAAAGCCATGTTTAAGCAATTTATCGATAAAGTAGACGGCGCTGATATCTATATGATTACTTCGTTTCTCATATTTATGGCCTTCTTCGTTCTTGTAAGCATTTATTTGTTCATTATGGACAAAAGTTACTTGAACAAAATGCAAAACCTACCCCTTGAAGACAGTAACCAAAATGAGCTTCAAGATGTGATTTCTATTTGACAACTTTCTAATTGATAACCAATCCAATGAAGCGATTATCTATTTTAGCTATATTAAGTCTGGTCTCATTCTCGATGTTTGCGGCCGAAGAAGCCCAAAACACGTTTCTTCCAGGACTTAAAACAGGTCAAGAGCTTTTTGTAATTACGTTACTTGGCCTAATGACCATGATTTGTGCGGTGATTATTGTGGTTACACTTAATCTTAACTCTCAAATCAGAAATATTTTCAAACCTAAAACTGAAAGTTCAGAGTTTGAACAGGCGATGCAAAATCGTACTTTCTGGCAAAAATTCTGGAGCTTGAAGCCAATTCAGTTTGAAAAAGACCAAATGATGGAGCACCAATACGATGGTATTGCTGAGCTTGACAACCCAACTCCTCCGTGGTTTATGTACCTTTTCTACATCACAATTGTTATTGGTATTTTCTATTTGATTGGCTACCACGTAATCGGAAATGGTAAAATCATGAACAATGAATATACCGAAGAAGTAACCATTGCTGAAAAAGCACGTGAAGAGTACATGAAAAAGTTTGCTAATTCGGTAAACGAAGACAACGTGAAAGTTTTGACAGATGCCAAAGGTGTTGAGGATGGTAAAAAGATTTATACTCAAAACTGTGTGGCATGTCACGGGGCGAATGGTGAAGGTGTTGTAGGTCCAAACCTAACAGATGAGTTCTGGTTGCACGGTGGTACACCAAAAGCTATTTTCCATACCATCAACGAGGGTGTTCCTGAAAAAGGGATGATTTCGTGGAAAAAAACATTGAATCCGATTCAAGTGCAACAAGTGTTGAGCTACATTGTGTCGATTCAAGGAACAAAGCCTGCAAATGCTAAAGCTCCTCAAGGAGATAAGGCTGAGGCTGCTGTTAGTATGAAGTAGTAGGGCTAACAGAAATGAGTAGCCTTTAATGATAAAGTTATTACGATTCGGACGTTCGAGACTTATGGGTAGTGCATAAGCCTCGATGCGTTCGAATTGTTTTTTAAAGAAGATGCATAGTGTCACTTGATTAAGGTTACTGGCAAAACAATATTTGATTAAATAGAAATGTAAAATTCGGGATATTAGAAATTTACATTCAAAATTCACAACTCACAATTCAGCATTGGTATTTACTATTTCTAATTCACTTATGTGCTGAAATTTAACTCTTAAAATTATGAAACCTCCTAAAATTGATACCACCGAATTTCGTGATCATCTTTCGAATGTCACTGAAACAGGAAAACGCATTTGGATTTATCCTCGCATTGTTGTTGGGCAACTCTATAGGCTAAGAACTTATTTTTCATGGCTATTACTAGGGCTTCTGTTTGGAATACCGTTCGTTGAAGTAAATGGCGGACCGCTATTCATGTTCAATGTACTGGAGCGAAAGTTTATCTTTTTTGGGGTAACTTTCTTTCCTCAAGATTTCCACCTCGTGGCCTTTGGATTATTAACTTTTATTGTATTCATTATTCTATTTACGGTAATTTTTGGGCGTGTATGGTGTGGCTGGGCTTGTCCTCAAACCATTTTCATGGAAATGCTTTTCCGTAAAATTGAAAACTTAATTGAAGGTGATTACCGTGCACAACAGCGATTGGATGCGCAACCTTGGAATACTGAAAAAATAGTGAAGAAAAGCGCCAAACATATTATTTTCTTCATAATTTCCTTCCTCATTGCGAATACCTTTTTGGCTTATATTATCGGTAAAAAAGAACTATTTTCTATCATTCTCGATAATCCATTGAATCATATTTCGGGATTAGTCGCTATTGTCATTTTTACCTTTGTATTCTATTTTGTTTTTGCCAAATTCCGTGAATTGGTTTGTATTGTAGTTTGTCCTTACGGTCGCTTACAAGGGGTATTACTAGACAAAAAATCTATTATCGTAGCCTATGACTTTCTTCGTGGCGAACCTCGAGGCAAAAAGAAAAAGGTAGAAGAACAGCCCAATCCATTAGAGGAACTTAAAGCTCTGGCAAATCCCAACGCCAACAAAGGACATTGTGTAGATTGTGGTATTTGTGTGCAGGTATGTCCAACTGGTATCGATATTCGTAATGGTACTCAGCTCGAATGTATTGGCTGTACAGCTTGTATCGATGCTTGTGATGAGGTAATGGTTAAAACTAACCAACCAACAGGCTTGATTCGCTATGCCTCTTTGGATGGTATTGAGAAGGGAAATAAATTGTCATTTAACTTAAGAATAAAAGCCTACACAGGCGTATTGGTAGCCTTATTGGGGATTTTGGCCTATATGTTGATTACCCGTAGTGACGTCGAAACAACGCTTTTGCGCACACCAGGCTTGACTTACCAAGAAGAAAAAGGGAATGTATCCAACTTGTATAATATTGAAATCTTGAATAAGACCATCAATGCTATGCCAGTTTCGTTGCGAGTGAAAGACTATCCTGCGGCTCAAATCAAACTGATTGGTAAACCTCTTCAGTTAAATAATAGCGATTTGACAAGAGGTTCATTCTTTATTGTGATTCCTAAAAAAGATTTGGAATCTCCTTCCATCAAACTCAAAGTCGAGATTTTAAGCAACGGACAAGTAATAGATGAAGTAAAAACCTCTTTCCTTGGCTCGATGGAATGATAGACCTTGCTCATTTAGTGATTTTAGATTGAGTGAATGAGTGATTATTCTAAAATTTGTATTCTAGTTGTAGAGACGCAATGTTTTGCGTCTCAAGCCGAGATAGTTTATCAAAAAAGGCGTTCGAAATTAATTTTTCGAACGCCTTTTTTGATACTATATTTTCAACATGATGCCTCCTTAGACGAAAAGAATTGCTTCTTTACAAGTGAAAATTAAAAATAATCACTCATTCACTCACTCACAACTCACTCAATTAGCTCGCTCGTTTAGTCTTTACAATAGAATAAACCGCTATCGCTACCCAGATTACATTAACTAAAGCTGAAGGATAGGCTTTGTGCGCAATTGTATTTACCACAAAGAATATCCCGCCAATCATATTACTCCAAATATATAAGGGCTGGTCGGCACGCAGTTTTCCTTGGATATTAAGCGCATACGCACCTACAATCAACACTGAGCCAATCCAACCTAAGGCTTCTACTAGAATATCAGTCCACAACATTATTTTTGATTTTTGATGAATCGGCAAAAGTACGAAATCTACTACAGACAGACAAAAAGGTAGGGAATCAAAGTCTCCTATCCATTTACACGTTGAACTCGGAAGTACGTGATGCCAAAATTGAGAATTTGGTTATACGGAATAAACAACTTGTCACAAAACAGATTGTACTCGTGGTGCTGGTTCTTTTTAAGAATATGGCTAAACTCCGTATTATGCTTGTCAATCACCTTTCTTTTCACCTTGCCAAGTTCTATCAATTCACAATGCCCATCTTTGTTGAGCTGATAATCCAATAGGAAACCAGAATACACAAAAAAGTCATTATCAATTTTGACACAAACGTTCATGTAGGTCAAAATCTCCTCCGTATCTTTTTTTAGGAACATTTTTCCAGAAAAAACATAGTGAAAAGCATTGTCAAACTTCAGCACTAAAAAGCGTTCATCTAGGCGAAATGATAGCACAAGGCGCTGTAGCAAACTACCCATGACGTAGCTAAAAAGTAGCAGACAAGCATTATAACTAAAAATCGGAATTAGATGCTTTTGTACTTTCGAAAGCACCACCTCGTCGGGACTCGATAGTAACTTTGGCAACAATCGAAAGTCTACATAAAGAGATGGGTGATATTTGTTAATCATCAAAATACCAAGACATTGAATTACCATCCCAAATCCTAAAGTTGTAGCGATTTCGGCAAAATTACTGGCTCGTAAATGATAATTAGAAAGATGAATCGGAGAATATGCTTTTCGGAAAAGTCCCCCAGGAAGAATAAAGAATAAAATAATCAGCGCAACGCCGTAGGTGATTCCTGACATAAATGCAGTTAAGGTTTACAGGAAAAGCTGTAAAAGAGGTATTTACTAAATTTCAGAAACTCGTTCGACACGGAAAGAGCCTTTAGTTCCAGAGATTGTAATGATATTTTCGCTATTTCTGTCACGATCAATAGCTGAAAGTAATTGCTCAGCCATATTTGCATCTGACAAAATCAATTTTGAGTTTTTTCCCAAAACTGGATAATCTGATTCGGCAGAACCAAATAAAAAAGCCATGATATTTTTAAGAAGAGCCATAATCACGTAGTGTTTACATCATTAAGAATGGAATCTAAACAAAATTACATTCGTATTACTAATATAACTATTTTTTGAATAAAATATTTTGTAAAAGACAAATAAGTTTGGAGTTTTGAATGATGGGTTTTGGGTGTATATTGTTGGATATGAGATTGTTACCTTTAAAGATAACTTCAATCCGACTTTTATGGATGTAATAGATTGATAACTAATGCTTTGCAATCATTCCTCCTAATTCTACACTAAAACTAAATACTGGTGGATGCAAATCACTTTGTTCTGATACACTTTTCACTTTGCTTCTTAGCCTTTACCTTTGTTTTCTTATTTCTTACCGAGGACTACAACCAACCATGATTGAAAAAAAATTATTAGCATACTGGAAAACGTGTTTGGCGCAAGCCATGAAAGCCAATATTGATGTAGAAGTAAACGAAAAGCTTCGTTTTTCTGCAGATGTCTGGCGCTTGGGAATGATTGATGAACAAGTATGCGAAACATTTTTTCAGGAACAAGAAAAAAAACGCAACCACGAAAAAGGTATTCGCTCAGACAAAGACCCCAAATGGGAACGTCCTGAGGTGCTACACTTGCTGGTTTCGCCCTGCTATCTCGAACCACAGCGAGAGGAGCACCTATTTTTTACACCAAAACCCATTTATCCTTTTTGGTTTCCGATTTTACTCCATCGAGGAGGCCATTTTTCGATTGTGGATGAGTACTTTCCAGTGGTTCCTCGTGAATGGATGAGCCCAGTGGGGAATGAAGATACTGATTTCGTTTTCTGCCAATTAGATTCCCTTGAAGAGCTTTTATCCAAAGACAGAAATACTTTTTTACGTTGGGAGAATTATGTGGAATATCTCGAAGAAAGCTTTTTCGCTTTGCGAGAACAATCCATAGAAGAGTTTTCTGAGGACGATTATCGTGTGGTTTACGAAACTACGATTGTTGTTCCCGAAAAGGATATGCAAGCGGGTGCTGCCATTGTATCCTTGTATGAGCACCTCGAAAATGCCAAGCAATTACCTTCTTTACTGAAGGATATGATTGGATTGAAGGAACAAAAAAAGCTTACTTCTCCCGTAAAAATTGCTCAATGGTTAGAAACTCATTTACAACATTTGGGTCAAATGGGCGGTGCTTTTCCCTTGAGTATTTCGCAACGAAATGCCTTGGCAACGCTCAGCCAAGAACGTAAATCGAGTGTATTTGCGGTAAATGGCCCTCCTGGGACTGGTAAAACAACCCTAATTCAGAGTATTGTTGCCAACCAAGTAGTGCAGACTGCCATTCAAGGACAGGACCCTGCGATTATGTTGGCTTGTTCTGCCAATAATCAGGCTGTGTTGAATATTATTGAGAGTTTTAAACCGCAGCGCGCCGAACGTTTTCAGGATTTGCAAGATCGCTGGCTGCCTGATTTGGAAGGATATGCTACCTATTTGCCTGCAAGAAATAAAACTGAAAAAGAACTCGTCAATATCAATTATATGAAATTGGACGATTCGGGGCTATTCGCTCGGCTGGAAGAAGAAGCCTATGTCGAAAAAGCTGAAAGGTATTTCCTCAACATGGTCGAGCGCTATACACACAAGCGAACTGATGATATTTCGGAAGCTTATTTTTGGTTACAAACTGAGATTAAAAATCTCCAAAAATCACTCGAAGAAGGCAGGATTTTATGGAAAATCGTTTGTGAAAAAATGGCAGAATTTACCCAGCGATCAATAGACCCAAAGCACTGGGCTGATTTGGAAGAAAATCAGGATTACTGGTTAGCCATTGAGAGTAGTATCGAAGACCAACTGTATCATATTCAGGCTACTGCCAGACCGATGATTCGACAAACGGTTTTGAATTTAGAACCACTAAAAGATACATCCAGAAGTCGTTTAAAAAGTTTTTTTGAAACAAAATTAAAGTTGATTCAAGAAGTCATAAAAGCTTGGGCTATTTGGGAAAAATGGAAGCGTCAGTACGGTATTTTTTCGAATCCTTGTACAGATGAGGAAAAAGTTTGGGAAAAGGATTTTTTAAAACTACGACAGTTTAATAGTCGTAATCAATATTTTTTTGATGAAGTAGATACTCAAATTAGATATAAAGCCTTTTTGTTGGCAATCCATTATTGGGAAGGACGTTGGATTGAAGCTATCTCCGACCAGCTCAAAAATGAGTCGCCCAACAAAGGGTTGGCTGGTCGTAAACTTATGTGGCGTACCCGTGCCATGCTTACACCTTGTTTTGTAAGTACCTTTTTTATGGCGCCTCGTTTTTTCTCTTATCTCAAATTTGCAGGAGAAAATGAAGACGGGAGTAAAAAATGGGAAACACCACCCATGTTAGAATTTGTTGATTTTCTAATCGTTGATGAAGCAGGACAAGTAAGTCCAGAGGTGGGTTTGGCAAGCTTTGGTTTGGCCAAACAAGCTGTCATCGTTGGTGATATTCAGCAAATTGAGCCAGTTTGGAATACTATTTTTAAAATAGATTTAGGGAATTTACTGAAAAACGAATTGATTGAAAATGAACAAGATACGTTTTTAAGCAAGTTGCAAGAAAGAGGTTTTGCAGCGTCTAGTGGATCAATTATGAAAATGGCTTTGGAAGCGACAGACGTTTTTGACCCTATTAGTGAACAAAAAGGTATCATGTTGTTAGAGCATCGTCGTTGTCATCCTGCCATTATTAGCTATTGCAACGATTTGGCTTACAAAGGACTTTTGAAACCTATGAAATTGTCTGATGTTTCCCAACAAATTTTCCCCCCAATGGTATTGCTAGACCAACCAAGTACTTCGACGGTGAGGAATAAAGAAAGATTTAACGAAGAGGAGGCGGACGAAATTTGCCGTTGGTTATTGGCTAACAAAGGTACTATTGAAAGGCATTATACGGAGAAAGCAAAGCAATATAAGCGTATTGAGGAGTTGGTTGGCATCATAACACCCTTTAGAGGTCAACGAAAAATTTTATACAAAAAACTAAAAAAAATAGGGATAGATACTCACCTCATGAAAATAGGCACGGTTCATGCTTTACAAGGTGCAGAGAGAGAAATTATTTTATTTTCTCCTGTATATGCCCCAGACGATGCAGAGGTATTCTTTTTTGATAGAAAAAATCGTCCGAATATGCTAAATGTAGCTGTATCAAGGGCTAAGAGTAGTTTTGTGGTGATAGGGAATGCTGGGGTTTTTCAGAAAAATCCAACTGCACCCTCAGGAAAACTCTATCAGTATCTTTCCAAAATTTAACTTTTTTGCTTTGCTTATAGCGGATTGGTTATGAAGTGAAAACTGAATTATGTTGAACTTTGGAATGAAATTTTTGTGTCAAATAATGGAGTGCGACTATTTTTTCAAGATACCTTACATTTGAAAATTAATAGCGCTTGCCTTTAGTAGAAAATTTTGTTAATCAAATGCGTCCAAACGAATGGCTTTTTCGTAGATATTACCTAAGCAAGATTTCGTAATCATACAACCACTAATACCTCGATACGAAATTTTCGAATGGGCTTTTATAGCACCGTATTTTGTTAACCAATACACTTCGTGCTTCAAATCTATATGAATCAATTCAATCAACATAACGACACTCATCTGACTTCAACTACAGGATTTTCAGAGTTTGTTTATGAGTTTTTTATTAAAGATTTATGGACTTGCTCAATTAATAATCTTGATAGCTTTTGGTTTGCACCCCAATTAGTCAAATTTTTGGGTTATGAGAGTGTGCAAAATTTGGCTCATCATCCCGAAGCATTCCATCCTGAAGATAAAGAAGAATCTAGAATATCTTTAAAGCAGTTTGTTGAAACCCTACAACCTGTGCTTGTTTTGGAGTTTAGAGCCAAACATTTTTTTGGTGATTTGATCTGGATACGAGCAAAATGTGGTTGGAATGACAATGCCGATGAAAAGGAAATCATTGTTCACTTCGAAAATATTACTTCCCTCAAAATTCAACAAAAAATCCAAACGAATTTAGTACTCACGAGTCAGTGGGGAGACAACGAAGGTCAATTACAGTTATCCAAAGAAATCGTTACAAAAAGTAGCCAAATGGCTAGCATTGGTGCTTGGCAAATTGAGTTGCCTGGCTATCAAATGAAATGGACGAAGGAAGCAAGAGAGATATTGGAAGTACCTGCCGACTTTGACTTGGATGTGGAAGGTAGTTTGAGTTTTTATAAGGAACCAAGAAGTAAATCTATTTTATTTGAAGCGCTCAAGTCAACAGTAGAGACTGGTATTCCGTTCGACATAGAACTAAGTATTGAGACTTTTACAGGTAATAAAAAATGGATACGAATCATTGGAGAAGGAGAATTTGAGGGGAAAAAATGTAAAAGACTTTACGGTACTTTTAAAGACATTACCAAAGAAAAAGAAAGTGAAGTTGAAATTAGAAATGCGAATAAACTGTTTAAAAAGCTTTCTAATCAAGTTCCAGGCGGATTATACCAGCTAAAACGTTACAACAATGGGCGTATGACCATTGTGTATTGTTCAGAATCTTTATTTGACTTATTTGAAACTTCGGTAAAATATAAGGAAACCAGTTATGAGGAGGCTTTTTCAAGAATTCATACCAAAGACCTAACAGGTTTACTGGGAGCTATCGAAGAGTCCTATCAAACGTTAGGAGTGAAATCTATTGACTTTCGTTTGGTATTACCTCAAAAAGGCAAAATTTGGGTACGTAGCGAATCCACACCAGAACGTGTAGATGATGGGGTAATTTGGCATGGATATTTACACGATATTACTAAACAAAAAGAAGCAGAATTAGAGATTGTTCGTTCAGAGGCCAAGTTTCGTGCTTTGTATGACTCCACGAGTGATGCGGTTTTGGTACTTTCTCAATATAGATGTCTAGATTGTAATCCTGCAGCGATTCGACTTTTCGGTGCTAAATCAAAAGAATCTCTTTGTCAAAAATCGGCATTAGACTTGTCTGCCAGTTTTCAAAAAGATACTGAAAATATTGCCGAAACTTTAAACGGGCATGTGTTACAATGCCTTCAAAATCAAAACCATCAATTTGAGTGGATTTGTCAAAAAGAGGATACTGATGAAACCTTTTTGGCAGAGGTTTTATTGTCAAAACTCAATATTGAAGGTGAGCAATTGATTCAGGCGGTGGTGAGAGATATTACTTCTCGTAAGCAAATAGAGCAACAATTGCACAATGCAAGAGAACATGCTGAGGCAGCGAGTAGAGCCAAATCTGAATTCTTGGCAAATATGAGTCACGAAATTCGGACGCCACTCAACGGTGTGATTGGGTTTACTGACTTATTAATTCGCACGGGTCTGAACGAAATGCAGAAGCAGTATGTGTCAACAATTCATCACTCGGCACATTCACTGTTGGATGTAATTAATGACATTCTTGATTTCTCTAAAATAGAAGCAGGCAAACTCGAACTTTCATTTGAACACATCGATGTTTTCGAATTAGGAAGTCAAGTAGTGGATTTGGTAAGTTATCAGGCGCATCAAAAAAACTTAGAGGTATTGCTTCACATTTCGCCTGCTATTCCGAGATACCTGAATGCAGATGCAGTGCGTTTAAGACAAATTTTAGTCAACCTTTTGGGCAATGCAGTTAAGTTTACCCATCATGGGGAGATAGAGTTGAAAGTAGAACTTGTGGAGGCTGTAGAACTCAATCATAATATTCTTAGGTTTTCGGTAAGGGATACAGGTATTGGAATTGCGCAAAAAAATATTGTGAAAATTTTTGAGGCCTTTTCTCAGGAAGATGCCTCGGTTACGAGAAGATTTGGTGGAACAGGTTTAGGATTAACAATTTCAAATAAATTGTTGTCCTTGATGGGTAGTCAACTACAATTGGAAAGTGAATTGGACAAAGGAAGTACGTTTTTCTTCGATGTGGCTTTTGAAAGTTATGAAGATGAAAACATTGCCTTTGATTTACAAGGTACCTTCTCGCACGTGTTGGTGGTAGATGATAATGGAAGTAACCGTGCCATTTTAGAAGAAATGCTGGGTATATCTGGTATTTATGCCAAATCTGTTGAGTCTGGTACAAAAGCTATCCAATTCTTGAAGGAAAAACCAGAGGATGCTGAGCTGATTATTATGGACTACCATATGCCTGAAATAGACGGCTTGGAGACCATCAGAATTATTCGTCAAGAGCTAGGTTTGGATATGCCAATTATGCTTTTACACAGTTCTTCAGATGATGATTTCGTCATTAAGACCTGTGAAGCTTTGAACGTTGGAAAGAGAATGGTGAAACCAATTACCATTCATAAGCTATATGAGGCAATACTTCAAATAAGTGGACGTTCTAAGGATAATAGCCTTAATTTTGACAGAGTAAATAATGCCAATAATCTTATGAAATCGGGTGATTACACGATTCTGATTGCAGAAGATAATAATGTAAATATGTTTTTGGCATTGACTGTCCTAAAGGCTGTGCTACCAGATGCACATATTATCACGGCCGAAAATGGACGAGAGGCCGTTGAGATGTACGAAAAACACTCACCTAATTTGATATTGATGGACATTCAGATGCCTGAGTTGAACGGCTATGAAGCGACCCAAATTATTCGTAGTAAAGAATTTATTAAACACACCCCAATCGTTGCGCTCACAGCAGGTACAGTTAAGGGCGAGCAAACCCGATGCTTAGAGGCTGGCATGGACGATTATATAATGAAGCCATTCGTGAGGGATACCCTCGAACGAGCGCTAAAAAAATGGCTCAAGATAGAACAGAATATGAATAATCCAATTGAAACAGCCTTACTTAGTTCGATTGATACCCAACATTTAGATTTTGCCGATTTGTCTAAAAGAATGGGAGAAGACCCCGAACTTGCTAAAGAGGTACTAGAAATGGTATTGATGCAGTTTGAAACTATTACAGGTCAATTCCAAACGCTAATTGATGATGGTAACCTAATTGCGCTCAACAAACTAGGTCATAAAATGAAAGGGACTGCGCTTTCGGCAGGGATGCGAGAGCTTGGTACTAAGGCAGGAAAAATAGAAAGTTTAAAAGTATTTGATAAGGAAAAATTTAATGAGCTTTTAAGCGAGTTTGATGCTGAAATTGAAGTAATAAAACCGCTCATTTATCAGATTCTTAATGGCTAAAATAAGCATTCTATTGCAAGGCTATCTCCAAAAGAGATAGCCTTTTTTATTTGTATGCTCTGGTCTGTGAATTTTTGTTTTCAATCGGAAAGTCTTTAAGTTTGATGTACAAAAATCATTTTAACAAAATACCACCCATGCAAGAACAAAATTTTCAAAATCATTCCAAGTATGTAATTGGTTATCATGTCATTACCTCAGTATTGCTTCTTGGTGCCCTAATCACTGCGATTATTTATACTGTAAAAAATATTGGAGAACAGACATCGTTATCCCTGACGCTTCTTTTGACTATTAGCGCACTTTTAGGGGTGTTTGGGTACGCAAGAGTTTTTGCGTTACGTGCACAAGATAGAGCCATTCGAGCAGAAGAAAATTTGCGCTACTTTGTACTGACAGGCAAACTTTTGCCATCAAATTTGCGAATGGGACAAATTATCGCCTTAAGATTTGCACCTAATGAGGAACTAATAGCCCTAGTCGATCGCGCAACGAAGGAGTCTCTTTCTGCCAAAGATATCAAACAAGCTATTCAAAACTGGAGGCCAGATTATCACCGAGCGTAAAATATTACTAACGTATTAATGCCCAATGAGGTGGATTAATAGTTTGAATATATCTCTCAGAAAACCATAAATTCATTTTGCCGACAGCCCAATAGAACCATTTTATTTTACCCAATTTTGCAATTCTATAAATACTTATGAAAAAAATATCAATGACTTGGCTGCTTTTTTCGCTTCTATTTACGATGTGTATAGAAGGAAAAGCGCAAAAAAAGGTACCTCTTTTTAATTCGGAACAACTAGAGATTTCGTGGAAAGTTACCGATAATGCTTTTGAAGGAAAGAGACAGTATGTCTCTGTTTTTACCCTAAAAAATACAGGCAAACAAGCACTTCCAAAATCAGGTTGGAGTTTGTATTTTAACTATATCCGAGATATTGACCCTAATGCTATTTCATCAAATGTTTCGATTGAGCATGTCAATGGAGATATTTTTAGATTGAGTCCCAAAGCTAATTTTGCTGGCCTTGAAGCCTGGAAGACATTAGATATTAGCTTTATCTCTTCCGAAATTTTTGTCAATATTGCTGATGCACCATTTGGCTTATACTGGGTCAACGAGCAAAAGCCTGAGGAAGGAAAAACGATTCAGAAATACAAAGTAATTGCTCCTACAGAGGATAAAGTTGGCTATTTGACCTCTGCACAATTGTATGCGAAAAATGATTTAATTCATCCACTCAATGCTAGTGATTTGCCCCCGATTTTTCCAACGCCACAATTTTATCAAAAAAGCAATGGAAACTTTGAGGTAAATGCCACAACTTCTATGGTTGCACCCTCAGAATGGCAACATGAAATCAATTATTTTCAGGAGGATTTGCAAAAGGTTTTAGGTAAAAAATTATCAGAAACTTCTCAGGCAAGTAACAATGCAATTGTATTTAAAAAGCAAGCAGACTTGGCAGAAGAAGCGTATCATTTGATTGTTGCTCCAACACAAATCACCATTAGTGCTTCTAGCAAAAAAGGAGCTTTTTATGCTATTCAATCGCTTAAGAACCTATTTCCTGTGACAGTTTGGAAAAATAGCGTGGAAAAAATCCAGATTCCATGTTTGAAAGTAGAAGATGCTCCTCGTTTTGGTTTTAGAAGTTTGATGTTGGATGTGGCAAGGAATTTCCAAAAACCTGCCGAGCTAAAGCGAGTTTTGGACTTAATGTCAACCTACAAACTAAATGTACTGCATTTGCACTTTATCGACGATGAAGGCTGGCGATTAGAAATCAATGATTTACCTGAATTAACAACAGTCGGTGCTAATCGTGGACATTCCTTAGATAGTAAAAACTTTCTTCCTGCATCATTCGGGGCTGGTCCAAATGTTGGACAAAGTTCAGGAAGTGGTTTTTATAGCAGAGCCGAGTTTATTGACATCTTGAAATATGCCACCGAGCGACATATTCAAATCATTCCTGAAGTGGAATCCCCTGGACACGCTCGTGCTTCTATCAAGGCTATGGACGCTCGATATGAAAAATATAAAGCCCAAGGAAATATGGAAGAAGCCGAAAAATATTGGCTTCGTGACCCAGATGACAAGTCTCAATATCGTACTGCTCAACTTTGGACGGACAATGTTATTTGTGTAGCTCGTCCATCAGTGTACACTTTTCTCGAAAAAGTAACCGACGAAATTATTGCTATGTACAAAGACGCTGGTGCGCCTTTGACGACTATTCACTTTGGTGGAGACGAAGTCCCAGCTGGAGTTTGGGAACAATCACCACTTTGCGAGGCGTTAGTAAAATCGGATCCAACCGTTGACAATATCGATGATTTATGGTATTACTATTTTGGGAAAATCAACACATTCTTGAAAAAGAAAGGGCTGTTTTTGTCTGGTTGGGAAGAAATCGCCATGCGTAAAACACAATTGATGGGGCAAAAAACGATGATTCCTAATCCTCGTTTGGCCAATGAAGGTTTTCAGGTAAATGTTTGGAATAATATGATTGGTTGGGGTAATGAAGATTTACCATATCGCTTGGCAAATGCGGGCTATAAAGTAGTCTTATCTTGTGTCAGCAATATGTATTTTGATTTGTCTTACCAAAAAACGTACGAAGAGCCTGGCTATTATTGGGGTGGTTTTGTGGATGTCGATAAGCCATTTTATTTTATCCCTTTTGATTATTTCAAAAATTCAACAGAGGACAGAAGAGGAAATCCGATTGAGCAAAGTTATTTTATTGGTAAAGACAGATTAACAGATTTTGGGAAAAGTAATATCGTCGGCATACAAGGTTTGCTTTGGAGTGAAAATGTTAAGTCCCCAGAAAGATTGGAATATATGTTGCTGCCAAAAATGCTAGGATTGGTAGAAAGAGCTTGGGCTCCTGACCCTCAATGGGCGCAAACTGCCGATACTCAGTTGTCCAAAAAGCAATATCAAGAAGCTTGGAATGTGTTTATAAATACGATTTCGCAAAGAGAACTTCCTAAAATAGAGGCATTATCGGGAGGCTATCAGTTTAGAATACCTACGGCTGGTGCAAAAGTGGAAAATGGTAAGGTATATGCCAATATCCAGATGCCTTCATTTGAAATTCGCTATACTATGGATGGAACCGAACCTACAGTACAAAGCAAGTTATACACTGAGCCAATTTCGGAGAAAGGAACAATCAAATTAAAGGTGTTTACTCCTAATGGAAGAGGAGGGAGAAGTATCGAAATTAAAAATTAATTAGCTCGTATTTAGGGAGTTATTCGTTATTAGTGTATCGGTGAATGGAATAATTTCAGTGTCAGAAGGGTACCTATTAGATAAAATGAAAAGTATCATTCGGTATTTAGACCTTTTTACTGAATTTTGTAAAACAGTTTTAAACTGTTGAAAAAGTGAGTCCAAGACTGAGTCTTGAACTAGGAACTTCAATTTTGTCAGGTGACAGATAAATTCTAGCTGTAGAAATACAATGCTTTGCGTCTCTACAGCTAGAATATAAATTTTAGAATAATCAAGCAGCCACTCAAATAGCACTTTTCAGTTAGCTAGGAATCGTTTCTACCAAAATCTGATTTCCTTTTTTGTCATAATATATGCAAGTCATATCTTCAAGTGAGACAATCCATTTTTCAATTCCAGATTTGGCACAATCTTTACAAAATTGGAAATAATCAGTTTTGCCTGCCTGATGCGCTTTGAGGTCTTCAGCAAAAATGCTCGGAGTACATTCGTCTTCAATTACTAGAGCATCGTAAACAGGCTCTGACGAGGTTTCGAAGTTATTTTTACCCCAGTAATTTGTATGGCTATCAAATACCCAAGTTTCAAAGCCTACAACCCCGAATGACTTAATTTCTTGAATGTAAAGAGGAAATTCTGCACCAGATTTTACCTTTGCATGTGCTTCTTTGATTTGTTTTACCGTAAACATAATGTTTTGTTTTAAGTTTGATAGCACAAAATTCGGCATTTGATTTTTCCAGAAATTGTAAAAAATCGTTGATTTTAGGTTATTTGAGACATATTGCCAAATAAAACTGCATTAATTCCCTGTGACTATGAACTTTTAGCCTACTGGCTATTACCTCAAGCCTACCGCTGATTATTTATTCATCTCTAATTTGGCCAAAAAGTCGCTAAACATCAAGTAGTTATCAATTTGATTATAAACACGAATATTTCTTCCCTCGTGATTATATTGATATTGTCCATCCGAATTGATTTTTGGAGCCTGTTTTACCGTATAAAAACTCGATGATGGATCAGCCTCAAAATAGGATTGTAAGGCAGTAAAAAGCACTAAGGGACTATCGCCCAAAATATATGTTTCTCCAATACGCCCTACACGACTCATGAGCGTATGAAGTTCCTTGTACAAATATTCTCCTAACTTACCTTGTGGTTTGACTTTAGTTACCAAATGCGAATAGGGAAACAGCGCCTGACGATATACGTTTCTTGGAATTTGCCACAGTTTTACCGCCGTTTTGTTAAAGACAGCCATGGCAGCCTTTGGGTCAATATTGAGGTTATATTCTACTTTTGAATAACCTGGAGGTGGTAAAGCAATATCGGAATGTTCTGGACCACCAATCCAAATCAAGGTGATTTTATCCGCGATTTCGGGCTTTGTCAATAGCGCCGAAGCTATTTCTGTAAGCCCTGCGCCACAAAGTACATAAAGAGGTTGTTTGGTGTCGGTACGCAAAGCTTCGTTTATAATCAGGTCTACCCCAGCACTTTTTACAGGCGTATTATCGTCTGTCATACCTGTATTTGAGCCAGCGACTACTGGCACTTTTCCTTCCAAATTCATGATTTGAAGAAGCTCTTTAGCTTTTTTTGCTGCATTTTCGGCTTGTGTGGTAGAAGGATCAAAACCATCTTTTACACTCAAATGCGAACCAATAATTCCACGAATTTCAACCGACGGCGATAACAATAAGTGCGCCATTTGAAACAATCCGTCGGGGTCACCACTAAAATCATTGTCAACGATGACACGCATACGAGGTTTGATTTCTGAGGAAATAGTCTGACAGTAAGTGGTTAGACTAGAGACAAACATGGAGAAGAATAGAATAATTTTTATTTTCATGAGATTTTTGAGGGTTTGTTTAGTTAAAAAGGATTCTTTCTCCAAGTTATACTACAAATTGACTTAATTAAAGATGGAATTATAATGAATTTGGAATTTTTCTAAAATAGAATCTGTTTAAAGAAGATATATTCTTTGATTTTTACAAACATGAGCACAAAATCCGTAGAAGAGTTTTATAAAGATGTCAATATTCCGATTCCTGAAAACTTTAAAAAGGAAATCGGGCATTTTAATGTATTCGCTATCGACGAGTTTATTCGTGGACTTCGTGAGCGTAACATGATGCCTTATAATCGACGTTCTTATTACAAAATCAGTTTGATTATTGGTAAAAACCGTGCTGAATATGCGAATAAGATTTTTGATATTGAAGAGAATGCACTGTTATTTGCCACGCCAAAAATTCCGTATCATTATCTTCCTCAGGATGAGCTCCAATCCGGACACTTTTGTGTTTTTACTTCTGAGTTTATGATGAAAAATAAGGTAGGTTTCCCGATTGATGAACTTCCCATTTTCCGTCCTGATGGCTTTCCTATCTTCAAACTTTCTTCAGAAGATGTAGAGGAGGTTTCGTATATTTTTAAGAAAATGCACAAAGAATTGTCCTCTGACTACGCTTTTAAGTATGATTTGTTGCGAAATTATGTCATGGAGCTTTTACACTTTGGGCAAAAACTACAGCCAGCTACGGCTTTATATTCAACTCACAACGCTTCGGAAAGAATTTCGTCTTTGTTTTTGGAGCTTCTCGAAAGACAATTTCCAATAGAGTCACCACAGCAAAAATTACACCTGCGTAGTGCCAAAGATTATGCCGACCGCTTGGCTGTTCACGTCAACCATTTGAACAAAGTGTTAAAAGATAGCACAGGCAAAACTACCACAGAGATAATCGGCAGTAGAATTGTCCAAGAATCAAAAATACTTTTGAAAGAAACCAATTGGAATATCTCTGAAATTGCCTACAGTCTTGGTTTTGAAGAAATAGCACATTTTTCCAATTTCTTTAAAAGGCAAACTTCCATTTCACCTGCGCAGTACAGAATTTAACCATTGTTTGAATTTTGCAAATAATGCTTTTCTTTTTGCAAACAAAAGTGTTGAGAGATGTCACAACTTTGTAACATCAAATTTAACACTTATAACAATGAGCAAAATAGCATTAGTTACAGGCGGTAGCCGTGGTTTAGGAAAAGATGAGGCTATCCAATTAGCCCACAAGGGATTCGATGTAGTAATTACTTACCAAAGTCAAAAAGACGATGCAGAAGCAGTCGTTGCCGAAATTCAGGCAATCGGGCAGAAAGCAGCAGCTATTTCTTTGGACATTTCTAACACTTCAAACTTTGACGCTTTCATCATCGAGTTTCAAGGAGTTTTAAAAACAGCATTTGGCGCAGATTCATTTGATGCTTTAATCAACAATGCTGGTGTGGGACATTACAGTGCTTATACAGAAACGACCGAAGCTGATTTTGATAAGATGGTCAATATTCATTTGAAAGCACCTTATTTCTTAACTCAAAAACTTTTACCATTAATGAATGATGGTGGAAGTATTTTGAATACTTCATCTGGTTTGGCACGTTTTTCTTACCCAGGTTCTTCGGCGTATGCCATCATGAAATCAGCGATAGATACGCTGACTAGATACCAAGCTGAAGAGCTTGGTAGTCGTAAAATTAGAGCTAATTCGATTGCCCCTGGTGCCATTGCGACAGATTTTGGAGGAGGGAATGTTCGTGATAACGTGGCGCTAAATCAGGCTATTGCCTCAAGAACAGCCCTTGGACGAGTAGGCTTGGCAGATGATATTGGAAGCGTAGCGGCATTTTTGTGTAGCGACGATGCCAAGTGGATAAATGGTCAGCGTATCGAAGTTTCAGGGGGAATTCATAATTAGGACTGTACGAAGGATTTCAAACTATTGCGGATTTGGGATTTCTGATTTCGGAAATGAATTAAAATACTTTTATTTTTTACAAAATATAAATAAAAAAGTAGGTTCCATTTTCGAAATTCAACATCCGATGTTCAAAATAGATTGTACTTAAAACGCTTCGTACACTACTATCAAATAATAGCCAGATTGGGACAAGCATGAATAATCCTGAGTTGTAAAACAATGATTATGCTCCAACTTTTCATTAAAAAGCGGTCAAAATTGTTTTTTCGACCGCTTTTTTGATAATACTCCGCTATGGCTGACTCTGCATAAGACGTAAAGCATTACGTCTCTAAAGCCTAGAATATACATTCATTTACGCAATCTCAATTCACTCAATTAGTTTGTGTTTTAAACCGTCTCTTTCTGAAAATTATATACATCTATTCGAAAATTCTGTAACAATTCTCCCCATAATCTCCTCTAATTTTGTGTCAAAGAAATTTATATGACATGGGAAATTTAGAGGAACATACTATAATTCATATTCAAGTCCCTGTGACAGGCATGACCTGTGCAGCCTGCGCTTTGAGCGTAGAGAAAGTTTTAAATAAGCAGGAGGGTGTTGAAAATTGTGCTGTCAATTTTGCGAACGAAACCGTTCAATTGACGATTGATAGCGATAAAACTTCTGTAGAAAAACTTCAATCGAAGGTGCAATCGGTCGGCTATGATTTGATTTTGCCTTCAGATGATACCCGAACTCAAGTTGAAGCATATAAAACTCAGAAACATGATTCTTTAAAACGCAGTGCCATTGGTTCAGCAATTTTGGGCATACCTGTTTCTATTTTAGGGATGTTTTTTATGAATGAACAGTGGGTGCCTTGGGTGTCTTGGATTTTGTCTACACCAGTGGTTTTTTATTTTGGAAAAAACTTCTTTTTCAACGCATGGAAACAAGCGCTTCATGGGAGCGCCAATATGGATACGCTCGTGGCTGTCAGTACAGGAGTAGCCTACTTTTTTAGCGTTTTTACCACCCTTTTCCCTGAGTTTTGGCACCATCGAGGCTTGCATGCTCACATCTATTTTGAGGCATCAGCCATTGTGATTGTTTTTGTCTTGATAGGAAAACTTTTGGAAGAAAATGCCAAATCCAATACCTCTTCCGCCATTAAAAAGCTTATAGGTTTTCAACCTAAAACGGTTTGGCTTATCGTTAATGGCGAAGAACAACAAGTGCCTATAGACGAAGTTCGAGTAGGGGATAGGGTGGTTGTTAAACCTGGGGAACGTATTGCCGTGGATGGAAAAGTCCTATTCGGACATAGCTTTGTTGACGAAAGTATGATTTCGGGCGAACCTATTCCAGTAGAAAAGTCGAAGGGAACAAAAGTCTTTTCTGGAACTATCAACCAACAAGGAACTTTGAAGTTTTTAGCTGAAAAAGTAGGCTCAGAAACCTTATTATCCCAAATCATCAAACGGGTACAAGAGGCGCAAGGCAGTAAAGCGCCCATTCAAAAACTGGTTGACAAAATTGCCAGTGTATTTGTGCCTGTCGTACTAGGAATTGCCGTCGTTACATTCTTCTCATGGATGGTTTTGGGTGGTACGAATGCTTTTTCTTATGCGCTAATCACCTCTGTTTCAGTATTGGTGATTGCTTGTCCATGCGCATTGGGACTAGCAACACCCACGGCAATCATGGTCGGAATAGGCAAAGCCGCCGAGGAAGGAATGCTTATCAAGGATGCTGAAAGTTTGGAATTAGCACATCGTTTGGATACCATAGTTTTGGATAAAACAGGTACTTTAACAGAAGGAAAGCCAAGTATCAAAGACAGTTTTGGATTAGAGGACAGTCACATAATTGACCTATTTTTGAGTATAGAACAAGCCTCCTCGCATCCTTTAGCACAAGCTATTATTCCATTTTTGAAAGGAAAAAATGGCAAAAATCAAACTTTGACCCATTTTGAAAATGTTGTAGGGAAAGGAGTAAAAGCTGTTTTGGAAGAAACAACCTATCTTTTAGGAAGTGTAAAATGGATGCGTGAGTTAGGGGTTTATCAAGAAGGTCAAATTTATCATCATTGGCAAAATGTGGGATATACCACTGTATTTTTAGCGAATGAGAAAGAAATATTAGCAGGAATTGCCTTAGAGGATACGATAAAAGCGGATGCTAAAAAGGCGATTTCAGCCTTGCAAGAGTCTGGAATCGAGATAGTCATGCTAACGGGAGATAATCATAAAACAGCCCAGAAGGTAGCGTTTGAACTTGGAATAACACAATTTAAAGCAGAAGTGTTGCCGAGTGATAAATCTAAGATTGTCAGAGAGTTTCAACAAAAAGGTAATGTTGTCGGAATGGTGGGTGATGGTATTAACGATTCGGAAGCTTTGGCTCAGGCGGATGTCAGTATAGCGATGAGTAAAGGTTCGGATGTAGCGATGGACGTAGCCAAAATTACCTTGATTTCAGATCAATTAACCAAAATTTCAGAAGTAATAAACTTATCTAAAAGAACGCAGTCCATTATTAAGCAGAATTTATTTCGGGCTTTTATTTATAACATCATCGGAATTCCGATAGCAGCAGGCGTGTTGTTTCCGATCAATGGTTTCTTGATGAACCCGATGTTGGCAGGTGCTGCCATGGCATTTAGTTCTGTATCAGTAGTTACAAATTCTTTAAGATTGAAAAAGTAAAAAGGGAGAAAATATCTCAAATCAATAGTTAAATTATAAAAACAAAAATCATGGAAAAATTACAATTTAAAACAAATATCAATTGCGGTAACTGCGTAAGCAAAGTAAGCCCATTTTTAAATCAGGTGGAAGAAATCGAAAACTGGAAAGTTGACACATCCATACCCGAAAAAATATTGACTGTTGAGGGAGAAGACCTTTCAAGTGATAAAATCAAAGAAGTGGTAGAATCTGCGGGTTTTGAGATAGCTACTTATTTAGCGAGTTGAGATTGAGTGAATATTTTAATTTGAAATATTGAGCAAATTCTACACAAGTTATGGGTGCAGGATAGGAGTCGAACACTTCCTCTTAGGGTGCAACTTAAGTCGCACCCTAAGAGGAATAGTTATTCTTTTGGCTTAAATAATCTTGCTGTATAATCCAACAACTTTCGATCTCCTGCATCTCCATGCCCAGGCACTATAATTTTAACTTTTGGATAACGCGCTTTTACATCTAAAACTGTTGAAGACCATGCCTTCAAATTTGCATCCCCGAGGTATCCTCTTGTGGCTCCCAATTCCTTGATTAAGCATCCGCCAAACATAATCTCATCTTTTTGGAAATATCCGACCACATTATCAACCGTGTGTCCTTCTCCGACAAACTTTACTGTAACTTTTTCATCACCTAACGCCAATGAAAGAGAGTCTTTGAAGCCATTTTGAGGTAAAATTGAATCATTTTCCTTTGCCAGTGTAATGGTTTTTTCATTGGCATAAGACGGTATTTGATATTTCTCAAATATTCCTAAACCTCCTAAACAATCATCATGGAAATGTGTAGGAATAATCGCTTTAATCTTACATTTTTGGTTTTCAGTCAACCATTGAATGAGTTCTTCAGAACCTTTATCATCAGTTGGGGTATCGAAAATAATTGCCTCTTTGTGGTCTACTACCACAAGACCATTACAAGGCACATTACCAAAATCATTCGTTTTGAGATAGGAGATATGCTGATATGAATTTGGTGCCAGTTGAAGAATGATTAGTTTATCAGATTTATAGACCTGACGCGTATCAAAATCTTTCTTTTTTAAAGAAGTACATTGAAATGTAAAAGCACATAAAAGAATAAAGCCTGCGGTTTTAAGAATGAAGTTCATGTTGTTATGTATAATTTTTACAAAGCAACGAAATTTTTGTGTTTATTAGTATTATAGAGGCATTTTTGGCACTATTGATCTTTTGACTTTAATAGATAAGGATAAATATAAATGAGGAATTTAGATATATACATATATCGGCTCGGAAAAGTAAATGAAGGCGAAGCTTTTTTTCTGCCTTATATTGGTCGAGTAAGAATACATTTAGGGTATTTGAACATAGCCGTAGAATATGAAATAGTTTATGAAATCTATACATTTTTGGGAAAAATAGGTATTGAGGCTGCCCAAATCGTACCTCTAAAATACAAGACCCCAAATTTAAATTCACAAGAGGCCTCACGATATGCTCTAGACCAATTAAAGGAATCTTTCAATCAGATTACCTTAAATAAAGCAAAGCTACATTTTGTGCGCGAAAACTTATTGACATACACATTTGTATTAATTTCATCTGAATTAGATACTGATTATTATGTCTCTATTGACAAATGCGACGGTCACATTCATCCTAAACATGAGCAATGTACTGGACATCAAGAAGAATATTATTTAGATATTAATACGACTCTTTCCATTGTTGAAATAGAAAATATTCTAGCAGAATTTACCCAAAAATTATCAAATCAATTAATTGGAAACGAAGGAATTAAAGATGTTTTTTGCTTTGAAAATATATATCTAGAAGTATTTAAATTGAAACGAACTTATGCAATTGAGGACTGCATAAATTTTGTTTCAAACATTAGAATTATATTTTACCTTCCAAAGTACAAAGTAGGATATATTAATGGTAGACGGGAACTAATGAAAATATTAGATTTAATAAAAGTACACCTTATTGAAGGTATCTTATTTGCCAATTATAGAGATTCCTATATTCTACATATTGAAAATGGTTTCATTAATAACACAGATGTAGAAAATTGGTCGCTGAAATAAATACTCACCTTGATATGCTATGAGTTGCTGAAGCTCGTAGTGTAGGTCAAAAGACCAACAATAGTTGAATATTAATTTTAGTTTGTGGATTTCGAACAAATATGATAATGTTATAATTAATTAATGAAATAGAAACTGACTTTTCAGATAATATTAAAAATATTATTGATGAACACCTTATTAATGCGTACAACTCTATTTGTGTTTTGAGGAGCAAACTTTTGGAAAAAAAACTTGAAAAGGAATTTTTTGATGAAGTGAAGCTAAAGTTTATTTCGAATTCTTTTGATCCAAATACACTAGTCCTCCAGTCTAAATATACACTCAAGTATGCGGTGTGTATATCTCGATTTTGGAGGTGTTACTCTTATAAAAAAGGAAATTTTATAAGTAAAGGAGAATACAATCTGTTTGAAAAAATGGAAAATGATGATTTAATTGTACATAGAGCACTATATGATGACGAATTAGCATTGATGCTTAGACGATTGGAAGAGATGTTTGTTTCAAGTAATCAAATATATGCACATATAAGGTTACACAATATAAAAGCAAATTACAAGAGATAATCTTTTACAGCCGTTGTCAGTCTTTTGACCTACAACAGGCGCGAAAGTAATCACCAAAATAACGGTTATTTTCCATTCGATTAATTACTGACCCTCGTATTGTTGTTCACAGTACCAACAATGGCTGAAGTAGTAACCCCTGAAATATTACCAAAATATTCACAGCTATGAAATATTATATTTTTGCTCCATCAATGAATAAAAAAGTAGTTGGTCATTACCACCAAACTGAAGATGTAGTTTACCCAATAGAGCTCTACAAGCCACCTTACAGCGGGAAATTTACAAAAGGAGAATTCCTTGATTTTAATCCAGAGGTACAAATAATCCTTCACAAGAAAGCTTTCTTAACAGATTTTATAGATGGTAGTCCACTAGGATTTGGGATTTTTTTAAATGACAAAGTGAAGGAGCTATTAAAAGGTTTTCATTTACCCCCTCATAAATATCATCCAATTAAAGTTATGCATAAGGGAGAGCAAATACTTGGATATTACTGGCTTCATTTTTTTGTTGATTTGTATCAATTTATAGACCGTGAGATGAGTTTCTATGAACTAATTGATCAGAGTACAAAAAAGGTATCTCTAAAAGGTAAGATTGAATCAGAAGGTCAAATGTATCAGATTTTTAAAAAATATGGGGGTGATTTTCGAATAAATATTGAATACTGTTTCAAGAGTCAAATGCCTAAATATGATTTGTTTGCCAATAATATTCATGTGGGTTATAAATATATGTCCGAAAAATTGGTTGATATGATTAAAGAGAAGCAAATTACTGGTTATGATTTTGTAGAGGCTAAAAATCTGTTTTTTGAGATAGAAGAAAATGGGTAAGTAGTTCATAGTTTTGCCATTGTTGTTTTTTATCAACAATGAAAGAAAAGACCAGTAAATACTGAAAATCTTTAATATTAGGCACTCACTTAGGCAGTTTTAAGAATTGTATCCCTTTCCCTAAAAACTATGATTTTATTTAACACACTCAAACACCATTTACCCAGCATTATAGATTTTATTGCAAATCATACCGTAGATTCGGAGGTGAATTTGTCGAAATTGGGCGATTCGTTGATGGATTTATACACAGGGCACCTATCGCTAGACTCAATTTTTGAAGAGACATTATATTTTTTGAAAGAGCAGGGGATTACCTCTGAGGAGGATTATCGAGTCTTTTTGGAGAAACATCAGGGTTATGCAACCTTTCAGTTATCAGATACTTCCAAGTGGGTATTTTTATGGGGTAATGAGCCTGAGCGATATGTGCATATTCACCCTGCAAGATATTCTCCCTTCACTATACGTATCAAGTCAGCTACGCTTAAAACTGCGGTGATGCTTAAAATTCGTAACGTACAGCAGTTGGATACCGATTCAATAAATACTGCAAGAAAAAGTATTGGGTTGTCACCAATCAAAAGTATGGAGAAGGTCACCAACATTATTGAAGCCATGACTTTGTTGGAAACTACACAGGCGTAGCTAAATTTACTTTAGTTACATTCTCTAATATTGTTTGCTAAGAGACCAGCAATGGCTTAAATATACTCTTTATATTGATAAATCATTAGCAGTTGCTACTCCAGAATTAGTAAGAATGCTAGAAAGAATCACAAAACAAGGTGTTACAATAGTTGCATATTCATTGGAAGAATTAAGGAGTATATTAAAATGAAAAATGGGAAGACTTGCACATTTACTTAAAAACTGGGAAAATCATTCTCCAGAGAAAGTATTGATAGATACTGTGAAAATTTGTTTTCGTAACGGTATCAAATTTGAGTACCAAAATTGGAATAGTTATTTTTCAAATGGGTCACTTAAAAACACCGAGATTAGATTAGAGGAAGATTCTAAAAATGATGAGAAGCAAGGTTTTTTGTTATCAATTCAAGGCGTAGACATCGAACTCATTGAGCTCGGGCAAGATAAAGCATTTGATTATCTAATTCCAAATAAAAACTTATGTAGTTTAGCATATATTGAACCAGTCTGGCAAGAAAATTTAGAATTGATTTTTTTATTTATTTACGAGTATCTTAACATTAATCGAGACGATTATTTTTGGTTTGAAGGTGAGGATATACTTTCATGGGAATCCATACAGAATTTTAAAAAGGATGGTTTTGAGAGTTTTTTAAAGGTTGTTGGAATCCCCGAGGGGCCGTAGCGTTCTGCAAGACACTTCGGAAACTAGATGAAAGTAGCGTGTTCATATCAATATAACCCAAAGCTACTAGGATGCTGCCGAGTAAGGCTTCTCCGTAAGAGGCAATAATCATGATACGACTTATCAAATGTACAAAAAAGTTGATTTTTTAATTGACGAGTTGCTGTCGCTCATATTGTTGGTCAAAAGACCAACAAGGGCTGAAATGATGGACTTGAAAGTGTTTTTATTTCTTTACAAACTTAAAATCCAGTGTGTTTTCTTGACCAAGAATAATTTTTTTTGCCAGCTCTATGGGATCTTCAAATTTAAAAAAGTCTCCATTGTTTATCCGCACAAAAATATAATGAGTAGTGAATAATTCCTTAGATAACTGACTTTCCCACCCAATATAAAAACTTAGTAAAGATGTGTCATCTGGAACCAATTGATTAATTGAGTATTCGCCTTTTTCATTTAATTTATCTGTTATGAAGAATGTGTAATTTATCTTAGTAATTGAGCCTTTGATACCTGTAAAATAAATTATCATACTGTCAACTGAAGTCCCATCTTCTGTGAATGCTTTTCCTGTAATAATTGTTGAAGTGGATGGAAAATTATCATCTTTACATGAAGATGTAATCAAGGAGATAATAATCACTGAGATGAAAGGAAGAAGGTATTTCATTAATTTCAGAGGTATTTAGAGTTGTATAACTATTAACCAAACAATTATAAGAGTTAATTCATGAAAACACAAATGGGGATCATTTTTTTCTGCATTTAAATAGGAAATAAATGGCTCATATGATTTCTTGTATTCCATATTTCTCCAGAATAGTGTGGATAAAAAATACTATAAGTTACTACTTTTCTGCCATTGTTGGTCTTTTACCCAACAAAGGGAGTGAAAGCAATCACCAAGTTCGATAATAAAATATAGAGTTATTATGAATATGATTACAACCACAAGAATGGCTATTCTGTCACTCTTGTAATTGCTGGCGCTAGTGTTGTGGGTCAAAAGACCCACAACGGCTGAAATCGAGAGAATTCATAAATTATCCCCTCCTTCATTGTGGTTCTTTCGACTAGCAATGAAGGAAGGTTTTATTTACACCTGACCATTATACTTTGGATCGAAATCTACCATCCATTCTATACCGTATTTATCTCGAAACATACCGAAATACGACCCCCATGGACTATCTGCTATTGGCATTTCGACATTTCCTCCTGCTGAAAGTCCATTGAACAAATGATCTGCCTCTTCTTTACTTTCAGCACTTATTGAGATTTTACTTCGATTCTCTTGCTCATTGACTTTTCCTAGTACGTTTGGCACATCGCTCCCCATCAATACGTTGGTCTTGCCGATTGGTAAAGCTATATGCATTACTTTATTGGCTTCTTCCTCTGGAAATGGTTGTTCGGGATTTGCGAAATCTTTGAATCTTGCAATCATCGCGAATTCGCCGCCGAATACAGATTTATAAAAATTGAACGCCTCCTCAGCATTGCCGTTATAATGTAGATAAGGATTAATGAGTGCCATAGTATAAGAGTTTAGTTGTTAACATGTTTGGTTGGGAAATGCCCAACTTACACTAAGTTAAAAAGAACTTTTGCTTTTCACTATGATTGAAATGAATATTTGAAACCAATAAAATAAAAATAGGCAAAGTAATTATCATCAATTACTTTGCCTATATCTAAAAGCTAACCTAATGACTACAAGCCATATAAGCCACCTGCAACTGTTATTTTTTCTCCAGTAATCCATCCAGCATCATCTGAAGCCAAAAATACTGCCACTTTGGCAATATCTTCTGGTTGTCCGATTCGTCCTAGTGGTGTTTTAGAAATCATGGCTTTTTCGGCATCACTTCCTGTGATACCTGCGGTGATTGTTCCTTCTGTTTGGACTCCGCCAGGAAGTAGTGAATTAATACGGATATTCCGTCCGCTAAACTCTTTAGATAAGGAAATTGTGATGGCGTCTAAGGCTGCTTTTGTAGCAGAATAAACCGACATCATAGCAGGAGGCGTTGTACTTGCACCCGAACTGATATTGATAATTACACCTCCTTTTTCATCAAATTGCTTAACTGCTTCGCTGATAGTTAACAATGAACCTAATACGTTGGTATTGAATTGTTGGTGAAAAGAATCTTCCGAAAATGTCTCAATGGGAGAGAATTGATAGATACCAGCATTGTTGACCAAAATATCAATTTGTCCAAACGCGTTTTTTGTTTCTTCAAAAAGCTGACTTACCTCTGTTGCTTTAGATACATCGGCTTTAATGGCGATGGCAGTGCCTCCATTTTCGGTAATACTGGTCACTACTTTTTCCGCTCCTTCTTTACTTGATGCATAATTTACGACTACCTTGGCGCCCTCTGCGGCAAAATATTTTGCGATTGATGCCCCAATTCCTTTTGAAGCTCCTGTAACTATTGCCACCTTGTTTAATAACTTACTCATGGTTGTTTTCTTTAAAGTTTGAGTGACAAAGGTATATTTTGTTTGTTTATTTTTGTAACTTAGTGTCAAAAAGTAACAGTATCATTCGGGTAATACAGTAACACTTTAGTAACAAGGAAAAATATGAAATGTGCAGATTTTCAAGGAGATGAACATAAAAAAGAAATGCTAGCAGTCCAAGATTCGATGGATGTGCTGAGCGGGAAATGGAAAATTAATATTATATCTTCTATTTGCTATTATAACAAAAGACGATTTTCGGACATTCTGAACGATGTCAATGGTATCTCCAACAAAATGTTGAGCAAGGAGTTGAAAGAGCTAGAAACTAATAAAATTATCAAACGAACTGTGTTGGAAACTCAGCCTATTTCCGTGCAATATGAACTTACTGAGCACGGAAAAACCTTGCAGACCATTATCCGAAACCTGACTGATTGGGGAATACGACACCGTCGTGAAATTATTGGAAAATAGCTAGATTAAAGTTGGAAGAAATGCTTAGTTTGTAACAGATTTACTATCTGAAATATACTGGACTAATTTCGTTTTACATTGATAATCAGCCTATTTTCAGCTTTGGAAATAGCTATCTGTTGAGGTTGTCAATGTGAAAACTGAATAGAAAAATTAAGCATTACTTCCAACAATATCCATACCTATGTAGGAAGAGAATCAATTTGGTTTTAATACAAGCTAATTGAATTATCATTCTGTGAAGAGGTTGAGCTTTTGTAATTGATTATTTGTGTGCTCATAGTTTTCTTCATCGAAGCATACAAATACTATTTTTTCAATATAAGGTTGCTCTATCACAAATTTATATACGGTTTCAAATGCAATTTGCGCCGCCAAATCCTTTGGAAATTTATAGATGCCCGTACTTATATTAGGAAATGCAACTGATTTACAATGATGGTCTTTTGCCAATAGTAAAGCCTTGGTATAGCAAGAGGCAAGTTTTTCAGCTTCATGCTTATTACCGCCATTCCAAACAGGACCTACCGTATGAACTACGTATTTTGCAGGAAGTTTACCCGCTGTTGTGATAACAGCTTCTCCAACTTTACAACCTCCTTGTTTGGCAATGATTTTACGACAATCCTCTAAAATTGCGGAGCCACCTGCACGATGAATAGCTCCATCAACACCACCGCCTCCCAAAAGAGAAGTATTGGCAGCATTTACGATGGCGTCAACTGACATTTTAGTGATATCAGCTTGAACTACTTCGATTTTTGTAGGAATTGATGTCATTGTCATGGTATTCTGTTTTATTTAAGAAGAATTATTTACCAAATTACTAATAGTTAGTTCAAGTCAAAAAGGTGAACCTGAGGCTTATCCAAGCTTTTGATGTAACCATTTTCTAACTGGCTCATCGTAAAGTTTTAAGCTAATAACAGCCAAAACTACAGCGCTTCCAAATGTGAGCAAGGCCATTGGCCAAGCGTCCTCCAGCGTTATTCCTTTATGATTACTAATCCAAGCCACATAAAAATACACCAATACATAGTGCGTCATGTATAAAGGATAGGAAATGTCACCAAGAAATTTACAAATTTTATCTTCGTTAGGATGCAAAATTCCACTAGCACCGATATATACGATTATTGGAAAAATGATGATGATGCAAATGGATTCATAAAGACCGTTCATCCAAAGTTGAGTCGCTCCTCCAATTCTTGGCATAAATAAAACTGTTGCAACAAGGATACTACACCACAAAAACGCATTTTTAATCTTAGTCGGTTGGGTTACTCTTGACAAAAGTAAGCCTGCAAAAAAAGGAAAAGGGTTCTTGTGATGCCAACACGCATGTGTTCATAGTTCAGCGTCCACCCACCTGTTACATCACCGTTTGAGTTTGTTACAGCAAATTGAACCAGCAATACTGCTGACAGTGCCACAAAGATAGAAAGCGATTTGTTCGATAATTTTCTAATTCCTAAACTTTAAAGGATGTTGGCGATATATTCGAAGAAAAGCGACCAACCTACGCTATTGAGCGGGTGCATTTCTTGCCAACCACGAATATCCATTGAAAGCGGTATGGGTAAAATGGTGTACCCGATTAGCATTACAACGATGAGTTTCCATAGTGGAATCGTATGAATCATCGGCCAAATCGTAGAGTCGGTAAAATAGAAGGTAATGCCACCAAGAGTCATACCTAAAATGACAAGAGGCTGAAGTCTGATTAACCTCCGACGGAAAAAGCCCTTAAACGTTAATGTGTCCCACCTGTCATCGTAGGCATATCCAATGACAAAACCCGAGAGGAGAAAGAAGAAATCAACCGCCAAGTAGCCATGGTTTACGATGTTGTCAAGGTGGTTACTGGCAAGTGGTTCGGCAAGGTGAAAGAATACGACAATAATAGCCGCTACTCCGCGAAGCCCATCAAGAATTTGAAAGTGAGGCTTCGTACTCAAATTGTGGTTGTTCACTTAATTTTACGTTTGATTATCAATTGATTATAGCATTTGGGTTTATTTTAAAGAATAGGGTGTTATCTACTTTTAGTATAATTATGGGGATAGGTTGAAATAACAAAAGTTGGGACCATTCCCTAAAATTGTTCTTGAAAAATTTAATATCAAACCACCAATTGCTATGGTTGATAAGTCTTTGAATACCATGATTTTGATTAATAAAGCACAGTATTATAGGAGAATAAGTAGGATGGGGATTCTGGTTTTCATAGATATTGAATGGTTCAGGTTTCAGAGATTGTAATCTTTAGGACACTATCAAATATACATCAGAAGTAGAGTAGGTTCTGTGTTGTCTTGTAATAGTTTTGACATATCATGTGTTGGCATTAGGTATTGTAAGAAAAACCATGTAGAAGCAAGCGCTTTTTAGAAGAACTTTGATTATAAATACTTGTTATGTTCTGAGGTTCTACCAAAGTTTAATTGATAATTTCTCCTTTATTGTTATCAAGTTTTTCTCTAAACTTCTGTATTTCCTCAGGACTACGACGATTCCATTCTTTTATTTCTCCAATGATTTTCAGTGGAGCTTCCGAACGATAGGAGCGAGTTGGATTCCCAGGGAATTTTTTATCTGTGAGATTGGGGTCATTTTCAAAGTTACCTGTAGGTTCTACCATGAAAACTCTCTCGACACCATCACCTTTTGCTAATGCTGCTGCCAAACCAGCCCCATCGACCAAGGCAGTAAAATAAATATGATTCATTTTAAGATTACTTTGGTAATTGGACTTTCCCCCAGCCACTAAGAAATCGCCAATTGATAAGTCCGCTCTCGTGCCATGGTAAAAAGGGCCATTGTCTGATGGGCTACATCGATGTGTCTCAGAATGAGTACGATACTCTTTCGCTTTGTCAAGTTCGCCCGATGCTTCGTAACATTTGGCAAGAGTTTGGTATAAAGATGGCAATGCCGTATTTACCGCTGGACTATTTGCTTTTAGGGCAAAGGATAAAGTTGATTCCAACCAAGACAACTTTTGATGCTTGTCTTCTTGAAGTTTGGCGATATAGTAGGAGCTAAGATACTTTTCAAAGTCATTACTTGCCTCATTCCAAGCTTGAGTATAAGTATTTAAGGCTTTTTCGAAGTTATTTTGAGCTTCTAATTCCATGCCTTGTAGGCATAATTTGACAATTGGGTTGAAGGGTGAAAACTCCATACTTGTAAGGGGTTATGATTTTGATTTATCACTTATGATTCTGTCAAATCAGAAATGGAAAATCTATTTTTTATTAAGTATAATATCGTATTGGTAGGTTCCATGCACAATTTTTGAGACTCCTGCTCCGCAGATAAAAAATGGAGGTTTCTTGACGCTAATACCCTTGATTTTGGCCTGTGGAAAGCCAAATGGTAAATCATCCTGCATAGAAAAGCTTTTACAATTTTTGATAATTATAGAATCATTTAGCGCTAGTTGAAAGTAGTGTTCTTCAAATTCCAGAGAATCGAGTTGATACCCTGTTTTATTGTATATGATAATTTCAGGCCAATTTTTAGTTTCTTCAAACAAGCACAGAAATAAAATAGCTGGGATTGCGATCAAAAATGAAAAAGTAAATCGATAGTTGTAAAGCATTTGACTCTCATTTATTGTTTAGCATCAAATATAAACTTTCTTTGCACTTTTAACTGATTACTTGAGATATGGAAGTTTTGCACCCTGTTTTTATCGTCTATAAGTTGAATTTTAATATCAAAAACAGAGGCTAGGTTTATCCTAAAACCGCCTCTTGCGTTAGGGCGCAATTTTTGGATTGTTTGAGTTTGCCGTAAGCCAAATAGGGGCTGTCTAAGATAACTGATTTCAACGAAGTTGTGTATGGTATCTTTTTTAGCAAAATTTCTAATGATAATTTCGGTCATCACTGTATTTCTTTTCTCAGGAAGACTTGGTAATCTGTCTCCTACGAAATAGGGAATTAGAAATAACCCCAATACGGCAATAAGGCTAAAGGGTGTTTTATGATAGACTAATTTTGATTTAGGAAGTAGAAACCATAGTACGGATGAAGCTACCAAGAATAGGAGAAAACCATAAAAAGGATTAACGAATATACCTAAATGCCAAGATAAATAGGCTAAATTCAAACTCAGACAGGATATCAATGCTCCAATAATGGCAGCTTGTGGGAGTTGGATTTTAGCTAAAATCTTTGATAAAATTGTAATCAAGAGACTATTGCCCAAGATGAAAATATAGGCAATCTGAAATAAAAAGTAAAGAGATATGAATAAGTGGAAGAATAACTATACAATTGCAGATGAATAATAAAATTGAAAACTTAAAGAAGTGCTTCGGACCCATGGTTGCTTATAAAGTTGAAACTCAGTAGGTAAAAAAATAGGTGGTAAAAAACGACTATGACTCAATAGAGTCATTTTTCAATCTGTACAGAACTGGCTTGGTCTTCGTTCTTTCGATTATTCCTCTCGCTTCTAAATCAAGTTTTACTACTTCTCCGTACCATTGTACACCACCTTCGAAAGTATCTTTTACTTCCTGATACAATTTTTCCATTAAATCGGTATGCGTTAATTCTGAAACTTGTAAAATAGAAAGTAATGTAGTTTTAATGGTTTCATATTTTAGCAACAAAATCTTTTTATTTGATTTTGTTGGGTCAGGATGCATTGTTTGAATCTTCTCGGTTTCCATAATTTAGCTATTATAATTGGAGGCTGGGTTTATTTTAGATGAAAATCTTCTTTTTGGACAAAATGCTCCATGCTGATTACCAGCAATATATTTCCAATAATGGTGACCTTTTGCATGATGGCTAGCAAACCCCAATTGCCTGTGCCGTACAAAAATAAGGTATAATAGAAAACAAGCATTGATAACACACAGCCTATTTTTAATAGGTGGAGAGAAGTTTTGAATGAAAATATGGTGATATAAAATAAGCCCAATAATGTTAGCGTACTCGTTATTGTTACCATGCTATCGTGTAAAGGTGTCGCTATCAAAAAATTGAATAGAATTTCGCTATATCCTACGATTTTCAAAACCAAAGTGGCTTGTTTATCGCTGATTTTCTTGGACATATTGATAAAAAATACGCCATTTCCCAACGAATAAAATATCATTCCGAAAATGGCCCATATCCTTCCTAAGTTAGGCAATCCATTTAAGGAGTTTTCTTGAAACAGATTACTGAAAAAATTCCTAGACCAATCGAATCCGATCGTGTTTTTGTCTTGAATCGTTCCGCCAGCATATTGAAGTGTAGCGATTAACATGAGAATTGAGGCTATTGCCAAAGACAATAAAACTGCATATTTTTTTAAGAAGTATCTCATTTTAGTTCATGAAGAGCTTGGTTGACAGAGGTTTAAATATACAAAAATCAACTGGATAATTGATTTTATACTGTCCAAAGTGAGCCCATCGAGTAAGTTTTGGCTTTGCCACTAATGATGACTCTTTCTCCAAGGTTTTGGCAATAAAGTGTTCCAACCCTTTCCGAAATCTGTGTTGCCTTAAGTATGTTTTTACCAAGTCTTTCTGCCCAAAATGGAATCAAAGAACAATGGGCAGAACCAGTTACTGGATCTTCGAGAATGGAGGCTTGTGGGGTAAAAAATCTGGATACAAAATCATCATTTGTTCCCACCGCCGTAACAATTACTCCCCCTGGGTCGAGGTTAATCAAGTCAAATTGTTGCCTGTTAATCTTGATGTTCTTAATGTCTTCCTCCCTCTCATAGACAAGTAAATAGTCCCTTGATTTATAAACCTCCTTTGGTTGAATATTTAAAGATTGGGCAATTATTGCAGGTAATTCAGCTTTAATCGGCATTCTCGAGGGAAAATCCATTCGATATAAATCACCATCAACCTCTATTTTTAATTCTCCACTTAAGGTTTCAAACAAAATAGTGTTGGAAGAATAGTTAAGTATTGTTTTGAGACAATGCGCTGTAGCCAAAGTTGCATGACCGCATAAATCCATTTCGATTTCTGGAGTAAACCACCTTAAATGAATAGCATCCTTTTTAGGAACAAAAAAAGCAGTTTCTGCCACCGCATTTTCTTGAGCGATTTTCTTGAGTATGTCGTCGGGTAACCATGTTTCTAATGGTACAACGCATGCAGGATTACCTCCAAAAACTTGGTCAGTAAAAGCATCTATCTGATATAAGTTTAGTTTCATGATTGAGTCAACTAAATCCTTTTGATTTTGTCATTATTGGTCTTTAGACCAGCAATTTGGTTAAGCTTTAGAAAGTTAATGATTTTCGAATCTAATAGATTTCAGATATGACATCGAGTTTTGAAAGAAATCATGTGTACGCTGATTATCTCGTTTGTAAGCAATTTCAAATCTGAATTCCAACAGGTTCCCGTGTCGGCTGGTTTGAGCGATAAGTAGTTTTATCCATCTACATTGCTTTGAATTATAACCCTTTAGTCCAAACACAGAGAAGGTATAATTGTTTATTTTGGTGATAGTTTCAAGCTTTATTTGGCTACACTCTGTGCATATTTCGCGCCATAAATTATGATTTCTCCTTAAGTTCCAATGCAAATTTACAATACTTATCGAGTCTTCAATCGGTAGATTTTCAAGGAATAAAGGATGTTTTATCGTAAATCTTTCAATCGAATCTTGTGGTTCTTCTACTGAAATAAATCCAGTTTCTTTTAAAATAGGAAAATGCTTTGGTTGTGCTCGATACTTTATGTGATGACAAGAGGGACAATCCGAATAATCAATCCAGTGAAATACTGTATCATATCGCTCTGGTAAGGAAATTGAAATTTTTCCCAAAGGTTGAGGAAGTTCAAAAGGAACTTTTTGGGAGTTTTCGGAAAATTCATTCGATGTATTTTTTGTGTTTTCATTCCTACAGGCAGACATAAAGCAGACAATCAAAACTGCTAATGATAATTTTGAATCCATCCAAACTAAAAACCTCATTCCCAAAATTATTTATGATTTTAAAATCCAATTTTAGCACTATCTCAATGACTTAAATAAGAGTAACGAAATCAAAGCAGAATATCTATTCTACAATTTTAAAATATGGAATTAATGAGTTTTTTCACCACATTAGAAAAAGAATCGTAGATAAAATCAAAGAAACTGTCTTCCTCTTTTTCTTGAGCGTGTCTCCGACTTTGCTTTGTAGAAACACTTTGTTGAGGTATTGATTTGCTCTTTTTTATTGCTTCTTCGCTCGTAATTACAATTAATTCGGCAGCATCTGGATCGTCTAAACTTTTATCACTTTTACTTACGTGAAGGTTAAGCCAGATTCCGTCTGGTCCAATAACACTTTTGGTAGTACCATTATCATAAATCGTTACCTGAGTTCCATTGCTGGAGGTGATAACGTTATTGAGACCATAGTGACTTATAATCGACATCGAACCATCGGGATTGATTATACTCGATTGAATACCTTGTTTGTAAACGGTAGTAACTCTACCATCTGGATGCGTAATTATTTTGGTTGAGGGAGTATCCATTACCGTACTCATTTTTCCATTGGGGTGAATAATTGATTTCATTTGACCGTTGTAATGAATTACTGTATGTACCCCATCAGGATGTATAATGGTGATGACTCCTTGTCTGAAATTATTTGAATAATTTTCTGAAGGAAAACCCTCAGCGAAATAAGAAACAAAAGGACTTAACGACGTCAATAGGGTAAGAGCTAAAATGGTATTTTTCATGTTTTGAATAAGTGTTTTAATTATGGAATTTTAAAATTGAATATAGGGTAATGTCTTCGAGTTTTCTCAAAACAGATGCCGCTTACTATTCATGATGGCGGTTGGAGAAATATTCGTTCAAATATACGGTTGGGTCTAAAAAAGTCATTTTTCTCCATCCTTGGCGACTTTTATCAATTCTCCAAGGATAAGGAATTATGGTTTCAATAGAATAATGCAGATGCGGGCTTTTGCCTGAAGCATTGCCAGAATCCCCAACTGTTCCAATCACAGATTGATGGTTTACAAAATTTAGAACATGAACCGTAATTTTGTCCAAATGTGCATAATAATGAAGCCTCCATTTTGGTCCGAGTACAAATACGATTTTTCCCCCTATGGGAATTTCGCCCTGATATAACACAATACCCTTAGTAGCAGAAAAGACTTTTGTCCCCTTTTTAGCAAAAATATCTACCCCTTTATGAGTGACCGATTTTCCCCATGGACAATACCAAAAGGATTGTTGGTTGTAGCTATCCTTTGTGGCTTCTGCAACAGGCATTTTGAGGTTTTGAGGAATACAGAACCCGATGACAATAATGGTTGTGATATATATAAATGATTTAGAGAGTTTTATTTTTTTCATTGCTAAAAATTGGAAGGACGAACTAATTTATCTTTTCTTCTAACTAGATTCCTTTCTCCTTAGTAATATGTCTAATGCTCTTTATGTCAATTATTCTCTTCCAAAAGCCTTTGCAGTTGATTGGAGTAAAGTTTTATGGTAATTTGGTTTGATTCTATTGACTGATTATTGTAACTCATCATAATTTTATACTTTAAAGTGATTGTACCATTTTCCTGATTGACAGGAGAAATATTATAGCAACTAACTGTATTGGGTAGAAAATGAATTTTTGGTCGTGGTTTACGACAGAGCCATCCTGCTTTTCTACGAAGAACTATCCATTTATTTTCTACAAAAATATACTCAATTAAGCTTTGTGGAGCTGTACCAATGCTAGGGACTGCGACCTGCTTAGTCGAAACATTAAAGATATACAGCTTTAAACCATCCGAAGGGTTTTCTATCAAGTTTTTTTGATTGTCTGAGATTAGCAGATATAGCACTGTTTTTTTCAGTAGAGGAAGAGTATCTATATTCTTATCATTCACTAAGTTTGTAGCCCTCTGCCTAAGACCGAGAGGAGGAATATACCCTGTCTCTTTTACAAAAAACTGCCAAGTTTGTTGATCGTGTCTGGAAACATTCGTTTCCCTAAACAATAGATTTCCTAAACTATCCTCTTTGCTGATCCAGTTGGTTTGAGATTGTGCTTGTTTGCAAACACAGAGAAGAGTGATTAAAAAAAGTAAATATTTCATTTGCCGTGGTGTAAAAAGAGGTTGTTTTAAAGGATTGTTTAGAGATATACAATCAAATCAAATTAAGCTTTAGGAAGTGCGTCTGAAAAGTAATCATTGAATTTGGTTTACCACTTCCAATTAAGATTTGTGGTATAATCAATTTCAAATCTTTGTGCGATTTGTTTTAATTCTGACTGCAAATCTTGGATGTTTTCAACTGGATTTTTTGGAATGATCAATGTATCTCCAATTTTTAATTTCAAGTAAAAATATTCGCCGACCTCAAAAATCTCTCCGATTTGTTGAAGTTTTATTTTTGTTTCACAATCTTCAGAAAAAGACCTTAAATAATCTTCAGTAAGTACTATTGTAAATTCAATGTCGAACTTATTATTTACATAATCTCTTAGCTGGGTTCTCAATCTTTCTTTATATGATTGCTTATAATAAGTTGGATAAGCGATAAGTGTTATCAATCCAATTATTATCATGGTATATCCTAAGAAGTCCTTTTTAAAGTAAAAAGAAAAACTAACTGTAATAATGTACAAAACGGTAATTGTTATCATACTTATTTGTCTGAACTTTTGAAAAGTTCCTTTGCTCTTTATAATGAATAACTGACTATTGAGAAAGTCATCTTCAGATAAGCTATATGTTAAAGTCATAGTAGGTAATAATTTTTATCGGTTAATTTATTTTTGACTATGTCATTATTCAGTTTTTTACATAAACCTCAAACAGTTTATATCCATCGCTTGTCTTAAGAAATTCAAATCTTTCCTGATAATCTAACTCATGGTTGATATAAAATTCAGATGGTTTCCAATTTGCATCTACCTGAGGAAAACTCTTTAGAATAAATGGTTCTTTTCTTTTTCTATAGTAGTCGATGGTAATTAAAAAAGTAGGAAACTTCTCTTTTTGGTGGCGACCGCATGCGTCAAAATATTTTTTATAAATAGGTTTTTCCGAGTTCATGAACATTAAATCCACATTCATTATATGGATTTCTTTTACAGCATTGGCTTGAAATCGTTCGGGTGTAACTATTTTGCGGACAAAAGTATTGAAATTTTTTTGATGGGGATTACTCGTCCCTAATTTCAACGATTCAATTTGTAAATCTGAAAAGAACAGCCGTTTCAAACTCTCTTTATTCGTGGATTTTAGGGCGGGCAAAAACTCCGTATCAAACCAATGTCTGAACTCTTTTTGATAATCTATAAATGAATAGGTATTCCCATTTTTCCCCTTAATAGTAAACCAAATACTCGTGTCTAAGTCGGCTTGATTTGTTTTTAATGAATACCAATTAATATTATCTGGAAGGTTATGAAGACTATCAGCCAAAATCTCATTTTTATCGTTAATTAAAACTTTGATTCCTCCTTTCCAAGCTAGATGTTCACAGTTTAGTGTATCCTCCTTTTCATCCCAGCACGTACGTTTTGCATTTATAAGTGCTCTGGACACACCATTATAAAACGGCGTTGCATAATTATAAATGGCAGGGATGACAGCTTTCCCATTTTTATCTAAAAAGCCAATTCTGTCATTTTTCTTGTTCTGGAATCGGATTTTTCCTTCACTTTCACAATCAACAGCATAGTCTAAAATATATAAGCTGTCTAAACCAACTTTTTTCCCATTTTTAAGGAGATAATAAGTCTTGTAATCATGTAAGGTTTCTTCTTTTACCGAGATGATATTGTAAAATGAGTCAGCTTGGGTGAAATATTTTTCGAACTTGGCGGGAATTTTAATTTTACCTTTTAAATCTTTGTAGCCGTATAAATTCTTGGCTTTATCATGGTAGCGTATCCAAACGTCGTTTTTTTGTCCTAATGCTAATCCATGGGATAGCATAACAAAATTGAAGACTATGATAAATTTTACTACTTTGACACCTAGATTTAGCATAATTATGTTGGATTAGAAGCATCGATATTTATTGGCATGGAAAGATAGAACTATTTACGAATATTTGAAATAGTTGACCGAAAAGCATATTTTCTTCCTATAAGTAAAATTATCTGATGAAAATATGCCAATTAACCTATCGGTTATTAATAAGAATAAAGCTTATTTTTAGCTGAAATCACGACCAAAGTTCAGCCATTTGTTCATCCGTATCAAGAAATAAAATCCACTTTCCGTTCTTACGGATGTACGTATTTGTCGATAATTCTACCTGATCTAATATAGAGGCTTCGTAGAATTTTTTTGAAATTGGACGCATCGTTCTGAAGCTCTCCATCACTTTCATATCGGAGAAGAAAATAATATTTTTCGCTGGGATTGTTACCGCAATGGTATCAATATCAATAATTTCTTTGATACTCGACTCCCAAAATTCATCCAAAAGCATAATGGAAGGATTCAGATTACTATCAAATTCCAAACGATAAAAAGGCTTGATGGCAGGATTGCTCGAGGAATAATCCATAATCGAAATTTTACAATCTTCATTTACTCGGTTGATGAGATTTCGTTTGCCTGCGTCACGTATATCATCAAAGGTTAGTCCAAAGCTCAAGAGATGCTTTGTGGTAATAAACTCAAAATTTTCGCCCATATCTATTACGTAGCAAACCACAATTTCTTCTGCGATGGGGTCTTTAAGAATTTCTCCTGCAGAAATCGAATCGATATTGACCTTCGGGTCATCAGCTCTTTTGATGACAGGGAAAATACTTTGTCCAAGGTTTATAGTGCCTTCTCTAGCCTTTTGTAGTTCAGAAATAGGTATGTCGAAGGCGGATGGTTCTTGATTGCTTTCGGTGTTTTGGTTTTTTTTGAAAAATTGATCGAAAATTCCCATGGTTTGGTGTGAAAAGGTTTTGGATTATTTGTTTGAATACTTTATTAAAATACGAGATAATCAGGTGTTAAATTGGACTGGGTGGCACTACTGCTGTTCTCTCAGAATATCTTCTAACGAAATTGTACCATCTTTAAAAAGTCTTGATTTGTACTCGATACCTAGTTTGTCTAGTAAGCGAGCCATATTGAAACCCGTTGCATAGAAGTATGTAGTTTTGTTAGTCAGATACAACCATTGATCCTTTTGAAGATTATAGTTCTTGAATTTTGCAAATGATTTGAAAGAGCTGTCAGATTTTAATAAGCTTTCATCTGGTTTTCTTTGGGCAAAATGATTGTATAATGAGAATTCAACATATCTTGCGGTACCTTCCATGGTTTCATAACACTTTTCAAATTTGTCGATATCAAACTTGAATACCTTTTGGAATTTTTGCCTTCTTTGCTTTCTTTTAACCCAAAAATCACGAAGGATTTTAGCAGTTTTAATGTTATCTTTTTCTGAGATAGCCTCCAACAAAAACCTATTTTCGATATCAATAGATTCTTTAAACCAAGGAACGGTTTTGTAAAAAGCACTCAAACTATCTGGTTGGATTTGTACGATTTCTTTTTCATAATACTCCATATAGGGTTTGTGCTTATATTGAAAACCGTGAAAATATTCGTGGATAATCATGGTGGTCCATTCATCCGTGGATCCAACATCCGGGATGGTTTTGACAGTCTCCTCGAAGCTACTACACATCATAAAAGGCGAATGGTAATTAAATTCAGGGGTAGGGTCGCCCAAAGTCATGCCTGTCTCCATGTGAAAGGGAGAATCATCCACTCTTTTTTGAGTTTTGTAAATTTTAACTTTACCATCCTCCAATAAAAGTTCAGACTTGAATGTTTTTAGAAATTTTTCGGTGGGATTTGCTATATACGAACTAGAATCTGTAAAATAAACCAATGGAACATCATATTGAGGAGCATTGAATGTCTTCCACGTTTCAGCTTCCACGGTTTGTTTTAAATGATATACAAATAAGATTCTATCAAAAATCTTTTGTTCGGGATTCTGTTTTTCTTTTTGGCAGCCAACGAGGTTTAATGCTATCAAAAAGAGGATGATTTTATTCATAAAATATTTGATTGGAGGTTTTGGATTACGAGGTCGATTTTATCTGAATGTTCAAATGTATTTAAGGACATGACGAAATTACATTAATCATAATTTCAGTTCTTATATCGCATTCCAATAAATTTTCTTGTAATTCCTTTAGTCGATTGAGTGAACCACATTGTAAATCTTGCACTTTATCAGTAATTATTCTAGAGATTTGTGTTAAATCAAGGTTTAAGTTTCTTTTCAAGAAAAGGAGTTGTTTTTGACTAAGTGAATCTATGTCCATGATAACTAATCTCCAAATAAGGTTTTCTTCTTCGTATTTTACAAGGAGGGTGTCCAAGTCTAATGAAGTTGAATAAGTACATATTTTACCAGAATACTTGTTGACAAATACTAATGAATTACCAGCTATCTGAAATTTTACATCAATGCTTTCAAATAACTGTTTGCTTGTATAGGTGAATATCCAAGCAAATGGTTTTTCAATGGTTTGCTCTTCAATAACCACAAAAGTGTCATCAATACGACTAAACTCAAAGTTAGAGAGATAGTTTTGAACGATTATTTTCGCTTGGTCATACGAGAACATATCTTTTGAACTTAAATTTAGGTTAGAATCCTAAGAAAGGTCGGTGTTGGATAAGAATTCGGCTCTAACGTGTGAGACTTATTTTTCAGAAGTTTTTAAACTGAAACAGGCACAAAACACCCTTCTGGTTGGTAATTTGTTTTCTATGCTACATCTTTTTGATATAGCGCATTAATTCTTGGTTGGATAATCCAAATGCCAATGAAGAAAAACCATATCAGGAAAAAATCCCCCAAGCAATCGCCAAAGCTTACCTTTTCCTGTCTTTCTACCGTTTTTATCACCTTCGTAACAAAATATAAGCAGTAGAAAACACAAAACATCGAAATTAAGTGAAGAGGAAAAATCAAAGTGAATAGCATAAAATTAGGTTCCCCCAACTGAGACATGTTAAAAATAATAAGGCATATAAATCCAATATAAACGATTGGGAAAACCAAAAAGGTTTTGAAGAGCGTTAGATTCATTTTTACAGAGGAAGGTAATTTTTGGTGCAAATTAGAGCCAACAGCATAAAACCAACCAAAATACGTACACATGAATACAAGCGTCAAAAGCGGGAAGAGATAAGAAATATAAAAAAAGTTAGCTGGGGTTTTACTTCCAAATATTGATACGAATGCAATAATTTGAAAAATGATTGGTAACCCGAAGGAGATTCCGAATAGTTGCCAATGTTTAAGTGTAAGAAATATTTTCATTTGAGTTACGGTTAAGAGTCAATTTTTATTTGCTAGACGTTTTAATTTCTGCACTAATTTAGAAAAAGTAGCTTATGAAGTTATAATTGAATCGGCAAAATAATTATATCAATACCAATCGGATAGAATCCTAAGAAATGGTCGGTGCTGGATAGGAATCCAGCACCAGCATTGAAATCCTGCACTAGCAAAGAAATTCAGCACCAGCCAGTATCTCTCTCATTAAATCAATTGATTGTATTACATAAATTGATTTAAAATGAGGAGAATTCTATAAGTTTATTTTTCTTGAGATAAATGTACTGATCATTTGTCAGGTAAATCAAGGTGATGATTTGACTGTCAGATAAAATACTGTAGAATTTTCCTTTCAGTTTTTGTTCCTTAACCACACTGTCTATAAAACTAAAAAAATCAATATCAATCCAGTCATCTTCAATTTTTAATATTTTTTGATAGTTCTTATTCTTAATTTTGAATTTTACTACGACACTTTTACCGTTATTAATATCAAAATTATCCGATACGTCTATGGGATAGAATTCGTTGTGAGAGAGTTGCTTTAGTTCTTTCACCAATGAAGCGTAGGGGTCTTGTAGATTTTGTAGTTCAGCATCTAATCTTAAAAAAACATCGGGAAAACCTTTTAGTATGTCGTTTAAACTAGTATGATCTTGTGATAATATCCGCTCTTTTGCTTCTTTTGTTTGCTTCGGTGATAGATGTGCCAATAAACCAATGTTTTGGTACTCCTTAATCGCAACTTCCACTCTACTTGTTGTTAATGATTTTTCGAAATTTTCCAGACTAGTTGTCAAGTAAATTTGATTTTGCTTGAGTAATTGTTCTTGCTCTTTTGTCAGAGCCATAATCCCGAAAAAATGTAGCTCAGAAGTGATATTTTCGGGCACCTTCACCAAATGTAATCGGTAAGGTGATTGAATGTCAACAAGTATTTTGTTGAATACTTTGTAATAATCTTCAAGAGCAACAACATCATACTTTGCATCTGTGTTAGCATAATGCTTGAAAAGTTGTTGGTATTTGTGACCATTCACTGTCAACGATACTGTTACTTGGTAATCTTTGTTTTCATTTTCAGACGATGTACTATCAACAATTATCTTAGATTCAAAATGATGAAAACTTAATTCTGGCAATACTTTAGCTATTTTTTGTAAAAGCTTTTCAAGATAATTCCTTGTGATTTTTGGGTCATATTCTTGATAATTTATCAGCACAGCTTTGCTCGAATAATTCAAAAGATCAAGTGTTGATTGTAATTTATTTGATTCGATATTCTTGAGAAGATTATCAAAGTTATGATCAATTATCCCTTTATTTTTTAATGCAATCGCATAAGGTTTGAGCATTTGGGGCATCAAGAGTTCCTGTAGTGAGACTTGCTCAATAATATTAGTGAGCAATTGAATCGGATGAACAAATTCATTATTATTTATCCTAATTTGAAAACTTCTGCGTATACTTTCAGTAATAAGTTGGCATACTGCCAGTTTAGAGAGATAGTCTGATAAAGTAACTCTTTTGGCAACTCTTTCTGCCTTGGTTAGCGTTTTATCCTCAAAATTGTAAGTGGCGTATTGATATCGATTTGAAAAACCTCCAGATAGTCTATCAAACTCATTATTGAGAAGTGCTCGCAAATAACAGCTATTTGATTCGCAGCCAATTTGTGCTAGTTCAATTTCGTAGGAGAGTACTTGAGTTTGATGAATAAGGTTATTTTGGACAAGATTTCGTATCGTTTTATCACTTGGATATTTGGTGTATAAAAAGGCTAAAATGAAAGTAAAACTGAAAATGCAACAAATGATAAGTAATATTTTTTTCATATAATTGGTCTTAAGACTATGGTGTAACAAGGGGGATATTGTAAAAATCTAACTTTTGGGCACAATACATGCCCAAAAGTTTATAGATAGCCACATATCTAATTTTCTATAAAAAATTACATTGTTTTATCTCCGCGAGGCGAAGAATTTAAACTTGGTTAAATAAGGAGAAAGTCATCCAATTAATTTTGCCAAGGTCCATTACGCTTTACCTGATAAAATCTTGTTTTATCAAAATTATATAATCCTTGACCAGTTCCCCACCATACATGACCTGATTGATCTTGGAAAATACTTTGTACACAACAAGTAAATCCATCTGCAGAAGTGAATACACTAAATGCCTTAGGGTTTGGTAATGGAATGGACGGGTTGAATCTGGTGGTGCTACCTCTGGCAGTAATCCAGATTATCCCGGATTTCTCTATTAATATGCCCCAAAACTCAGTTCCTCCTAAGCCATCTTTAGCGGTATATTCTGTAAATGTTTTACCGTCATATTTACAGATTCCATTTTTGAACACAAACCACATATTTCCTGCTGAGTCTTGCGCAATTCCTCCTGCATAGTTTTCTCCTAGTTGGGCTTTTTCATTAAAATTTGTGATTGTTTTTCCATCATATTTAAAAACTCCTTGATTGGACGTCGCAAACCAAATATTTCCTGATTTATCTTCAAATATATCGGCTGTGTTGATTTCTGGTAGTAATGAAAATACACTAAAGCTTGGCTTCCCTTGTCGGTCTGCCTCGGCATCATATTGATACACACCTCGATGAGTGCCTACCCAAATTTTACCTGATTTGTCCACTAGGATACTTCTGCGACTGATATCTATTTGCTGAAGTCCGTCTTTTTGATTGAAGTTTCGAAAGGTTTTGCCATTATATTGATAAACACCTTGGTCTGTTCCAAACCACATATTTCCTTGATGGTCTTCATTGATGGCAAAAACGCTATTTGAGATAAATCCTTCTTGGGTTGAAAAGTATTGCAAGTTTTTTTTGTCATAGCGAACTACACCATCACCGATGGTGCCAAACCACAAATTACCTTTCGAATCTTGAAAAATACTTCTGATGTACTGACTTACCAATGTGGTATCAAAATCAGGGGCCAATCCAGTTGTTTTGAAGGATTTTACGACGGTGGGAGCTGAGTTATTTTCTTGCGTTTTTAATTGCCCAAAACAAGAGGATAAAAGTATGAATAGGCTAAATGTGATTGTTGTTTTGAAAGAGGCCATTTGGCTTAGCAGGTTGGAGGTTAAAAATTGACAACTTTCTACAATTTAACGAAGTAATTCTTTCTTTTCAAAGAAAGCTCAATATTTTGGAAATTGAACAAGGTATAAAAAAAATTGGGTCACTGATTACTGGGTATAATAAGAAAGTGTGATTCAGGTGTATCGACTTTTTCACTGATTTTTTTTCAACAGTTTAAAACTTTTGAAAAAATGAGTCCAAGACCAAGTCTTGAACTAGTACATTTAATGTTGTCCAGTAATCAGATTGGGTCAATAAAAAATATATTAACTAATTGATTAAGAGGTTATTAAGCATCCAAAAGTTACAAGAGTTATATGAAGCTTTTTAGAAAAGACTTTCCCTGTAAAGCCTGAATAAGTGTGCTTATGGAGAGAAGCCCGTATATGATGGCAAGCCCTATTGTAAGTTTGGTGTCTTTTAAGAAATAAAATGAAACGATTGGTAATATTTGTAAAGCATGCATCCCGATAAAGTGTGCAACTCGCAAATCCCCCACCGTTTTACTCCAAGCAATAATCCATAAATTGGAATTATCGTTCAACGCGCCTACACTGTGGTTGAGTCTTGATCCCATGGCGAAACCTTCAAATGAGAAAATCACAAAGAGTACAATGCCCAGTCTGATTGCCCAAAGGTAATATGTCGGTAACATTGGGAAGTCATCTTTGAAAAATAAAAAACCGATATATGCTGTGTATAGCGTAACAACAGTGGCGGCAATGGCCATTAGACCATACAGTATCGTATAAACTGGCGTCGATAAGTTATAGTGTGAAAGTTGCCCTTTACTTGCTTGTAATGTAATATAAATAAGTTCAAAGCTCCATAGAACTACGACTGTCCAGTTGAACAAACTCAAATTAAAATTGGGTAAATAATGACAATACCATGCCATAGTCCATGAATATACTCCTAATGAAATAGCAAATTTAAAAGGTTTGTACCATGCGCTTATGCCGTAGATTTTCAACGGAGAGATTGTCGAGAGTACCAAAAATATAATCCCAGCCCAAAGGCAGACATGACCAAAATAGAATAAAACTTCGTTTCGATTCTTTATTTCTTGAATAAATTCCATCATATTTTTAGACTCGCTAAGATTTATTTATTTTTTATCATGCTGGGCTTTTCACCCTTGCTTACTAAATAGAATTGCTCTGACATACCATATAGATTGGTTCCATCGGTATTATTTAAGACAATAATACAGCGCTGGTCTTCGAGGGTATGTATCCAATTTGAGTTTGCACCTAGAATCCCACCAGTGCGATAAATAAAGGGTTTGTTGAATGTCCCATATCCATCGGCGTACCATACACCAAAAGCAGTATTCCCAAGTTTGGGGTTTGGTTTGATGAGTAGTTTTGTGTTAGCGGAGCTGAGTAATTTCTCTTGAAAAATCCCTTGATCAAATTTGAATAAATCTTCCGCACTAGAGTACATGGCACCCGCACCAAAGAAATTTTCGGCAAAATACGGTTCATCTTTCAAGATGGTTTTGGTGCTGTCATTGATAGAATAGGAATCTACTAAACCCTTGGGCTTGTATTTATCACTAATCAATCCAGAATGACTCATTTTTAAAGGTATTAGGATTTGCTCTTGGAGGACTTTCAAAAAGGATTTTTTGGTGATATTCTCAATTATTTTAGTCAAAATTATATACTCCACATTGCTGTAGATACTTTTCTCACCTGGTTTCTCGACGATATCTTCGCTACAATATTGATTTATAAAATCATCGAGAGACAACCGCTTCTTGTAGGGTTGCATGCCAATATTACCTATTTTGTCAGGAATTCCTGAGCTATAGGTTAGTAAATTTTCGATGGTTACTACATTTTTTGCATTGCCATTGTAAGTCGGGAAATATTTGCTGAAAGGGGTCTTCAAATCTAGTTTACCTTTTTCGTAAAGTTGTAAAATCAGTACCGCAGTAAATGCTTTAGTCATAGAGGCTATTCTGAAAGTTGAAAATTTAGAAATTTTTGAATCAGTCTCTCGGTTAGCAATACCAATGCCTTGTAAAAACTCTATTTTACCACCCTTCGATACAAGTACCGTTCCATTAAAGTTTTGCTTAGTTTGGTAATAGTTTAGCACCTCATCAAAGGTTTCTTGTTGTCCAAATGTACATGATGTAATCAGAATCAGGAGGCAAATCGAAAGATATTTCATTGGAAAGGGAGTTATATGAGCTTGGAAAGGATAAAGTTAATACCTGATAATTTCAGTGCATTATAGACAAATTGTTTAGCTTCGATTTTGCTTGAGATGTGCTAAGTAATCGAGAGCACTGTTCTGGTTATAGTCCTTTCCATCTAGCTGCTCTTTTACTAGATAAGTACCGTAATTTTGTAGCCTAATATTTTTGCCAGTCGGAATTAAATTTAACTCTGAACAAGTAACACATTCAACCACCAACCAGTTTGTTTGTACGGCATGGTCATCTATGTCTTTGATAATGAACTCAATCATACTACTACATCCAGTGCATACTTGTTCAATTATTTCTACTTTTTTTTGAGACTCAAACATTTCTTGAAAATATGAAATGGTGTCAAGGGTGAATCCATAGAGCCATTGGTTTAAATCTTCATTGATGTCCACCTCTACTAAAGAGGCTAGGTCATACAGTAAATCACTGATGAATTCTTTTTCCTCAGTATCAAAATCATCTTTCTCCAATGTAGATAATTGTGAATTTAAGGTCTTTAGGAGCGTTTTAGAGTCGCTGTTTTTATCAATATTTTCTATGAGTTTTTGGGATGTGTCGTTAAAAAATGCACTCAATTCTTGACTCATTTCATCACTTGACGGAAGAAGCCCTCGTTGATTCCATGCTTCTTCAGAGAATTTATCCATTTGTATAAACTCGCCTAGTTTCTCGATTATTTGTTCTTTTGATGGCATAAGTAGGTTGGGTTTTTTGATGATTTAATTAGTGTTCAGAATTAAAAACTCAATTTAGATAGTAATAATCGTTCTTATGAGGGATACCATTGCTATTTAAAAAAGTATCAACCTTTGCTACTTTTAGAAGAATAATTTTGTCTGACTGCCATACAAAATCAGTTGGAGCCCAGTCTATTGGGTTTATTTCTATATGCTTTGAGATACTAAAATTTGAAGTATTATTTGTTTTGTTAATACGCCAAATCTGAATACCAATAGGAGTTCCTTCAAGCCCAAATGGTAGCGATAGATTTGCAATAAATTGGTTGGAAGGGGATAAAGCTGGAACGTTCCAAAGTAATGTATTTTCTCCTGTTTTTTTGTTGATCAAATAGATTTCATAGTGCTCCCAGAATGTACCACTTACCACATAATGGTCTATTTGTTTAAATTGGCCTTCATATTTATACTCTCTAATGTTCTCATCGTCTGTATTTATTAGCGTATCTCTAAAGGAGAGTTGAGTAGGTTTTTTTCCTTCAATCAGTAGTTTGATTTCTCCATTTATTTTAGGAAAGTTGATTGTATCCTGAGTCAATTTATCTTTGAATTTTGCTTTGGCCTAGATGAAATCCTGTTCTGTGGCAACTGTAAATTCAAATTGCTTCGAGTTTTCAATAGGTTTCTGGCTAGCATTAGACACCGTATCAATGTGCTGAGCTTTTTCGGATGTTTGTGAGTCTTTTTTGCATGAAAGCAAAATAATCGTTACTACAAAAATGAGATGTCGAATCATGTGATATAGGGTGACTGGAGCTAAGATGTGAAAATTAATACTTTAGATAAACACTATTAACGTTTGTAAAAAATCATTGAATTTTCTTAATATTGATAACTTTTTGGTTACTAATGATTTAACGTTTTGGTCTGATTTCTTTTCTTACTGAAACAGATAGATTTGAAGAATATACAATCACAAATAATACATTTAGTCTGGCTGACATTTTTTAAGAATAAAAATTGATCTGTAATTTCATTAGCAGATAAAAACTAACCAAACAAAAGGGCGTATCCAAGTCCGATGGTTATAAATAAGAAAAAAATTGTCATGAATACATCATGAAGATTGTCCAATAGGTATAGAAATATATGCCGTTTTTGGACTTTGATTTTACCCTCACCACGTCTCAACCTTTGAAAGGTTTGGTTTAACTCTTTAAAGTCCATTTCACCAATACTGTAAAGCTTAATCACTTTGTCATTTTTGAGCAATATTATAGTTGTAATATGATAAAAGTTATACCCTGACTTTGAAAGTACGCCCTCGTTGATAATGACCTTTTCCTTTGTTTGATGCAGACTTCTTATTTCTTCAAATGTGAATTCCTCCCTCATAGGTAGATACAAATGATAAACACAAAGTGTTTTTCCGCTAAGCTTAATGCCTCGCATGGTAAGGAAATAATAAAGTGCGGTTAACGATAGGGTTTCAAAACATATAATAAATGATATAGATAAAACGCCGAACTGCGTGTTTACACTTTTGATTATTAAAATGCTTAAGAGCTGAAACCAAGCAAAACCACAAAGGGTTATACTCAAAAGAATAAGCTTCGGTCTAGTTTTGTAGATGATTATTTCCCTTTCTGTCATTGATTCTGAATATACACTAGTAAGATTACTAGAATGACTAGCTTTTGCTACATGTACTTTACCAGTAATTAATATATAAAACTCTTTACTAAAAGGTTCTCCTTACAGACATTAATAGATAAAAGTAAAAAAGCTATACTATTGTTTGGGATAAAATCCCAAGAAAAAAAGAGTACATGAGAGGTATCCAGCACCAGCGACCGCATTAACACCATCTCTCATAATTTATCAAAGATCTCACAAACGAATTCAGAACTGTATCTATCGATGCCACTTACGTTATGAAGACTCAAAATTTCTTTTAATCGTTCTGATATACCTAGTGGATTTCTAAAATGATAAAAATTTAAGCCATTTAGGTTAAAATTGATTATATCAAATTTCATAGAACTATCCTGAATATATAATTTCTTTGCAGTTATATTCATATCTGAATTTTCTCTACTAATTCTCTTTAAGTCTTCTAAATCCCTAACTTCTATTTCTAAGTGCTCATCCTCTCTTCTATAGGAAGGTCCTAATAAAAAACGAGACATCTGAAAATTGATCTCACTTAAATAGTCATATTTTTGTATTGTGACATAATAAAATTTATCAGAAATCTGTGAAAACTCTTTCCAATTTTGCTGTTCCTTACCAACAAAAACAGCAATTTCATAGAATTTTAGGTTATCAATGTTATATTTTTCCAGAATATTTTTCACTCTTTCATTTATAACAAAGCTACCATCCCCAATATCTGTATCCATCATGAATTCATAGAACTCTGACTTATATACTCCTATCGGTTTTACAAATTTGGTTTCAGTGTTTTTGCCATAAAAAAGATCCACACGATCTACTGTGTGAATATGAGTATGTTCAGCAACAACAGGAAGAAAAAAAGGGGCTTTGTCAAACAATGCGTAATATTTCATATTTTAATTTAATGTTGTTCGCTTACTTTTACCCTACAAAGTCAACCCCTCAAGCAACCTTTCTCTATATTTAATCTCCTCTTGAATTTTTACAATTTGTGCAGTCCAGAAGGCTGCCACAATATTTATGTTGAAGATAATCGACGCATCTTGATTGTTCCAATTGAAGGCTAACATTGAGAAGCCACTGTTCATAACCAATTTAAATGATTGAGTATAGTCAACGCCGATTGAGATCAGAATTCCAGAAACTAAAGTGAATCCAAATCCAGCTATAGTAAAATTGATAATTTGTGGGATTTGACAAATTAATGAAATTAAAAGACCTCTTTTAATTTTACCTGTTATTAATTGCTGACCAGAAAAAATAGTGAAAAAATTAAACACCATAAGCGTTGCTGCCAAAAAATAGATGTAACTGGCTGGTGACTCACTTTTGATAATTGAATAAATAGATAAGAGTGTGCCGACTAAGCCTCCGATGATTTGATAATAGGCTAGTTTTTTGATTTTTGCTTTTATGTCCTTTGTTAAAATAGAATCAGTCATCGTATGGGTAAAAATATTTTTTGGGTTGCGTTCAATATTACATAGAAGCAACTTTGTAAAACTACCTAATAATTTAGAAAAAACATATCTGAGGTGTGTTTACCAATCTTGCCATCTTCCGAATAATTTCGCTGTACTCTTTCGGGTAAATTGAATTGGCTTTTATGAATTGTCCCGCGGTAGCTATTAGAATAATACACATGCAGATTGCTCCTTAATTTTAATCTAAGATCTGTTTCAAAATCACCCTTATATCGAATTATTCTGGTTAAAATCAAATCATTTGGAAAGAGTTCAATAGGTGCACGGCTATAACCACACCTTGGAAAAATCCAATATTCAATAGGTCTCCAGTTACCTAATTCATCCTTGGCTTCTTGAATCATCGTCAGTTTTTTATCTTGTTGTTCAAGTAAGATTTTTTCAACTCCTGCATTACAAATGATTACTGGAATTGCTTGTATCAAATTCCTTTTTCTTGAAATCCATTTGTTGTAATCCCTAATCGTAGCAAGGCTGTCGATTTCCGTACTTTTTTCAAGGAATTGCGGGGCAGGAGGAATGGAATCAATATCTTCAAACATGCCCAGATTTTGTGTCGGACATACGGTGATTTGTAGCCCTGTTTTAAAGGCATCTTGTTTGAAAGGAGGTTTGCTTGCTGGTTGTCTACAAAGTAAAATGCTGTTCAGACTAAAATGTAGGCTATCCGAGAGTGTACCAGAAAATAGGATTAAGTTTTCTGGAAATGTCATACTTATTGCTTCAAATCGATTTCGACCTTCTTGAAATTTATCCAAGATATTAGGTATCCATGAAGCTGGATAATCATTTGGGTTGGCGATGTAGTTATCTTGTAAACAGGAGCTTAGAAGAAGTGCCAATGGATAGATAATAGTTTTCAAGGTGTTAGATTTTTGTTTCAAGGATTTCAGAATTTAACTTCTAAAGTTATTAAAAGTGCTGGACTGGCTACCAGCACCATCAAAGATATTTCATATAATTTCAACGCTATTTGTTACGTAAGATAATTCGAATGCTTGCACCGAGATCCTTTTGATTCGTTGTCGAAACTTTTGATACCCTGAATTCAGTGTGATCATTTATAGTCTTTGTTTCTTTGATTGATTCTGGTCGATTGTTAAGCTCGGTCCAGCTAAATTCTTCATCAAGTTTACAGCTAAAAAACTCATAATTGTAAGTTTGTTTATTTACCTCTATACTCAACTTCGCTGGCAATAAGCTGCCATAGTGAAGATTGCAATCAGGTACACGCGCATCATCTACAGACTTGAGCGTAAAGACATAGGTATTGTCGTTGAATTGTATGGTGGTCTCTTTGCCAGTTTGAACTTCAATAACTTTTTCATTTTCCTGTGGGATTGTGTTCGCTCTCTCACAGCTGGAATAGGTTACAAACAGAAAAATTCCTAGGAGTAAAGTGCTATTAATTGGCTTCATGGTAATTTTTCTAAGGTTTTAAGATGAGAATATTTTACTGGCTAATACACTTAAGAAATCATCTATTTTGAGCAATTATGTCTTTTTTACTTCATAACCTCTGGTGAGACAACGATAAAATCATATTTATCCATAATTTGATATGTCGCCTCGCTCAATGTTTTGTCGTTTTTATACCTTACTTTCAAGGGGCGCATATCCACCACTACCCATTGGTCTTTCTGGTATAATTTCAAAAACTCTTTTGGATATTCCCCATCTGGGTCCTCTAAATCATCGATGAGTTCTCCTTTTTCGGTAATATAATATCTGTTTAAGAAAAATATATTGGCAAAATTGGTTTGATTATGCTGTGAAAGTTCGAAGACAGCGTTACCAAGGTCATATAAATGTGTTGACAAATTCTGCCCTTTGGCAAGATGATTGGCACCTAATTTGAAAAAGACTTTTTTATTTTTGTCCTTGGTATGGTCGTAATACTGATAAAAATTCTTTTTCATGAGCGTCGCCCTCATGAGGTTATTGTCTTCATAATAAATAGTTCTTTAAATTTTAATATCCTCGAGCGCTGCCTTTAGTTCTGGTTGAGTAATTCCCTTTTTTAAGCTGTCGAGCAACTTAACTTTGGGCATCCACCATTTAGCGATTAGGCTGTCATACACCGCCTGATATCTTGCTTTAAAATTGGGAGATTGCAAATGAAATGCCTTATTGATTACGTAGGTAAACGCCATTTGATATTCTTGGTCGATACCCCAAATATTGTAATTGTATTTGTTGGCAACTACTAGCATTTCTGCATCTTCCTTGGTTCGGAAGAAAGGAAAGGTACCATATTTCCCTTTGTCTTTTGACAACTTGATTATGCTATCAACGGGATTTTTTGTTCTTGAAATTTGCTTCAGTTCTTTTGCGACAAACGGACTTGTTTCGACGCACCAATTTTTAAATCCATTTTTTGAAGCCGCTTCAAGTACATAGCTTGATAATTGCGAAAGCTGCTTTGAATTATGATATTCTCCCCATGCGACAAATTGATTATCAGGAAATTGCTTCTCTAAAATATCCCAACCTTTTCCAATAGGCTTTGTGCCATCAAATTGAAACGAGCTAGTATTTTCGAAGACTATTTTATTGAATTTGGTGGAGTCGGATTTTACTTTTACGGTTTGTCCAAACAAAGGTTTATACCTAGAATAGCGAAGAATAATAGCATTATTCTTATTTGACGGATGTAAAGCATAGCTAGAGGTTTTTGTGATTGGTGTGAAGTAAGAGGAAATTTAAAATAGGTAGTTTTATTATACTCCAAATATATCAAAATAGGCTTTAGTATTACAACAATAGGGAAGAAAAGTTAGGGTTTCTCAAGCATGTACTACTTAGAATTTTGAAGTCTACCTATTGTCATGCCAGATACGAAGTACCGTTTGTCTAAAACCTCAGACGTCCGTTGGTCCAAACCAAAGATTGTCTTCCTTTAGTAATATCCCAAAATGGTGTGAACATCAGATTAGAAACACCAAGTTAATAATTAGAAGAAAAAGATACTCTGGATAAAGTGTATCATGGGTTTAGTGCTATCAATAATAGTAATATAGTTCTGAACGAAAGATTCCACTTAGCTGATGAATTTATTCAACCGTAGCGAAAAAGTTTACATATCTTTATTTCTAAAAGCTTTGAAAACGCCAAAAGCGAAGGTCAGAAAACTGATCAAAAACGTAGTCAAACCACCTAACAATAACCCCATAATTGCATATTCGACCACATTGTAATTTTTGATTAATTGTTCCAAATTGAAGGAAATGGCTAAAAGAACCCATCCAAAATTAAAAAGACTCCAATGCCAAAATCCTATCTTTTGATTTATACGTTTTCCAGTTTTTTGTAGTATAAAATAGATTAGCGCCATCAATCCTGAAATGAGGCTAAATGAGATGGAGATGGGAAGATATCCTATTACGTAAAAGGAATCGTGTAAGATAATATCAAATGTTCGCGAGGCAAATATAGTACCAAGACCCAATAAAAGCGTTGAAGTAATGGCAAATAAAGAATAAGGTGTAAATTTCATCTGACAGAATGGGTTGAGGAATTAATAAGAACTTTGGAAAATTAGCAATAAATATCGAAATGGGAATCTGTCTAGTGTTGAGAACGAATAATTTAATAAATAGGTGATTTGTTAGTAACAGACAGTAAAAAAGCCATCAACCTCCTCAATTTATTGAAATGCTTCCTCTTTTTTACTGCCTAAAACTGTTGCGTGTAAAAGGTATTTATTATCTCCTATTAATTTATGAGGGCAAACTGTTGTAAATTACTTTCAATATAGTCACTCATCGCCTTGTCCCACTGGAGTCTGCACTCGTCTGAATAAAAATAGTCATTTAGCTCTTCTGGAGAATCTAGTAGTTCAAGACTTTTCAAATAGGCTCTGTGTCTTTGGTTTTTACTCAGAATAGTAGTTTGAGATAAGCTAAGGTACCAATTCATTTTTAAACTATTTTTCTTAAGTTCTGCTAGGAAATTATCATAGAGTTTCAAAAGCTCTGTCTGATTTAGCTCAACCATCACTTGTCTGACCGCATTCAAATGTTCGCCCTTGTTATGTAAAAATTGGTTTACCCCACCATTATCTACTTCTCCCGAAAATGCTAAAAAGGACCAAAAGATTTTTTGTCCTCTGGTAAGCTCTTTCCAAAATAGATTTGACGTCTCTTTTCCTTTATGTTTTTGCGTTAGGTTATCTAATAGCAATTCCATGTATTCTGTTACTCGATTGTCGTATTCATCATAGGATTCCCACTGATATGTGGTTTGAATATTTTCAAGTTGTTGTTTTGAAATGGTTACAAAATGAATCAATTCATTTTGATTCCCTTTTTCAATATCGAAAAGACGTACCATTACAAAATATTTTTTTAGAAATTCCCAAATGAAACTACCTATATAATACGCTAATACTAGATTTAGAAGCCAATTTAACCAATCAAACTCTGCTACTTGAGACATAAGAAATAAGTGTGTTTATCGTGATTTATGTTGAATAATAAGATACTCTATTTAGGTACTAAAGATATTTCTTTTACATCGCAGACCAAAACTACTTTTATATTGAATTGTATTTTTTATCTCCAATAGGTTTTTATTGATAGAAAACGCTTGAAATTCTTTAGTTACTTAATCATTGGGATGAGGTGTATTAATACATTGCTAAAGTTATGAGAAAACACTCCCAACAAAATACTCCTGCTTTGAATAGTTATCCAACCATACAAATAACCATAGAAAAAGGTGCCTAACCCCATTAGGTAATCAAAATTTACGTCTAGTTCTTCTGTAATCTGAAGCCCATGAACCAAACCAAATAACAGTCCATTTAGGATGAGACTTGGATTTCTAATAGATAGGTTGAAAAAAGAAATTCTTGCTTTTAAGGCATTCAGCATAATACCTAAAAGGACAGATCTAAACATAATTTCTTCATCAATCCCTGGCATCGTTGACTAGTACAATAATGTTTCGAAGTCATATTCTGTTTTTGGATTAAAATAAGAGAAGAAAGCTAATAAAATAGGTAAGCTTGCTACTATGAGTGGCCTTTTGAGAAAAATTGATTCCTTTTTAAATCCAATAAAATCAAATGGTTTTAGCCTTGCTCTAATTAGGTAGTACACGCAAGTTCCAAAAGTAATTGTAAAGATTTTTCCTGTCCAATTCCATTTACTATGAATGATTTGTATGTGTTGAGTTTGAGCTTTCAATATAATTTGATAGACCCAAAAGATAAGCACAAGGATAATAATGGACTTTACTTTCGTCTGGTTTTTTGCCAAAAGTAGGAGAAATGGAAATAAAATTAAAGCTGGCAAAATGCTTTCTAAGAGGATTCTAGTTAAGCCTAAGAACGTGTAGTAATTAGAAAAATATAGTGCCAAGCTGATTCGAAGGATTGAGATTAATAGATATAACCAAAGAGAAATAGAGTATAGGCTTGAAGCCTTAGAAAAATGAGTGCTGGATAAGAATCCAGCACTAGCAATGAAATATTATTTGTTCAACCTTTCAATGAGTTGCTCTATCCCTTGTCTCCAAAAAGGATAATCCTCTTCATTCTCTTGCCAAAGTTCCTTAAGTTCAGAATCCTCACCCAATATTTTCTCTAAGGCAATCACCGCCTTCTCTTTTAGGTCAGACAGGTCTATGTTTGGATTTCTGTCAGGAAAAGAGTCAACGTCTAATATTTCCCCCCTTTCACTTTCAGAGAACTTTGTGCCGTTTGTCTGACTGTCAATATAAGTGGCAGAAACAATAACCGCATTTCCCTCTGTTGTGTCAATAAAGTCAGATTCCAAGGCAGTATCCAAGGCATCTTCAATCAATTCTTTTGGACTTTCGGATGCTTCGATTTCGTCCATAAAATCATAAGCGTCATCATCTTCATAATACTTGAATCCCCAAGCTCCCATAAATTTTTAAGTTAAATTGTTAAAGGTTAAATATTGTTTTAATGTTTGCAAAAGAATGCTTTTATAAATAGGATATACAGTGAAGTTCTTTTTTAGAAAGGATACAACACACTTAGTTTTTCCATTTATACCTTTCTAACTCGATTGCTTCCTGAAAATAGGCTTTAAATTTTTCGGACATACTAGGGTCAGTGAACTTAACGATGGTGTATGAACTATCCCAAGCAATTATTTCAATCTTTGCCCGCTCCACCTGTAGATTACCATTTTTCCATATTTGACCATTTCCATCAGCAAAAGGTAAATCAATTTGTGAAGGCTCAATTTCTTGAGTTTTAAGAATTCCAACAAATACGCCCCAAATTATTTGAATTTCTGTTTTACGTAGAACATTCATTTCTTCTGCAGAGATTAAAAACCAGTCTTTGTCATGATTAATTGGTAGATATTTTAGTTGGTCAGTGTTCAACTCTAAATCTGAGATTATCCACTTTAGATTACTAATTTCATCCTGAATAGGCTCCAACAAAACTTTTAAATTTGTATGAAATTTGAGTTTACGGGTATTTCTGATTATCCAATTCACAATTATGCATGTCGGTTTAAGGTTGTAAAAATCGTTTTTTTTACTGTAGATTTTTGTTTAAAATGAAATACTATAAAACTCAAATCAACCCTTCCTTGAAGTTTTTCAATTAACAAAATATAGAAAATTCTACATTTCATTTGGGTTCAGAATGGCTTTGTCCAAATTTAGGATAATTTCCTAAATAATTTGATTGTTGGATTGGAATCCAGCAAAAGCAATTGATGCTCTTTGTTCTTAGTCATTCTTAATGGTAAATTTCAAGTTGTTTTGTTCGATGAAATTATATCCAATATCAATAGTTTTCTCTTTGCGCTTGTATAGTTTACCATCAGTCAACAATACTTCTTTTTTACCTTCAGCGTTCCAAAATTTAATCATATACTTTGGCTCAAACCTCGCCTTAACTACTTTTCCTCTAAGAATTTCTGTCAACAGGTAAAAGCTTTCAGATTTGGTTAGGTCACAACTTTGTTTTTCAGTTTCGAAAAGTATGGGCTGGATTGGCATAATCATACCTTTTTTTTGAAAGGGTTTTAGCCTGATATGTTGATATAAATATCTAATTGATGTATATGCCCAAATTAACATGGGTGGAGATTGATGTCCGTTATCTGTAATTGATTTAATAATTTTTTGGTTTTTAATAAAAGTAACTGTTATTGTCTCATCATCTGCCAAATTTGCTTCATAATTATTCCTTATGTTCTTTAGGTCAGCCTTTTTAAAATTTTCTTCAATATTGGAATAGTCCTCCGCTGTAATCTTAGAATAAAACATTCCTTGGACTGTAGTGTTAAATTTACCAAAAAATAACACATCTCCGTTTTTTTCAATGCTAATATCTAGTTGAGGACAAGGTCCCATACAGCCCGAGGTTGAGACTATAATTTTATCATAATTTTCATTGGGATCGATTTTATATTTTGCTCTTACAAACTTTGAAAATACGCTATCTCTAACTTGAACTGTCAAAGTGTCTTCAGTTATTGAAACGATTTTTTGGATGTACCATTTGTTTCCTGACAAATCAAATATCTTCAGTTTATTTCCATCGATTTTATAACGTGTTCTGTTTCCAAGATAATAGATCTTTGTTCGGTCGTGATCAAACTTCTTATAAAACCCGAATTTATTTTCACAAGTATTGTTGGGGAAGAAAATATATCCTAAAGGAATTGGGAGAGGAGGAGGTAAATTATCATTATTTGATAATCTAGCATCTACCTCTTTTACAAAAGTCCATTCTCCAATAATATCCTTTCTAAGTTTACTAGACTTTTTTGTCTCACAAGAAAGTAGAACCAGAATCGCCAGAATTATTTTTATGCTTTTCATTTTCATCTGTTTACCTGTAATAGGTGATATTCGTGTATACGAACTTTTTATATTCTCTGGTAAGTAAATAATGCATTCTAAAACTTTCATATTTGATTCAAACTCACTTCCCCTCCCTTCTAAACTCACTAGGCGTAACACCTTTCACTTTCTTAAATTGATTTGATAGATGTTGTACACTGCTGTATCCTAATTGGTTGGCTATTTCGCTAATATTGAGTTGGTTGTAGGTGAGGAGTTCGCTGGCTTTTTGGATTTTTTGTTCTATCAAATATTGCTCAATGGTCTGATGTTCAGATTCTGAAAATAGCTGACTGAGCACTTTGTAGTCTTTTCCTATTTTATCAGCCAACAATACCGAGAACTTTAGAGTTGTATCTACGGGTATTTCGGTTTGTAAATAATCGGTGATAAATGCCTTGATTTGGCTGACAGTTTGTGCTTGCTTATCGGCCAATATCTCAAAACCAAACTCCTCCAACTTTGTGAAGATATGTTGTTGCTCTTCAGAGGTCAAAGATTGAGCGGTTTCGACCAAACCTAATTCTACCGTTACTGGAAATACGTTGGATTGTTCAAACACTTGTCGAACAACGTATTTGCAGCGGTCACAAACCATATTTTTTATATATACCTTTGTCATATCTTGATTAAAATGGTTCCTTGTAGGAGATTCCGTCACTAAATTAATGCCTATCTCGTTAATAGGCTCATTGGATGAAAAACAAAAATTTTGACTTTATCGCTCCCTATTATGACTTTTTAAGTAAACTAATCTTTGGTGACAGGCTACGTATAGCCCAAATCAGTCTTTTGTCAAAGATACCAAAACATCAACGGATACTTTTGGTAGGCGGTGGTACAGGTTGGATTTTGCCCGAATTACTTCAGATTTGCGAGCCTTCTGAAATAGTATATATCGAAAAATCTGCCGAAATGATTTCTTTGAGCAAAAAACAGGTATCCACCAACAGCCCGATTGTATGGGTATGTGGGGGAGAGGAGCAGTTTAAGGAATACGGAAGTTTTGACATCGTTTTTACACCATTTTTCTTAGATTTATTTCCTGAGCCATGGCTTGATAAACATATTGTTTCACCCTTGGTTTATGTTCTTAAGCCATCAGGATTTTGGTTATTGGTGGATTTTTTCCCAACCTCTCATTTGTTTTTTACTTTCCTTACCAAAATAATGTACACTTTTTTTAGAATGGTTAGCGGTGTAACCAATGCTGAATTGGCTGACTATCCTAAATTGTTATCGCAAAATAAGCTCACACTCACGCATTCCGAGGAATGGATGAATGGCTATGTAAAAGCCCAAGTATGGCAAAAAGGGGATTAAGGGTTTGAAAACGATTTTGCTAAAATCATGTCGGATATTATAAGGCGTTGGGCGAAATAAAACTCAATTTCGTATAAAAGCGGTCAGTAAGTTTCCTGAAATTTAGTAAGTTGGACAAATTAAACAAAAAAATCGGAGTTTTGATTAAGGAGTTTTGAGTTTTAAAATTGACTAAATAGATATCGTAGTTAGAAGAAAAGGTAAAAAAGAAACTTTACAATGATAGTATGGTGTGGGTTGGGTTTATTATTTACCAGGCTAAATTCAAAACTCATCATTCATCATTCAAAACTTATATAATAGACCCTCAAATTAAAAGACCAAATAAATAGTTACATTCAAATATGAAGACACATTTCTCTCCACTAACCCCAAAGGTTGCAGTAGCATTGTGCTTACTGATGGCTGGTTGTCATAGCAAGAAAAAAGAGGAATCAGGCAAGAAAGAAGATAAGCCTGTAATCGTAGATGTCGTAGTGGCTTATCCAGAGTCAGTTGCCAACGTTATTGAGGCAAACGGTTCGGTGGTTGCAAATGAATACGTAGAACTACATCCTGAAATTAGTGGACGCCTAACTTTCCTCAATGTTCCAGAAGGTACAACCGTTGCCAAAGGTACGATCATTGCCAAAATTTATGATGGCGATTTGCAGGCACAATTGCTAAAGCAAAAGGTGCAGTTAGAATTGGCTGAGAAAACAGAACAACGTTTGTCGAAATTATTGGCAGTCAATGGTATCAACCAAGCTGATTATGATGCAGCCTTGAATACCGTTAATTCCTTAAAAGCCGATATGGTATATACGCAGGCTCTTTTGGAGAAAACTGTCCTAAAAGCTCCTTTTGCTGGTACAGTTGGTTTGAGAAAAGTAAGTAATGGTGCCTACGTAACTCCAACGACCATTATTGCTACGATTCAACAAACGTCTGTGCTAAAAGTTGACTTTACTTTACCTGAAGAATATTCTACTGCAATCAAAAAAGGCTCTGTTGTAGATGTGGAAATAGATGCTGGAGGCAAAACCCGTTGCAAAGCAAATGTTATTGCTGTAGAGCCACAAATCAATTTGACTACTCGAAATATTCAAGTGCGTGCAATTCTTCAAAAATGCAATGCCAACCCAGGAACATTTGCTAAGGTTTATATTAATAGTGCTGTAGATAAAAACAGTATTATGATTCCAACCAATGCAGTAATTCCAGATGATAAAAATAAGAAATTGGTATTAGTGAAAAATGGTAAAGCCGTATTTACAGATGTAACAACGGGGGTACGTACAGAAGAATTTGTAGAAATTAAAAGTGGTGTAAGTATGGGTGATACTGTGGTAGTTGGTGGAGTATTGTTTGCTCGTGACGGAAAAGAGGTAAAAGTAAGAAAAGTTGAGAGATCAGATAAATAATCAATTTACGCTGAAACAATACCCCGTGATTCATCCAAACAACAGTATGATTTGTTTACTAAAGCATTAGATTAATTTTATGAATATTTCAGAATTATCACTAAAGAGACCCATCTTTGCTACCGTGATGAATATCTTGATTGTACTTTTTGGTGCAGTAGGATTTTCATTTTTGTCGGTGAGGGATTATCCTGCGATTGACCCTCCGATTGTGACGGTTTCGACTTCTTATACAGGTGCTAACCCCGACATTATCGAAAACCAAATTACCGAGCCTCTCGAAAAAGAGATTAATGGTATCCCTGGTATTCGCTCTATTACCTCTTCAAGTACGCTAGGTCGTAGTACGATTACGGTCGAATTTAACCTTGGCTCTGACCTCGAGGCTGCCGCCAGTGATGTGCGTGACAAAGCTGCGCAAGCTTCTCGTAACCTTCCACAGGATATTGATGCTCCTCCAGTGGTTTCTAAAGCCGATGCCAACTCTGATTTTATCTTATTGTTGGCGATTCAGAGTAAGTCAAAAAGCTTATTAGAATTAAGTGATTATGCGGAAAACGTTTTGCAACAACGTTTCCAAACTATCAATGATGTAAGTGGGATTAATATTTTAGGTCAAAAACGTTACGCAATGCGTTTGTGGTTGAAGCCTGATTTGATGAACTCACACAACATTTCATTTACTGATTTACAGACTTCTCTTTCTCGTGAAAACGTAGAGATTCCAGCGGGTAAAATATATGGTGCAGGAACAGAAATGACGATACGTGCCATGGGGCGTTTGACTTCAGAACAACAATTTCGTGATTTGATTATTCGTCAGGATGCAGATGGAATTGTACGCTTGGGAGATATCGCTGAAATAGAATTGGGACCTGAAAACTTAGAAACTTCTTGGAAATTCAATGGTGTTCCTGCGGTTGGTATGGCGCTTGTTCCTCAACCAGGTGCAAATTATATTGATATCGCAGATGAGTTTTACAAAAGATTAGAAGAAATCAAAAAGGAAAACAAATCGGATATCGAGTTTAAACTATTGATAGATAACACCAAAAACGTTCGTAACTCCTTGAAAGAGGTAGAAGAAACTTTGATTATTTCATTAGGCTTGGTAATCATCGTTATTTTCTTGTTCTTCCGTGATTGGCTTATTGCTATTCGTCCTTTGGTCGATATCCCAATTTCATTGATTGCCACTTTCTTTGTGATGTACTGGGCAGGTTTCTCAATCAACGTATTGACTTTATTGGGTATTGTATTGGCAACAGGTTTGGTAGTGGATGATGGTATTGTTGTTACCGAAAATATTTTCCGTAAACTCGAAGAAGGTATGCCGATTCGTAAGGCGGCTTTGGAGGGTAGTAAGGAAATCTTCTTTGCCGTTATTTCTACATCCTTGACTTTGGCGGTTGTGTTTTTACCCGTGATTTTCTTGCAAGGTTTTGTAGGTAGCTTATTCCGTGAATTTGGTATCGTGGTAGCAGGTGCTGTATTAATTTCGGCCTTTGTTTCACTGACCATCACACCAGTACTTAATGTAGTCATGAGTCGCAAGAAACATTCTTATGGCTGGTTCTATCTTAAGACAGAACCATTCTTTGTGGGAATGGAAAATGGCTACAAGAAAATGCTAAAAGGATTTATGAATATCCGTTGGATGGCATGGGTCATAGTAGTAGTTTGTGCAGGTATCATTTGGTTTATAGGAAAAGATATTCAGTCTGAGATTGCACCAATGGAAGATAAAAGCTCTGTACGTTTTACCATTACGGCACCAGAAGGTTCTAGTTTTGACTTTACAAAAAATGTAGCAGAGGAACTAACGACTTACCTCAACGATTCGGTCCCTGAAATGGACTTTGTATTTAATGCAGTGCCAGGTTTTGGGGGTAGTGGTGGTACCAACTCTTCGATTGCTCGTGTAGGTTTAGTGCCTCCAACCGAACGTAAAAGAAGCCAGCAAAAAATTGCCAAGGATCTTAACGAGAAACTTTCGCAGTTCAATAACGCACGTATTTTTGCCGTACAAGAGCAGACAATTTCAGTAGGTTCTGGTTCAAGAAGCTCATTGCCAGTTCAGTTTGTAATTCAGAACGTAGACTTGAACAAGATTAAAACGGTATTGCCAAAATTCTTGGAAGAGGCTCGTAATGAAAAAACTTTTCAGAACGTTGACGTAAACTTGAAGTTTAATAAACCCGAACTCTTAATGACCTTTGATCGTATCAAAATCAAAGATTTAGGTTTGACAACACAAGATGTCGTTTCAGCAGTTCAAGGCGCATTTTCTGGTCGTCGTTTGGCTTATTTTACGATGAATGGTCGTCAGTATCAAGTAATAGGTCAGGTAGAAAGAACAGATCGTAAGCAACCTTTGGATATCACAAATGTATATGTCACTAATTCTCGTGCTGAGAGAATTCCGTTGAGTGCCGTTGTGAAGTTAGAAGAAAGTAGTAACCCTTCTACTATTTATCACTTCAATCGTCTGAAATCTGCGATTGTATCTGCTTCCTTAGCAGAGGGTAAAACCATTGGTGACGGTGTGAAAGCGATGCAGAAAATTGCTGGAAAAACGCTGGATAATACTTTCCAAACAGCGCTTAATGGTCCTTCACGTGACTATGCCGAAAGTTCATCAAATACCAGTTTTGCTTTTGGTTTGGCATTGGTGTTAATTTATTTGCTTTTGGCAGCACAGTTTGAAAGCTTTAAAGATCCATTGACCATCATGTTGACGGTACCTTTGGCATTGGCAGGAGCGTTGTTAAGTTTGTGGATTTTTAATCAAACCTTGAATATCTTCTCTCAAATCGGTATGATTATGTTGATTGGTTTGGTGACTAAAAATGGTATTCTAATTGTTGAATTTGCCAATCACAAACGTGCCGAAGGTTTATCAATTTTCGAAGCCGTAGTAGAAGCCTCTGCTCAACGTTTGCGTCCAATTTTAATGACTAGTTTGGCAACTTCTTTGGGTGCTTTACCAATTGCTATGTCTCTAGGTGCTGCTGCTACCAGCCGTATTCCTTTGGGTATTGTAGTGGTAGGCGGTATTTTATTCTCGCTAATTCTAACTCTTTTGGTGATTCCTGCAGTTTATACCTTTATTTCAGGTAAAAAGGATCATCAACCAGAGCCAGACGAGGAGGAAGCATTACAAGCTTAGATTTCACTCATACAAACGAATTAGTTCCTATTCATGTGAATTGAAATAATAATGAAAAAAAGACTTTCTTATATCTTCTTAGCGACTTGTCTGCCTACTTGGATGATTGCCCAAGACCGCGTGACTCTGTCAGATGCGGTAAATACTGCGCTAAAGAATAGTTTGGATATACAAATTGCCAAAAATGCCTTAAATATTGCTACCATCAATAATAATAGAGGAGTGGCAGGGGCTTTGCCAACGGTAAATGGTAGTGCAACCAATACCCAACAGGTAACAAGTTTGAACCAGGAGTTGAGTAATGGAACCTCAACAAATCGACCAAATGTGGCAGCTAATAACACTAACGTAAATATTACGGGAACAATGGTGTTGTATAATGGCAACAGAATTATGACCACCAGAAAGCGATTGGACGAACTTCAAAAACTTAGTCAAACTCAGTTGAATAGTGTTATTCAAGGAATTTTGGCTGATGTAATGTTGAAATATTATGCGGTAGTTCAGCAACAAAATTTTTCAACAACTCTTGAAAAATCTTTGGAGGTTTCTAAGCAACGTTTGTCAATTATTGAATCAAGACGCTCAGTTGGGATGTCAAATGATGCTGATTTGATTCAAGCAAAATTGGATGTCAATTCGCAACTTCAGTCTATTCAATCTCAAAAGCTGGTGATTGAACAAGCCAAAACCGACTTGTTAAGGGCAATGACCCAACAGACAGAATCAAATATCGCGATTCAAGATACCATTTTGGTAGATGCGAAATTAGACTGGGATGCGCTGAAAACAAGTATCAACTCGCATCCTGACATTATGGCGGCTGATCAACAAATTACGATTAATCAATTTTTAGAAAAAGAGGCCAAAGCACGGATGTCTCCAACACTAAATCTTAACGCTGGGGTAAGTTATATTAGAAGCCAAAGTGCAGCAGGTTTGACTTTATTGAACCAAACTTATGGACCTTCTCTTGGACTGAATTTGACTGTTCCAATTTACACGGGTTCTGTAAACTCTCGACAGGTGCAAATCGCTGGTATCAATACTCAAACTGCGAGAATCCAAAAGGAAACGCTTATTCAAAATTATCAGGCTAATGCTACAAAAGCGTGGCAATCTTACACGAATGCCTTGAAATTGCTAGAAACTGAAAAGCAAAACTATGAATTGGCGAGTAACTTGCTTAAAGTGGTGATGACCCAATTCAAGCTGGGTCAAGCGACGATTGTGGATGTGAAATTAGCTCAGCAAAGTTTCGAAAACTCTGGCTATCGTTTGAATAATTTGAGTTACTCGGCGAAACTCGCTGAAATTAATTTGAAGCAATTGGCGTACAAACTTGAATTATAATTCTTTCTGAGTGATAAAAGAAAAGCCCTTCTTGATGGAGGGCTTTTTTGTTTTCTATTTCTTGCAAGTAGATATGCCCAAAATGGTATAAAGTGGACAATAACTGACTAAACTTGTCACAAAAAATACACCTGCAATGACCAGTGCTATGATGCCAATGGTACCTGTGAGCGTTCCAGTAAAGTACAATATAGCAATAATGATCGCAATTATGACACGAATTAATTTGTCGGTACTTCCCATGTTCTTTTTCATAGTATGAATTGTTTGGTTGAATATAAAAGGGTTTGAAATGATGTCATAAATATCCCGATTATTCCTATGTCATACAGTGATAATTGTTACATAAAAACCTGTTTTTGAGAAGTTTATTCTAAATTCTGTACGCTTCTATCTTACCAGCTTTCCACTCGTAAGGTATATTTTTAACGATAAATCCACTGGCTAATTGAAATTGGTTCTTCGTTAGTTGGTTAATATACTTGCAGGAAAAATCTTGAATTTGTATGGGTTTAGGCTCCCAAAATGATCTTTTCCCTTCCACAATTATTACTTCTCGATTAACATCATCCACCGAAAATGTAAATGGTAATGGTCCCGCAAAGCGTCTGGCTTCTTTCCAATCGGCAAAAGGAGAGTTTGAAGGTAATACAATATTGGATACATCCTCCTCATGATACTGTATTTTAAAACCTCCAAGTTTAGATTGAAAAAGTATACTATTTTGTCGTGTAGTATTCTGAATATCAATGGTTTCGTATTTGTAGTTGGTGAAAATATTTCCCAGAAACTCCATTTTTCTTTTATCCGTTTCTGATTTCAGAATAAACAAACCTCGTAAGCTTTTGCCTTTTTCGTTAGTATATCTCACAAAAATCCTATAACCAATAAGTGTAAAATCATTTCCTAAAAAAGCAGGAAATCCTTTCGGGCGCAGGTTTTGAGTTTCTACCAAAGCCATAGCCACAAATCCCCAATTATTTTGAAAAGTATCAAGTTGTAATGGCGCTGGAATTAATTTCTCCAGTATACTCTTTTCAACGGCACAGGTAACAACTACTGACTTATTGAAAAATGCTTCTACAGGAAAAGGATGTGATTGAAGCTTTTTGAAGATATTCATATTTGCTTGCCGATAGGTTTAAATACAAAGGTATGTAGATAGATCAGTAGACAAAAAATTGAGGCAAAAAGGAGATTCCATGCACCCCATAATAGCCATTCTTGAGCCAACGCAAATTCCAGAAGGTTCATCGTCATCACGATCACGATTTGAAAAATCGCGATAAATTTCGCTTGAATATTCAGATAAATAATGATTCCCAAGCATATTTCCAGTACGCCGATGAGGATAGTGAGTTCATGACTATATGTAGCCCCTAGGATAGTTTCAACAATCTGTTCATGTCTAGGAACTTGCCCTAAAATTTTACAATAAAGCCCATTCAGTAGCCAAACGGTAGCAATAAAATGCCGAAAATAGTCGTGAAGAGCTTGTGTCATGGCGGAGTTTCTTTTTATGGGTGGCAAGAAGACTAATTTTGATACAAAAAAACAGAACTTCGGATATAGATAAAAAACGTTGTTCCGTAAAGTAATTGTAATTTACCTCATTTATTGAGATTCAGAAAGAAATTTCTCGAACGATTTTCTGCATTAAAGGTTATTATGATTCCTTAAACTATAGAATGAGTTAATAAATGTTGAGAAATAATGAAGAGTTTTACTGGTAGAGAGGCAATACTTTGTGTTTAAAGCCAGTTGAAACCTCGTAATTTTTCAACAAAAAAGCGGTAGAAAAATATTTTTCTACCGCTTTTTGTTTCTACTATACCAAATTTTACCTAGCCTAAGACGCAATCATTGCGTCTCTACAGCTAGAATACAAATGTTAAAATAATCACTCATTCTCAATTCACTCAATTTTAAAAGACAAGCCTACAAAACCCTAAAATGATATTCCTGAATTAAGGCTGGAGTTTCTGGTGAAAGTGTCAAGCTGATTTCGCATTTACCTTTTTCTCCCTCCACTATGAAACTACCTCTCAGTTTGTTTTGAGGTTTAATCGGATGAATTTTGACCACCTTGCCAATTTTTTCTTGGAAGTTTTTGGTGTCCTTTCCTAAAATTGACATCGGGTAATCGTCGAAAAAGTTTATAGCAAAAATATTCATACTCTTAGCGTTTTCCCAATTTTTGACAGCATCTACCAACTGTACATATCTCTTTTCCAGTACCTTAGCGGGTTGGATAGGATAACGTTCAAGTTTGGTTGTAGCCAAAAGCGTGTCTAAAATTTGAATATTGATATAGCTCATCGGTGAGTAGGTATTATTGGCAAAAGAAACAACGCCTAAACCATAATCTTGTAAGATATACCAATGACTTCCGAAGCCCGGCAGCCCCCCGCTATGTCCTACCATTCGACGGCCTTCGCAGTCAACAGAGGTACGTAAACCGTATCCATACGCACTTACCATTGCACATTTTTTCCCTGATTGATATTGGTAGTTGGCATTGAGGTTATTAAACTGCCAAGGTTTTTGCATTTCTCGTACCGAACTCCTTTTAATAGGTCCCACTTCGGGGGCATCACTTGTTGGCCAAGCAGCTTGATGGAAAGCCACATATTTGCCATAATCCTCCATAGTCGTGATAAGTCCGCCCATAGCGCCATAAACGCCATCGTGTTCTAATGGTTGTGGAATCCACTTGCCATCTAACCAACGGTAGCCTAAGGCTAGTTCTTTTTGTGGAACTTTCGTGTATTCCCAATAGGTATGATTCATTCCTAATGGCTTTAAAATCTGTTGATTGATGTATTCCTGATAAGCTATTCCTGATACTTTTTTGATGATAGCACCCAATAGCGCAAAACCTAAATTGCTGTATTCGTATTCAGTATCAACGGCGGTTGAGAAGCTAATTCCTTTTTTTAGGAAATCCGTAAACTCTTTTTCTGAAATACCTAACTGTCTATCACCCCAAGGATTGTCTTCAGGAAAACCAGCTGAATGCGTAAGAAGGTTTCTGACCGTAATAGTAGGTGAATCTTTTGTAGCATATTTCTGATTTTTCATTTCAGGCACATATTTCCAAACTGGATCGTCCATCTGAAGCTTGCCTTCATCACGAAGTTTGACGATGGCCATAGCCGTCAAGCTTTTGGTCATGCTTGCAATTCTAAAGGCAGATTGTGGCGTGGCAGGAATATTTTGTTCAAGATTCGCCATGCCGACTCCTTTGGTATGAATTAGTTTGCCATCTAAAACAATACCGTAGCTCATGCCGGGGAAATGATTTTTTTCGGCATATTCTTTAAATAATTGGTCTACCAAAGGCAGAGCTTGTGAAACTTGCTGCTTTCTTTCTTCAAATGTTTGTGCTTGAGTTTGGAAGAATAATCCTAGACCCAAGGCTATTCCTAAAATTCGTTGATGAGGTAAGTTGCGCATATTTTAATGTTGAGTTTTTCTCTAAAATAGCTTTTTAGGTGTTGAAAAACAAATATATTTAGCCGAATCAAAAACAAAGCCCTTCTTGGTGAAGAAGGGCTTGTAAACTGAATTATATAGCAAAAAGTGGAAAAATACGGTTCGATTTAGGATTTCAGATTTGAAATTTCGGATTTTGCTTTTGTAAAATCATATCCGAAATCCCATATCTAATATCCGCCATACTCATTGACTTGTTTTTAGTAAAGTATTTGAACTGGACCTAATAAGCCAGAGGGTTCGGGTTCCCAAGTCGATGGCTCTAGGGCTTTATATTGAATATCGACGATATTAATGTCCTTGAATTTCTTCCAGTTATGTGATTGTTTGTCGATATATCGCATTCTGTTAGCTGAAAGATTTTTTACCTCAATTTCTAAATGATTCTTTTCTTTTAACAACTTGGTAGGAATTGCTACTTGGAACGGCAAACACCAAAGTGTTCCTAAACTTTGACCATTTAAGGTTACTTTTGCCGACTCACGAACATTACCAAGGTTCAAGTAAATTACGCTTTCTTTTACAGATTTCCAGTCAAAATCTACCGAATATTTGGCAGTTCCTGTAAAATATTGGTTCGTAGAATCTCCAACGCTCGTCCAAGAGTCTAGTCTCGTAGTTTGGTAAGATTTTGGTAAAAATGGTTGTCCCTCCAAAAAGTCAACTTTCCATGTTCCATTGATTTCTACTTTATGCGTAGGTTGGGCAACCATATTTTTGGCAATAATCTGAGCAGGTTTTTTGTCAAAAAATTGTACAAAACGACTTTCTCCTGCCAAAAGGGCTAATTTGATTTCGGTATAAGCTCCTTTTTTATTTATAGAGATATACTCCTTTGTTTGATGGAGCGGGTCATATATTTCCACTGCTTCGCCTTTAGCGCCCAGTAATAAATTACCTTCTTGAAACTTTTGAGAGAAATTACTGATAAAGTATAAGGTGCCTATGCTATTTTTCTTCTTGATAAAAGAAATTCCTTTGCTCGCCATTTCCTCTGAGGTAATTCCAAGTTTTGCAAAGGCATTTGGAAGGGTAGAAATATCGGTAGTCTTCAAGCTTGCATTGAAATTGGCTAATAATGCTTCGTTTGATTCCCAATTTTTAAAGCCAGCAGTATTGGCAGGTAATTGGTCAATAAACAAAATTGGCGCCCCCTGCTTTTGCAATATTTGTAAGGCTTTGAGGGTTTCTGAAGGCAAATATTGTGTTTTCGGAATGACGATGGTTTTGTAAGTCAAACCTCCATGACTTTGTAGTTTCCCGTTTACATATTTTAACTGAGTCAACTGTAAATCAGAGATATAGTCATAGTTGAAGCCTTTCGATTGTAAAAGTTTTGCAACCTGTCCAAATGAGTTATTGAACAAAAGTTCCTGTGCATTGGCATGTACCGATAATAAATGTACATGTTCTTTTCCTCCCGCATCGTGCCAAATATCATGAATCGGGAAGTAGAGCAATACATCATTTTGTGCTTTGGATTCTTGCAAAAGTGCCTGACAACGAGCAATATACTCATTCAAAAAGTGTAATTCATTCCAGAAATGACTTTGTTGGTTGAAGTTAGTAGACGCATAAAATAACCAACCCGGATATGCCTCTTGCGGAGGAGAGTAAGGCACACCATGATAGAAAATGTGATTGATACCCGAAGTCAAAGACTCATCAATAATCGGTTTTACCTGTGATAATGACACCTTAAAGTGGTCTGCCAACCAAGTTGCGGTTTCTGAGCCCACAAATTTTTTATTTTCTGTATTAGCCGCTGAGGTGGCAAATTTTATTACCAAAGGATCTGGAATACCGTATCTAGTTTCTTCAAATTTGGGGTCTCTTCTGAAATTTGGAATGTCAAAATATTTTGTTCCAAAGTATTCAGTTTCAGGTACATCCGAAAGTGCATATAAGTCGAGCATATTGCCGGGTGAACCATGAGCTTCGTTTCTTGAAATTTTGCCCATTTTTCTAACGCCTTCTGCCCAAGTTTTAGTAAAGGCCTCTCTGCACAAGTCAGCAATCGTGGCATTATAGTCACCAAAAATTCTTTTTTCGAGAAGATCTTTTGTTTCTGTTTTTGCCAAAGTACTCAAGTAAGGCGTTAAATCATATCCACGTCTTTTCTTAAATTCCTCTAAAAAATTACTTGTCCAGTTGGCACCATACACTTCGTATGAGTCGTTGTAAAGCGCACGTACTCCATATTCTGGTGACTGGAATAGTGTTTGAAAAGGCTTCATATAATGTTCTAACGCCTCCTTGTTGAAGTGGTCGAGAACTAAACCTTCACCCCCGGGAGCGGCACGTTTGACTTTTTGTTTAGTCGGTAATGCTCTGACGCTAGTTTTTCCATTTTCTGTAAAAACTTCAAAATATTTAGCTGCCTCATTTTCACTTACTTGCTTTCCGCCAAATGGCCAACCAGTACCCATGGTCATATCTATTCCCAATCCTAAGTTGTTGGCTTCTTTTACAGTAAATGCCAACATTTGATTCCATTTAGGACTCAAAAAATCTAGGTTGTTGGCGTCGTTTCCTTTGACACCATAAATCGGTATAATATGCAAACCGCCAAAGCCTGCTTGAGCATAATCTTGTAAGTTTTTACGGATACCTGCTTCATCTACTGCACTGCCCATCCACCACCAATACGCCCAAGGCTTATGCGTATTATACTTTTGTGCATTTGTAGTAAACATTCCAATCAGAAAAAAAGTTATCAGCAAACAAACCCTTCTAAAGTTGGCCAATCTTTGATTTTCTAATTTTGTAAAAGACATAATTTTCATTTTTGATATGATTATTTTAATTTTTTCAAGATACATAGATAGAAAATAAAAACAACACTCGCATCCTGTAGCATACTGGAACTAAGATTAAAATCACATCTGTTGAAACAAGCTCAAACTATGGTTCTAAAGCTTGAGAAATAAATAAATACAAAATACCGATTACATATTTAACTGAATATTTATTCTAGAAATTTTAAATATAAAATTGTTTTTTCTACTTTTATTGTACATATTTAGCACACAAAGAAAAATTATAGTTATTGCCATATCGAATTACCCATAAAATTTACAAATATACCCTTAAGATTATCCTATGTTTGATGACTCAACTGTAAATGTAGGCATCCTAAAAGAGCGTGCCTATAACTTACGCTGGGCGACAGTTCCTGAAGGCGTGATTCCGTTAACCGCGGCGGATCCAGACTTCCCGAGTGCACCACAAATAGCAGATGCCCTAACCAAGTTTATCAAAGACCGCTATTTATGTTATGGTCCACCCGAAGGACTTCCTCAGTTTAAAGAAAGTGTTGCCCAATTTTTTCACAACAAACGAAACGTTCCAGCCAAACCCGAATTTACCTTTCCCGTAGACAGTGCGGCTTTTGGAATTTATGTCATTTGCAAAGCCTTCCTTGAAAAAGGTGACGAGGCGATTATTTTTAACCCTGTAGATTTCCTTTTTAAATACTCAATTGAAACGGTTGGTGCTAGTGCCATTTCTTATGGTATTCCTCCAGGTCAAGAGTTTGTTGATTTTTGGGAGCTAGAAACCCTAATTACTCCCAAAACAAAAATGATTTGCCTTTGCAATCCTCTTAATCCAACGGGCAAAGTTTTTACTCCAGAGGAGTTAAGAATTTTGGGTGAGGTAGCGTGTAAGCACAATCTTATTATTTTATCAGATGAAATCTGGAGTGATATTGTTTATCACCCATACACATTTACCAGTATTGCTAGTCTTGATGAAAGCATCCGTCAACGAACCATTATCGTTACGGGATATAGCAAATCCTATGGTTTAGCTGGTTTGCGCATTGGTTCGCTGGTAGCATTTAATCAAAACCACGCTGATACTCTTTTCAGAGCTTCATTACATCAATCTACGGTTCACGGAGCAAACGTTTTAGGGCAGATTGCTGCAACCACTGCCTTAAACGAATGTGGACCTTGGCTGGAGGGTTTTATTCAGCATCTCCAGCAGATGCGAGATTTATGTGTATCTGAACTCAATGCAAGTAAGGGGGTGTCATGTATCGCACCACAAGGTTGTTATGTCGCATTTGCAGACATCACCGCCACAGGCAAGACCAGCGCCGAAATACAAGCATACTTACTAGAAACAGCCAAAGTAGCAGTTGTTCCGGGTTTACCACAATGGTTTGGAACAGGAGCAGAGGGTTATATCAGGTTAAGTTTTGCCACATCAAATGGAATTCTTTCTAACGCACTTAATTATATAAAAACCGCACTTAATTACTTATGAAAGTTGTAATAATTGGTGGGGGAGTGGCTGGATTGTCACTTGGCCTGTTGTTAAACAAACAAAATATTGAAGTAGTCATTAATGAAAAAATGACCGAATTTCATACCCGAGGTCACGCTTTTCTCATGCATCTCGACGGATGGTCTATCCTAGAGGAGCTGAGTGAAGGGAAAAATATTCCTCTACCGGGTATCGAAATTGGGGAATTTAATTTTAATAAAAGCAATGGAGAACCCGTAAAGCGTCAAAAGCTCAATCTTTGGCGTTGTATTAGGAGAAAAGACTTAATTGCATTTTTGAATCAATTGGTTCCTGAAGGAATTATCAAAACTGGTCGTGTTTTTTCACATTTTATTTATGAAAATGGCAAGGCAATTGCGGCTCAGTTCAGCAATGGAGAAATAGAGTATGGTGATATTTTTGTAGGTGCGGATGGCAGTAATTCGTCAGTTCGTGAAGCCATATTGGGATCTGTTGAGTTTACAAAAGTAGAAGTAAAGGAAGTTGTGGGTTTATGTAAAAACGAAACTTTGGCCTCTAAGTTACCCAACGTATTTACCAAATTTCAGAGCGATACCAGAGGCATAAGTTTTGGTATGATTCCTGTGTCAGCTTCTGATTTTGTTTGGTTTATGCAATATAATGCAATAGAAGCAGATTGTTGTGACAAGTCAACACCTGAGCAATTAAAGGCTTTTTGTGATTTTCAATTGAGTGATTTTCCTCCAATTGTCAATGAATTGCTTGCTACCAACGACTATTCAACGAGCTATATTTGGAATACAAGAGATTTTGGACTATTGCCTAAATTCCATGAAGGAAATGTCGTATTGATAGGCGATGCTGCCCATTTGGCTCTGCCATTTACGAGTGCAGGAACCACCAATGCCATCATCGATGCAAAAACATTGACAGATTTGTTGCTAAAAATTGGCAATTCTGAGTTGGCCTTTGAGCAATATTATGCCTCTCGTAAAGATGAGATTTCTAAACATATCTATTTGGGGAGAGAGTTAAAAGAGCTCTTTATGCACCCTGAAAAAATAGATGGAGATAAAATGGTGGTACCGCTGATTTCTAAAAAAGAATCAGATGATAAAGGAGATAAACCACTAAAGGTGCAATATTTTACCGACCCTATTTGTTCAACTTGCTGGGTGGTTCAACCGATGTTACGTAGGTTGAAATTAGAGTATGGTGAATATTTCGATATTGACTATCGCATGGGAGGACTTTTACCCTCATGGACTGACTATCAGCGTGGACCAATCACTCAGCCTTCTGACGTTGCATCGCATTGGGAGGAAGTGTGTATGATTCATGGCATACCATTAGATGGAGATATTTGGTTAGAAGATCCACTGCCTTCATCTTATCCACCTTCTATCGCGTTTAAAGCAGCTCAGATGCAAGACGGAGACTTAGCGATTTTGTTTTTGAGAAGAATCAAAGAGATGCTATTCTTAGAAAAAAAGAATATTGTTGATCTCAATTACTTAGAAAATGCAGCTTTTGAAGTAGGGCTAGATTCAGCCAAATTTATCAAAGATTACGAAACAAAAGCGCAAGAGGCATTTCGAAATGATTTGATTTTGGCACAAAATATGGAAGTTGGCGTATTCCCGACCTTGATTTTTACTAATCAAGAAAACAAAACAATTATTGCAAAAGGATATCAAGAATATAAATATTTCGAAGACATTATTCATCAATTGATTCCCAATGCACAGAAAAGAAGTCTAAATACAGACCCTGTTTTCTTATTCAGTTGTTTTTCGACTATGACCAATAAAGAGTTTTCATTTTTGAGTGAAAAATCGGTAGAAGATACTGAAAAAACCTTGGACGATTTGTACGAAAGAGGATATATCGACAAATTTGAGAGCAAAAATGGTATAATCTGGAAGAGTAAGTTAGCGGATTATTAGTCGAAGGTTTTAATACAAAAGAGGCCTCAATGTTAACAACATTGAGGCCTCTTTTGTATTAAGTTAGTGGATAAATTAAAATTTAAGATTGTGCTTTGTGCTTTCAGGTAACGGATTTCGGCGGTGGGTTTTGGAAAAAAGCATGGCTGTAGTTAATAAAAAACATTTTAACACTCTTTGCCCGTTGCCTAGTGCCTAAAAACAACTGAAACCTTATTCCGCACTATTACTTAAAAGGATTCTCTTACAACTTATACTTATCTTTCAAATATCCAATCGCCATACCGTAAGCCTCTTTACTAGCTGCTTCGTCGTACTTAGGATTACTTGGGTTTGAAAATCCGTGTACTGCATTGAAAATTTTGTAAGTCAATTTTTTATTTGCAGTTTTCATATTTGCCGCAAAATCCTCAATTACCTGTTGTGAGATATATTGTTCTGTGGCAAACAAGCCCAAAACATCACTATTTAAGGTTTTTAGTTTTTCAACGTCTTTTACAGGCATTCCATAGTACATTACTGAACCGATGGTTTGTTTTCCGCCCAATAAGGCTGATTTTAAGGACCAACTTCCACCGAAACACCAGCCTACATTCGCTATCTGAGCTTTTGGACCTGCCAAGGTAATTGCGCCTTTTACAATGTTTTCAAGTCTGGATTCGACTACACCTTGCATCAACTTTCCTGCTTCTTGTGGATTTGTGGTTGATTTTCCATCATACATGTCTAAGGCAATCACATTTACTTTTCCACCAAGGTCGTTATAAAAAACATCTGCTTGATGCTTGATATGGTCGTTAAGACCCCACCACTCTTGATATACAAAAAGCCAATTGTCAGATTTCTTTTTTGCTTTGACAATATAGGCACTCGCTGTGTTACCATCGGCAGTTGGATAAGTGATTGATTCGCCTTCTGCTACAAACTTGATGGCTAGGGGAGTTGGGTGTAAAGCAATAAAATTTGGGTCATTCGCGAATTGTGCCATATCGCCTGATACTGGTGCATGACAAACTGTAATTTGATTTTCAGGTTGTTCGATGGGTTTTGAAGCAAAATACCCCATTATGCTAACAACAAGGAGATTGAGAGATAGCCAAAGTTTGTTCATTTTCTACGATGAGTTTTGGATGAATAATGATTGAATGTTGGTATGTCCGAGAGATGAACATTTGCCGTTTCATCATTAATAATACAAATTCGTCTAAAATTGTTCTAAGTCTTGGTGAAATATTCGACCAAAAGCCGATATAATAAGATATACGCTTCAACAAATATCTTAATAAATCGGCTTTTGAGAAGTAAAAATATTTTGCCTATTTATTTAATTTATACCATTGTATATTTGAAAGGGGCTGACGGCGCTGTGCATGCTTGACAGGACCATAATATTTGCTCAAATAATCAAGAACGACGGGTTCGGCTTCGCCTAAATCCCAAAGTTTTTGTGTTCTTTGCATCCATCGAATTCTTTCTAACCAACCTTCGCGTGTAGCTCTGAATTGTAGAATCATTTTACTAGAATGACATCCTGTACATTGGGCTTTGACCATATCTAGTTCTTTAGCAATTACCAAGCCTGTTTCAGGATCTAATCCTTTGGTCGAGTCAGCATGGATGGCTTTTTGACTATATGGGTGTGGCGTAATTTTTCCTAGGGAAGCAAGATAAACCATAGAAAGCAATGCGGCCACTAACATGATTTTTTTCATAAGAGTATATTTGGATTAGACCACTTTTATGGCGATTCTATGACATGAGTTGTTGAGATAACCTGCTGGATTCCATGCTGGAATGACCATAGGTTGAGCAATTCCCTTGGCGTCTGTGGCTTTTGCCCAAACCTCATAATAACCCTTTCTTGGAAATTTAACTTCAGTTGACCAATGTTGCCAAGCCAATCGGTTCTTAGGTTTTTGTAAACTCACCTTCTGCCAAGTTGCACCGAAGTCAATCGAAATTTCCATTTGACTTACTTCCAAATCGCCTGCCCAAGCATGTCCTCTTAAACTGAGCGTTTTGCCATCATCAATCATAGCACCAGTTTTGGGATAGGTAATCAGCGATTTTACAGGCATAGACTCTATGATTCTGTAATCACTATCTGGTGCTTTTCCACCTGGTTCAATCGGGTAGAGAGGTACTCTGTAGTGCGTACCATCCATTTTTTCACCATCATGTACTTTGTTACGAACAACGATTTTTTCTAGCCATTTTCCCGAAACAGAAGCTGGCCATCCGCCAAGAATCAATCTTAAGGGATACCCGTGCATCAATGGAATTTCTTGTCCATTGACAGCCCAAGCTAACAAACTTTCATCTTCGAGAGCCTTTTTTATCGGAACACCACGAGAAATTGTAACTTTTTTGGGGTCGCCACTCAAGTGGGTATCTTTGCCGAAATAGCCGATATACACTGCATCATCCTTGATTCCAACTGAATTTAGTACGTCTTTGAGGCGCACGCCTGTCCATTCAGCGCAATTAATAGCACCTTCTGACCATTGATTGCCTGATGCCTGCGGTACAAAACCACTTCTGCCATTACCACCACATTCTAATTGAATTTGATAGGTATACTGTTTAAACTGTTTCTTGAGTTGCTCTAAAGTAAAGGTTTTTTTCGTCTTGGCAGATTCTCCTTCAATCGTTAGAGTCCAAGATTTGATGTCGATATTTTCAGGAGGATTTCCGTTATTTCTCACAAACATTTTGTCGAGAGGCGTGACTTCATCATCTAACAGGTGTGTGGGTGCTTCTACATTCCAAGGACGATCGCTCAAAATGGTCATTTCCTTATTTTTTTTGAGCATTTCAAGTGCATTATCATCCAACGAATTTAGAATGACAGGGGAGTAGCCTTTGAGCATATTGTTGGAAAAAACAATTTCAGTCCCAAGTACACTCATCGCACTTGTGCCAATCAGTTTTTTCAAAAAGTTTCTTCTTTTTTGCGTCATGGTTAAATGAGGGCTTTGTTCAATTTTTGTAAATATAAGCAACTTTTAGGAAGAGTTTATGATGAATTATTTAGTTTGTATTTATTCCTATAGGATATGTAGGATAAATCTTTCAATTTTAATATCTTAACAAATATAATTACCAGAATCTGTTTAGTTATATTTTTGAGATTCCAAGAAGTATACGTCCAGAATTGCTTTAGGGCGAGCAAGGTATTCGCGAAGATAGGTTTTGTAGCCAGAAGGGACATCTTGAGCAGCAAAGGCAACTGCGTCTACTCCGAGATGTTGTGCTAAAAATAGTGCTCTAGCGTTGTGTGTGGGTTGAGAGACAATCGTAAATTTCTGCTGATTAAATACCTTCTTACAACGTACTATTGAGTCATAAGTTCTAAAACCAGCAAAATCTAAAATCATAACATCATAAGGCACACCAAGTTTAAGGAGTGCTTGACGCATATCTGCGGGTTCATTGTAAAAGATAGAATCATGATTGCCACTCAAGATGAGATATTTTACCTTTCCTTCATGGTATAATCTTGCAGCGGCTTCAATACGATAGCGAAAGAAGAGATTTTCCTTTCCTCGAGTAACATTTTTACTGGTTCCAAGTACTAAGGCAAAATCATTGGATGGAAGATTTTCGATATTATAATAATTATAATTTTCTGTAGAAAAAACGATCCAAATATTACTCATCAAAACTAGAATAATGCCCATGAATCCCAACGCAATAAGACCCTTAACAACCCGTTTGATAAATCGGGTGAAGTTAAGTGGTTCTCGAATCGCTATTTCAAGGGTACTTTTCATATAGCTTTGGTACAACTTTACTTATTCCTCCTGACTTTCCGAAAATACGATCAAACATTTGTATATGAATCATCAATCTGCTTTTTAAAGATATTGCATTCAAATAGATAACGTTGAAATCGATAGGATATGTTGGTGGAATTGTTAAATTTTTTATCGAAAAAGTTTAAGTTTTAGCCTTAATATTTACTTAATATTGAAAGTATTTCCCTAATATATAAAAAAAAAGTCTGATAACCACACCGTACTGTAGGGTACAATGATGATTTATCAGACTTTTTAGAAATAGTGGAAAAATTAGAATAATCCTAATTGTTCTCCAGTTCCTGAATCAGAATTTTCGGGAAACTCAATTTCTTCTGGTTCAACCAATTTGGCTGCTACTGCTTCTTCGGTTTCTGTTTTATCTTCTTCTTCATTACTCTCTGGAACAGAAACTTCAACAATTTTTGGCTCTAAAGGTTTTATGCCTTGTACTTTATGAGTACTTAATTTACTTCCTAATGCTTTCCATCCTCTTATTTCTGCCACTTCGTCAATTGCTATCTCTTCATGTTCAAGCTGTGCACCTTTTTCATCTTTTTTAAAGGTTAGTTCGATACGAGGGTAAATATCAACTGATGCAAAATATAGTTTTGAGCCCTTTTCATCCGAAATAAACAAGAATTTCTTATCAACAGTGGTAGTCTCAATTCTAAATCGTTTTACATAGTACAATTTGCTAGCGCCATCGTAGTATACTGCAGAAATAACACTTTCAGGAACAAATTTGGTTAATACCGCAATGTCTTTTGGCTCATAACGGTTGGTTAACTCAAAATTAGTTAACTCATATTGTCCGTCATTGTAAACTACAAGAATGTGGTCTTTGGCTTCAAAGTTACCCAAGTACTTACCATGTTCATCACGGTTTAGACGACCAATCGTTGGATCATACCAAATATCCAGACCACCTAAGGTAGAAACTCCAGCAGATTTTTGAACAATTTTTCGAACAGGATACTTTGTCAAAACATTACCCATTGAGTCACGACCTTTGATGAGTAAGTCTTTGAAATCGTATTCAAATTGTTTGACACGAGCAGTGCAAGACGCCGTCAGATTTATTTGAATTACCTCTGCTTCTCCATTGTCATTAGCTGTAAAGTATAATACTTTTGATTTTGGATTTCCAGCTGTGAGGTCATAAACTCTGTCTCGGGTTACAGCTGTAATCTTGAAACGCTTGATATAACTTGTTCCTGATTTAGCATCGAAATACACCAAATTATAGACTTTACGATCATCGTTCTTTTTAAAGACAGAACAATAAATAATATCTTTTCCTACAAATACCTTGTCTTGAATTTTGGTTACTACACAAGAACCATCTTTTCGGAATACGATAATGTCATCTATGTCTGAACAATCCATTACATATTCGTCTTTTTTGAGACTGTAGCCAATAAAACCACCTTCACGATCCACATAAAGTTTTTGATTGGCAGCTGCTACAACAGCAGCAGTAATGGTATTGAAGTTTCTAATTTCTGTTTTACGTTCACGCCCTTTACTATATTTTTTCAAGAGCATTTTGTAATAGTCAATTGCATAACGTACCAAGTTGGCAAGGTTGTCATTTACCTCATTAAGCTCATCTTGCAATTTAATCATCAAGTCATCAGCCTTGAAGGAGTCATATTTAGAAATACGTTTGATACGAATTTCTAATAATCTGAGTAAGTCTTCCTCAACAATTTCGCGATAGAATTGTGGTTTGTAAGGCTCTAATCCTTTATCTACAGTAGCTACTACTTCTTCAAACGTTTCGCAGTTTTCAATATCGCGGTAGATTTTGTTTTCGATAAAGATTTTTTCAAGTGAGCTAAAGAGTAATTTCTCTAATAACTCTCCTCTACGAATTTCGAGTTCTTGTCCGAGTAGCTCTAAGGTTTGGCGTGTACAAACTTTTAGGATTTCACTTACGCCAACAAAGTGTGGTTTATCTGCGATGATAACACAGGCATTGGGCGAAATAGAAACCTCGCAGTCGGTAAAAGCATAAAGAGCGTCTATTGTTACGTCAGGAGAAGTACCTGGCGCCAATTGAACTTGGATTTCTACTTCTTTTGCGGTGTTGTCTATTACTTTTTTTATTTTGATTTTACCCGCATCATTTGCTTTAATGATGGATTCGATCAAACTGGTTGTCGTAGTAGCAAAAGGTATTTCCTTGATAATGAGTGTTTTCTTGTCTAATTCTTCTATTTTGGCACGCACACGGATTTTGCCGCCGCGCATACCATCGTTGTAATTAGAAACATCGATTAAACCACCCGTTAAAAAGTCGGGATAGATTTCCACATTCTTATTTTTGAGAATATCAATAGAGGCCTCTATCAGTTCCACAAAGTTGTGAGGCATGATTTTGGTAGCCAAACCAACAGCAATACCTTCAACCCCTTGAGCTAATAGAAGTGGAAATTTTACAGGTAGGGTAATCGGTTCTCTCTTGCGACCATCATATGATAGTTGCCATTCGGTAGTTTGTGGGTTGAATACTACATCTTGGGCAAATTTTGAAAGACGAACCTCTATATAACGAGCTGCTGCAGCGCTATCTCCTGTTCGAATGTCGCCCCAGTTACCTTGACAGTCAAACAATAAATCTTTCTGACCCATGTTTACCAATGCTTCATTGATGGAAGCATCCCCGTGGGGGTGATACTGCATGGTTTGACCGATTACATTGGCCACTTTGTTGAAGCGACCATCATCCATTTCGTTAAGGGCATGTAAGATACGGCGTTGTACAGGCTTAAGACCATCCTCTACTGCTGGTACGGCACGTTCCAAAATTACATACGATGCGTACTCCAGAAACCAGTTTTCGTACAACCCAGCCACTGCCACTTGCTCATGTAATGCCTCTTCGCTTTTCGTGTTCTTGTTTTCGTCGAAATCTTCTGTCTGATTTGTGTTTTCCATTACAGCGTATTCTCAAAATTTTTAAAGTAGACTTAAGACCAAATTTAATACAATTCTAGTTTGACGGCTTTAGCCCTAAGTTTACGTTTGTTGCTTTTTTACAAAACCCCAATTTACGAAAAAAATATGGGTAAAAAAAATAACTATACGGTCTGTATTTTGAAGAAATGACTAAGAAAACGGGTAATTTGTTGGTTTGGTGAAAATTAAATCTCTAAAAATTGTTCAAGAAGTGTGATTTTGTAAGTTTTGTCATTTTTTTGAACAATAGCATACTGATATTTCCCTTTTGGAAGGTTGCCAGTAATGAATGTTGTAAAGAATCCATCTCCAAAATATTTACCTTTGAAAAGTAAATCTGTTTTTGAACCATGTTTGTGTTCAACAGAAATTAAATAGTTGTTTTTATCAGAATGCAACATTAAAAATGTCTCATCATTATAGGGAAATGATTGGGCTTCGATAAGGTACGAAACAAGTTTAATTGGATTTTTGGCATCTTGAATGATGGTAGTAGTTGGGACAACACCCAATCGAAGCGTTGAGTCTTTTTCGATTGTTATATTTGGGTTTTTTAGGGAATGCAAAACATCCAAATCGAAATCTGTAAAACGACTTATATCTTCTTTATAAGAAAGTGCTAAGGTCTTGGCTATATTATGGTTGAATGCTGGGGATTCTTTGAATATGACGCCATTTACTCTGTAATTAAAAGCCTCTGCACGTTGATTATCAAATTGATATTTCAATTTGAGTGTCGAAGAATACCAACCAAATAGGTTAATAGTAAAAGCAGTTAAAATAGCCAATATCCCCAATGACTTCTGGAAGAATTTAGGGATATCTAGTAATAGTGTTAAATACAAAAGTGCTAAAGCCCAGAACGAATTATGAGCATAGCGATTATCTAATCCTGCCTCTGAGCCTATCCAAGCCCTACTTAGTGCTACTAAAGCAGAGGTAATGAGTAAGTATCCAAAGCAAGCTACAAGGAATAAATGACGATCATCCAATATTGCTTTAGGTTTCAGAATTTTAAAATATAGATATCTTCCTAGGATAAAGCTAAGGGGTAAAACAATCATTGCGCCAGCAATGGCTGCGATGATATTAGAAACTACATAGCGATTGGTGAATTGCCAAGCCATGCTTCCCCAGAACGTAAGCAGACATCTAAGTAGCATGTCAATATGCTGAAGGCTTTGCGAAACATTCGAGTTTTGGCCACTTCTATATTGATAGAAATAAAGCAAGAAAAGTGTAAGTGTGAATATAGACCATTTGAGCAAATCTTTCGTACGGCCAGAAATGAATAACATCAATCCTGCTATTACTAGTCCAAACAATCCGTTCCCATGCGTAAAAGTCAAAACAAATCCAACCAAAAATGAAGAATAGAAGTACTTTTTGCTGGGGTTTGAAATCAACCAGAATAGAAGCATAGCCCAAAACAGATTCCCCACTTGTTGAAGTACCGAAATTGTCCAATAAATATTTTCGTGAGCAATGGGTTGGAACAACAGGAGTGGGACAGGAAGAAAATACCAAGCGGATAGTTTTAGTTTTTCGAAGAAAAGATTAAAAATCCAACAAATTCCTAGATAGTAGAATAAAGAAATTACATTGAATGTCTTCCAGTTGATAAATCCTTCGATGGTATAGGCTAAGAGAGTAAATAATCGAGGAAATATGATTCGATGCTCGTTGTGCAGATCGATTAACAACGAAAATTGTTCTTTAAAACTACTTGCTCGTTTGGCGTCTGTTACATATCTAAGAAGGTGGTAGTCATCAGCAAAGAAAAAATTGTAACAGTAATTTTGTAAAAAAAGGATAAATAATGCGAATAAAAATAATGATATCCAGAATGCAGATTTTTGAATTTTCATTGGGTGTAATTTATAGAATTAAGTGAGAGTAACGATAATCATGATGATTGAATTAAATCAATCATTTCAGCAATCATCATTGCAGTTGCCCCCCATACAGTATGCCCTTGAATGTTAAAGTAGGCCGCCTCAACTTCTGTGCCTCTTACATCCAAAATCTTTTTGCCTATGATGGCAGGGTCAAGCAATTCATCAAGCGACACTTCTACTACTTGGTCAACTTCTCTTGGGTCTGGGTAAAACTCTGGTCTCTTTTCCATGTAACCAATCACTGGCTGTACATAGAAATTTGAAGGCGGAATGAATAGTTTAGAAATTTCACCCAATATTTTTACATCCGTAAGACGAACCCCAATTTCCTCTTGAGCTTCTCTCATGGCTGTTCTAATCAGATTTTCATCTTCACGCTCTTTTCTCCCTCCTGGAAAGGCCATTTGTCCTCCATGAACCCCATCGTAAGCTGGTCGTAATATCAAAGGGAGATATATTTTTCCTTCATGTGGGTAGAACAAAATCAATACGGCGCTTTGTCGAGTTTTTTCGTTAGGACCTAACTTAAACTTTAACCTCGAACTTGATGCCATACGAATATGGGCACTTTCACCCGGAAGGGGCAATGTGAAGCGCTGTCTCAAGTTGTCGATAAAGTGATTGAAGTCAGTCATAAGTTATCTCAATAGCAATGTCGATTGTTTTGTTATTAAATAGAATGTATAAAATTGATATAAATTAGTAGGAAATAGGCATATATACAAACTTTAGCAATGTCACATGGATAATATAATATAATTTCCTACTCGTTTAATCGTCGGTTTTTTAAAATGTGAGCCTTCATTTTCTCGCCTTTTGATTGAAAATCAAACGCTTAAAATTGACTCTAACCGTTTAATAAAAAGTTGTGAATTTTCTTCTTTCAAACGATTAGAGTTATGGTTTTATATTTTTACAAACTGTAATGACTTTTGGGGGAATACCTCGATACAAGTTGCTCGGCACATCTTTCACCATCCATGGCAGCCGACATAATCCCACCAGCATAACCAGCTCCTTCACCGCAAGGATATAGTCTTTTCACAATAACATGCTCCAAACTTTCTTTATCTCTCGGAATACGGACTGGAGAAGAAGTACGACTTTCGATCCCAATGATTTGTCCTTGGTTAGTACCGTAGCCTTTCATTTTCTGACCAAACTGCTTGATACCATCCTGAAGAGGTTTTCCAATGTGAGGAAACAACACATCAAGCATGTCTGAACTACTCAAGCCCGGTTGATACGAGGTTTCAAGAAGTTCTTTAGATACTTTTTGTTGTAAAAAATCACCCACTAATTGGGCTGGAGCCACTTGTGTGCCATTCATCATTTGGCAAGCTCGTTGTTCTTGCTCTTTTTGTAATTGTAATCCAGCCAAAGCTCCATACTCTTTGTAAGGCTCAAGGTCTATGTCGTTTACTGCCACAACCATTCCTGAGTTGGCAAATTTTGAGTCTCTTCGAGAAGGCGACATGCCATTTACCACAAGTTCACCCGGTGCAGTAGCAGCAGGTACAATAAAACCGCCAGGACACATACAAAAAGAAAATACCCCTCTTTGAACACCTTTAAAAAAAGTTTGTGCCACCAAACTATATGATGCTGCAGGCAAATATTGTCCACGCTCTTTACGATGATACTGGAGCGAATCGATCAAACTTTGTGGGTGCTCAATACGCACTCCCATAGCAAAAGGCTTTGCCTCAATATAAATATTCCGTTGCTGGCAAAGTTCGAAAATGTCCCTAGCAGAGTGTCCTGTAGCCAGAATAACTCCAATTCCCTTTATTTCACGACCATCTCCCAAAACAACACCTTTCAGCGTATTTTGTTCGAGAATAAAATCAGTAACCTTCGTTTCGAAATGCACTTCACCTCCTGCATTTTTAATGCTCTCGCGAAGTTCAGCTACAATTTTAGGGAGTTTGTTGGTTCCGATATGCGGGTGCGCATCTACCAAAATTTCCTCAGTGGCACCGTGTGCGACAAAAATTTCAAGAATTCGGCGAATATCACCACGCTTTTTACTTCTGGTATAAAGTTTACCATCAGAGTACGTACCCGCACCGCCTTCGCCAAAGCAATAGTTCGATTCAGGATTTACGTAATGATCTTTGTTGATGGCAGCTAGGTCACGACGACGAGTTCTGACATCTTTTCCTCTTTCAATCAAAATGGGTTTTACTCCCAACTCAATCAAACGTAAAGCAGCAAACATCCCTGCCGGCCCAGCGCCAACAATTATAGCTTGGGGAGCGTTAGATACATTAGGGTAGTCCCTTGTATATTCAATCATGGATGTAGGCGCCTCATTGATGAAAGCTTCCACTTCAACGTTAACTTTTACCTGACGACCTCTTGCGTCAATGGAGCGTTTAATGGCTCTTACATGAGCCTCTTCAGTGGCAGAAACCTGAAGAATATTTTTTACCTTGTTAACGAAGTTATCTTGGTCAAATGCAATTTCTGGCTCTAATACCAGAGAAAGTTGTTTTTTCATCTTTGGTAAGGTTTTTATCCTTAAATTTTTTACAAAATAACAAAAAAAGAACGATGATTCCTTATTCAGTAGGCATTTTTGGTGAGAACTGATGAATTGTGATGTTTTTCAAAAAAAGAAACTAGCCGACCAGAAAATTTCTCTCATTTCATCGTTTTCTTTGAAATATAGAACCGAAATAACCTAGTATGTGCTTTCCGATTATTAGAAAAGTTCAAAATAAACTAAAAACAGATTATGCTGAGAAAATTGAGAAATAAGCTTCCGATGATGGTACTTTGTTGGATGGGTGTGATGAGTTTTTTTCCCCATTCATTTGGTCAAAATAGCTTTGTTTTTACACCATCTTCCAGCAAAGGAACTATCAATTGGCAACAATTTCCGAACTTTTCCTTGCCATTTTTGAATGTTTATACAGGGCCAAGATTCGTCAGTGATATTCAAGAACCTTTGAAGCATGGCTTTAGTCATTTGGCAAGATATAATCAGTTTGACGCAGATTTACCTGTAAAAAATCGTGCTTTTCTTTGGTATGGAGTGGCTAGTATTGGTGGGCAGCCGTGGTATGAATTGGAAAGTCCTTGGGAAAATAACTTGGCGACCTATCAGTCGTATTGGAAAGGTAGTATGCAAAGTTTTGCCAATGAGTTTAATGATACAAGAGGACAAGCATTTCCGCAATATGATTTTTTAGTTTTGGATATCGAAAGGGAAAGACCTAGCAATAATAATATTTTGACCTTGAAGCTATCTTCGGGTGTGCCGCAAAATTATAAAAACCTTCCAGATTCGGCGTTTGTTGAGCGTTACAAGCGTGATTTGATGAATCTGTACGCAAAACCCATAAATTACCTATGGGATATTGGTTTTCCCAAAACTACAAAAATTGCTTCCTACAGTGATGCACCTATCAAAAATCAAGAATTTCCTATTGGTTACTCTTGGAAGGCGATTTTGGATGAACCTACTCCGCTAAATTACTACATGAAAGATTCACTTACTCAGAAAGTAGGTGGACCATTTTATGCGCAAAATACCCACTTGACTCCTTCAGCCTATTTTTGTTATGAGTACCGTAATTTTCCCAACTACAGCAATGTTGCCTATCAGTTGTTTCAAGTGGAGGCTAATCGTGCTCGTAGCAATAAAGATGTTATTTTGTTTGAATGGCTTGGGTATAATCGTTGCCAAAACTCCAATTATGCCTTCGATCAGTCTATTCCCAAGCATTTGATTGAAGCACAGGCTATTATGCCTTATTTTTCGGGAGCAAAAGGGATTTTTCTATGGGAAGGGCCAATTGCCAGACAGGATACCATGAACCTGAATAAGTATGAGTATTTTGTCAATGGTCTCTACCGTTTGTCTCAATACAAAGGTTTTTTTACAGGAGATTATTCCCTTTACATTCCTAAAACAGCTCATCAACATTTCCAAGATTATGATCCTATTTGGCGTGCGGTTATCAAAGGAGACAGTGTTTTGGTAGCTGCCATCAACGAGTTTGCTAATGATAACGCAACGACTAACCTCACTATTCGGATTGGTTCGTGGAGCAAGAGTATTGTCCTAAAGGGAAAAGAAACCTTTTTACAGGCTTTTACGTTGGAAAAGTTTACAGAAAAAATACTAGTTTATCCCAATCCAAGTGCTGGTCCTATCAATCTTGAGTATCAAGGGTCGGGATCAATTACAGGAATAGTCCAGTTGTACGATTTAATGGGAAATATAAGATTTGAAGCCAATTGGGCTGACTTGCCCAACGAAAGTTTTGTTGCCAACCGACGTGTTCTAAACCCTAAATTACCAACTGGTGTTTATATTTTGAGGGTGAATAACCAAGGACATTTGATGGAGCAAAAAGTGTTTTTGACGAATAATTAAGTTTTGCTTAGGAATAGTGTTATACCAACACATTTTGAAGAGAAATATTTATTTTTGCCACCTTAATTTTAAAAATGGTAAATTCTTTTCAAGCATTTATTTAATCTTATACATACAATACAACCATTTTTATATCAAAAATTATGAATCGGTTAACAAAAGAAACATCTCCGTATTTGTTACAACATGCTCATAACCCCGTGGATTGGTTTCCCTGGGGGAAAGAGGCATTAGAGAAGGCAAAGGAGGAAAATAAACCAATTTTGGTCAGTATTGGCTATTCAGCCTGTCACTGGTGTCATGTGATGGAACGTGAAAGCTTTGAAAATGAAGAACTTGCGGCCATCATGAATGAGCACTTTGTTAGTATCAAAGTTGATAGAGAAGAGCGTCCCGATGTAGACGCTATATATATGGATGCCGTGCAGGCGATGGGTATTCAGGGTGGTTGGCCACTCAATGTGTTTTTGATGCCCGATGGAAAACCTTTCTATGGTGGTACCTATTTTCCGCCTATGAATTGGAAGAAACTTCTTTATGCCGTAAGTGAAGGATTTCAAAATCATTTGCCTGATTTGCAAAAATCTGCGGAAGGATTTACAGAAAATATGTCTTTCTTGGAGTCGATAAAATACGGTTTGCAGTCGGATGAAATTGGATTTAATATTGACGATTTAGAGGCGATGTACCAAAAACTTTCAGGTACTTTCGATCCTCAATGGGGCGGATTCGAACGTGCGCCAAAGTTTCCGATGCCTTCGGTTTGGTTATTTCTTTTGAGATATATTCAAGCAGGTGGTGAGAAAAAGGAGGAGGCTTTAGCGCATTTACGTTTGACCTTGAGTAAAATTGCCAAAGGTGGTATTTATGACCAACTTGGCGGAGGTTTTGCTCGCTATTCGGTTGATGGAGAATGGTTTTGTCCTCACTTCGAAAAAATGCTTTATGATAATGGACAACTTTTGAGTTTATATTCTGAAGCGTATTCCTTGACAGAATTGCCTCTTTACCAGCAGGTTGTGTTTGAAACAATAGATTGGATAGAACGTGAAATGTTAAGCCCTGAGGGTGGATTTTATTCGGCACAAGATGCTGATTCAGAAGGAGTAGAAGGAAAATATTATGTGTGGACTCATGCCGAAATACATCAGATTTTAGGGGAAAAGGCAGATAAGTTTTGCCGTGCTTATCAGGTGAGTATGGAGGGCAACTGGGAGCATGGGGTTAATATCCTTTGGAAAAATCATACATTCCTGAATTCTGATTTTGCTGATGAAATTGCTCTTTTGATGGCATATAGAAATCAGCGAATTAAGCCAGGACTCGACGATAAAATGTTGTGTTCTTGGAATGGCTTAGCACTCAAAGGTTTGGTAGATGCCTATAAAGTTTTCGGCGAAGAAAAGTTCTTAGATTTAGCCTTGAAAAATGCGTCATTTATTGAAAAACATTTGTTGAATGACAATCAGTTGTGGCATTCGTACAAAAACGGAGAGGCTAAAATTCAAGGATTTTTAGAAGATTACGCTGCTGTAATAGACGGATTTACAAGTTTATATCAAGTTTGTTTTGAGGAAAAATGGTTACATCTAGCCGAAAAGCTTTCACTTTATGTATATCTTAATTTTTGGGATGAGGAGGATGAATTATTTTTCTTTACTGATAAAAATGCTGAGGCTTTGATTGTTCGTAAGAAGGAAATATTTGACAATGTCATTCCTAGTTCGAACTCTATGATGGCTAGGAATTTTTATACACTTGGTTTGATTTTAGATAGAGAAGATTTTACAGATTTATCTAAATTGATGGTAGGTAAAATGAAAGAAATGCTTACCAAAAATGCTGATTATTTGACAAATTGGGCTTGTTTAGCATCACAACTGGTGAACCCAACTGTAGAAATCGCTATTGTTGGAGAGAGTTATTTGGATTTTCGAGCTAAAATAGATCAAAAGTATTTTCCCAATAAAGTCCTGTCAGCTACCAAAGATAAGAGTGAGCTTCCACTACTCGAACATCGAACAGCATTTGATGGGCAAACCAATATTTATGTTTGTTTCAACAAAGCTTGTCGACGACCTGTTCAAACAGTCGAGGAGGCTTGGGAACAGATTTTGTAATCCAAAGATGGTCAGCCAAAGGTTGACCATTTTTATTTTATGGCTTTTATTCCTTAAATTGGAGAATTCATAAACCTATTGCGCCATGAAAAACCTATTTCTTAGAGCTCTTATTTTTCTACTATACTTTTCTAGTCAATCGTTTTCCCAATTGAGTCGTAAGCAAGGAAGCGCCCAGTTGGGTATCAGACCTTTGGCTAGTTTGGTCTCCTTGGGACTACCGCAAAGTATTCCTGTTTCGGATGGTTTTTCGTCGAGTGCTCTTAGTAATATTCCCAAACCATTTTTCCCGCTACCTATCAATTTTACGGTTAATAAAAATGGTGGAACGGAGGCATTTGGCTTGGTTGGCACTTTTGGTCTAGGACTTAATTATCAAAAATTATTTCGAAATAATCGACTTTTTAGACTTGAAGTCGGTGCTCATTATACCAGATCTCCGCATAGTTATGCCCTTGATGATAATATTAAGTTTTATATCAAAGGCAAGGAAGCAAGCTCTTGGATAAATACCATCAGCAATACAGGATTTTGGGGGAGTTTGATGTATTCTTCTATTTCTAAAGGAAGGAGAGGTTTTGGCGAGTTACGGAATTACCTTGAACTCGGTGTTCAATCCATGAATTTTCAGTCAAAATCTATGCAAGACTCTGACTCTTGGATTTATGATGGGAGGGGATTTACTTTACAAAATACTGTCACAAACCCCAATAGCTATTTGTTTTTTGTAGAAATTGGAAAAACCTATTGGCGACCTGCCGACGATGGTCGAGCATTGAATTTTGGGATACGATTTGGCATTCCATATCAGGCAATTTCTGAAACAAAATTTGTGGGATATGCTCAAAATCAACCTATTGCAGGACAAACACTTCGAGAAAATACAGGCATGATTTCTCTCCAAATGAGTTATGAATTACCTGTTGTTCAATTACAAAAAGCAAGAAAGCCTATCGCGAAATCTCTGTGCGAAATACAACGTAAAGTAGTAATCAAGAAGCGTTTCCAGATTTCTCAAACTACCATTTTGTTATCTCTTTATGACCACGAAAATGAAGATGGAGACATCGTGTCAGTTTGCTGGAATGGAAAATATTTGATAGAAAACTATACATTGACAAAGAAACCCAAAGTGCTTGAATTACCTATGAGTCCTGTTGGGCAAAATATCTTGACGGTTTATTCGGTCAATACTGGAAGGGAAGGAGCGAATACTACCGCTATTTCTTTTGAGAATGGAAGTAAAAAAGAGGAAATATTGCTTTATGCGGATAAAAAATACTCAGAGGCGATAGAATTTACCAGAAAGTAATATAACTCAAGTAATCACGCAAAATTTTATTGAAGTTTTTATTTTAGGGACAAGGCACCAGGCACCAGGCAAAGAGTGTTAAAATGTTTTAGTAACGATAGATATATTTTTGCCGAATGCCCACGGCTGAAGGCCGAAACCCTACGGTATACCTTATTTAATTCTATTGGGATTTTCATTGATGAAAGCAGCCCAACCTTTTTTCGTACCCTTATTGGTTGACATAATATTATTGCCATGGAAATGATGACATACTGCAATACCCAAGGCATCGGTAGCATCAAACATTTCTGGCTCTAATTTCATTTTCAACAAATGGTCAAGCATACTTGCGACTTGTTCTTTAGACGCATTTCCGTTGCCAGTAACTGATTGCTTAACCGTTTTGGGAGAATATTCTACAATCGGAATTTGTCTAGAAAGAGCAGCAGCCATCACAACGCCCTGCGCACGACCGAGCTTGAGCATGGATTGTACGTTTTTTCCAAAAAATGGCGCTTCAATCGCCATTTCATCTGGCGAAAACTCTTCGATAATCCCGATAATTCTTTCGAAGATTTTTTTCAGTTTTAGCTCCTGTGTGGCATATTTGCTCACATTGATTACACCGTATTGCAAAACTGAGATATTTCCACGTTGCACCAATATAACCCCATATCCCATAAATCGGGTGCCGGGGTCAACTCCTAAAATGATTTTCTCAACAGACTCTGCCATGTAAAGTGTAACTTTGTTTCAAAATTGATTCTATACAAAGGTAATCAATAAATTTTATAGAATTTGAAAGAAGCTTTGAGTAAATATTTTGGTCAAAAACTCATTTTTGTAGTTCGAATCCTACTCTTTGGTTTGGTAATCTATATGCTTTTTCGTACAATCAAGCACCAACCCCAAGGAATAGAAGGACTTATGGCTACGTTTTTGAGTTCATGGCAAGGCACTTCTTCTTATTTTTGGATAGCTCTGTTGGTACTTATGGTGCTGAATTGGACTTTAGAATCATGGAAATGGAGAACTCTTTTAGAGCACATTGAGCCTATTTCAATAGCTCAGGCTTTTAAATCTGTCTTGACAGGACTGGCGCTAGGTATGCTGTTGCCTAGCGGAACGGGTGATGTAGCAGGTAGAATAATTAACCTAAAGAAGAAAACGGAGGGAATAGGGGCAGGTATTGTGAGTGGTATAATTCAAACCATTGTTACTTTAAGTTTTGGTTACGTCGGCTTGGTTTTTATAGTACAAAAATTTTGCTTGAATAATACTCTTGAGAGCTATTTGGTGCTTGTTATGCCAACGCTTGGTTTGGTAGCATCAATACTATTTTGGTACTCGAAAAAGTTAAAATTGATTCAACATAAAAGAATTCAACAGGTTTTGACTGCTATATTTAGCTTGACAAAAAAACAGTGGGTGCGCCTGTTTACTATTGGCATGATACGCCATTTGGTTTTTATCTTACAGTTTTGTTTGCTATTCAATTGGGCAGGGGTCAAATTACCATTTGTAGATACTTTGTCCATCGTAAATAGCGTTTTCTTGGCAAAAACCATCATTCCAGCTTTAAACTTTGTCAGTGATTTGGGCGTCCGTGAGCTTTCTGCTATTTACTTCATGAGACATTACGCCGTTGATATCAACCAAGTGATTACAGCTACTTTTAGTCTTTGGCTCTTAAATATTGGAATTCCTGTACTGATTGGCAGTATTTGGATACTTTTTACTCGAAAAAATGCTCATTAGTCTATTACTTTTTTTGGTGGCGACTTACGCCGTATTTACCCTTACATTGGCAGGCGTGTGGCTTAAAAAAGTCACTTTTGGCAAACGTTTTATGCGTAAAGTGCCTAAAGATACCACCATTTCGGTGCTAGTTGCTGCACGAAATGAAGCCTTGAACCTTCCTTATCTACTGCGAGATTTGGCAAAGCAACGTTATCCAAAAGCACTTTTGGAAGTCATCATTATCAATGATCACTCAACAGATGATACGGTTTTTCAGATTGAAAACCTGCGTGAAGAATTAGATTTTCCAGTTCATATTATTCATTTGGAAGAGTTTGATCTAAGAGGTAAAAAGAATGCCATAAAAATTGGGGTTCGACAAGCGCAAGGCGAACTGATAGTATGTACAGATGCCGATTGTCGAGTGGGGGAATTTTGGGTATTAGGAATGCAACAGTTATACAAAGGCCAAAATGCAAAGCTTATCAGTGGTGGAGTTACGTTTATACCTGATGGTCGTTTATGGACGATTATACAAAGTATTGAGTTTGCCAGTTTGGTTGGTTCTGGTGCTTGCGCCATGATGATTGGTAAGCCTAATATGTGCAATGGCGCCAATATTGCCTATCCCAAGGCTGTATTTGAAGAAGTGAACGGGTTCGAAGGAAATGAACATATTGCCTCGGGTGATGATGAGTTTTTAATGCACAAGATTGCAGAGAAATATCCAAGTCAAATTGTTTTTGCGCATTATCAACCCAATATCGTTTACACCCAAGCTCAAGAAAATTTTCGTTCTTTTTTCCAACAACGCAAACGTTGGGCAAGCAAATGGAATCACTATAAGGATTGGAAAATTACTTTTCTGGCAATCGCTATTTTTAGTCTTAATTTTGGCATGCTTTTGAGTCCATTTTTATGGCTAATAAACGATTTGACAACCACTCAATTTATGGTACTTTGGCTGGTTCGTTGTATACCAGAATACTTTTTTTTAGCACCTGTATTGTCTTTTTTCAAGAAGGGTACCTACATTAAATATATTCCTTTTGTTCAGATTTTGTATCCATTTTATGTAGTGTTTTTTGGTATTTCAGCTTGGAAAAAAGGATATGTTTGGAAAGGAAGAAAACATTTTTAATTTGAAGATTTGAGAATTTGTTGATTTGAAGATGGTTAAAAGATTTTATCTTTTTTTCTGTTGAATTACACTTGCCATTAGCTACTGCTATGAAACATTTGCTAGTTCAAGACTTAGTCTTGGACTTAATTTTTAAACAGTTTTAAAACTGAATTAATACCTTTTTGTTATGTTTTTACATAAAAGCAACTTTCTGTTTCGTGCTATTTATCCAGAAATGACTTGGCGAATTCCTAAGTCTAATCTTGGAGAAAGCAAGGTGATTTATTTGACTTTTGATGATGGCCCTATTCCAGAAGTAACCGAATTTGTGTTAGATACATTAAAGCAGTTTGAGGCGAAAGCTAGCTTTTTTTGCATTGGTGACAATATCTTCAAGCATCCAGAAATCATGAATCAGGTAATTGCGGACGGGCATTTGATTGGCAATCATACCTTTAATCATTTGAGAGGATGGAAAACGGAAAATGAACTGTATCATGAGAATTTCTTGAAATGCGAAACGTGGATTAATCAGCACCAAGGAGCAATCAGAGGACAAAAACCAAAGTTTCGCCCACCGCATGGAAGAATCAAAAAGGCACAAGCCAAGAACATATTGGCATCACATGAGATCGTAATGTGGGATGTGCTGACAGGAGATTTTTCTCAAAATCTCAGTCCCGAAACCGTTTTGCAGAAAAGTATTCAGTACACAGAATCTGGTTCAATTGTAGTTTTCCACGACAGTATTAAAGCCAATCGAAATATGAGTTATGCTTTGCCAAGGTATTTAGCGCATTTTAAGGAAAAAGGATTTGAATTTAGAAGTTTGGTGTAAGGTGTTGATATTTAATTGGTTGAGTATATGGAAGTAGACAAGAATACATTAAGTAATGATGAAAAACCTTTGGTAACCATCTGGATTGCGGCTCGAAACGAAGAGGGAAATATTATTGAATGTCTTGAGTCGATTCATGCGACAAATTTCCCCAAAAATCAATTACAAGTCTTAATTGGCGATGACCAATCCTCCGATCAAACTGCAAGTTTAGTTTCAGATTATATTCAAGATAAACCTTATTTTGAATTGATTTCTGTTCAGAAAACGATTAACGCGCAAAGAGGAAAGGCGAATGTGTTGGCAAATCTGTATGAGCATTCAAAAGGAAAATATTTTTTGATCACCGATGCCGATGTAAAAGTAAATCCTGATTGGATAGAGGGAATGATAGCAGGGTTTGAAAACAATCCAAAGTTGGGGCATCAGGTTGGAGTAACTGCGGTTAGAGGCAAATCACTTTGGCACCAATATCAATCCATAGATTGGCTACATGCGCTTACTTTATTGCGAACTGCTGCGCTAATTAATCTACCATTGACTGGTTTAGGGAATAATTCAGGCATGACTCGTGAAGCCTATGAAGCCACGGGAGGCTATGCCAAAATCCCTTTCTCGATTACCGAAGATTTTGCATTATTTCATGAAGTGGTAAAGCAAGGATATAGTTTTAACAACTCTATTAATCAACAAGTTTTTGCTCAAACTTTGCCAATGACTAACCTAAAGGAATTTTTACATCAGCGAAAACGTTGGATGGTAGGGGCTTTGCAATGTCCTTGGTGGATTGTATTTTTGCTGTATTGTCAAGCACTCTTTTTGCCTATTCTTGTGGCGATTTCCTGTGTTTTTTCTTGGAAAATAGCGCTTGGAATCTGGCTAATCAAATGGCTGGGACAAACCCTAACGGTCTTGCCAACCATTCTAAAACTCAAACAGATTCATTTAATTAAGCATTTGTTGAGCTACGAATTATATGCCAATTGGTGGCAAATTACCATGGTGATTTTTTACGCAATCCCAATTAAAATAGACTGGAAAGGAAGAATTTACTCCTGAAAATGGAGATAACCATTAACATTTATAACAATGAGTATTATAGAAACCCACGCACACATTTACGATGAAGGATTCAATGAGGATATGGAACAAATGTTGTCGCGTGCCTTTGAAGCTGGCGTAGAACAAATCTGGATGCCTAACTGTAATCATGAAACCATTGACAGTATGATGGCTTTGGCAAAGGCATATCCTGATAAATGTTTGCCTATGATTGGCTTACATCCGTGTTATGTGAAGGAAGATTTTGAGAAAGAAATACAAATCATCGAAGATTATTTGGCTAAAGAAAAATTCATTGCTATTGGTGAAATAGGTTTGGATTTATATTGGGATAAAACCTTTTTTGCACAACAACAGGAAGCATTTCTACAGCAATGTGCTTTGGCAAAAAAGCATAATCTTTGGATAGATATCCATTCAAGAAATGCGTTTTGGGAAACAGTAGAATTGATTGAAAAAAATGCCGACCCTAATTTGAAAGGTATTTTTCATTGCTTTACTGGTACTTTAGAAGAAGCTCAAAAAGCGGTTGAATTAGGATTTTTGTTGGGTATTGGTGGTGTGGCAACTTTCAAAAATGGAGGTTTGGACCACGTGATTCCGCATATTTCGATTGATAAATTAGTTTTGGAAACGGATGCACCGTATTTGGCACCAGTTCCATACAGAGGAAAACGAAATGAGCCTTCGTATTTGCCATTAGTCGCCCAAAAGATTGCAGATTGGCATCAGTGCGACGTTAGTGTAGTGTTGGAAAAAACCACCCAAAACGCTAAAGCTTTATTAGGCTAAGGATTCAATTGCATTGAATTTTTCGTAGCTAAACGGAAATATTGACTTACTCAGGTTCAAGTTCACACTTGAACCTTTTTTTTGACAATTGCTAAAGTTTCAAAAAAATATTGAAGCAAAATGTAAATCTTTTTTTCTCCGACAATTCCCTAGTTTACCGTAAAATAGTCTATATCATTTTGGCGACTTCGGGAAAATATCCTTCAAAACCTGTTCTAGCCTCATTTTTTCGCTTTTTGTCAGATACCACAACAATAGCTTGCTTCTTTGTTTGCGTTTTGATTGCTGGTGTAATTCAGTACTTTTGCGCCACAATTCATCCCCCAAACTAAATATGTACAAAACAATTAAGATTAAAACTAAATCCTCGGGTAATTCGAGAGTGCTGGTGATTTATACAGGTGGAACGCTGGGTATGGCCTACGACCACCATTCTGATAGCCTCGTGCCTTTTGATTTTGCCCAAATTCCTGACAACCTTCCCGAAATGGCACGTTTAGATTTTGACATCACCGTGCTAACCTTCGAAAATCTACTGGATTCTTCTAACATCAAGCCAGCTTTATGGATTCGACTTGCTGAAATTATTGGTGAAAAATACCACGATTACGATTCGTTTGTCATCATTCATGGTACGGATACTATGGCATATACGGCTTCAGCTTTGAGTTATTTATTGGAAAATCTGAATAAGCCTGTAATTTTGACTGGAGCGCAATTGCCTATTGGTGTAGCTCGTACAGATGCTAAAGAAAACTTTATTACAGCACTTGAAATTGCGGCAGCCAAACAAAACGGTCGACCTATTATTTCAGAAGTTTGTATTTATTTTAACTCACTTTTGTTGAGAGGAAATCGCGCACGTAAGCATGAGAGTGTTCAGTTCAATGCCTTTGAATCTGAGAATTATCCTCCACTCGCCGAAGCAGGTGTGCGAATAGAATATAATTACCCCTTTATTGGTCATTTTAAGCAGAATGTCCAATTGAAAGTCAATACCCAACTAGACGAGAATGTCGTGATATTGAAGCTTTTCCCAGGGATTTCTGAAAAAGTGGTTAAAAGTATTCTTGGAATTGAAGGTTTGCGTGGTGTCATTATGGAGACTTACGGTTCTGGAAATGCCCCAACCGAACAATGGTTTTTAGATTTGATTCAGCAGAGTATCGACAAAGGAATTGTCATTTATAATGTGTCACAATGCAATGGCGGACGAGTGATTCAAGGACGATACGAGACAAGTCATTTCCTACAGGAAGTTGGTGTAGTTAGCGGGGCAGACCTAACTACAGAAGCAGCAGTAACTAAGATGATGTATGCATTAGGAAAGACCGATAAATTAGACGAAATAAAGACCATTTTGAAGAAACCATTGGCAGGCGAAATGTCATAAATAAGTAATTTAACGCGTAATCGGAGTTTTTTTAGCAGAATATTTTGTTAAAGAAGCTCCGATTTTTATTTTTATAATAGTAAATGAGTGTAATTTTTGATAATATTCTTCGTTGAACGAATATGACTTTTACCATTTACTTGATTAGTATTTTCAAAAAACAAACTACACAATTCAATGAACTACACAAAATTAATCCTAATTGCTTTTGGTCTTCTAGAAACCTTGAACGTATCTGCACAATCCTCCAAACTCATTGACAAACCTGCCCCTGATATTTATTTTACAGATGTTTTGAACGATGCCAAATCGAGTTACAAACTTTCTGATTTTAAAGGGAAATTGGTTATTATTGAGTTTTGGGCTACTTGGTGTGGACATTGTATTAACTCGTTGCCACATCTAGCAAAATGGCAAAAAAAGTATTCCAAGACTATTAAAATTATTACTATTTCAACTGATGGCAAAAGTCGATTGCAAAAGTTTCTTCATACTAAATCTTTAGAACTTCCTGTAGTAATGGACTCTTTGGGCGAATACAGAAAGTATTTTCCACATTTTGAATTACCCCATACAGTTATCATAGACCAAAAAGGCTTTGTGAAAAGTATAACAGCAGGAGATAAGCTAAATGATAAAGATATTGATTTGTTGATTCATGGAAAGAACCCTATTCTACCTCTGAAGGAGTAAAACCTAAATTTTGATAATAAATGTAAATTTGATTAAATAATTTAAATTGTTCACATAAATATGCAAACCAATGACCTACACAAAATTAATCCTAATTGCTTTTTGTCTTCTAGCAACCTTGAACCTATCTGCTCAATCCTCTAAACTCATTGGCAAACCTGCTCCTGACATCGTATTTAAAGAGGTGCTCAATGATACGAAGCAGAGCTATAAACTCTCGGATTTTAAAGGAAAAGCTGTCATCATTGATTTTTGGTCTACCAGTTGTAGACCTTGTATCGAATCTTTTCCAAAATTAGAAAAGTGGCAAAAGGATTATCAGAAGGACTTGAAAATTATTACCATTGCTCAAGACAAAAAAGCAAGAATTATCAAATTCCTCCAAAATAGAAAACTGGCATTGCCTGTAGTTTTGGACACTAATGACCAACAATATGTGAGGTATTTCCCTCATGAGGCTGTGCCACATACCATTTTTATTGATAAGAGTGGAATAGTACAAAGTATTACCACTGCTGGCTTAGTAACAGATAAACATATCAAAGAACTTATTGCTGGCAAAAAAGTAACCGCGCAATACTCAGATGGAGTAGAGAAGGAAATAGAAAATCTGATTGGATCAGAGCAAGGAGAAACAGATGTTCAAATAGTGCAAAAACCTTTTGATAAGAATGCCTATAGCGTTTACAAATCTTTCAAAAATGGAAGGTTAACGTTTATCAATATGTCTTACTCAACCATCTATGAAATCTTATATAATTATCCTAATAGAACTAGGACGAGATGGGAAAATCCAAAATCATATTACCGTGGATGGGGTGCGCCCGACCAAGCTATCGGCTTGGAAATATATGCACCTAAATTCACTAAAGAAAAAGTCTCAAGCGCCATTCTGGGGTATTTGAGTGGTATTGCTCCTGTGAAGGTGAAGTTTGAAGAAAGAGAGATTGATGTGAAAGTTTTGACAAAATTAAGTGATACTGTTAAAATGGAAGAAGCTAAGAGTGATGATACACCTGCTGTTTCTACCTCCGCAAATGGACTTGAAATGAAAAGTGGAGGACTGGAAAATCTAGCATCTTTTTTAGAGGACAACCTCAGTAAACCTATTATTGATGAAACGGGACTAACGAAAAAATACAATTTGTCTTTTCCTTGGTATCCCGAAAAACCAGATGCTTGTATGGAGGAGTTAGAAAAGATTGGTTTAACATTAACGGATGGAAAAAGGAAGGTAAAGCTGATGATTTTAGTAGCTGATAAATAGTAATAGGAGCCATCCTGACGTTTAATGATTGATGGTTTAGTGATTATTTTAGAAATATATATTTTACGTGTAGAGACGCAATGTTTTGCGTCTCAAGCTGATTTATCAAGTATTACAAAATCAAAAGAGCGGTCGAAAATTGTTTTTCGACCGCTCTTTTGATGAATGATCAGAACCCTTACGTTCAAATTAACAACATTTCTAACCTTTTTTCTAATAGAGGGCGATTTCAGTCGCCCTCTATTGGAAAAACTTGAAGATGGCAAAATCTTTTCATAAAATAATCACTCAATTGCCCCTCATTAAATGACTATCACCGAATGGAGGTTCGTATTTTCACCCAACCTTTTTTTGAACCTTTTGGAGTGAAGAAAATATGGACCGTATCGCTGGAATAAAAGTCATTTCGGACATCAATATTTATTTTCCCTTTAGAAAGCTTTTGTGTACTGAGCATTTCAAATTTTGAAGTTTTTTTACCTTTTTTCTTTTCGAAAGTATAAACTCCATAGGATACCTCAGCACTATCGTCTAGTTCTCCTGTAATTTTTAACAGAATTACTAAGTGTGAAGAACCTTTTGAAGAAGAAACGGAATCTACAAAACTTTGAGGTTGAGAAACATCAGAGACCTTAAATTCTGCGAATGGAGGCTCATAGGGATACAGTTCCATTAACCATATTCCTAAACGGAATAGCAGGTGAAAAAGGATGTAAACAAAACCGAGTTGGATAAAAAACCTCAAGGTTGGATGCAATTTGTTTAATGAATAGAACATGGCGTTAGTAAGTTTATTTTAGGTGTTACCTCGAGTACAGGAAGAACCTTCAAGTAGTTAAAAACGAAATTAGGGTAATTTTATAAGTTTGAAAAGTATTAAAGGTATCACTTATTCTTCGGACTCTGACAGACAAGTATTAGTGCTGAATTATCAGTGTATTTTTGATTATTAATATTTTATCTGCTTGATTTCTCCAGCTTAATTTTGCACGATTACTGAAGTGTTAACACAGAATAAAATGGCATTAATACGCTCTAGGCATTATGCTAAAATGCTTAATTGAATTTAAGGGGAATATTTTTACCGAAAGCCCATTGCCGAAAGTCGAAAGCCAAAAATAAAAATGTATTTTGCCCTAATACTTAACTCATTTATTCTTTAATGTTTGTTTGCTAATATTTGTTAAAACAACTAATATTGCAGCGATAATTAACCTTTGATATTGTACGATAAATTTTAACATATTAGGGCATTAGCTCGCGACAAACCAATGAAAGAAGCACTCAAAAGATTTGAAAACAAACGACCAGAAATCGTATTTGAATGGAAAGATTCTGAAACTGAAGCCGAGGGATGGGTAGTCATCAATTCCCTACGTGGAGGTGCAGCAGGGGGAGGCACTCGTATGCGTAAGGGACTCGACAAGCGTGAGGTGGAATCGTTGGCTAAGACCATGGAAATCAAATTTACGGTATCAGGTCCTCAAATCGGTGGAGCAAAATCTGGTATCAATTTTGACCCGAGCGACCCACGTAAAAAGGGTGTTTTGGAGCGTTGGTATAAAGCAGTAGCGCCACTTTTGAAAAACTACTATGGTACTGGTGGTGATTTGAATGTAGATGAAGTTCATGAGGTGATTCCTGTGACTGAAAAATATGGTTTGTGGCACCCACAAGAAGGTATAGTAAATGGACATTTTCATGCTTCTGAGGCACAAAAAATACGTTTGATTGGGCAGTTGCGTCAAGGTGTGTCTAAAATTATTGAAGATTGGAATTACACACCGACTTCAACGCAAAACATTCATAGATATACTGTTTCAGATTTGATTACAGGATATGGTGTTGCGGAGGCTGTTAAGCATTATTACTCGTTGTGGGGTGGCGATTTGTCAGAAAAAAGAGCGATTATTCAGGGTTGGGGAAATGTAGCTGCCGCTGCTGGACTCAATTTGGCGCGTATGGGTGTCAAAATTGTAGGTATTATTGATAGAAATGGTGGTTTGGTTGTGCCCGAAGGTTTAGGTTTGGAAGAAATAAAAGACCTTTTCTTTAACAAAAAACAAAACACACTTTATGCGGAAAATATGTTGAGCTTTGAGGAAACGAATGCCAAAATTTGGGAAGTAGGAGCGGAGATATTTATTCCAGCGGCAGCCTCAAGAATCGTCAGTGCAGAGCAAGTAGAAAAATTGGTAAATAATGGTCTCGAAGTAATTTCTTGTGGTGCCAATGTACCATTCAATGATTCTGAGATTTTCTATGGTCCTACCATGGAACTGGCAGACGCTAAAGTGGCTTTGATTCCTGATTTCGTGGCAAATTGTGGTATGGCTCGTGTATTTGCCTACTTAATGAGCGACTCAGCGATGGTGACTGATGAGGGGATTTTTGAGGATGTTTCCGAAACGATTTACAAAGCTTTAGACGAATTACATGCACAACACCAAGGTAGAACTTTACTCGCAAACGAATTATATTCTATTGCGTTGGAAAAATTAGAGAATAAAGTGGAAGTAGAATCAGTGTAGAAAATAGGAGGCAATTCAGTCAAAATGCAGAGACTGAGTTGCCTCTTGGCTTTATTACTAGAAAATCTCTTTTGAAAATAGCGCTATTTTGAATATTTTGCTTCTCTGCTAATTCAATCTCAACCGTAAAACTATGAAAATTCTTTGGTCGCCTAGCGAGCAACAAATCGAGCAGTCCAATATCAAGCGATTTATGGATTACCTTTCGCATGAATATGGTTTGCATTTCAATAATTATCAAGAACTATGGCAATGGTCGGTAAAGGATATCGCCAAGTTTTGGGATATATTCTTACATTACTCAGGTATTCAATTTACTGGACAATACAAAGAGGTCGTATCTGGAAAAATGCCTCATGCTAAATGGTTTGATGGAATCCAACTTAATTATGCCGAACATATATTTTCCTTTGTAACGGATACTCGTCCAGCGATTCTTTTTCAGTCAGAAACCTCCTCACAACGTGCTATTTCTTGGGCGGAATTACAACAGAAAACTGCCTCTTTTGCCGAATATTTACGCTCAATTGGAGTTCAAAAAGGCGATACCATTTGTGCTTATTTACCTAATATTCCCGAGGCGGTAATAGCATTTTTGGCGACTGCGTCAATTGGTGCCATATGGTCGAGTGCTTCGCCAGATTTTGGAGGGGGAAGTGTACTAGAGCGTTTTGGTCAGATTGCCCCCAAAGTATTGGTTGCTGTCAATTCCTATTCTTATGGAGGTAAAATCTTTGATCGCAGTGCTGTGGTTGCCAATCTCCAAGAAAATTTGCCAAGTTTAGAACAGACTATCTTGATTGATTATATGTCAATTGGTAATACTTTGCCCAACACAATTGACTGGAATACAACTGTGGCAAATTGCAATAGCGTATTAACTTTCGAGCCTTTATCATTCGATTTTCCGTTGTATATTCTTTATTCTTCAGGGACTACAGGTATCCCTAAACCAATCGTTCATGGTCATGGGGGAATATTGTTAGAGCATAAAAAGTATCTTCTTTTTCACAATGATGTGAGGGAAAATGAAAACTATTTCTGGTTTTCGACGACTGGCTGGATGATGTGGAATTTTTCGATTTCAGTGCTTTTTTCTGGAGCTACCTTGGTGTTGTACGACGGCAGTCCAGGGTATCCAAACATGGAAACACTTTGGGAATTAGTGGCTGAAACACCTGTTCATCATTTTGGCACTAGCGCTGCGTTTATTCATGCTTGCATGAAAGAGCAGGTACGTCCTAGGGTAAATTATACGTTTGAACATCTGCGTTCTATTGGCTCAACAGGTTCTCCCTTGTCGCCCGAAGGTTTTGATTGGATATATGACCAAGTAAATCCAGAACTATGGCTAGCGTCTATTTCTGGTGGCACGGATGTTTGTACAGCTTTTGTAGGTGGAAATCCTATCTCACCTGTATACGAGGGCGAAATTCAATGTATAGGGTTAGGCGTTGATTTACAATCTTGGGACGAAAACGGAGCACCTTTGCATGAGGAAATAGGGGAGATGGTGATTACTCAACCAACTCCATCTATGCCTGTTTTCTTCTGGAACGATCCTGATTTTGAACGGTATAGAGCAAGTTATTTTGAAGAATACCCTAATTATTGGCGCCACGGAGATTGGGTGAAATTGACTTCTACAGGTGGATTAGTCATTGCGGGGCGTTCTGATGCAACCCTCAATCGCGGAGGTATTCGGATAGGCACTGCCGAGATTTATCGAGCTGTTGAGGCCTTGGATTTTGTGAAAGACTCTTTGATTATTCATTTAGAGGATACAGATTTCATGCCATTGTTTGTGGTAACTAATGACGGTAATAAACTGAATGATGCTCAAAAACAGCAAATCAAAAAAGTTCTTAGAGATACCTATTCGCCAAGACACGTTCCCGATCAAATTATTGAGGTTTCAGAAATTCCTTATACAATTTCAGGTAAAAAATTAGAATTACCTGTCAAAAAGCTTATTCAAGGAAAACCGTTTGAAAAAGCAGTAAATATTGGTGCAGTTCGCAACCCAGAGAGTTTGGAGTTCTTTCGGAATTTTCAAAAAAACTCAGTGTGAGTATTAGTGCTGAATTGTGAGTAGTGTATGTTAAATTAGATTTTAAGCCATTCATATCTAGCACAGTAGCATCAAAAAGCGGTCGAAAACCTATTTTTCGACCGCTTTTTTGTTAAAAACTTCGAGAACAAGCCCAATTGGAATGAATCAATTGAGCAATAGCATTGCTGGTTTTAAGGCTCCCAGACAGGCTATTTCTTGTGTTAGTTCTTGGATTAGTTCCTGTACTTTTTCAAGAGTTGGTTCTTTTATTTCCTCTAATTCTCCAGCGATTTTTCCGAGTTTTAGAAAACTCACAGAGTAAGCAGTTCCTTTAAGCTTGTGTGCTAGTGATTGAACCAAATCCCAATCTTGAACCAAAATAGCTTGTTGTATTTCGACTAAAAAGCTATCTGTTTGCTCAAATGACAAATCAAGGAGTTGTATTATCAGTTTACCATTGGCTCCCGTTCTTTCAATCAACTCGTTTTTATCAAAATGTACTCCTAATCTTTCTACCGATTGAGCTTTTAATATTTCAGTTTTGGGTTGTTCTAATACCCATTTTTCAATCATTTTTTGAATTGTTACCTTTAAAACTGGCTTGGTAATATAATCACTCATACCTGCTTCCAAACATCTTTCTTTTTCGCCCACTACCGTTCCTGCTGTCAGAGCAATAATAGGAACAGGGTTTTTGCCAGCTTCTAATTTTCGAATAGCTGTGGCTGTTTCATAACCATTCATCACTGGCATTTGGATATCCAAAAACATAATATCTGGTCTTTTTTCCTGAAATTTAAGGAGTGCTTCAGCACCATTATGGGCTTTTACGACAGTTCCATTTGGCACAATTTTATTCAAGAATGTGGTAGCCAAAAGCATATTTACAGGATTATCTTCGACCAACAAAATATCCATTTTAGCTTGGAAATACTCGTCTTGATTCGTGACCAAATTGTCTGAGGTTCTTGACGAATTCGTATCCTTGCCAGCGTGTAGCGTGGCAAGCGAATCATAAAATTGCTGAATCTTGATTGGCTTTACCAATTTTTGTTGAATGGATAATTCTTGACAAATCTGCTGTAAACTATCATCATCAGAAGAGCTCGAAAGTAAGACAATTGGCAATTGATCGGCATTGAGCGCTAGTTTTTTACGAATATTTAGACTGGTTTCAATGCCATCTAGGTAAGGCATGTGATAATCCATCAAAACAACGTCAAATTTTTCTCCTGATTTTAATTTATCCAATGCTTCTATTCCATTCTTTACACAAACTGATTGAATTTGCTTCAATGCCAACATTTCGTGAATAATAAGTCGATTGGTATCATTATCATCAACAATCAGTACCTTCTCAATTGACAAAGGCAAATTAGTCTTAATCGGTCCTGCCTGCTCGGTTTCAAAGGAAACATCGAAGTAAAAAATACTTCCTTTGCCAGGAGTACTCTCCAATTGTAACTTGCTGTTCATCAAGGCCAACAGTTTATTAGCGATTGTTAAACCTAAGCCTGTTCCGCCAAATTTACGTGTGGTCGAAGCATCTTCTTGAGAAAACGCCTCAAAGATTTTTTGCTGATTTTTAGGCTCTATTCCTACCCCCGTATCTCTTACCGAAAATCTAAATAAAGTTGGGTTGTTGGGACTCGATGATAATACTTCGACTTTTAATTCGATTTCTCCTGATTGGGTGAATTTTACAGCATTTCCTAACAAATTGACAAGCACTTGGCGCAAACGAACTGGATCGGCATGAATGAATCGATTGACTAATGGTGAAATATTCAAAAGCATTTCCAAATCTTTACGGTGCGCCTGAAACTTAATCATATCAGCTACCTGTCCCCCTAGTTCGAGTAAATCAATTTTCTCTGGCGCTAATTCCAATTTTCCTGCCTCTATTTTAGAAAAATCCAAAATATCATTAATAATATCGAGTAATGCATTGGCACTTTGATGAACCGTGGACATATATTGTCGTTGGGTTTCGTCCAACTGAGTCCGCAACAATAAATCGGTAAATCCTATCACGCCATTGAGTGGCGTACGAATTTCGTGGCTCATGTTGGCCAAAAATTCAGATTTTGAGCGACTGGCCGCTTCAGCCTGCTCTCTTGCTCGCAAAAGATGTGCTTCAGTTTCTTTTCTAGCCGTGATATCTCTTATCACCGATTGTACCACTTTTTTTCCACCAAGCTCGATGGTGTTTAATAAAATGTCACAGGGGAAATTTTCTCCAGTATCATATCTTTTATGAACAAATTCAAAATTATAAAATTCTCGATTTGTAAGCTCTTCGAGTTTTTCATTCACAGAATCTATACTTTTCTGCCCATTAGGTTGAAACTCTGGAGAAAAATCAGCTGGATTTTGACCTAGAATTTGTGTTTTAGCAGTCATCCCAAGAAGTTTTAAGGCAGCATCGTTACAATCAATTACGCCATCCTCTGTAAATAAGAAAATCGCATCTGAGCTGAAATCGAATAAACTTTTGAATTTTTTCTCGGAGTTGGTTATTTCATTTTCAATTTCTTTTTTCTTAGTAATATCTTGCAAATAACCATGCCACAGGGATGACGTAGCTGTTTTTTCAGGAGTAGAGGCAGCTCTTAACCATTTTATATTTCCTTTAGAATCTAAAATTCTGAATTCCTGCTCCCATCTGTCAAACGACAGGAGGGCAAGCTCCATGCTGTCAATCACCCGTTGTTGGTCTTCAGGAATAATTCTGCTAAAAATCAGCTCAGGATTATGTATTACCTCATCGGGTGTTACCTCATAAATCTCAGAAATACCCGCCGAGACGTACGGGAACGAAAATTTTCCAGTATTTTCCGAAAATTCATACAAATACAAACTCCCAGGTACTTGACTGGATAGTTTTTGAAGCAGCAAAGTCGATTTTTTTGCTTCCGCCTCAGCTATTTTCACTTTTGTAATGTCTTGAACCACACCATAAGCTTTTTGTGGAGTCGATTCAGTATCCATTTTACCGATTAATCGTAACCATTTTTTAGCTCCTTTTTGAGTAATGATTTCCATTTCAATATCAAAGCTTTTATGATTACTTATACAATCATCCAGCGATTTTATCAGTATATTTCTGTACTCTGGTGTGTAAAAATTGACGCTTTTTTCAAGTGCGGGGCTAAATTCAGGTTCAACTTCAAAAATACTTCTGGTAATCTCATTCCAATACAAAGCTCTGTCAGGTAGGGTTAATTCCCATCCACCCACAAGCGCTACCTCACTCGTTTGCAGAAGTGATGCTTTGGTGGCACGTAATTCATCTTCAGCAATTTTTTTTGCCGATATATTTCTTTCAACTGCTATAAAGTTGGTACAAACATTATGTTCATCAAAAACAGGATTGATTGTGATGTCGATCCAATAGGGCTGCTTGTCTTTGGTGTAATTCAAGATTACCTCAGATATTGGGACATGATTTTTGATGGCCTCTCTTATTTTTTCGATGGTTTTTTGGTCAGTCAGTGGGCCATGAATCAATTCTGAAGGTTTACGACCTAATACCTCTTCCAGTGAATAGCCCGTTAGTTCCTGATATGCTTTGTTAATCCAAGTTATACGACCTTGAGCATCTGCTATAATAATCGCATCTGTGGTTTGGGAGGCAACCAAGGCCAACTCTTTGAGCTTTTCCTCTTTCTCTTTATTATCAGAAATATTTTGGCTTGTAAAGACTAAATTTTTAGTAGCCTCATCATAGTTGATCGAAGATCGAAGCCAAATCCATTCTCCAGAAAAGCTCAATATGCGATACTCAACAGATGTTTGCGTTTGCGATTCCCCGATGCTTTGAACAGCAATTGTAAGTTTCTCTTTGTCAGCCTCATGAATTAGTGCCAGATAGTTTGCGCCCAGCCAACCTTCCACAGATTGGTTTAATAATCTTTCCCAACTGTTGGAGAGATATTTTATCTTGAAGTCGGTACCTACTACCATCAAAATATCAGACATAGTCGATACCAACACACTCAAATCATTTTGTATTCTGATTTGGTCTGTGATATTGTATCCTGTGCAAAGGATTTCATATACGTTACCTTGTGCATCTGTTTGACCGCTAAATTCCCATGCATTTACAACGACCTCTCCATTTTTGTCAGGTTTTCTTAAAATGACAGGATGAGGTTTGTTAGGAAACTGAAAACATAGTCCAACGGTATCCTGACACTTTTGATGGTCTTCGGGGATAATATTTAGTAAGGCATTTTTACCAACAATTTCTTCCTTTTTAAAGCTAAAAACCTTACAAAAATGTTCGTTTACAAAACTGTAATTACCGAATAAATCTGTAGTAACTACATAATATGCCCTACTTTGGATGATGGAAGATAGGATGTCAATTTTCTCTTCTTTTACAATTTCTTCAATATAGAATCCGAACGCAATTTTATTTGAATTATCAAAATGAAATAGTTTAGTATCAACAGCAAAACTTGTATGATTTGAGTTGCTTAGTGTTATGCGAAAAAAATCTATTGAGAATGGCTTAAACTTCTGGAGTTCTGCCTTTAACTCTGAAATAGCGAGTGTGTTTTTCTGGAAGAAATCGACAAGCGCAGTGTTGAACCAAATCGTATCTGTTTCGTTGGGTTGCATGAACCCAAAGCCTGTAAAACTGTTTGAAATCATCCAATCAAATAATGCTGGATGATTTTTTACTTCCTCAAATAATTCAATCTTCACGTGATTCATAGTACTAGTGCATTAATGGTTATCAAATAATTCCTTACCTCCGTCTTCTCAGACGGATTACAACATAAATTGAGTGCTGGTTGAGGTAGTTATTTTACCATTTAAAATGGATGATTTTCAACTATTTATCGAGTGAGTTCTCTTAAAATAGTTTTCGTTTAAGCAGAAGATGAGTTCGGGGCAATAATCTTATTGTTGAAGGCAGTGGCAAGTTATATTTTTGAAGAACAAAAACAAATGACTCTAGTTAGAATTCCCTAATAAAAGCTATAAAATCCCTAGTATTAGGGATGATTTTTGTTAGTTTTTGAAGATGAGTGAGAAAATTAGGCGATAGAAATTTTGTAGCGACCTTGGAGCTGGTATTTGAAGCAGTAATTGCTGAGTATAAATACTTCAGGAAATTAAACCTTTCATAGTCTTGTTTCCTGAAGTAAAACTATCAAGATTAAACGTTTTGAAGAATGTAATATAATTTAGTGGGAAAAATAGGATTTTTAAGGCTTTCAGGTATCAGCTTTCGGCGGTAAGCTTTGAGAAAAAGTATTTCTGTGGTTATTAAAAACATTTTCACACGCCTTGCCTGTTGCCTAAACACATAACCTGAATCTTATTTTGCACGATATCTCAAATTTCGCACTTGATTAAACTTGAACTTTCTTGATATCTATTTTATGATACAATAGTTTTGTAGCGATACTTTGTTGGTCTCTAAAATTAAACACTTGGCCATCTGCTCTTACCCTGTCTAAAAGTTCAAAATCTAAGGTTTGATAATGCCATGTTGGTTTTTGGGTTTCGCCTAAGGAAATGATTCCTTCTTCTGGCAGATTTTTATCGGGAGTAGCATAAAAAGCCGCATATCCATAATTGATATCAACGGCTGGCGACCAGAGCGCATTGCCGACAGTTTGAGCTATAGCGGTATAGATTTGGTTTTCCAAAGCTCTGGCTCTAGCCCCTATGTGTACACGCGTAGCCCCTCTGATGGTTTCGGTGCAGCTTGGTGCCACAATGAGTTGAGCTCCCTCGGAGGCAAGCAGCTGACTGCCAATAGGAAATTCGACATCATAGCATATTTGAATACCAAATTTTCCCCATTCTGCCTCAAAAATACTGAGCACTTTTTCTCCACTTGAAATTCCCCACTCTTCGTTTTCAAAACGCGTCATGAAAAATTTATCTTGATACCCAACGTAGCCTTTTTCAGAAAAAACCATCGCCCTGTTGACAGGACGTCCGTTGATGATGACTGGTAAGCTTGGAGCAACAATCGTCACCTTATTTTGCTGTGCTGCGGTAGTCCAAACATCTATGAATTTGTCTTGTAAGTTACTCAACTCAATTACCTGTCCTTGAAGAGAAGATTGTAAATTGGCTGGTAAAATACTTGTCAACTCCATGGCACCGTATTCGGGAAAAACCAACAATTTGGCTTCTTGAGCACTAGCCTCCACCACCCATTCGTGTACGTGGCTTGCCCACGCATCAAATGAGCTATGTTGCGTGATGGGATATTGCGCGGTTGCAACACGAACTTTCATACGAATGGATTAAAATTTGAATAATTACTGATAAAATGATTAATAGTGCATGATAAAATTGTTTAGGGACAAGGCAACAGGCACAAGGCACAGAGTGTTAAAATGTTTTTTATTACCCACCGCCGAAAGCCGTTACCTGAAAGCCCAAAGCGTAATCTTAAATTTTATCTTGCCCACTAACTCTAGTAATAACGCAGAATAAGATTTAAAATTTGTGTTTAGGTGCAAGGCAACAGGCACAAGGCACAGAGTGTTAAAATGTTTTTTATTACTCACCGTCGAAAGCCGTTACCTGAAAGCCCAAAGTGTAACCTTAAATTTTATCTTGCCCACTAACTCTAGTAATAACGCAGAATAAGATTTAAAATTTGTGTTTAGGGAACAGGCACAAGGCACAGAGTGTTAAAATGTTTTTTTACCCACCGCCGAAGGCTGTTACCTGAAAACCCAAAGTATAATCTTAAATTTTATCTTGCCCACTAACTTACAACTACAGATTTTTAAGCCAAAATCTGAGTGGTTTTTGGGTACTTTCCGTTTCGCCAATATCTAGCCAACTCATTTCACAAACCAAATCAGATTGTTGTAAATAACCTCTTTTTGTCCAAAAAACATCATTGGGACGATAGTCTATTGGTTTCAAAGGATGATTTTCTCCTCGGTCAACAGAACAGAAAGTGGTAATTTGAAAACCGTTATCCTTTGCAAATGTCTCTCTTTCATCAAAAAAACGATGTCCAAGTCCCATGCCTCGATACGGTTTTAACAAAATACTTTCGCCAAAATAGAATATTTTATCCAAAGGAAAATTTTGTTCTATAAATGGGGTTTGCACTTCTTCCGTTTCATCCTTGAGCGGAATCCCTGTCGTAGCACCAACTATTTTACCTTGGTCATAAACGGCAAATAGAAAGCCTTTTTCCGAATTAGCATAGGTCTTTAAATATTCCAATTCATAGTCCAATGTTCCCTCATACAAGTACGGATAGTCATGGAACACCTCGATTCTGAGTTTTGCCAAATCTTCAAAAACGCTTTCTATTTCTGTGCCTACTTTTTTGATAAATTCCATATTACTTTGAAACTAGTTCAATCCAAAGTGTAAGGTTATAGTATGTTGTTACACGGGTGATTTTCCCATCTTTTACTTCCAAAAATGCCCCAGCAGGCAACACATAAGTTTGCCCGTGCGCTTCAGGAAGACCTTCTTCTCCTTTTTTGTAAATACCATTTACCACAAACTCAACTGCTACACGAGTCCCAGTCTCCTCTGCCAAAAAAACCATATCAGTGAGCGTTTCTTCATAGCTTTCGTCCATTTTTTGAAGAAATGCAGTGAATTTATCTTTTCCCACACGCACATCGCCTTGGTTGCTTTCATGACGAATATTCTCATCAAGCAAGTCTAACATTCCTTGCCAATCTTTTTGATTGAAGCTATTGTAATAGGCCTTTACGATTTCTACACCTTTCATTGCACTAAAATTGTATTAATAAATATTGATTCCAGTTGAAGCACTGGGCATAACTTTTATGCGGTTCAAAATTAAAAAATTCAAGAATCAAATGAGTATTTTATTTGTAGGTACATGCATTTATTACCATTAGTGAAGTGTGCATTCGTGAATTTAGCTTGCTCTTCCGTACCTATTTTGGATTTATGATAAACAGATTTCGGTTGATAAAACCTGACCGCTGTTATAGGGTATGTCCAAAGATTTTTTTCTTTCTAAGCAATATCATAAAAAAGAAAGAAAATTTAAGGCTTGATTGTCAATAGATTGAGGCTTTTTTGGGTAAGGCGGGTATCATAGTAATTTAATTAAATGCAGATAATTTTAGCTACATGGGGAAATTCCTAAATATTTGAAGAATCTTTTGTCATGATGGCATATTTTTCTATATTTACATTGAGCATTATTGTTACTTGAAAATATAGAAAAATGGCATCCTTGCTACTCTCTCATAATTGTGAATCCTTATGTTGCTTTACTCATTCAAAAATTTTACCGCCACTAAAACAGTACCAGACATACCGAAGTCCATAACTGAGAGCTTTCAGCGACTCTGTACTGAATACAAGTATCTTCCTGTCGAAGAAATAGCCCAACCACTAGATTTTCAACCCCGTCCGATTGTCTTTTATTACCTACCCAGTTTTGCATCTCCAGAAATACAGCTTTACAACGACTACCGCCAGCAGTCATCTCCTCTCTACATAGTTTTAATAATTCCTAAAGACAATAAAAACGAATTAAAATCTCAGAATGAGATTAAATATGAAGATTATCTGCTCGATAGCCAACTTTCCGAAGATTGGATAGAGCGTGTGTTGAGTTCTTTTGAAGTAAAGAAAGAGAGTAAACAAAAATTATCTAAATACATCGATTTATATAATAATTTGTTTACTAGTTCAGCCATACCGATGATTGTGACTTGCGCATATACCAATCGAATTGTGATGGTAAACCAAGCCACAAAAGATACCATTTCGGCAAAGGAAGAATGGCTCACCCAGATGAACATCACGGAGTTGTGTCATCCCGACGATAAGGACCGTATGGAAAAGAATATGGCCTCTCGAACGGGTGAACGGGCTGTCGTAAGGTGGTGTTTGCCCAAAAATAATACCCTGCATATAGAGTTTTCGGCTTATAACATCATTGTAAACGAATATCCTGCCTCGTTGGTGATTTTTACGGATATTACCCAACTCATCGAGTCTCGAGAACGTGAGCGTTCTTCGCTATCCCAATTTGAAACCATTTTCGATAAAACACAAGAGGCTATTTTGGTTTTTGATGATGATGGACAAATCATCGATGCGAATCGTTCAGCGGTTAAACTTTTCCGCGCATATAATAATCAATTGAAAGTCTCAAAAATTCAGCCTTTGATGACGGATGGTCTCAAGAAATCATTTGGTCAAATCTGGCAAACTTTTCTTGAGCATAACCAAGCCAAAGGAATTACCAAAATCAGAGATTTTGAGAATAATCAACTCATCGCAAGCTATCAACTACATAAAAAACTCATTGGAGGGTATCATCTCGCCACGCTTTTAGATATCACAGATAACTATCAGAAAAATCAAGAGACACTTTGCTTAAACGAAATTCATAGACTGTTAGGTCAAACACAAACTTTCAATGAGCCTTTTGAAATGGTGCTTAAACGTGTCTGTGAGCTAGCTGGTTATCAAACTGCCTCCTTGTGGGTTGTAGATGGCGCAGGTAAATATCTCAAAAATGTAAGTTTAGGAACACATAATTTTCCAGAAAGCCTCTCTTTGGCATCTCCTATACGGCTAGAGTATTCGGTCGATGACTGGGAAGTACAGGTATTTCGTCATGGACAAGCCATGCGTGGTAAACAAATGCGAGAAATAAATGGTGGAAAAGCTATTGAGTGTAATTCTTTTATATTACCTCTCAAAAGTAAACACAGGGTAGTTGGAATTTTATCGCTTTGCACGCAGGATGTGACCCTGATCAACAAAAAACATACCTCATTTTGTAAGAGTGTGGCAGATATATTAGGATTAAAAATAGTTAAATTAAGTGCATTGAAAGATTGGGATAATGTCTTTAATCATTCCAATAATTATATCTGTACTATCGGTCGTGATGGTAGTTTTATCAAGGTCAACCCTCGCTTTTGTAAAGAACTTGGTTTCGTAAAAGAGGAATTTTATGGTAAACCATTTTTGCAAGTGGTTCATCCAGAGGATTTAGGAGCAGCGAGATTTGATTTAGATTTGATGTTTTCTAACAATGCTAGCTCAACTTTTACTAACAGATGTGTTGCGAAAGATGGCACAATTCATTGGATAGAGTGGAGCGCGACCTATGAGTCCAATACAGAAATTGCTTATCTTATTGGTAAGGATATTACCCAAGAACAATCGGCCAAACGACAATATCTTTTAGAGGCGGAAAATAGTGGTAGAATCTTGTCAAGTATTACAGATGGGTATTTTATGGTAAACGATCAATGGCGGATTCAATATACCAATAAGGCCGCTGAACAGCTTTTTGATTTGGATTCGCAGTCGCACATGGGTATGTATCTCTGGGAAGTTTTTAATATTCATCCTTATCATCCCTTCTTCATGCAACATGTGGTGGCTCAAGATGAAAATAGAGAACATAGCTTTATCGATTTTGAAGAGCATTCCAAAAAATGGCTTTCGGTTAGCTGTAATCCGCTTAATGATGGCATGGCTATTTCGTATCGTGATATCTCTACTTTGAAAGAGCAGGAAAGTAACATAGAGCGTATGAAGTCCAACTTAGAACTATTAATCAACAATACAGATAACTACATTTGGTCAATTGATACTGAAAAAAGATTTGTGACATTCAATTCAATTTTTGCGCAAAGATTAGCCCAAAAGATAGGAGAGCAGCCTCAAGTTGGGTCTGAAGCTCTCAATGAAAAATGGTCAGGGGAGGAATTAACCTATTGGAATTCGTTGTACGATCGAGCTTTGGCGGGAGAATCTTTCTTTGAAGAGGTTTCTGGTTTTAATCCTGTAAAAGGCGAATATGAAATTTCGGAAATCAATTTATATCCCATCTACCGTGATGATGAAATAATCGGCGTATCATGTTTTTCCAAGGATATCACCGAAAAGGAGAAATATGTTCGCGCCATTGAAGAACAAAACCTCAAGCTTCGTGAGATTACTTGGATTCAATCACATGTCGTTCGTGCGCCACTTTCTCGAATACTCGGGGCTGTAGATCTGCTTATGCACGATTCACAAGGAAATTTACCTTCAGCTGAATTGCTTTCGTGTGTAGACATATCAGCGCGTGAGATGGATGAGATCATTCATGAAATTGTTAGAAAAGCTTCCCCTTATTCACCTGACTCCAAAAGTCCTACCGATAATTTAATGGTATCGTAAATTTATCGTAACGTTAAGCTGCTTCTTTTAAATTTGTTTTGTATTTTGACTCCTGTACCATATTGAAAATGATAACAATATGATACAGGAGTTTGAAATTGTATAGCTAATTTAGCCACTACGACAATTTACCTATATACAGCAGTTGTTGGCTAAATAAACTTACCCAATTGAAACAAAAACTTATGGAATCAAGAAGAGAATTTATCAAAAAAGCCTCCTTTCTAGCTAGCGGCGCTGGATTTTTTGGCGCTCTACCTCAATCTATTCAACGCGCATTGGAAATCAATCCTCCACAAGGTAGCTCATTTTGGGATGCCGAACACGTGGTGATTTTGATGCAAGAAAACCGCTCTTTTGACCACTGTTTTGGTACCCTTCAAGGGGTACGTGGGTTCAACGACCCTCGTGCATTGACAGATGGAAATAAACGTAAAGTTTGGCTACAAACTACTAAAGACGGCAAAACTTACGCACCTTTTCGCCTAAATCTTAAAGATTCCAAAGCTACTTGGATGAGCTCGTTGCCACACTCGTGGGAAAACCAAATAGATGCGCTCAATAATGGAAAAAATAACGGCTGGCTTGGCGCAAAACAATCTGGAAACAAGGATTATAAGGATATGCCCCTGACTTTGGGTTATTACAATCGTGAGGATATTCCGTTTTATTATGCTATGGCGGATGCTTTTACGATTTGTGACCAAAATTTCTGCTCTTCTTTGACAGGTACAACACCCAATCGCTTGTATCTATGGTCGGGTACGATTCGTGAAAATGCTTCTTTCAATACCAAAGCCAATGTCAAAAATGAGGATATTGACTATGAAAAGTGGGCAAAATGGAAAACATTTCCTGAAAGACTTCAGGAAGCTAATGTGCCTTGGAAAATATACCAAAATGAAATTAGTTTGCCATCTGGTTTAGAAGGTGAGGAGGATGCTTGGCTTTCTAATTTTACTGATAACCCTATTGAGTGGTTTGAGAATTACAAGGTAAAGTTTGCACCAGAATATTACGAGTTTATCCAGAAATTAGAGAAAGTTCTGCCTGAAGAAATCAGCAGTTTAGAGAAGAAGCTACCAACGCTGGATGCTGCAAGCGCTGACTATAAAAAAGCACAAAGACAACTAGAATCGAAAAAAGACTGGTTGGCACAAATCAAAGTTGACTTAGTAACTTATCATCCTGACAAGTTTAATGAATTGTCGGATACCCAAAAGGCAATTCACCATCGTGCTTTTACCAATAACAGAAAAGATCCCAATTACAGAAAGCTAAGTCACATCAAATACGATTTTGATGGGAAAGAGCGTGAAATGGCGGTGCCACAAAGCGATGTCTTGTATCAGTTTCGGGAGGATGTAAACAATAATAATTTACCAACCGTTTCATGGTTGGTAGCGCCTGAAAACTTTTCGGATCATCCAGGGGCGCCTTGGTATGGGGCTTGGTATTTGTCGGAGGCGATGGATATTTTGACCAAAAATCCTGAAGTTTGGAAGAAGACGATTTTCATTTTGGCTTATGACGAAAACGATGGTTATTTTGACCATATTCCTCCTTACGTAGCACCCGACCATCAGGCGCAAGATTCTGGAAAGGTTTCGCAAGGTATAGATGCCTCGGTCGAGCGCGTAAATATTACTCATGAGCAACAGCGCCCTTACAAGGATATTCGTAAAGGACCTATTGGTTTGGGATTTAGAGTACCACTTTTGATTGCTTCTCCTTGGACTCGTGGCGGACGTGTATGTTCGGAGGTTTTTGACCACACTTCTGTAATTCAATTTTTGGAAAAATTTGTTTCGAAAAAAACAAAAAAGAGTATTCAAGAAAGCAATATCACCGAATGGAGAAGAACAGTCTGTGGGGATTTGACCTCTGTTTTTCAACCTTATAATGGTGAGAATATTCCACTACCTAATTTTGTCGAGAAAGAACCCTTTATTCAGGCCGTTCACCAAGCGCAGTTTAAAGAATTGCCATCGGGCTATAAAGTTTTGACTGAAGCTGAACAAGAGGCCATCAATCAAAATCCTCAGGTAGCAAAATGGATGCCTCAGCAAGAAAAGGGTATCCGACCTGCTTGTGCAATTCCTTACGAGTTGTACGTAGATGGTCAGGTAAAAGGTGATGTTTTTGAATTGAAAATGAAGGCAGGCACGACCGTTTTTGGCAAGAAGACCAAAGGTTCACCTTTCAAAGCCTATTCGACGATTCCTTATCTAAAGAAAGATGCCGAAGGAAAATCTTTGGGTTATGAGTCTATGTTGGCAAGAGACTATGCCATAAAAGCAGGTGACCAACTCAATGATACATGGAAATTATCTGAATCAGAGTCGGGACAATATGCAGTAGACGTTTATGCCCCAAATGGTTTTTTTAGAACTTTCAAAGGAAATGCCTCAGATTCTCTAAAAACTAGTTTAACCTACGAGTCAGCCTCAAAGAGTCATGCTTTGACTGGAAACGTTGTGTTAAATTTAGAGAATATTTCCAAGACTGCTATTGTTGTCGAAGTTATTGACGAGTCGTATGAAACAGGTTTGAAAACCATAAATCTTACCGCTGGTCAATCTCAAAAATTAGTGCTGAATCTTACCAAAAGTCACAATTGGTATGATTTCTCTGTAAAAGTGAAAGACGATTCTATCTTTTTAAGAAGATATGCTGGGCATGTCGAAACAGGGCAATCAAGTTTCACAGACCCAGCAATGGGACTCGTCAAAACGGCGTAGATATTTTTTCGAATAGCGGGCGACTTAAGTCGCCCGCTATTCGAAAAAAGTAAAACAACAAATAAAATTCTTTGCACCTATCCACTTCCAATGATGAAGGATAACAAATAATCATTCGCGTTTTCAACATGATAACCGCAAGGGTTGTCGCTACACCAATTTTATTTTAAGGAATAGTCAAACTTTCGTACATTACTCATTCAACATTTCCAAGTCTGGCATCATACTATTCAAGGGCTTCACCATTTTACAAGTGGTACTTTCCAGTAAAAAAATACTTACAGGTTCTTTTAAAAGAAATTCGTGTAAAAACCTGTAATCTAATTAATGTATGTTCTCAAGAATCTTCACTTCTATTGCTTTCATTCTTTCTCTGAGTATTAGTAGCGTAAATGCTCAAGCCCTAAAAGTTCAGCATGATTTGGTGGTAGCAAAAGATGGCTCTGGCGATTTTAAATATATTCAAGATGCCATAAATGCTATCAGGGTATATCTTCCTAAAGGCATCACTATAAAAATCAAAAAAGGTAAATATCTAGAGAAATTGGATATCCCTAGCACCTTAACCAATATCAAATTTGTTGGCGAAGATAAGGATAGCACCATTATCAGCTACAATGATTATTCTGGAAAAGGTAAAATGGAAACCTTTGATTCTTATACCTTGAGAGTTATGGGCAATAACCTTTCTTTTGAGAACTTAACCATTGAAAACACTGCAGGAAGGGTGGGGCAAGCCGTGGCATTGCATGTCGAAGGAGATAGATGCGTTTTTAAGAATTGTCGCTTTTTAGGAAATCAAGATACCATTTTTGCTTCTGGTGAAAACTCTCGACAACTCTTTGAAGATTGCTATATTGAAGGGACTGTCGATTTTATTTTTGGCTCTTCTACAGCACTTTTCGAACGTTGCCATATTCACTCAAAAGCAGATGGTTATGTCTCTGCGGCCTCGACACCTGATTGGGTGGTGTATGGATATGTTTTCAAAAATTGTAAACTCACTGCTGATGCCAACGTGACCAAAGTGTATCTGGGTAGACCTTGGAGAGATTTTGCCAAAACTGTTTTTATCGATTGCGAAGTAGGCAGTCATATAGTACCTGAAGGGTGGAATAACTGGGGCAGACCCTCAACTGAAAATACCGTATTTTATGCTGAATACAATACAACTGGAACAGGTGCAAACCAAACAAAACGTGTAAAATGGTCGAAGAGTTTGACCAAGACAGAAGCCTTAACCTACAGTAAATCAGAGATTTTTGCAGGAAAAATAATACAAGAATTATCAAAGTTCTGGTTGGATAAATAAAAGATTTTCTATCTTTGTTGAAATAAGAGTAAAAAATCTTTAAATATTTATAAATATTGTGAAAACTCTACTGACCATTTCTCTTTCCGTTTCATTATCTATTTCCTCATGGGCTCAATCGACCATCGGAGTCACGGGCGTGAGGGACAATTCCTATAATAGCTATTCGGCCTTAAAGACAACGCTAAAAACGCATCCCAATGCGCTTTTAGTTATTGAAAATCAGTATACAAACGTTATAGAAAAACGTGATGTGGTGTATGCCAAAATTGGTGATAGGGAATTAAAATTGGACGCTTTTTACCCAAAAGAAAAAAATCATCAACCACATCCCGCTATTTTGATTATTCATGGCGGAGGTTGGCGTTCTGGCAATAGGGCACAACATATTCCTTTGGCTCAAAAGCTGGCTTCTTTGGGTTATGCTACTTTTACAGCTGAGTACAGACTTTCTACAGAGGCATTATATCCTGCTGCGGTACAAGATTTGAAAGCTGCGGTAAGATGGATTCGTGCCAATGCTTCACAATATCATGTAGATGCAAATAAGATTGCAAGTTTGGGTTTTTCGGCTGGTGGACAACTGGCGTCTTTGGTGGGTAATACCAATGGGGTTCAGACTTTTGAGGCAAACGAAGGTATTACAGGAGTTTCGAGTGATGTACAGGCGATTGTCGACATAGATGGCATTGTGGCTTTTATTCATCCAGAATCTGCTGAGGGAGACGATTCCAAAAGAACCTCAGCCGCTACCTACTGGTTTGGATACGGTAAGGACCAAAATCCTGCACTTTGGAAAGAAGGTTCTGCTTTGACTTATACAGGAAAAAATACGCCACCCACTTTGTTCATTAATAGTAGTGTAGACCGAATGCACGCAGGAAGAGACGATTATCGTAAAATTTTGGAGGCTAATCATATTTATTCAGAAGTACATACTTTTAAAGATTCTCCACATTCTTTTTGTTTGTTTACACCGTGGTTTGACCCAACGGTTGAGTATGTCGACCATTTTTTGAAAAAGGTTTTCAAAAAACACAAAGATGTGTTGGCATTTAGATAAAAATACAAAGGCTTAATCGTGAGATTAAGCCTTTTCGTTTATTAGGGGGGATAGATAGTGATAGCTAAATTCGAAATGGGTTTGGTTATGTAAGCTAAACTTTCAAAAATTGTGTGTAAACATTTTTGAATCGTTCAAACCCTTGTTGATATACAGGACTGTTCTCAGTGTTGGGATAAAAAACTATTTCGTTTTTTATTTCGTTTTTGTACTCTATTCCAAATGATTGGAAGCCTAGTAACACCGCACCCCAAGCTGAACTTTCAATCGTATTACTGACTTCTACTTTCATTTGAAAAATGTCGGCGGTCATTTGTAACCAAAAATTACTCTTGGCAAAGCCTCCGCTGACCATCAAAGTCATATTGGATAATGTTTCTTTTTGAGGGACTAATACCTCTGCAATCTGTTTTAAACCAAATAAGATACCCTCCATGCTTGCTCGAATGATATGTCCCTGTGTATGTTGCATATCTAAGCCAATCATGATGCCTTTGGCTTTGGCATCCCAAATGGGTGCTCTTTCACCCAAGATATAGGGCACAAATAACAATCCTTCGGAACCTACAGGTACTTGCTCTGCTTTTTCAAATAATTCTTGGTATGTCTCAACAGTTTCAAGAATGTTATTTTTAAGCCATTGTAAAACCACTGCGCCGTTGTTTACTGCTCCTAATTTGAGGTATTCTGTATCAAACAAATGATAACATTGTGTCCTCATTTGAGAGTCGATAAATGGTTGACTCGAAACCACTCGAACCGCTCCACTTGTGCCTATTGTAAGCGCCATTTTGTCGGGAGTAATAGCTCCAGAGCCTAAATTAGCCAGAATCCCATCGCCACCACCACTTACTAATTCAAGACCATATTGCTTACAATAAGCTCGATGGGTTGATTTTACTATTATAGACAATTGTGTTTTTTGGATACTAAGATAGTTCAAAATTTCCTCCGACCATTGCAACGAATGTATGTCCATCAGCCCAGTTCCTGAGGCAAGGGTCGTATCAATTGTGTATTCGTGGGTTAGGTGAAACCAGATATATTCTTTGGCACTGATTAACTTGTGAGCCGAAGCTAACAAGGCTGGTTCATGTTCCTTGAGCCATGCAATCTTGGTCATAGGCGAAAAACTATGTATCGGTATGCCCGAAATATCATAAAATCGCTGACCTGTTACGCTGTGTTTTAAGGTATCTGCTATATCTGCCGCCCGATTATCTGCCCAAATCATGCAATCTGTCATCGCTTGATGGTGCTCATCTACCAAAATCAAGCTTTGCATTGCTGCGCTAAAACTGATAAATCGAACTTCAAATCTGGCAAGAATATCTTCAATACAATCCTTTGTTGCTGTAAGTAAATCTTGTGGGTGTTGGGTGCTCCATTCTGGTTGAGGGTGATACATCGGATATTCCCGACTCACCTGATACAAAACTTCACCATTTTGATTGAAGACCACCGCCTTTGTAGCAGTCGTGCCCAAATCAATACCCGCATAATAATGCGCCATAAGCATTCAGTTTTAAATTCTACAGATGCTTATCGCGACTATTTTTTCTCTACGGCATGACCTCCAAATTCATTGCGAAGAGCCGCGACAACCTTCCCAGAGAATGTATCTTCCATTTGAGAGCGATAGCGCATCATCACTGAAAGGGCAATAACAGGCGTAGGTACACCCATATCCAAAGCCGTTTCGAGAGTCCATTTTCCTTCGCCCGAAGAGTGCATTACTCCTTTAATTGCGTCCAATTGTGGATCTTTTGCAAAAGCATTTGCCGTCAATTCCATCAACCAACCCCTCACTACCGAGCCATGATTGAATAATTCGGCTGTTTTCTGGAAATCAATATCAAATTGCGAACGTTCAAAGACCTCAAAGCCTTCTGCAATCGCCTGCATCATACCGTATTCGATACCATTGTGAACCATTTTAGTAAAGTGTCCACTTCCTGCACGACCAGTATGTAAATAACCGTTTTGGATAGATATTTTTTGAAAAACTTCCTCCACATATTTGAAGACATCGGTATCTCCTCCAATCATGGTACATGCGCCTTGCAAAGCACCACTGGTGCCGCCCGAAGTACCACAGTCAAGGAAGTCGATACCCTTGTCTTTCAAATGTGCGTAACGACGTAAAGAATCTTTGTAAAAAGAGTTTCCGCCATCTATTATTATGTCTGAAGGGTTCAATAAAGGAATTAATTGCTCAATCACATCGTCTACAATTTCACCAGCAGGCACCATCAACCAAATGACTCTTCTGCCTGTAAGTTGGGTCGTCAAATCTCCTAAGCTAGAAGCTGTAGAGATACCTTGTTGCGCAATTTGAGTTACAAAATCGGGGTTTACGTCGTTGGCTATTACCTCAAATCCATTTCTATGTAAATTTAACGCAAGGTTAAAACCCATTTTGCCTAAGCCTACCAATCCAATTTGCATAAGTTTATTTGTTAAAAGTTTCGGGATATTTTGTTTATAAATGATAAGGTGTACTGTACTCAGTAATTTGTAAAACGTTATTCGTGAATTGTATATCCGTTATAAGTTAGTGGGCAAAATAAAATTTAAGATTGTGCTTTCGGCTTTCAGGTATCGGCTTTCGGTAGTGGGCTTTGTAAAAAAGCATTTTAACACTCTGTGCCTTGTGCCTGTTGCCTTGTCCCTAAACACATAACTTGAATCTCATTCTGCATGAATACTTAAATCTACTGCTCAAATTTCTTGTATTATTTTGTTTAAAACTTTCATTTTTTTTCGGTGTTAAATATTTTAAATATTTATTTGGTCACAATTCTGTAATTGAAACTCGAACTATTTAGAAATGAGGGTTTTATAAGACGAAAACTAAAATCCTCTGCTTTAAGAATACTGTTTTCTTTCATTTTTAGTAGAAAAGTAAAAAATTGTGCCTCGTTGCTATGTCCAATACCAATGAACCTGCCTAAATTACATGATGGTTTTTTCAGCCATATCTTGTGATTATCTCATGAATTCCAACTTTTACTATATACAAAACGAATCGCCCGAATTAAAGGAATTTCCCTTTGTGTCTTGCTTGCTTTCACAGAAAGTACAGCAAATTATTCTTGATTCTTGGGAGGTTGGTCAGCGAGAAGGAATAGGTATTTTTAGTTTTACAGAAGGAAAATACGAATGGAGTTTAGACCATAAAACTTACCCACTGTATCCCAACGATTCTTTAATAGTGCAACCTTGGCAGCCTATCGGCAATCCGAGGGGATATTTGGAGATTGGTGCTTTTATGCAATTGAGTATTTTGCCGAGTCATTGGACTAAGGAGGGACATTTGATTTTGGGTGATTGGAGCAAAATCTCATACAGTGAACAAGTGGTTATTTCAAAACTGTTTTTGTCGAATGCCAAGCCAATCATTCCTCGTAATCCTGCAATCGGACAATTAATCATGGAATTGGGGCAGGAGGTACACGAACAAGCTTTTGGGTATCGTACCAGAGTGCCTCAAATTGTAGATGAAATTCTGATTACTTGGGCAAGAACCTTGGGTAAAACCGAACGAAATAACCAAGATTTTTCACAGACTTTTTTACAGTTGGAACAAACCCTAAGAGCTAATTTGGAACACCCATGGACCTTGGAGGAAATGGCTGGTTTGGCAGGATTAGGAAATACAGCTTTCTCGGAAAAAGTAAAACGCTTTTCAGGTTTTTCTCCTCTCAACTACCTTATTAATATCCGTATTGCAGAGGCAAGTAGATTGCTCAAAAGTAGTGATAAATCTTTGACTGATATTGCCTTAGAAACTGGTTTTTATTCGTCACAGCATTTTTCAACTACTTTCAAAAAGCTCACAGGATACACGCCAAGAGATTATCGCAAAATCCATATATAGACCACACATTCTTTCTCAACAATCGATACGAAAAAATTATGGAAGCCATTCTTACAATTGATATAAATACAACCTTTGTAAAAGTGCAGGTGTATCACCTGAGTGGGAAAGCTTTGTATCAAAAACAAGGTTCGTATCCTACTTTTCACCCTTTTGCAGAATGGAGCGAACAAGACCCTGAACAGGTGTATATTACGACCTTATTTGTTGTCAAAACCTTAATCAATGAATTTGTGCTTCCCAACAAAATCAAGATAATTTCGATTGGTTTCAGTGGTTCGATGCACAGTGTTTTACCTGTCAATGCCAAAGGAATTCCTTTGGGTCAAGCTATTATTTGGGCAGATAATCGTGGACAAAACCAAGTCAAAAAACTTCAAGATAGTAGACTTGATACTAGTCTGTATGCACAAACAGGTACGCCCATCCACCCGATGTCGCCTTTGATGAAAATAGCTTGGTTGGAGTCCAATACGGGTATTTTTCCTGAAAAAGTGGCTAAATATATTTCGCTAAAAGAGTATGTTCTTTTTCAGTTGACTGGACAATATCGTGTGGATGAAAGTATGGCTTCGTCGACAGGATTATTTGATATTATGGCCAAAAAATGGTCGACAGAAGCCTTGAATTTTGCCCATATTTCATCAAGCCAACTCTCCGAAGTTAGTTCAGTGATGGACAATACTTTGACACTTAAACCCGAAATTGCAAAGTCTTGGGGTATTCCTATAGATACTCAAATTATCCTTGGGGCAACAGATGGCTGCTTGGCAACGCTTGGTGCAGGGATTATTTCGGAAGGAAAAGCCGTAATTTCTATTGGTGCCAGTTCGGCGGTCAGGATTGCAGGAAAAGAGCTATTAAAAGACCAACAAAAAAGAGTTTTTAATTATCTGTTGACCGACAATTGTTATATCAGCGGAGGTCCAGGCAACAACGCAGGGGTGGTGTTTGAATGGTTCGCAAAGGAATTCGGTGATTTTTCAGAACACGCTTACATCGAAGAAGTGTTAGATGAAATATTTCAACGCATAGAATCTATTCCTTTAGGTGCTGATGGATTGGTATTTTTGCCCTATTTGCTAGGCGAGCGAGCACCTATCTGGAATGCCAATGCTAGAGGCTCATATTTTGGCTTACATATCAACCATACTAAATCACATCTGGCACGCGCGACTTTGGAGGGTATCCTGTTTGGAGTGTACAGTATTGGAAAAATGCTGGCAGAGTTTAGAGAAATTGACGAAATTCGAATTAATGGGAGTTTTGCTTCGCACCCTTTATGTGTTCAAATGTTATCTGATATTTTCGGTAAAAGAATCACTGCAAATCTTTCCTACGATGGAGTTGGGCAAGGAATTGCTTTGTTAACACTGACACAAATGGGAATTTTTAGCGATTTGCAAACGGCGACAGCATCATTGAATTTTGACCAAGAATGGTTACCTAATTCAGACAATCATGCAAAGTATCAGGCGTATTTTCGTTTGTTTGAAAGATTGACAGAAAAACTTGAGGAGGAATTTGAATATTTAGCAAAACTGCGTGATTTTTAGGGAAATAGAACCCTCTAAAAACAAAAAATCCCAATCTTAAGATCGGGTTGCAACTCATTTTTTCATCTTAAATCCAGTCATACGATACCTTGTCATTTTCTGGATTGTGATTTTCGCCTTTCTGAAACGTGTGCATGTAGCGAGGGTTGTCTTGTTTTTTTGCTTTGTGTGCTCGCCAATTTGTGTGGCGGTTTAGTGCACTCCAACTTTGTTTTGCCATATTTTTATTTGTTTTAGTAAATAATATATGCAAAAGTAGTTTTTGTAATTGCTTGACTAATAATTAATTGTTTTAACAAATCACAAAACGCTTTTGCTTTGTATTTGAATATAAAACTACTGGTTTCTTGAAAAAGTTCAAATTTTAGGAGATTATTAAATTGTTAAGGTAGAGGGAAGTTATTGGTTAATAGCGTATCGGTTATCAAAATTGACACGAAATCAGAGTGAAAAAGTCCACAGATTAAAAAAGTCCAAAAATTGAGTCCAAAACTTAGTCTTGAACTAAAAACTCGCAGAATCTCGTATTTGAACCAGTTTTCACCTAAAGCACACAGCCGATTCCCAAAACCCAAAAAATTGATTCCTTTGCATTTATTCACTTCAAAAATCAACAACATGAATGCTATAAAAATAACTGCGTTTGGTGCACCCGAAAATATGATTTGGTCCGAATATCCCGATCCTGTTTGTGGTGCTGAAGAGGTAATTATCGAAATATATGCTGCGGGTGTCAATCGTCCAGATGTATTGCAGCGAAAGGGACATTATCCCGCACCCGAAGGAGCGCCTGCCGATATCGCTGGTTTGGAGGTTGCAGGACAAATTATTGAGATAGGAGAAAAGGTAACTCGCTGGAAGCTAGGCGATGAGGTCTGTGCTTTGGTTGCTGGTGGAGGATATGCCGAAAAGGTGAATGTTCATGAGTCGGTTTGTTTACCCATTCCTACTGGTTTTTCCTTGGAAGAAGCAGCCTGTTTACCAGAAACAGTCTACACGGTTTGGCATAATGTTTTTCAAAGAGGAAACTTGCAAGCTGGTGAAGGCATTTTGATTCATGGAGGAAGTAGTGGAATCGGTACAAGTGCGATTCAGTTGGCGAAGGCTTTTGGTGCAAAGGTTTTCGTAACTGTTGGCAATGAGGAAAAGGGAAAAGCGTGTTTAGAACTTGGCGCAGATGGTTTTGTGAATTACAAAACGCAGGACTTTTTAGAAGTGTTAAAAGAGGAGTCAATCCATGTCATTTTGGATATGATTGGGGGTGATTATTTTTCAAAAAATATAGATTTATTACAAGCTGACGGGCGATTGGTGTATATCAATGCTATGGGAGGAAAGAATGTCCAGATTGATATTCTGAAAATGATGCAAAAGCGACTGACAATTACAGGCAGCACTTTGCGTGCAAGAGAAGTCAGTTTCAAGGCAAGTTTGACTACTGAAATTTATGGAAAAGTGTGGCCGATTTTAGAACAAGGCTTATTCAAAGTGCCCATTTTTGCGAGTTTCCCAATGCCCCAAGCATCCGAAGCACATCGATTAATGGAATCATCGGCACATATTGGAAAGATTGTATTGGTCAAGTAGGCTTACCAAAAAAGGCTGTGATTATCAATCACAGCCTTTTAAACTAAATTCCATTTAACTATGTAATTAAAATGGACTCATATTGGTGATATTTTGTAAATAGCTTTCAGCTTTTGGCTGTCTTCCATCAGCAAAAAGCTACTCTATTAAGTCTAATTGATGTAAAATTTGGACGAATATTCTCTGCAAAGTTATAATTCTGTCGGTAGGTTCAATATTAAATTTATTGTAGGGTCACAAAAAAGCCAACCTCAAAGAAGTTGGCTTTTGATGATAACTATTCTAAATGCTAAAGATATTGTAACGAATTGTATCTCGTTACGGGATTTTGAGAGAGTGCTAATTAAGGTTACTATCTAAAAGCCAACTGTCTCCACCAAGAGCCAAGTCTTGAACCTGAGGGTTTGAAAGTGAAAATTTGAGTTGGTTTTTGTGTCAGGGTTTCGAGATAATGCAGGAAAAGGCGATTGGCTTGATGTTGCCAGTCGATAAATTCGTTTTGAATGCTTTGATGCTGAGGTAAATAAGCTAAGAATTTAGAAAAATCAAATTCTGTTGAGGCTATTCCAGCGCCAGCACGCTGCCCGTCGTGCGCATTAATCATTTGTTCAATATGATTTGGAACAGGAACCATCATGATAGGCTTGCCCAAATACATGGCTTCACACACTGATTCGAAACCAGCCGTACAAACCAACCCCGAACAATTTTCCATCATTGTCAAAAATTTCTCGGCGTTTACTTGATGGAAAGTAAGGTTTTCTCTTACTGCCCATTCATCTGAAAAATCTGGATTATTCCAAAAACAATGGATTTGCACATCACGGTGATTTTCGTGCCAATTGGCAATGTCCTCCGCCAATTTGTGATGTGTTATGTATGCCAAAACAAATGGTTTACTTGTTGGATTAAGTTTTTTCACTTCTGTACGCAACAAAGGTGGCACTACAGCAATATTACGATTTAGATCATTCTCCATTTTGTCGAATGACAATGCTAATTTTTGCGTACTACCCAAAGCTGTTACTTTGGTATTGAAGTTGAGTAAAAAACGGTCAAACCAATGTTTAGAAATATTGTCAAATTGCTCATGCAATAGCAAATACTGATGCGCAATACAAATACAAGGGATATTTGGGCGATAGGTGCTGAAATACAAACCACAAATCATTTCGTAGAAGTTGATTACAACATCTGGCTGGTAGTAATCAATTTGCTCTTTCAGGTACTTCACACTTTTGCAATACAAAGGAAATTTAAGTAAATGAGTGCTAATGGTATCCCAAACTCTCAAGGCCTTTCCTTGTCCATAAACGAGCGATGGGCTTGGGAAAGTCTCAATAGGTGCTTGAATAGCTTCTTGGAAAAAGGAAGGTAATTTTTGATTATTACCTTTGCCCACCAATACTGCTACCACTTCGTGACCAGCCGAAGTTAATATTTCAGAAAGTGAGATCGCCTGAGTCAAGTGACCTCTACCTTCGCCTTGTACAACAAACAAAAATTTACTCATTTCGTGGCTTTTGGTATCATGCTTATTGAGATAAGCATTAGTTTTTGTTCTCGTTTAAAATCAATTCGTTGGTATCCTCTTCGCTTAAAAGCAGAGCTTCATTGGCGTAATACATCAGTTCCCATACTCCTTCATGTGTTTCAATGAGTGCACTCAATGACTCAACCCAGTCGCCTGAGTTCATATAGGTGACTTCGCCAATGGCTTTAATTTCTGGTTTGTGGATATGCCCACATATAATGCCTTCGCAGTCGTTTGCTAGGGCTAACTCAGCTAGTTTTTCCTCAAAATCCGACACGTGATTGACGGCCTTTTTTACTTGCTGTTTGATTTTTTGTGAAAAGGAGTAGTATGGCATACCTCTCCATGCGCGATAACGGTTATAGAGCTTATTAAGGCCCAGAAGGAAGGTATAACCTATATCACCTAGGTGTGCCAACCACTTCATATTGGATGTCACGGAGTCAAAAATGTCGCCGTGCGTGATAAAAAACTGCCTTTTCCCAGATTTCAGAATAAAGTCTTTTCTAATACTAAATTGCTTTCCTAATTGAAAAGGAATAATCTGGTCAAGAAAATCGTCATGGTTGCCTCTTAGATATATTACTTTGGTACCATGTTCTTCAATCATTTTGAGCACTACCCTAAAAAATGCGGTATGTTTCTTTTTCCAAGAACCTCCTTTTTTGAGTTGCCAGCCGTCGATAATGTCGCCATTCATGATAAGCGTTTCGCAAGAAGTTGATTTCAAAAATGCCACAACTTCCTTGGCTTTTGCGCCTTCAGATCCTAAGTGTAAATCTGAAATGATAATGGTTTTATATTGAGCTGGTGTTTTCATATACGTATCTAATCCAATTCAAGAAGACAGAAACGATATTTAGGGATAGTCGTTTAGTGCATTTTCTGCCTTGTTTTAACTATGACCAAAATTGAGGAATTACTTTAACCTTATGGTTGTGTGTATGTTATGCTTTTGTTAATTGTTGCAGAGGAGGCGATAATGAGAGAAAACCAACAAACTAGCCAGTAATAATTGGCAGGTTAGATAGAGGAAGACCAGAAAGGTTTTGAAAAACGACTGGCTAATCTGTTGGTATAGTAAAGTTTTGTAGGAATGGATACTCGGTTTTGTTTCTTTTTAGGCGTTGGCAAAAAGATACCCTACACCTTTGATTGTTCTGATGTAATCATCACCAATTTTTTCACGGATTTTACGAATATGCACATCAACGGTTCTTTCAGTTACGTGAATACCTCTACCCCAAACATTAGAAAGGATTTCGTCGCGAGAATACACTTTGTTGGGATTGGTTACGAAGAACATCAATAAATCAAATTCTTTTTTCGGTAATACCCAAGAGTTGTTATTTACCGCAATAGAATAGTTTTGTTTGTTGATAGTTAAATCTTCAATAACAATTTTTTCTGTACCTGTACCTTCTGCGAGTTCACGTTTCAACATGGCTTTGATACGGCTCAATAAAGCTCTTGGCTTTACAGGCTTGATAATGTAGTCGTCGGCACCAATGTCAAAAGCAGCGATTTCAGAATACTCCTCAGCACGAGCGGTCAAGAACAAAAGATACGTTTTGTTTAGCTCTGGCATTTGTTTGATAATGCGTCCCGCCTCGATTCCGTCCATAATCGGCATCATAATGTCCATCACAATCAAATCAGGGATATGTTGCTTGGCTTTTTCTACTGCAATTTTTCCGTTTTCTGCCGTGAACACCTGATAACCCTCGCCTTCAAGGTTGTATTGGAGTAATTCTAAGATATCTGGGTCGTCATCTACTACCAGTACTTTAAGAGAAATGTCGATCATAAGTAATTAATCTAGGACTAATAATGTTGTCGTTTGAGATGATAAGAAATTGGGTTTCTCAAATTTTGACACAAACTTATCAACCAGAAATTACCTCATCATTACTCTTATATTAAGTGTAGATTAACATTTCTGAGCCGTAAAATATTGGTAAAGAATTTATAAAATCGAGCGGAAGTAAAGGTTCGTGTGTTGGATGATTGTAGTTTGAAAACTATCACAAAAAAAGGTTCAAGTCTAAGACTTGAACCAGTGCGAGGGTTTTATTTTTTACTTGTTCATTACTTCTTCGATGGGTTTACCTACCTTGTCATTTGGGGCATAGTTTTCTCCTAAAAACTTGGCGAGTGTACTGGCAAACTGTGTTTGATAGAATTGCCCAGCAGTTTTTATTTCGCCTTTTGCAGGAGTATCAGGTCCTATAACCGCAAACCAAATTTGGTCCGAATAGGCTGTTCTAAAACCATGATCTGTCCAACCTGATTTGGGATACTGACCTCGTCCGTGGTCTGAGGTAATAATGAGTGTCGTTTTATCCTTATAATCAGGCATCGACTGAACTGTCTTCCAAAGATCAGCTAAATAGCGATCAAAATTATTAGCAGCTTTGATATAAGCGTCATAATTACCTGCATGAGCATAATCATCAGTTTCGTCAAAAGCCATGAATAGAACCTTTGGCTTTTTATTTAAAAGGTATTCTTTAGTAAGAAAATAAGTGATAAAATCGTGACGATCTGCTATTGTGCTTGGGGTAGTTTCCTGAATTTCGTTGAGTAGTTTTTCTCTCGAATTTGGATTTTTTACCAACTCTTTACCTGAGTTTACAGGAATTTTACTTCTTTTTTCATTAATGATAAACGGAAAACAATCCCATGTAGAAAAAGCCGCGATTTTGCCTTTGTAGGCAGGCTTTTTATGTAGAAATTCTAAAACAGTTTCATTTGGATTATCTATGTGGTCGTTGCTTGTAATACGTTCGTCATCGGGAGCACCTGTCAAAATTTCGTTGTAACCAGGGTAAGAAAACCATTGTTGATTGGTGATATTGACAAAGTTCTGATACTGACGGTTGCCATAAATTTGACCTTTAGTGGCAATGGTATTCCAGAGAAATGGAAGCATTTTGGCTCTGCTGGCTTGCGGAGGACCTCCAAAGCGGTCAACTAGATCGCGTTTGCTTTTGGTATATTTTTCTTGATTGAGCAATGCAGTATCTAAGCCATTAAATACCTCTAGCCAACGAAATCCATCGGTGGTAATCAAGATAACCTTTTCGGTTTTGTGTTGGGCTTGTGAAGTAAACACCCACAAGATTAATAACAGGAGTACACTTATTTTTTTCATTTATATAAAGGTTTTTCTATTTGTGAACCTAAAGCATTTTATTTCGGCTAAGTTGGAGGAAAGATTAAATTAATAGTATATCTAATATGGTATTTGACGAAAGCCTTTTGATTATGATTATATTCTGATAACTGATATACAATTAACCAATAACATCTTAACTATACTTGTGTAACGAGAAATTCTAATAAAAGTTTTCGGTAAAAATCTAATGGTTGTACCTCACAGTCGGTAAGTTTAGCTTGTTCATCCCAAGCTCTTAGTTGCAGGCTTTTTTTGAAAAGAGGGTGTTTTTCAAAAGCCTCAGCTTCATCGGGAGTCATGACACCGCCTTGATATTTGAGGGTTGTTTTACTTGCTTCCGAAAGTTGCTCGTAATACTTGGGATGTTTGTAGGTTAAATACCTTTTAGCTTGCACATGGTTTTTTACCAAAATAGCCATGTTTTCAGGCAAACCTTTTGAGACTAAAAAGTCGGCGCCAATAACCTCATGTCTCAAATGACCCATTCCTTCCATATTCTCGGACTCCTGCATAGGAAGAAGATGTCCAATATCATGAAAAAAAGAGGCTAAGACCACTAAGGGTTCTTCTTTGGCATCAAGTGCTAGTTGACCAGCCTGAAGACTATGCTCAAGAATAGTGACTGGTTCGCCAATGTATTCGTTGCCACCTTGTTGGTCAAATAAGGCGAAAATTTCCTCTACGATTTGTTCTGGGTTGTTTTTCATTTTAGTAGTGAGTTATCAGTTAGTGAATTATTGAGTAATTTTTATTTCCGAAATCCAACATCCAATATCTACAATCAGAAACTTCAATTCCCCTTAAAAAGAAAATAGTGAAGCAGGGCTTCACTATTTCTACGCATCATTAACCACTCAGTTGGAGGTTATTACTCGATAACGATTGTTATGCGACATTTTATGAACTCCCAATTTTCCTCCGACTATACTCTTCAGGTTAATGAATTCACCATATAAGAATTTAATACTATTTCAAAATCCAGAAATCGTAGTTGATGTCATCTTTACCATCTGTGAATTGGCGTTTTAGTGCCGCTTCAACGTTTGTTTTGTTGGTGGTAAATTCTGACTGAGGATATTGGAAACGTTTTGGAATTTTTGTACCATTACCTGTGCCTGGTCCAATCAAGAAACTTGGAATACCAGTACGACGTTGGTTATAAAATGCCTCATATCCTGAGTTTTGGAAGAATGCTACATATTTTTGTTTCAAAATCTGAGTCAAACCGTCAGTATTGTTTCCTTTATATTGCACTGAAGATTGAGTCAAATAATTAGCTGGTAAAGCAGCACCATAAAACGACATTGAAGACTTAATACCTTGCTCGTACCAGTTCTGCGCGTTTCCAGTTGCCCAACCGCGGTTGATACCTTCTGCAATGTTAAAACACATTTCAGAATAACTCAAAATGAAAGTGTTTTCACCTACATAGTTGCTGTAATAGCGCTTACGGCTTTGGAAAGAGTATTCTCCTTTCAATACTTTTGTTGACATATCTGCCAAATCTTCGCCTGAACTTGCACCTTCGTATGCAGCGACACTTGTAGCAGGAATACCAGCCTTAATTTTTGCTTCAGCAGGTTCTGCCACGATAAACAAACGAGGGTCGTTGTTTTCTTTTAAAATGTCGATATAAGTTTTCGACATATTTTCGCGCGTAGCGTTGTTACCGAAGTTATCAGGGTTACGAGGGTATTTGTTGTTGCTACTCCAAACGTACTGTAATGCTTCATCATTTGAAGTCATCAAAGGATACTTAGTCGGGTTACTGATGGTGTTCACAAACTGTTGTTTAACCTGCAAATCAGTATCATCCGCTTTTTTACTCAAATGAACCAAAACACGCAATTTCAAAGTGTTAACGGCTTTTTGCCATTTGCTTAAATCACCATTGTAATAAATATCTCCTGTCAATGACTTGTCGCTTGCAGCAATCAAGGTTGTAAGGTCTGTATTTGCATCTTCCAACCATTTTAATACTTGTACAAAAACATCCTTTTGTGTGTCGTAAGTAGGTTGGTCAACTGTTAGTCCTTTTAAGGCATCTTTTACTGGTAAATCACCAACGGCCAAAGTCATTTTTGTGTAGTAATATGCACGCAAAAATTTACCAACTGCTGCATATGGATTCACCGCTTTTGCCCCACTACGGATAGCCTCTTCCTCCATTTTGATGACGTTTTTCAACGTTGTAAATTGCAAAGAGGCTGCTGACCAGTTGTATTCGTTACTGCTGTAATAGTTATAGTTAGAACAGTAAAATTGATTGCTACGCATGGCGTCGTTCCATGCGCCTTCGTTCATGTTGCTAAGAACTGTTCTTAAGGTAAGTTCAGCTGGAACTGAGGTTGGTAAGTTGGGGTTTTTCTCCAAAACTGCATAATCATTACAGCTCGAAAGTAAACCAACCACGCAAAGTGCTGCTATATATTTTTTCATTGTTGTAAATGCTAAAGAATTTAAAACTGCTAAAAGTTAGATATTAGTGATTAATTGAGAGTAATGAGTTTTGAGTTTAATTTTTTGAAAATCAGTATTAGTATTTAAAATTCATCACTCGTTACTCCCAACTCATCACTCCTAATCGCTTGATCCAAGTATTTTAGAATACTAGGTTAAGATTTACCCCGAAACGCTTCATAGTTGGCGTTTGAAGACCTGTACTTGTACTCAAACCTGTGTATTGGTCTAAGTCTACACCTGAGTGTTTGCTATCTACGAAGTAGAATAGGTTACGACCTACAAATGAAACAGATGCTTGTTTGAATGGAGTACGGTTCAACAATTGAGCAGGAACGTTGTAAGAAATCGTAATCTCACGAATTTTTGAGAAAGTCTTACTCATCATGTTACCTTCAGAGGTTGAATAATAACGGCTGATATAATCCTGTACGAATGTCTTAATGTCGTTTGAAGCAAACTTCAATTGGCTCATGTTAGTGATTGCACCAGTAGTTGGGTCATAAGTTGGTGTACCCTCTACGATTTTTACACCCTCACCAATGTAAGATTTAATGCCTTTTACATCTTGCTCACGAGCAGCCCCCAAAGCACCTTCAACTGTTTCGATATTACGTCCGCCACGGAATGACTGACGACGGATATAGTCTTCGATTACGCCACCAACACGACCGTCTAATAGGATATTCATTGACCAGTTTTTGTAACTAAACTTGTTGTTGATACCATAAACCCAGTCTGGATTGGCATAACCTTGGAAAGTAGAGCGAGGTAAAACAATCGGACGACCACCTGCATCGTTGATGATTTTACCATCAGTAGTACGAGCATAAGCCGATACAATTACAGGATCGATTCTGTCGCCAATGTTTAGGTTGATGTTTGAAGGGTTTCCGCTGACAAAGTAGTTAGAAGGCAATGAAGAAATGTTTCCGTAGATTTCTTTCAATACTTCTTTATAAGTTGACCAGTTCAATACGATATCCCATTTGAAAGCTTGAGTCTTTACTGGCGTTGCTTTTAACGAAACTTCCCAACCTGTTTTTTGAGTACGAATACCGTTTACAATAGCATTGGTATATCCTGTAGTTTGTGACAAATCACGGTTGAAGATACGTGGACCATCGTTCGAGACAAAGTAAGTAACTTCACCTGAAAGTCTGTTTTTCAAGAAACTCAACTCTAGACCTGCTTCAATTTGTTCAGTAGTATTCGGCTTTAAGCTTGCATTATCCAATTTGTCAGAATATGAAGATGAAGGTAGCAAATTATAGCCTGGTGCGATAGTATATCCTACTGAGTTGGCATAACTTGGACCATCATAAGAAGAAGCATAGTCAACACCATAACCTACAGGGAACGAGCCACTAGGAGTTGAACCAATTGTTGAGCGAGTCAAACCGTCTTTTACGTTTGCATATGATGCACGTGCTTTCAAGAATGAGATAGCAGATGGTAATGTCACATAATCGGAAATTACAGTACTCAAACCAAAAGATGGATAGAAGAAAGTATTGTTACCTTTTGGTAAAGTAGAAAGGTGGTCAACACGACCCGTTGCAGATAAGTTGATATAGCTTTTGTATCCTAAGTCAGCTGAGTAATAAGCACTTTGTACTTCCATATCTGAGGCAAAACTATAAGCCTTCACAGGACGAAGTGAGTTTGCGAAAGTGTACACACCCGGAGTGTTCAAATAGTCAGTCGTTACAAAACTTGAGCGATAGCTAAAACTACGAATGTTCGCACCAGCCCATACTTTCACATCAAAGGCATTGTTGTACAATTTGCTATATTTCAACAAGATATCAGTGTTGTTTTCAAACAAAGTACGTTTGTCTTCACGATAATCACCTTTAGCTTCTTCACGACCGTATGTAGTGGCAGAGTATGGTAATTTTTCATTTCTGAATAAATCATAAGAAGTTACTGAAGTACGACCTGTCAATTCGAAATTATCATTGATTTTGTAGTTCAATGAAGCATAACCATAGATATCATTTTTGTAATGACCTCTTGTCCATTCGTAAGCTACAAAATATGGGTTGTTGTATCGTTGGTATTCAGCATAAATCTGTTGGATACCTTCTTTGCCAGGCTGCCAGTAGTTACGCAATTGGTCAACATCCCAGTCTGCACCACCCCAAATTACCATGTTGTAAATCAAAGAGTTTGGTCCGTAGTTTACATCTGGTACGTTTGGTGTCGACTGACGGTTGAAGTTGATGTTAGATTCCAAACGAAGTTTTTTCGAGAAATTAACACCTGCCGACATGTTGAAGTTGATAGAATTCAACTGTGTGTTTGGCACAATGCCTTTTTGGTAGCTATTTGACAATGAAAAACGCAAGTCAGCTTTTTCAGTACTTGAAGAAATGGCAATGTTGTTGTTTGATTGCAAACCATCTCGCAAGAAGCGAGTCAAGTTGTTTTTACCACGAGCAATCCAAGGCGTACCTTGACGAACACCGTTTACCACTGGCGAGTCGTACTGAGGAATCAATTGACCTTCAAATTTTGGTCCCCAGATGTCGTAGTCGCCGTCATTTTTACCGCCACCACGACCATCTACGAACTCATAAACTCCGTGGTCTCCAGGTCCATACAAATCCTGAACTTTCGGAATAGCGTTGAAGCCACTTTCTACCATCGTTGAAGAGTTAAACTCAACGGAAAAACCACGTTTATCTTTAGAACCTTTCTTCGTTGTAATCAAAATTGCACCATTTTTACCACGGAAACCATACAAAGCTGCCGCGTTTGGCCCTTTCAATACCGAATAAGTTTCAATATCATCTGCCGAAATATTCCAAGTATCAGAGTTGATAGGTACACCATCTACGATAAATAGAAGATCGGTATTACCGCGCAACACTAAGTTTGGACGACCCAAAATTTCTGAGGAAGCACCAACTGTCAAACCTGCTACTTTACCACTCAATGAGTTGATAGCATTTGGTTCACGAGCCTTGATCAACTCAACGCCTTGAACGGATTGGATAGAGTTGGTAAGCGTTCTTTTATCTTTCGAAATACCCAAAGCTGTCGTAACAACCTCTTGGAGCATCTTAGATTCTTGTGCTAGGCTAACATTGATGGTTGTTTTGTTGCCTACTGCAATTTCTTGTGAAGCGTAACCAATAAAACTGAAAACCAAAACATCAGATGGTTTTGCATTGATTTTGTAGCCACCATCTGCGCTAGTTGAACTACCTTTTTCGCTACCTTTTACACGAACCGAAACTCCTGGAAGTGGAGAGTTGTCGTCTGCAGCACTTACTTTACCAGAGATTTGTCCGCTTGTAGTCATTGAGCAACAAAGCACTAAAACTGGGACAAACATTGAAGTCATAAACCACGTAAAATTACGTTGGAACCTCCCTAGCATGGGTAAAAGTTTTTTCATTTGATTTGTGTGTTTTGTTTTGTGATAGAGGAAAGAAATTGGGTAAAACGAATCTAGGGATTTGAGTTTTATGGGTTAGGACAAAACCAAGGATTCGCTGAAATTTCCTTTTGAAAAACGATGCAAACCTACAATCAAAAAATAACCTTACCTTCAAGCTAGTATTAAGCTTGATTAAACTTTAGAGGTGTAATATGTGCTATATTCGCTGTTTGTGTTAGTAAAGTATTAAGCGTAGATAAAATTGAGAAAATCGGCAATTAATTGCTGTTTCTTGGAGTTTAAGCCCCCAAGAAACGCAAGCCTGATTTTGTCTTTTGTTGAAAAATTTGATTGAAATAAAAGTAAGATGAGACTACTAATACTATGCAAAGTGTTGGTAAAAGTTGGGCAAAAGCATTGAGTAAATCGAGCCAAGAAATAGGATTTTTCCCGAAATTCTTAATAAGTAATACAAAAACACTTCCTAAATATCCACAAAAATCTGCGGTGTAAAATAGGAATCCAACGTTACCACGCTCATTGAGCGCTGCTAATAGTCTGTCGAACAATATTCCATTAAAAGGTACATAAACCATATACAGCCCGAGTCCGTTCCAGACCATCCACCAGTATCCTGTAATCGAGCCTCCATTGTACAATAAAGTACCCAATAGCATAAGTATGCAACCTCCGAAAATCAATCCATGGTTGAACCATAGCGCATTTTTATGATTTTTGATTAAGAATGCTACGCCCGTCATAAGACTAATGGCGATACCAATCAGGATTTCGGTTTCTGAGAAAATCTTAATGTCAGTCACACCTAATTCCTGCCAAATCTCTACTCCAAAGTTGTCTCGTATATCCCTAAAAATGGTCATCAAAACATAGATACTGACCAATAAGACCATACCTAACCCATATTTTTTCATGAATTTTCGACGTTGTTTGGCAAACATCGGCACTCTTTCTACACGTTCCAATTTGTCCTGTTCGTCGGGTTTAGGTACCAAATTCATGCACCAAACAGATATTATTAGCGCTGGGAAAAAGCAAAGCCCAACCACAAATGGCATCCAAAACTCATCTATACCAAAAGATAAAGCCCATCTGGATACTGATTTAATAATACCTGAAGAAACGATAAAACTAACCGCTAAGCCTGCACCTAATAAATCCGTGATTCTGCGACCTTCTAAATAACTAAAAACCAAACCGAAAATCATTCCTAAGCCCAAACCATTGAGATACATAAACATCCAGTTGTCGGGGGCAGGTACAAGGGCAAATAACAAAAGACAAATTTCAGCGTACAAGATCATTCCTATGATATACAGCATTCTTTGATGTGGCTTTACCTCTGCCACGACTTTTATACCCATACCTTTGGCAGTAGCATAGCCCAATACCTGCGCCACTACCAATACAATTTTGTAGTCGATACCCCACAAGGTCAAATCTGAATATGTTGCTGCTGAAAATGGCTTACGAAAGGCATACATACAGAAGTAAGTACTAAAAGCCATAGTACCCAAAAATATACCTCTAAATAAAGGAGAACTCTTTTTTAATAATGATTGTAAACTCGCACGCATGAAAAATGAGATATTTAATAAAGTATTATGTGACGAAAGTTCAGGTGATTGATCAAATTGACTATCAAAAAAGTTTCTGGCAAGCCAAGAACTTTTTTTGGCAAGGATACAAATAAAACTTCTTGTAATTCAGTCTATTAATTAGGCTTAACGGACATTTAATATTTGCTTAAAAGTACTCTTGTTACCTTTGAAGTACAGACTTGGCACCGCCATTCTGATAGATGTTTCTAGTTAATAATAAAATATTCGTCTCTTATGAAACCTATTGAGTTAGTCGTTTTTGATATGGCAGGAACTACAGTTACCGACCGCCATGAGGTAGAAGTATGCTTTATGCAAGCGGCGGCCCGTACAGGATTGAGTGTAACGCCTGAGCGAGTTTTGGCCTTACAAGGTTATGCCAAGCGACAAGTTTTTGAGATGTTGTGGGTAGAATTATTGGGTGAAAAGCATCCAGAATTGTCGGAGTATGTAGATATATCGTACACAGAGTTTTGCTCGATTTTGGAGGATCATTATCTGGAACATGATATTTTCCCAACTGAAGGATGCTTAGAAATCTTCGAATATCTGAAAAGTCAAGATATAAAAATTGCTTTAACAACTGGTTTCTACAGAAAAGTGGCCAATATTATCTTAGGAAAATTAGGCTGGCTCAAAGGTCTTGACCAACATTACAAAAGTGACGGAACAGGCATAATCAATGTTTCCATTACGCCAGATGATGTACTTAAAGGTCGTCCAGAACCGTACATGATTCAGAAAGCCATGGAGGTATTAGGTGTAAAGGATCCACAACGTGTAATTAATATTGGAGACACTCCATCTGACCTCAAGTCAGGATTGCGTGCTGGTGTACGTTTGTCTTTGGGTGTAACTAACGGTACACATACACGTAGCCAATTAAATATCCATAGAAATGATGGCTTATTGCCAAATCTATTGGCCTTGAAACCAATCATAGAAGAGATTTCAGAAAAGAGCCTCGTATCGTAATAGAGAAAACTTGAGAGGCAGATAAGTATTAATGCTGAATTGTGAGTGGTGAATTGTGAATGTAAAATTTTGGTTATCCGTATTTTATATTCATAACTTGTACTGCACGAAGGATTATGAAAACTGTTTATTTCGGATATTGGGTGTTGTATTTCGGAAGTATAATCTTCTTTTTGTAAAAAATAAAGGTACTTTACTTTATTTCCGAAAGCAGAAATTCCCAATCTGCAAATGTTTGAAATCCTTCGTACAGCACTAATTCTCAATTCAACACTCCTATTGCCCCTAAAATTATAACCAATGAAAAAATATGATTTGATTGTAGTAGGAGCAGGAAATCTTGGGACTTTCCATGCCTACCATGCTTTACAAATGGGTAAATCGGTACTGATGATTGAAAAAGACTCAGAGCCGATGGAAGCCACGGTGAGAAATTTTGGACAAGTAGTACCCTCTGGTCAAGCGCTTGATACTTGGTTTGAATATGGTCGTCGTTCTTTGGAAATTTACCAAAGTTTACAAGATTTGACGGATATAACTGCCCGCAAAAATGGTTCGTACTATTTTGCTTCGGATGATGATGAGGCAAAGTTGTTGGAGGAGGCACGTGCATTATTCAAAATCAGAGGATATGCTTGTGAGCTCATGAACAGAAAAGTTTGTTTCGAGCGTATGCCCATGTTACAAAACGAGTATTACAAGCTAGGGTTATTTTTTCCGAATGAATTTTCTGTAGAACCCCGAACGATGGTGCACCGTGTGCGTGAAATTCTCATCAAAAAATGGAATTTGGATTTTGTAAATAATACTACCATCGTAGACTGTCAAATCAAAAATGGAATCTGTGAAGTCGTGAGTGCTAAAGGAGAGAAATTTTATGCAGAGAAAGTCGCCATTTGTAATGGTCGAGATTTCAAAGCTTTGTTTCCAACCTTGTTTGAAAACAGTGGCATGAAGGTAAGCAAGCTCAATATGATGTCGACCTATCCTTTGAAAGATGTTCAAATAAAAGGTAATATCTTGTCAGGACTAAGTATTCGTCGGTATGATAGTTTCAAATCTTGTGCTTCATATCCTCAAATTTCACAACCAGAGTGGCAAAAGCCTTATAACGCTTGGGGAATTCATATTCTATTTAAACAAGCTTTCAATGGTTCGATTATCATTGGTGATTCGCATGAGTATGCAGGGGTAAATGAAAATGCCACGCTTGATTTTGGTATTGATATGGACATCAACCAGTTGATACTAAAAGAAGCACAGCGTATTATGAAACTTCCTAATTGGAATATTCAAAATTATTGGGCTGGATATTATTCGCAAACGGCTGATGGGGGTATCTATGAGCATCAACTTGATAACAAAATTTATATTGCCACAGGAATCGGAGGGAAGGGTATGACTACTTCACCTGGCTATGCAGAAAAGAGGATTAAGGAGGTTTTTTCTCAGTAGGTAATACCAAAAGATTCAATTCCCTAAATTCGTTTGATGTAGTGCAACCCTTGCGATTGAAACATTCGACGTGGCAACCGCAAGGGTTGCGCTACATCAAAATTACCAATAATCGTATATACCCGTAACTGGTAACGTTTTTACTCAATATTACCAAATCATTACCAAGTCTTCCGATTTTCAAATCTCATTTAATATTCAATTAATCTTTCGTTAATCATGGGTTGAGTTTGGATTTTCACCTTTGTGAAAACAAATTTGAGAACCATGAATCAATTTTATACGCTACTTTTTTTACTCATATCGCTTGCCTCTCAAGCCCAAGATGGTGTCTTTTTGACAGCTGCGGATTTCATTGAGAATAAAGCCTTTAGACCAGAAAACTCAAAAATTCACGAGCGATTTGCTACTGTTAGTTTAAAAAATCAGGGTTCCAAAACCATATACTCTTCCGAAAATGCCTTCGGGTATAAATTAAACGGAAGACAATGGCGTTTTACAGAAAATAGAACTTATGAAGTCGTTTCGACAGAAGGACTTTGGGTTTACAGAGTACAAAATGCTACAGATTTAAGTTCTTTTTCTTATTACTTCAGCGATGGCGCCTATGGCGAAGTAAAACCTTTGACAAGGCATAATATCAAAAAGAGTTTTTCCTCTAACCCTCAATTAATAGCAGTCATAGAAAGACTTGATTGGCGTATGGATTTGTTTCAGCCTACTAATTTTAAAAAACTTCCTCTCATCTCAGCACTATTTGTTCAGGTAGCTTCGAAGAATATGCTTCCACTTTAAGGTCTTGGAATCGCAGGTTATAAAACTAGCTTATGAGGTTACAGATTCAAAAATCAAGATAAGACGCTCGAAACAATGCAATCTATTTGTCCCAAATAAGGGATATTCTAATCACCTCTTACACAAGAATTAGTAAAATAGCGACAACAAAAATAAATTTTCCTAGAAAGTAAAACCATCGGAAACAATTAGTATGAAGATTGTGTCTTATGCTGTGTAGGCAATTTGTATATTTGTTGTTATGAAGAAAACGTACTTTCCTGTTTTAAGCATTGCTGGTTCTGACCCATCCTCTGGCGCAGGAATTCAGGCAGATTTGATTACCATTGCAGCACTGGGTGGTTACGCCTGTACAGCGATTACTGCCATTACAGTTCAAAATACCCTAGGAGTGAGTGGTATTTATCCTGTTCTAGCACAGGCAGTAAGAGAACAGGTAGAGGCAATTTTAACAGATATAAAACCTCTTGCTATCAAAATCGGTATGCTTCACCGATTTGAGATTGTAAAAGAAGTCATCGATATATTAAGTCAGTTTCCTAAAATCCCAATCGTACTCGATCCTGTGTTTTTATCATCGAGCGGACATCCATTACTGGACGACGAAGGTATACAATTGATGATAGAGCAACTTTTTCCTTTAGTCACTGTGCTAACACCCAACCTTACAGAAGCTAGTTGGTTATTAGGCAAAGAAATCAAAGAAAAAGACCAAATGCCTGAAGCTGCTAAGGAGCTTTTGAAATTTGGCGCTAAAAGTGTTTTGCTAAAAGGCGGTCATTTGGAAGAGGAAGTATTGTCAGATTGTCTGGTCAAATCTACTGGGGAAATCTTCTTTTTAGATCATAAAAAGGTAAATTCAAACAATACTCACGGAACAGGTTGCACATTATCGTCGGCGATCGCAGTAAACTTAGCACAAGGATTTAGTGTAGAATACGCAGTCGAACGAGCAACCGAGTACGTCATAAAGTCTATCGAAGGAGGAAAAGATTATCAGTTAGGAGGAGGAAATGGCCCTTTGAAGCATATTTGATGAGGATAAATATCACGCATTTTTAATTGAGTGAGTGGTGATTGAGCGAGTGAGTGATTATTTTAAAATTTGTCTTCTAGCAGTAGAGACGCAATGATTGCGTCTTAAGCCGAGTAAAATCTAGTAAGTATTCATCAAAAAAGCGGTCGAAAAATAATTTTCGACCGCTTTTTTGTTGAATGTCCTGTGAGATATGACTTAACTTCGGTCGCAATTATTGAGTTTCTGCTGTTAGCAAATAGGTTCATTCAAAGAATTACTTATTCAATACAACCCGAAATGTAGAAAACCTCAGTTTTACAACTTCATACTTTTTAAACTCCGATTAAGACTCCTTACCGAAATACCCAAATAGGCCGCCATTTCTTCCTTTGAAAGTTGAATTTCTTGCTTTTGTTGAAGTTCCAGTAGCTTTGATAGACTGTGTTCTACCGTGTATAATTGTTGAAACGCTGCCCTACTTGATGTATTCACAATTCTTTCGGCAAAGGCTTCAAGTAATAATTTGTTTAGTTGTAAATCTTGCCCCAATAATTCTTGAAAATAAGCACTAGGAATCACAAGTGCTGAAACATCGGTGATAGCTTCTACGCTACACAAACAAGGCATCTGTCTGATACTCTCAATTTCTCCAACGATTTCACCTTTTCCCAAAAACTCTACAATAAATTCTTTATCATTTTCTTCGTTAAAAAAACATTTTGTAATACCACTTTGAATCAGGAGAACATTAGGAGTGGTTTGGTGCTGGAAAAGTAGTTTTTGCCCTTTTTGAAAAGATTTTTGAAAAATATGATTCTGATTTCGTGGACTATCGTATATGCCTTGTATGAAATCTAAAAACTTTTGATTAGTTCGTAACATCTTGCCTTGGGACAAATGTCCTTTTTAATGTATTTGCTTCTTTAGATTTTTGCAGAAGAAAAACAAAGTTAAGAGAAAAGACCGAACGGAAGGAGCTATGAGCATCAACTTTGGTTCAAATGAAGTTTTCTAATTAACTGAAAAGTCAAAAATCTATGAAACAATTGATTAATCTTGAGGAGTGGGATAGAAAGGAACACTACCTTTTTTTCTCAAAATTTGAAGAGCCATTTTACGGGGTAACTGTAAAAATAGACTGCACTATTGCCTATCAAAATGCCAAAGAAAAGGGACAATCTTTTTTCTGGTATTACTTGTACCGTTCCTTAAAAGCAGCCAATGAAATAGAAAATTTTAGATATCGAATCATTGACCAAAATCCTTACTGCTTCGACGTTATAAACGCTTCTCCAACTATTAGCCGTCCTAATGGTACTTTTGGATTTGGGCATGTTTATTATGATGAGTCAGAAGAACAGTTTTATCAAAACGCGAAGAATGAAATTGCTAGAGTTCATAGTACTACTGGATTAATGCCTGCTGTCTCGGGCGAAAACGTGATTCATTACTCTGCCATTCCTTGGCTTGATTTTACGTCAATATCTCATGCAAGAAGTTTTTCTTTTCCAGATAGCTGTCCGAAAATATCTTTTGGTAAAATGACCGAAATAGATGGGCAAAAAAGCATGAGTGTTTCTATTCATGTGCATCATGCCTTGGTTGATGGTTATCATGTTGGATTATATGTCGACCGTTTTCAGGATTTGATGAATGAGTTTTAGCGCATGCAGGTTGTTCGCCAACTATTATGGGGCATCCCAAATTGACTGATTATATTACTGTTGTGGAGACGTAATAATTTCATCGACTGAGGTACTATTTGAAAGATAGTATCAAAAAAGGCGTTCGAAAAACTACTTTCGAACGCCTTAATGTTACTAATATGATGAGCCTAAATTGCTTTAATACTCAACTCTTGCACCTCAATTACTTAAAATAATCACGATTCACTCAATTAGGCATGACTCGTTTTTTGTAAAATAAAATGATTTTCGATTATTGAGATAACTGCGCCTTCAAATCAAAAATCTTGTCCATGAGCAACCATTTTTCGCCAGGTTGTGCCATGGGTAATGCATCTTGATATTTCCACATCAATTTTTCCCATTCTTGAACTTTGCGATTTTCGGCATCCATTTGTCCTTTTCTTTCGAATGAAAAAGAATCATCCACTTCAATGATCATAAACAGGCGGTTGCCCAGACGATAAATTTCCATTTGGGTAATTCCAGCACCAGCAATACTTTGCAATATTTCTGGCCAAACCGCTTCATGATATTTTTCGTACTCAGCTATCAACTGCTCATCGTTCACTAAATCAAGCGCCAAGGCAAATCTCTTATTCATGTTTTACTATTTTATGTTTGTCAACACGACGACAAATCGTGTAAAGTAGTCAAAAGTTTATTATTAATTTGGTCTGTACCTAAGCTTGAATTTTAATCTCAGATTTTTAAGATCGTTCTTGGAAAATTTTAAATCCAAAATCAAACATCCCAAATCTACAATTATTAGTGTCCTACATTTGCAATGGCACCCTTCGATGATTTTGTTTTCAACGCAAAGAAAAGCACTACAACAAAACATGCCAATGGAACGATGTAAGCTGTTTGAATTGAGCTAATATCAGAAATACGTCCCATGATTACAGGGAAAATAGCGCCTCCAACAATCGACATAATCACTAAAGATGAACCCAATTTGGTTTGAGAACCTAAACCCTGAATACTCAAGGAGAAAATTGTTGGGAACATAATCGACATGAAGAACTCAACGCCAATCAATGCATAGATAGAGGTAAATCCACCAATCATAATGGCAACAGCCAAAAGACCAATATTGAAAATACTATAAACTGCCAACAAACGATTTGGGGCAATATATTTCATCAAGAATGTACCCAAAAAGCGTCCTAACATGAAACACAATAAGGCAAAAGCCAAATAGCCAGCAGCTTCTTTTTCTCCAATTCCTGCTGTTTTACCCAAGAAACGAATAAAGAAACTCGATACACAAACCTGTGCTCCAACATAAAAGAATTGCGCCAAAACGCCCAACATTAAGTTGGTTTGCTTGAAAATACTGCCTTTTTCTGTTGCGCTATTTTCGTCTGAACTTTCTTTGATTTCTGGTAAATTCGTTTTCCATAAAATCGCAGCCACGCTCAAAACCACTAATCCAATAACGATATATGGGATTTGAACGCTTTGTGCTTCGTGTGTCAAAAGTGCATCTATCTCGCTGCTCGACATAGTCTTTAACTGCTCTTCTGAAATGGTTGTGTCAGTCAAAATAAAGAACTTACCGGCTAATGGCGCCAATGAAGCCGCCAAACCATTGAAGGATTGAGATAAATTTAATCGCTGCGTCGCTGTATGCTCATCACCCAAAACTGTTACGTAAGGATTTGCTGCCGTTTCGAGGAATGTCAAACCACTGGCGATGATAAACAATGCAAAAAGGAATAAGCCATACGTGCGTGTTCCTGCGGCTGGGTAAAATAAAAATGCTCCTCCAGCAAAAATCAAAAGACCAAGAATGATTCCTGATTTATAACCGTATTTGTTCATCACCAAACCCGCTGGTATGGCCATCACAAAATATCCAACAAAAAAGGCAGAATCAATAAAGGCTGACTGAAGGTCGGTAAGTTGACAAGCTTTCTTTAGATGTGGAATCAAAATTGGGTTGAGATTGTGTGCAAATCCCCACAGAAAAAATAATACTGTTATTAATATAAAAGGGATTAAATAGGATTTCGTTGTTTCGTTTGACTTGGGCAATGCCATAAATGTTTGATTTAAGTTATTTAACTGTTGTCAAAAGTCAATTTTTTAAAAAAATACTCATAACGTGGAAATATGAGGCATTCCTTAATTTAGCGATTGAGTGATTTAGCGAATGAGTGATTATGTTAAAATTGTTATACTAGCATTAGAGACGCAATGATTGCGTCTAAAACCGAGTGAAATCTAGTATGGTAGCAACAAAAAAGCGGTCGGAAAATATTTTCCGACCGCTTTTTTGTTGAAAACTTGAAGAATAACCCCAATCCGATAATTCGGGATGAATCATGTTTGATACTATTTTTCAAATGATAATTATTAAGACGCAATTATTGCGTCTCTACTAGTAAAATACCTATTAAAAATAATCACTCAATCGCTAAATTAAAGATGACTCAACTTTTACTTTTCATGTTTAGGGAAATTAAACACAGAAGAAGTAATGATCGGAATCGCAAAAATGGCTACAGTCAATATAGAAATATAAGAATCGGCAGTTTCGCCTTCCATAAAATGACAGAATGCATTGTCTGGGTACAAATGACATACGGCTGAAAGCGCCAATTTTAATCCTAGCACACCAATTACTACAAAAGCCGAAGTTTCGAGGAAAGGATATCGCTCCATCAAGCGTACAAATGCCTGAGCTACAAATCGCATTGCCAAAATTCCGATAAATACCCCAATCCAAATAAGATAGATGTTATCTGTAAAGGCTACTGCAGCAAAGACGTTATCAATCGAAAATGCCAAATCCATCACTTCGACCATGATAACAGTTGACCAGAAGATACCGAAGCGACCGATGGTATGTTTATAAACCCAATTTTCTTTTTTATTTAAGGTATCATCCTCATGCTCCGGAGTTTTCTCTGTTTTGAAATAATCATAGCACAAATACAAGAGATAGAGTCCGCCTAGAGGTTTTAACCACCAAACTTTCACGAGCATAGCCGCAAACAATAAGCAAATACCACGGAATATGTAGGCTCCAATGATACCATATTTTAAGGCTTTTTCTCTTTGTTCTTTAGGCAAGTCCATCACCATGGTTGCCAAAACAGCGGCGTTATCTACTGATAATAAGCTTTCAATTAGTACAAGGTTTCCAATAATCAAAAATGCTTTTCCTAAATCATCTCCAAGGATGTGATGCAATAATTCCATTTTGTCTGTTTAATTTTTTTTCAAATTTAGGGATAAAGAGGTCTAAAAATGCCCTGAAAAGGTATTTTCTTTTTAACGGTAAATAATTGATGCAAACGGATGATGCCACTTTCTAGGGTTTTTGTAGTTTGTTTTCAGACTTTTGTAAGTTATTATCAAGTCCTAACGTTCAAAGCGAATTTTAAGAGCTGATAAATGAGTTTCCCTGTTCACTCAATTGGCTTGACATTTATTTAATATTGATAATATATCCGTAATAATAAGTTCAATTATGTTTAATCGGTAGGTAATATTGCGGTTAAATGACCGACTTACTTTTGTGCCATCATTCAAATAGAAACGCAGGAATAAACCACTCAACCCAAAATCGTTTCTTAATCAATTCCAATATGAGGCACAAATTACTTTTTACTGCACTGTTATTCTTATCTAGTTTTACTTTTTCGCTTGCCCAACAATTTGGTACTATTCGTGGTACCATCAAAGACGCCGTTACCAAAGAGGATCTTGTAGGAGCAACCGTAATCATTGAAGGACAAAACAAAGGGGCTGCGGCTGATATCAATGGATTCTTTTCCTTGAATAGAGTTCCAGTTGGTACATACACGTTGAAGGTTTCGTTTGTTGGTTTTAATGTTAAGGTGATTGAGAAGGTTCAAGTTTTAGCTGAGAAGGTAACAGAAGTAAATGTTTTACTTCAAGAAGAAGGCTCAACCTTAAGCGAGGTAAAGGTTGTTGGACAGAAACTTACAAACACCGAAATTTCAGTAATTTCAGAAATTAAGGCAGCACAACAAATCGTAAGTGGTATTTCTTCTGCTCAAATCGGAAAAACACTTGACCGTAACGCTGCTGAGGTAGTGAAACGTGTACCTGGTGTAACGATTTTTGGAGACAGATTTATCAATATTAGAGGTCTAAACGAGCGTTACAACAGTGTAATGTTGAATAACACGTTTACGCCATCTATGGAGACTGACGTTAGATCATTTTCATTTGATATCATTCCTTCTAACCAAATTGACCGTATTTTGGTATTCAAAAGCCCTGCTGCTGAACTTCCTGGCGAATTTGCAGGGGGTGTTGTGAAAATTTTTACAAAATCAATTCCTGAACAAAATAGTATTACCATTGATTTTGGAGGAGGTTACAGAGATGGTACAACTGGAAAAAACTTCTTTTCTCCACAACATGGTTCAAGTTACTGGACAGGTTTCAACGATGGTTACAGCGATTTACCAAAATTCTTCCCAGCTAACCGTCAAGAGTTGATTAGTGCAAACCCAACTCGTTTGCAACAAATTGGTCAATCTCTTAAAAACAACTGGACTCCTGTTCAATCTACAGCCTTACCTGATCTGAGATTTACTTTGACAGGTGCATTCAAAATTGAAAAAGAAAAATACAGAATTGGTAATATTACGGCGATCAACTACTCAAATACAAGAACGCTTTATAATATGGCTCGCAACGATTACGGATATAGCCGTATTCAGAGTACTGGAGAGCCAGACCCGATTTTTAACTTTCAAGATACGCAATACAGCAATGCTATTCGTTTGGGCGTAATGCACAACTGGGCAGTGAAATTTGGTGAAAACCATACGATTGAATTCAAGAACTTGTTTAACCAAATGAGTAATTCTCAGTTTGTAGATCGTCTTGGTTTCGACAACGGTACAGATTGGAATATCCGTTCATTTGATCAAATCTACCGTGGTATTTATACTGGACAATTGGTTGGTAAGCACCAATTCAATAATAAGAATACACAAGTTGACTGGGTTGTTGGTTATAATCAATCTTTCCGTGATCAGCCTGATTACAAGCGTTTTAGATATAATGTGTCGAACGGACAAAGAAATTTGTTAGTACCACAAGGAGCGGCTCAAACCTTCAACTTAGGTCGTACCAATATTATCATGGACGAAAATGCTATCACTGGAGGAGTGAATTTGGTACAAAAAGTTATCTTGCAAAAAGGTGCTAAAGCAGAAGAGAACAAAGAGCTAGAGTTGAAGGCAGGTGTTTATGCCGAAAGTAAAGAACGTACCTTTAAAGCTCGTAACTTAGCTTACGTACAAGCTAACAGTTCGTTATTCAACATTGGTAATTTACCTATCGAGGAAATTTTCGCCCCACAAAATATCAACAGTACCAATGGTGTAAAAATAGACGAACAAACCAACCCTAATGACTCTTACACCGCTAACAACCATTTGTACGCTGCGTATATCTCAGGAAACTATTCTTTAACGAAGAAATTCAACGTAATTGCAGGTTTGAGAGTAGAAAACAACGCGCAGAAATTGAATTCATTTGACTTAGTAGGCGCACCATTGAATTATAATAATACCCAGACATCATTGCTTCCATCTGTAAACATGACGTATAACTTTTCTGAAAAAGCTTTGTTGCGTCTAGCATACGGAAAAACCATCAACCGTCCTGAGTTTAGAGAAGTTGCACCGTTTTCATTCTATGATTTCGTAAACAATCGTAATATTTCAGGTAATCCTCAGTTGAAGAATGCTAATATTCACAATGTGGATTTCAGATATGAGTACTATCCTACACCAGCAGAAGTATTGAGTATTGCCGCATTTTACAAATACTTCGAAACTCCAATCGAGGTTGTATTTGCTAGTGGTTCAAACCCTAACTTGAGTTTTGATAACGCCAAGAGTGCATACAGTGCAGGTATTGAATTAGAGGCAAGAAAATCATTGGAAAATGTGTCAAAATCTCCATTTATTCAAAAACTTAACTTAGTGTTTAACGCTGCGTTTATTCATAGCCGTGTGTCGTTGAATCCTTCTACAGCGTCTACTCAATCTGATAATCGTCCTTTGCAAGGTCAATCACCTTACATCATCAATGCAGGTTTGAATTACAACGATACCAAGAAGAATTTACAAGTAAACTTGTTATTCAACGTAATCGGAAAACGTATCTATGCAGTAGGTAACAACTACGGATTTGCCTATCCAGACTGGTACGAAATGCCAAGAAATGTTGTTGACTTAACTTTCTCAAAAGGTATTGGTAAAAACTTGATCATCAAAGGTGGTATTACCGACATCCTAAACCAGACAAATTACATCTTACAAGATGGAAATCAGGATAATAAGTTTGATAAAAACGAAGACCAGATTATTCAATCTTACAAACCAGGCAGTGTTTACTCACTGGGTGTAGTTTATACAATTAAATAGTAATCGGCTGTAAACTATCGGTATTCAGGAGGAGATATGAGTTTTTTACCTGAGTACCGATAGCAAAAGTTCGAATTTTTTTTCTGGCATTCTTACCTTCTTTCCCTAGATATTGGTGGTATGCCCTTTTGAAACACTGGCGGCATTACTTGTTTGCCATTATAAATCATTCAATTTTAAACAATTAATTTTACCAAAAATGAGACTCTTCAAAATGAATGCAGTTAAGGTATTTGCCTTAATGCTCTCAATGGCTGTTTTGACAAACGCTTGTAAAAAAGACGAAGAAATTGGACCAGCTCCAACTTTAACTGTGGCTTCTAACTTGGCTGGTACTCCTGGTACTACAGTTCAATTGAAAGCTTCTATCAACGCTCCAGAAGGTATCAAAACTATCACTGTATTGAAAAACGGTGCTGCGTTTGATGTAGTAACAAAAAATGGAGAGAAAACTTTCGAGTACGCAAAAGATTACCAAATCGACAACCTTTCTGCAAACTCAGTAGTAAACTTTACAGTTTTGGTAACTGATATGAAAAACCAAAACTCAACTTTGACAACTTTACCAGTTACTGTTACTGCTGTTCCACCAAAAACTATTGTTGAGGTAAAAGGTACATTAGAAGGTAATATCACTTGGGATGCTACAAAAATCTACAAATTGGTTGGTTTTGTTAGAGTAGGTGAAGAAACTACTTTCGGAAGTATCACTAAAACGGCTACATTGACTATCCCTGCTGGTACAGTAGTTATTGGTGACCGTGCTACTAAGGGTGCTTTGTTGGTTCAACGTGGCTCTAAATTAATCGCAAACGGAACTGCTACAAACCCTATCGTATTTACTTCAGAAAGAAGCGTAGGTGAACGTGAAGCTGGTGACTGGGGTGGTATTATCATTTGTGGTAAAGCTCCAAACAACTTGCCAGATAACGGTAACGACAGACAATTAGAAGGTGGTTACGGTGGTTTCCACGGTGGTTCAGATGCAGCAGATAACTCTGGTTCATTGAAATATGTTCGTATCGAATACGCTGGTGTTCCAATCAACCCGAACCAAGAGGTTAACTCTTTGACAATGGGTTCTGTAGGTAACGGAACTACAATCGACTACGTTCAGGCATCATTTGGTTTGGATGACTCTTTCGAGTGGTTTGGTGGTACAGTAAACTGTAAACACTTAGTAGCTTACAAAGGCTTGGATGATGACTTTGATAACGATAACGGTTTCTCAGGTTATGTTCAATACGGTATCGGTATTCGTGGTACTACTCAAGCTGACCAATCAGGTTCTAACGGTTTCGAAGTTGACAACGATGCTAACGGTTCAAATAACACGCCTTATACTTCAGCGATTTTTGCTAACATGTCAATCATCGGTGCTAAAGGAAATGCTGAGACTTCAATCTCTACTTTGTTCCAAAATGGTGCTCAATTGCGTCGTAACAACAAATTGAAAATCTATAACTCATTCTTCACAGGTTATCCTTTCGGTATCTATATCGATAGCCAAAGAGGTGATGCAAAAGGTAACGCCGCAAAAGGTGACATCGTATTGCAAAACATCGTATTGGCTGGTGTTGCTAACTGGGGTACTAACAACTGGGGAACTGGTGCTGCTACAAACCCTAAAGGTTTCCCAGTATCTGATACAGAACAAACTACTGCTGCTCCTGCAATTTTGATTGGTACTCAGACTCCAACTGACTGGTTCAAGGCTCAATCAGGTAACAAAATCTTGACTGATTTCTCTAAAACTGGTATCAGCACAACATTGTGGTCTACTGGTCGTCCTACATTTACTTTGACAACTGGTACAGCTGAAACATTAATCGGTTTCAATTTGCCTTCAACTCTTCCTTCATTCTTTGACAAAACTGACTACGTTGGTGCATTCAAAGATACAGATTGGACAGCAGGTTGGACTGAATTTACTCCACAATCAGTTGTTTATATCAAATAATTTGGAATTAAGAAAGATTCAAATTTCTGAAAAATAATAAAGTACATCCCGAGTCAAACACTTTGACTCGGGATGATTTAAACAAAAACCAATATGAAACATTTATTTGCCTTCACATTTATCCTTCTATTCTTCACACAATGCGGTTCCAAGAAAGAGCCTTTACAGTATTTCTCTGAAAGTGAAAGAGATTCTTTACTGACAGATATGATTACCTATGTTTATGTTCCTGCGCCATATTCCAATAATCAAACCAAGTTTGATGCTAAATACAGACCTTTCTACATCAAAAGTTTACCTAGTTTTTATCTACAAAATTACTTCGAGGCCGATAATGGATATGCTTACTTTTTTATGATTAGACCAGTAGGGTCGAGTCCAGTGTACCGAAGAGGTGTATTAGGGAAAATGAAATTAGACCCAGAAACACATAAGATTACTGAGTTTGAAGAAATTGTAAATACCCCACACATGAAAGAGGAGGAGGTAAAAGAAAAAGGGCAATTTCTTTTTAATAAATTAATTGAAAGAGGAAATATAGAGGAGTATTTGGGCATGAATCAATACATTCAATGGCCAGATAGTACTTTAAAATATGACAAACCTACCCATACGTGGGTGAGTGTTGGAAACTTTACTATTAAATAAATTATGTAAGGGCAATTCCCTCACCTCTGGTGGGGGAAAGTCCAAATGGATTTTCATATTGGTGCAAATAAGCAAAGGTCATGGTAATCATCATGACCTTTCTGGTTTTGTGGAAGGTATAAAAAATAAGAATTTTGCTTTGAGATATAATTTAAAATAATCAATTTAAGCATTGTTATGCTAACCGAGTAAATAGGCATAACCTCAAACCTCTTTTGATTGTATTATAGCTTTTCACCAAAATGTTAATTGCTTTATGGAAACCTTAACTACTATCCTGATTGGCGTGGCCAGTTTCTTTGCACTTTGGCTAGGTCTTGCTTTGTTGATGAAAACCGAATACACCGTTTCTCGCTCGGTAATCATACAAAAACCCCTTGAATCGGTTTTTTCGTATCTGAAATTGCTCAAAAATCAAGACCACTTTTCTGTTTGGGCCAAAATGGACCCCAATATGACCAAAACCTACAAAGGCTCCGATGGTCAAGTGGGTTTTGTATCGGCATGGGATAGTCCTATGAAGAATGTAGGGAGTGGAGAACAAGAGATTTTGGAAATAGAAGAAAATGTAAAAATTGTTTCAGAATTACGGTTTTTGAAACCCTTCAAAGGAGAGGCTACCGCCCAGATGATCGTCAAAAATAGTGGAGAATCTCAAACCAAAGTCTACTGGCAATTTCATGGCAAAATGAAATACCCGTTCAATTTGCTCTTAGTTTTTTTAAGAATGGATAAAAAAATTGGTGGAGATTTGGCAACGGGGCTACATAATTTGAAAGAGATTTTTGAGAAATGATATTGCATTTTGCCCTCGTTGGAGTTATCTCCAACGAGTTTTGAGTTAGCAACAAACCATATGAACATCAAGAGTTTGGTGTCTTAACTGATTATTTTGAAGATAGTTAAGTTGGGCGATTTGCTGACGCGAGTCTTGTTGGTGAAAAACACCAACAAGGGCGGAAAGGTAATAGATTACTAGTTCAAGACTTAGACTTGGACTAGGCAAAACAGTACTCAAAAAAAATACCCCCAAGCACATTACGTGAATGGGGGCTTTTTATTTAGGGTTGGTAATTAGGTTTAGATGTAAATAATATTGAGCCTTTCAACTAGTAGTTATTATGCATTCCAAACTAACAGATATACTGTTAACGAATAACAATCAACAACTACTGAATTTTGAATGGAAGAAACCAATTATCCTTGTTCATCAATCGAGATCTAACAGCTTCTGCATTTGGATTATTCGATTTGCGAAGTTTATCGTAAACCTTATTTGCTAGAAATGAAGGGTCATTTCTTCTGAGAGCCACACGAACCAAATCTCCCCAACGGTGTCCTTCAAATGCTAATTCCAAAGCGCCTTCTTGAATGATAGAGTTTTCAATAGCCAAAGTACTGTCACCTTCTACGGTATTACTTTTGACCATCGCACGTCCACGAATCCCTGTTGCCAAGTGCCATGATGAGCGATAGCGAGTAGGAGCGTCGCCATTACGAGCATCAAAATCATACGGAGGTGAATCGAATGTATTCATCAAGTTGGTTTTGTCCGAGATGGCAGTATTGTTGTACGTGCTCGCAACGCCTGCGTTCACCAAGGCATAAGCCAACTTACGACGACCATCACGGTTGGCAGCTTCAGCAAATTTTAAGTGTACATTGGCAGCACGGTTCAAAAACCAACGTCCGTTTTTCTCTTGCAAACTTTTTCCAACTAATGAGTAAATAGAGCCAGAAGAGTTTGGGTTCATAAAATTGTACAAATATTTGAACACGACTGGATTGCCATTGATGTTTTTGTAAGACATTACGCCACGTGCATCGTAAGCAAAATTGTTGGTTTGTGTTTGTCCATTCCAATAATCAATTGCCGCTTTTGAGGGTTGTAATAAATATTTTCCTCCAACATTTGAGAACAATTCTACAAAAGGATTTTCTGGTAAAAACTTACTGTCGAACGGCAACAACCATAACCACTCAGGATCACGAGAAATACTCGAAGTGTTTGAGGTACTGTTGTAGTTGGTATTCGAACGGTCACGTGCAAAAATTGAGCGCCAGCCAGTTGTATTGTTATCCAATAAGTTATTGATATCGTTGATATCAGAGTTGTAACTTACGGCGATAGGACCCATTCCTGAAGAAATTTGACCTCTTGTAATTTTGTACAAATGATACCAAACATTTATATCTGTTGCTTCAAAACCCAAACGGTCAGAGGTTGTCATGATATACTTGTACATCGATGCCGCCTTGGTATATTGCTGATCCCAAAGGTATAAATCTCCCAACAACAAGTGTTTTTCAATGAAGAAAGTTGTCGGAGAATATCCATCCACGTTGGCCGAAACCAGCGTGTTATCCAAGGTGTACGGGTCGAGGTAGCTAGAAGGAATAGCTTCTAATTCTTTAATTAACTGTTTAACAATTTCTGCCAATGGCAAACGAGATTTCGTTGCCAAAGCTTTAACATCATCTACTGTTTCTACACTTTCAGTCACGTATGGGACGCTACCATAGTGGATACCCAACTGAAGATAAATCCAACTACGAAGAGCCAATACATCCGCCGAACGTTGGTAATATTCTGCGCGTTTGATTTTGTTTTGATCTAGCATGATTTTGAAGTTTTTCAAAATATCATTACAGTTCAAAATTACCTCATAATAGGCTCTAGGGTTGGCATATTCGTTGGTTTCAGAAACGGCATGAGCATTGATTTCTCGTAAAGACAAGTCAGCATTGGTTGTTACATCCAACAAATCTCCACGCAATTCATTGAGAATTACATATTGTTTTGCTAGAGTAGAGAATTTACCATAAAGACCAATAATGGCAGCATCTGCATCATAAATGTCACGATACATCTGTTTGGTACTTAATGCTTCCTCTGGTGCCAAATCGAACATTTTCTGACAACCTGACATACCCAAAAGCACACCAGTAGCTAGTCCAATGTTCAGCGTTATTTTTCTTATCGTTGATTTCATTTTTTGTCAAATTAAAATTTTCCCGAAAGATATTAAGGCTACAAACCGAGTTTCACGCCCAAATTGAAAGATTTTTGAATCGGTTCAAGCGTATTGTCAACTCCCTGACCAATCACAGAATTGGTAGCACTAAACTCAGGGTCATAACCCAAGTATTTGGTGAATGTCAGTACATTGTTGGCATTAGCATACACCGTTAAGTATTTTATAATACCCTTGTCAACATTGAAATTGTACGATAAGCCCACCGAGCGAAGACGGATATAAGAACCATCTTCAATCCACCTACTTGAGAAACGGCTATTTTGCAATGGGTCGCCATAGGTAGCTCTTGGGATATTTGTCACCTGACCATTGCCTCTCCAACGACCTTCCACAGCACGTGATTGGTTGTTGTAAGAGTCTCCCGACTCGATGTTGCGACGAGTGTAGTTGTACACATCATTACCAGAAACAAAACTTACCAAAGCATCCAAAGTCCAGTTTTTGTACACAACTCTGTTGGTGATACCACCATAAATTGTAGGATTTGGATTACCTAAAATGGTACGGTCTTTATCATCGATAATTTTATCACCGTTTAGGTCAGCGAATCTTGCATCACCGCCTTGGAAAGCACGAAGTGTTCCATCTGGTAAACGAGTTTGTAAACCTTCAGCAGCTGCTTCAGCATCAGTTGCATATACTCCTTTGTAGATGATTCCGAAGAAAGAGTTGGGAGCATCGCCTACACGAGTAACAATATTTCCAGCTCCGATATTAGTAACGATGTCAGCGTTGCCGTTAGGTAATTGGTCGATTGTAGACTTGGCGTGTGCAAGGTTTACGCCCAAATCCCATTTTACTGAAGATTTGTTTAAAACCTTGAAATTGATGCTCGCCTCAAAACCTTTGGTCGTCATAGCGCCGCTATTCGTTAAGGCATATCCCAAACCAGCCGTTGTAGGAAGCACTTCAGCTACAATCATATCTGAGGTTTTGTTTTGGAAAACATCCACACTCAAACTGATTCTTTCTTTCAACACAGCTAGATCTAAGCCTAAGTTAGATTTCGCCACAGTTTCCCATTTCAAACTTGGATTCGCAATATTTCCGCGAACCAATCCTTGTAAACCCAAAAGGTTTTGACCTACGTAAAACTGTTTTGAAGAATAGTTACCAATGTCATCATTTCCAACTCGACCAATCGAACCACGAAGTTTTAATAAATCAAATGGACCATTAGCTAAAAATGGCTCAGCTGAAAGCAACCATGCTGCTGAAAGCGATGGCATAATAGCGATTGGAGTTCCTCCCACTTTGAAGGTTGAAGCTTCTTTTCCAAATCTTGAAGAAGCATCCATTCCTACGTTCAAGCCCAAGAAATATTTGTCAGAATAGGAGTAGTTTACCGAGCCATAGGTATTCAGCCAGTTATACGTTCCAATTCCTCCTTCAATATTGTTGTACAATACCAATCCATTTCCAACACTAATCAATTGGTCAGTAGCAGAGTTATATGCCAATAACTTATCTTGTTCTACTCGTGAACTGATAAATCTTACCCCTAAACGAGCCGATAATTCATGAACATTTTTGAAAGTTTTATCATAACTCACAAAAGTTTCATTTGAAATATTGAAAAGGCGTTTGGTTTGTGAGCTCAGCTGGTTGAGAGCCAAAGTGTTTTTCAAAGTGTCAGCTACTAAACCATAATTAGGAATGAATCTGTTTTCTTTGATTTTGTCAAAAGTAACAGCAATATTAGTTCCTATTTTTAAGTTGTCATTCACAGCATATTTGAAATCTAATACTCCAAAAAAGCGATATGCTTTATTGCCTCCCAAAGTGTTTTTAGCCGCTACAATCGGGTTGCCAACATTGAAAACATCATGATCTGCATAATCAGGAGAAAAAATCCCTTGAGATGATACACGATAGTCCGTCAAAAATGGAGCCTTTACCAATGCTAGATAAATTGGGTTAGTTTTAGAAGCAAATCCAAAATCCTTAGTTTCGGCTTCGTTGTAGGCAAAACTCAAATTGGCAGCAGCAGTTAGTTTACGGCTCAGGTTCATGTCAGCATTGAAACGAGTGCTGTATTTCTCTAGAGTCGAACCAATTACGCCATTTTTATTACTCAAATAGTTGACAGAAAGGGCATATTTGGCAATGTTATCACCGCCTGTTACCTTCAAAAACATATTGGTTAACGGGCTACTTGCATATACTTTCTTTTGCCAATCGGTATTATTATGATAGGTGTAATATTCAGAGTTTGAAATATTATCATTCATATATGGCAATGCCGAAATCTGATTGCTATTCAATCCCTGACTTGACAACAAATCGGAAAGATAGCTTTTGTAGCCATTTACGCCCATTACTGGCAAGCCTTTTGGAGCCATATTGACGCCTCCGTAAAGTGCAAAGTCGATTTTAGTTCCTAATTCTTTAGCTCTAGAGGTCGTAATCATGATTACACCATTCGCACCTTTCGTACCGTATAATGCCGCTGCTGAAGCATCTTTCAAAACCGAAATATTGCTAATATCTCTGATGTCGATATAGCTCAAAGGGTTGTCGAAATAATTGCTATTTAAGGAGTTTCCGTAAATACCAGAATCATAAATAACGTTGTCAACCACAATCAAAGGACGATTGCTTGCTTGAAGAGAGTTGTAACCACGAATCGTGAAAAACGAACCAATATTAGTTGACCCTGAGAAGCGTGTGCTATTCAAGCCTGCGATTCTACCTTGCATATAGGTATCCGCAGATTCGGTAAGCTGAGACCATGCTTCTGCCGCAGCAGAGGAAGCGACTGCTCCCAAAGAACGTTGCTCAGAAATAGTACCCGTTGGGAGGGTGATATTACTCTCTGTTCCCAATACATCTTGCAGGTACACGTTAAACTTGGATCTTTTTGCCACAGGTATCTCGACAGAGGCAAAACCTGGGCATTCCACGTTGACCGCTACAGACGAACTTGGAACTGTCAACGTAAACTTACCATCCTCTCCAGTGATTGTAGAGGTCATGTTTTTGTAAAAAACTCGAGCCCCAAGTACAGGTTTTCCTGTAGCAGTGCTAAGAACTACCCCGTTAATTTGGGTTTTGTATTGCACATGTACTTTTACCACCTCCGTGGGCTTTTTTTCCTGTGCAACAGCATCGAAATGTGCAAGCATAGTCCCATAAACCGTCAGTGTCATGAGGGTCACTTTGGGAATTGCTGCGAATGGATTTTTGATATATTTCATGGATAAATGTCGTTATCGTCAAATGAGTTAGTTCCTTTTAAAATGAAGGAACTAATTTGATATAGTCCAGACTCATGGCATTGGTACCGTTGGCAACCAAGTACATATTAAGCTTTCCGAAAGAGTTTACCGTATATTCACCTAGCAACTGTTCAGTGTAAGTTTTTACAGGAAGTGCTGCAGCCGGATAGGCAAAAGTGGTTGCACTCAAAGACGCCATCGCTAATTTTTGGTTAATGGCAAAACCTGCAGTTTCGGCTACTGCGGTATTGGAGTTATACAAGTCATTGATCACCACCCAATACACTTTGTATTTGATAGATGGTACATCGTTGAGCTGATAGCGTAACCAAAAACCTGAGTTACCATGACCGATAACTGATACAGAGTTTGAGATAAGGTTAGTCACAGGATTCAAACGGTTACGAACTGCAATGACGGCCGAACCTATTGAAACAGGCATACGCTCTACAAAGTTTTCTCCTTCGACGACTAGGGTAGGGAACTTCTCCGTTGGAATAACTGTGATTTTGTCCAACACATACACGACACCATTACTCACTTTTACCGTTTGACTAATCGATGATTTATCGATGGTAACATTTACGCCAAATTTTGATTTTAATACAGATGGAATTTGGTCGATTGAATAGTTTCCTTCAAATACTAAATCTTTGATTGTCGCAAAAGCTGATTGACGGTAGGTACTATCTGTAGTACTTGTTTTGAAGTATGGTTTCAACTTCTCTACCTCAGCCAAAAATGATGCATCCTTCAACTGAAAGTAGGTGTACTTTTTAGATTCCAAATTGAGGTCATATACATTTTGGGTAAAGGCATTTACCGTTTCTAATCCTGTACCAGCGCGATAAATGGGTTGACCTGTAGTTGAGCTAATACTATCAATAGTGGCTTTATTCGCATTGAAAACCTGAAAAGTCAAGTTGGCAATTGCTGTATTTTGTAGTGAGCCCGTTTGATTTGTGTTGATGTATTTCCACAAAGAAGGCAATACCGCAATAGATTGAGAAAGCGTATGTAAAACGCCATTACTCGCGAAAGTATTTGCAGAAGCAATCGTGGCTGTTCCCAAAGTTGTTTTGTTCAATGTGTAATACTTGCCATTTACCATTTGTAAAGATTCAGAAGCAGCATCACTTACTGGAACATTGTGGCTCATGAGGGCAATATGATTCCCTACAAAAGCTTTCAATTGTGAAGTATCATTTAAAATAGTTGTGCTCAATCCATTCAAAGCATCATTGCTTGGTGCAAAAACGGTATAATTGTTCGAAGAACTCAACACTTTATCATAGCCCGTTTTGATGAGTAAATCCTTAAACGTGCTCAGAGTACTTTGTGCGCTAATTTGCTCAAAGAGATTTTTCCCTAATGAGTCGCTTGGAGAAACTAGACGGTCATCCCAATTTTTGCAGGCGACCATCCCCAAGCTCCAAACCATGAGAAAAAGGATATATATATTTTTTAAACGCATTTTTTTACAAGTTAAAGTGTTGAAAAATTAATTGCTAACCAGAGAGCCATCTGGCAAATGACGTGGAGAAATCTGATTTTGAGAAATCGGGATAAACTGAATCATGTCGATGTTGTTTGGTGAATGCGTACCATTGATGGCTTGCAATCTAAACATGTGTCTGTCAGTAGTTTTGATGTCCACAGTTCCCAATAATCTACCAGCGGCATTGATGTCCGTACCTGGTGACATATAGATTTTCCAACCTAATGATTCTAATTCTCCAGCACCGAGTGTTGGCACTTGGTCTATAAACAAGAATGGTCTTGTTAATACCTCACCATCGATGGCACCTGTACAAGTAATTGTAAAACTGTTTGAGGTACGTTGACGACGGTAACACATCCACACTTTGTAGCGACCCTTTGGAATAATTGGGGTTTTCATATCTAACCAAAGGTTACGGCTAGGCACACCCATAGGAACTTGCAAATAATCTTTTTTTGCAGCAGTGGCATCGATTACATAGGTTGGAGGAAAGCCTGAATTGGCCCATTGGATATCTTGTATTACGGTACCCACAGGGAAGCTGTAGGTTTTCTTTCCATAATAAGCTGAAAGTTTTTTCATTTCAGGAAAATCACATACATCCCAGTCAATTCTTGTTGGAAGACGCAATTTGATATTATAATGTCCCGAGGCAGCATGTACTACGCCATTGGTGGCAGTATTATCACTTTCTGAACGAACCAATTCAATACCCGGCTCGCGAACTCCATTAAATACATCATCATTCAAAAGAATCGTTTGACCGTCTAGTTTTGAACTAACTACAGTTGGCTCAGTACTAACTTTAGTCAAATGTGAAGTTGCGGTAATAATATCTCCAAGGTATTTGGCACCAACCAAGATGTGATAAGCAACGTAAATGTTCAAACTGTCAGTTTTAAGTTTTGGGTTACCTGTCTGCGAGAATCTTGCTTTTAATTTGGCAAAATCTGTATAACCTGCTTTACTCAAAATCGTATTCGATTCAGCAATTAAGGTCGTAAATCTTTTATCCAAATTGTCGTTCAATACGTTCAAGCTGTCATAATAGCCAGTTTCCTTGAGTGCTTGTGCGAAGATGGAATAGTTTGAATTACTTGTTACTAATTCTGCAATTGATTTAGTGGCTGGTGTCAACACAGCGTCAACTGCATGTAACATCCCGTTACCTGCCTTAATGTTGGTTTCAATAACATTCGCCTGACGGTTCAAGGTATAACTCGAGCCAGCAGCAGAGTTACTAACACCAGACAGTAAATATTGTCCGTACATGGTTACTAAAGGTAGTTTTCCATCTTTGAACGAACTTGTTGTCAAGGTATCTCTGATGACATGGAGTTTTACAATACCTTGAGCTTCCTCTTTTGTTAAGCTTGCCGCTTGTTTACCAGCAGCTGTCAAGTATTTCTGTACTGCCTGATTGTTGGGTGCAAACATAGTATAAGCACCATAGGCATCTAGGAAACTATCATATCCTGCTTTTTCTACAATTTTGGCAAAGTCTCCATACTTATCAGGATACTTAAGGAGGTAACTATAAAGGTTGGCATCGCCAGTGGTTGTTTCTACGATAGTAATATCTGCACATCCCCACAGGCCGATTCCTAACGTGAGAGTTAGGATAAATGCCGAAATTGATTGTATGATATTTTTCATAATCTCAATGGAGTTTTTTGTGAGTGACAGACGCATTATTTATAAAATGGGTTTTGAACCAATAATTTATTCGTTTGAATTTCGTATTGGTAAATCGGTAAATAATGGCTGTTGGGGTCCTTGATTTTTGCTATGGCTGATTGCTGACGTTCAGAAGGAACACTTCTTGCCGTAAGGTTGACTAACAAATCGATTCGTTTGTAGTTGGCACGTTTGGCATTTCTTAATACATCAAACCAACGCTTTCCTTCAAAGGCAAATTCACGAGCTCTTTCCTCTAAGATATAGTCGAGTACTCCACCAGCGCCATCGATATTGGCAGGGTCTGGAGACTGTTCTGTTTGAACAATAGCCCATGCTCTTGTACGGATTTGTTTAACAATGGCGAGGGCTTCAGTTCCTCTATTTAACATAGCTAAAGCCTCGGCTTTCATCAATAAAACATCCGCATAGCGATACATTACTACATTAAACGGGGTTTCACCAGCCGCACGATCATATTTTCTAATAACTCCAGTCGTCATGGTCAATGAAGACTCATCAGCACGTGTGTCGTAGTTGGTCGGGTCAAGTAAATCTTCCGTAAAGATTTCTTCATTTACATATGCCGAAGCTTGGTAGCGTCTGTAGGTAGAAGAGTTTCCTAGTCCAAAAATGGCATACATTGGATAGTTGGTAATACCAAATCGAATGGTGTAATCACTACCGAAAGCCAATTCAAAGATCCCTTCATTTGAGTTACCTGAACGGACCGTACTGAACCAAGCATTGCTACGAGTAGCAGGGTTAGAAACCAAACCAAATTTGGCGCTACTAATCACTTTATTAGTTGCTGCCAATGCTTCTGTTGGTTTTTCCATCCACAAATACACATCAGCTTGAAGGGTGTTTATCATGTATTTTGTCACACGACTATGATCTTTTTCCTTCGTACCGTAGGTAGTTGGGGCATCAGGCTCCGCTTCGAGTAAGTCTTTCTCGATTTGAGCTAGAATTTCTTTTTGAGTCGACTTGGCAATAGGAACAATTTCATCATCGCTACTGGTTGCAGTGATTTTCAAAGGAGCATCTCCATACAAGCGGACGATGTAAAAGTACATCCATGCACGGATGGCTTTAGCTTCTGCCACATGAGCTTTTAGCGCCTCAGTTGTATAGGTTTTGTCCTTATCAAGTACGGCTGGAGCGAATGAAATAACCGTGTTACAGTAGTTAATAATTCTGTAAAAATCTCTCCAGTCTGTCAAAGCATTCGTCGGCAAAATGTTTGAGTTGAGAATATCCAATTCGTTGTTTGTGATACGAAATGAAGGACTAATCATATCAGCACGAATTTCGCCCAAAACAAAAGCCTTTTCTGGAAGTGCATCAATCACTGATGCATAAATACCGCCAACTGCTGACGCAACCTGTTCTTTATTGTTCCAGAATCGATCTTGAACAATACCGTCTTGCGGTCGCAATTCCAACCAACTATCACACGAGGTAGTTAGCAAAAGAGCGCTCAGGGCGATGGTTTGTATAAATACTTTTTTCAACATTTTTCTATATAATAAAGGGTTGAATCTACACTAGAATGTTGCTGCAAAACCAAATGTAACAGTTTTGGCAGGAGGTGTCATCGAGTTATCCGTTGCTACTCTGAATGGATCACTACCTCTCATTTGAACTTCTGGGTCTTGACCTGTGTATTTTGTCCAAGTAATCAAGTTTTCTACCGTTGCGTAAGCACGAAGCGCTGTAAAGTGTAAAGTCTTCAATACTTGTTTAGGGAATGTATAGCTGAAAGTTGCCGTACGGAAACGAACAAATGAAGCATCCTCTACATAACGACTCGAACCTAACCAGTTATAACCAGAGTTGTATAATGCTCTAGGAACCATCGTAACATCTCCTTCTTTTCTCCAACGTGCCAATACTTCGGTACTTTGATTTCCAAAACCATACATATTGGTTGTATTCATTCTGGTAGCATTTACTACATCATAATCACTACGGAAGTTGAAGAATGTAGTCAATTTGAAAGATTTGTAAGAAACACTTCCTCCAAAACCACCCGTGAAAGCAGGGTTTGAGTTACCCAAGTATACTAAGTCCATGTAGTTGATATTACCATCTTTATTGACATCTTCATACATGGCATCACCTGGTTGGAAAGTATAATCAGTATTTGGATAATTGAATCTCATGTATACTGATTGTCCATCTGGTGTTACGATTGGTTCGCCACTTTTGCCTTTGGCTACTGTAGAGGCTTTGTCTTTATAAACACCTAAATAGCGGTATCCATAAAAAGATCCAAACGGATTGTTTACTTGCATATACGTCAAATAAGCGCCGTTCAAGGTAGCATTACCACCTGTACGAGGATACAAATCAGAAATTTCACGAATTACATTGATATTGCGAGCGATGTTGAAATTGAAATCAACACTCCAGTCTTTGGTTTTGTATGGATTGTACATCAAGTTCAATTCCCAACCCATGTTATCCATTGTACCAACGTTCATTTGGACGTTACTAAAACCTGTGTAAGCAGGAATTTGTAAGTTTTCGAAGAATAAGTCTTTAGTACTGTTTTGGTAAAATTCAGCATCTAACGTTAGCTTTCTTTTCGAAGTAATAATGTTTACCCCTAGGTTGCGGCCAATGATTCTTTCCCAACGAAGATTGTTTAATTGCATGGTTTGTGGAACTACAGCTGCATCTCCTAAATATGACCAACCCAAAGTATTGTATTTTCCATAATACAAATAGTCATAGCGAGGTGCATTACCACTTTGACCGTAACTAGCACGGATACCAAGGTGCTCAAAAATATGTTCTAAAGGACGCATAAATGGTTCGTCGGAAAGAATCCATTTGGCCGAAATACTTGGGAACAAACCATAGCGATAGTCTGGGCCAAAGCGTGAGTTACCATCTCCTCTAAGACCCAAATCAATGATATAGCGGTCTAAAAATCCGTAGTGAACATTCCAAAGTAAACCTACATTACGCGTTTGTGAAACCCCAGAAGCTAATCTGGAAGTAGTCAAACGTGCAGGGTTTGAAGCATCTGTCAAATCCGAAGAAGCGGTATTGGTTACATAGGATTCTTGCCAAACCGATTTTACATCAGAGGTATTCAATGCCCAAAGCGAAGTGAAATCATGCTTGGTGTTTTTGATTTTTGGGGTATAAATCAAAGTCGACTTGGTAGTTACCGCAAAACCATCCGCATCGCCATCTGTCGCTACGTTTACAAAAGAACTCGTAAAAGCTTGTCCAGTGGCTACCTGTGGCAAAAACGAGCTTGTCTTGTTGTTATTGATGTCAAACTGGACATCAAAAGTAGCTACCCATCTACCCGGCGCAAGGTCATATTGCACTTGAAAGTGAGGAATAATACGTTCTGAAGTAATAATGTTTTTAGCAGATTTTACCATGGCAACAGGGTTATAAGTGGCATTGGTCAAACCTGTAAAAGTACCTTGAATGTTGGTCAATGGAGAGAAAAAGTTTCCTGTCAATTGTCCCAAGTCGTTGTATTCATAGATACTCATGTTTGGCATTTTACTGTAAGCTACCGAGCGAACCAAATCTTTATTACCTGTCAAAGAAGACACATAGTTACGATTGTTTACAGAGTGCGTAAAAGAAAGGTCAGTTTTAAAACGGATTCTATTTGAAACGTTATAGTCCAAGTTGATACGAGTATTGATACGATCTAATCCCGTTCCAATCGTGGTACCTACTTGGTTAAAATAACCTGTTGATGCATAATATTTAGCTTTCTCACCACCACCCATAATCGATACGTTATGGTCTTGAGAATATCCCAACTGTGTGATAGCATCTACCCAATTGACATTCTGACTATAGTTGTTATACCAATATGGATCGTTAGGGTCATACTGGAATTCTTTGATGTTTTGGGTATTCAAAGGAATCCCGTTTCTATTCATATATGATTCAGGAATCAACATCGAATATTGATCACCCGAAAGCATTGGAATGGCATTTGGTTGCTTTGAAATAGAGCCTTTAAAAGTGTAAGTTACTTTCGGTGTTCCAATGGCACCACGTTTGGTATTAATAACCACAACTCCATTGGCAGCACGTGAGCCCCACATTGCAGTAGCAGCCGCATCTTTTAACACGGCAATATTTTTGATATCCGAAGGAGCAAGGTTCAAAAGTGAAGCATAACCCATTTCGTCAGCAGTACCGAAATTGAAGTCAGACGGAATGGATGTTTCGTAAGGCATACCATCAACTACAATCATCGGGTCGACAGAAGAGTTGATAGATGAAGTACCACGAATACGAATTTGCATCCCTGTACCTGGGTCACCAGAGGCAGCTGTAATATCTACCCCTGCCAAACGTCCTTGAAGCATTTGGTCGATAGAGGTTCCTTGCATATCTTCCAATACCTTTGCATCGATTTTTGCCACAGCAATGGTCGTATTTCTCTCAGAAACCGTCATCAAACCATTATCTGTTGGTTTGGCTGTAACAACAACTTCATCTAAGTCTGCCGAACTAGATTCCATCCAGATTTTGATATTGCTACGACCCTTGATGGCTACTTTTTGAGTTTTGAAACCAATACTTGAAAATGAAAGGGTATTATTCTGGTTTGAAACTCTGATAACGAAGTTGCCCTCAACATCGGTAGTAACACCTTTGACGATACGGTTATCTCTATCAAGCTCAGCAACAGTTACACCGATTACCGCCGAACTATCCTTCGCTTCAACAACTTTCCCTCGAACCGTAAATAGGTTGGGGGATTGGGCATGGCTCCAGCTAACTCCTGTCAGCACCAAGCCACATATTAAGAGTATTTTGGTTAATATTTTCATTGGCTGTGAACATAGCTATTCACTATGTAAGTTTGGTTGGAGAATTAGTTCGACTTTAGGTAATTGTCTATCAAGTGAATCACTGCGCGGTTCGACAAGTTGTTGCTTTTGTTGACAATCACTGTGGCCTTACGCAACTTAGCATCTGATAAACTCATTGCACCTTTGCTGTTCAAAACAGTGACATTCACGGCATCGCCGTTCGCATCTTTTAGGAGCGTTTCCATCGCACCTGATTCTTTACCGTCTGTTGCCACAGCCTTTTTGTTCAAAATATGGTAGTTGATAAAATCTTCTACTTTTTTCTTATCCAATAAACTAGTTGGGTTATATACTGGCGTCTTTGTTGCACCTGTTCCTGTACCAGGCAAAACACCATCATTCACCGCTGCCTGAATAGCCGCATTGTTAGGAATAAACAGTGTGTAGAAAGTACCTTCACTTACATTTGAAATGGCAAAAGTGGCAGCAGTATATAAGGACGAGTTTTTCAAGTATTCGAAAAAGTATCCAAAGTCCGAATTTAGGGTAGGGGCTAAGTTTGATAAATCTTTCCCGATTGGATCAGCAACAGTAGTATTTGCAGGTGCGAAGTTTAAAACTCCATTGGTATAATATACTTTTCCGTTAGAAGCTGTTTTACTACCTAATACCGATAAAGGTGCAGTTTTAGTACCAGTTGAATATACTTTGTTTCCATCAAATCGGATATATTCACCGTTGATGGCATCAATGACGCCAGATCCAGAAAGGTTGTCCAATTCTTTGTTTGGTGTATAAACCACCGAAGTAGCTACAATTCGCTGAAGGTTAGCCAAAATCGAAGTTCCTGATGTACGAGTTGTTGTGCCCGGCGCTGTATAACCCCATTCACTGTTAGCAACGTTAGCTACAGATTTCGATATATCATAATCGTACCCTGCTGCCTTGAACAGGTCATCGCTAATCATGAATAAAACATAGTTTACTCTCGGGTTCAGGATCGTATTTTTCCAGTCCATATCCAAAATTCGAGTCATCATCGAGTATTTTGGATCTAAGTATGATTTTGAATATACTGATGAGAAAAGGTTAGATTCTTGAACTTTATTTGTTCCGTAGAACATGGCGTTACTCAAGATTTTCTTTTCTACTACGTTAGCATTTGCATTAAAACGCGCTTCCTCTCCCAAAGCATTGAAGGAGTTTTGAAATTTTGTTGGCCAAACAGTTGATGGAAACAAATGCGCATTGATCAAATCGATGATGATACCTGGAGGCATCGCATCTAAAGATTTGTAGTTCTCCAATAACACACTGTTTATGTAAGGCGTCAGTACATCGTTAGTAGGGACGAAAATACTCCACATATCTAACTGAGCATCATTTTCAGCGATTTTTGAAAAATTTTCACAATTGGGTGCGAATGTTAAATACTTACTTGAACTAGCCTGTTTGTTGTAGTTTTTTACGTAAATCTTATCTCCTTTGCCTGTCAGGTTGGCGTATTTGATAGTCATCGCATCATTTAATCCGTAGGTAGCTGCATATTTTTCGATGAGGTTACGGAATACACTATACTCAGGTTTGTTTCTGATATACTCATCAATGGAAGGTTGTACTGTAGGAACGTCATCAATTTCGTGAATCATACCATTTTCAGCAAAAATATCAGCATTTACCACCTTAGAGTTCATTACGTTAAAACCACTGTAGTTTACATTGGGATAAAAATAATTGTAGTCGGCGGCAGTAAGACCACGAGCACTCAAATACTCATCTGTAAAATAAGAAATATGTTTGTTGTTGTTGTCTCCAACAATGTAACTGCCGTTTTGACGGTTAGTTGCTACAGACTTGAATGAATTTCCATCAAACGATTTTTCATCGTAAAATCCAGTGTAATAGGCGGTTTTTCGTCTAAATGCACGTGAGTCTTGCCATCCAGTGGGTGCCTGATAATCTGCCAAGCGGTTTTTGTCAAAAGCATTAAATACCAATAAGCCCTGAACAATTTCACGGGCTTTTGTTGAATCTAAAGCGTTGAGACTAAGACCAGCTGAGGTAAAATACTTGTTGAAAGCGTCATCATTTGGAGCAAAAAAAGTCCAGTAACCTGCACTAGATAGTGTACGTTGGTAACCACTTTTATCTATGACTCCCAATAAGGTTTTGAAGTTGCCTCTCTTGGTGAGCACTTGATAAATAGGAGGTTCTAGTGTCTCAGGACGTTTGTAGATATCCAACTCTTCTTTGGTACAACTACCTAGAAAAGTACTGATGAGCACACTCAGTACCAGCCAGTAGCGAATAGAGTATCGATGCATCATGCGTTATTGTTTAATTTGAGATTTACTGATTTAATAGATTAATTCTATCGGATTTATTAGTTTACTGTATAATTCTTGAATGATTGGCTGGCATAGGCACTGACGGGCAGTTAGCACCAGCATTAAGGGTTAAAATTATTAGGTGTAATTAAATAGTGTTATAATGACACAATTGCCGTAGATTTACTTTTGCGTAACTAAGAAACAGCAGATATATTCATCACAGAAATTTATTAAAAGGAAGCTAAAGGGTGGTTACACGTCAAACCAAAGAGATTTGCTTGTTTGTATGTAGTAAATTAATTGACTTGTTATTCATTAAAGGTATATGTTTTCCCATAGGATTAAATTGGTTTTTAAAAGGTTATTATTCAGCTTGTATTTCGATGGTTTGGTAATACTTTACTTGTATTTTCGGTGTAAAATAACTAGAAATCCAATCTATAACCATCATGCTTCATCCTGTTAGTGATGAAAAATCTTGGAATAATTCAATAATGTTTTTTGATTCTAATTAATAACTTTTTAAAGTACAAATTTTTGTCTAAAATACACCCAGACAGCCAATTAGATGTGCTATCGGGGATATACATGAGTCATTCCTTATTGAGTGGTTTGGTGATTAGGCGAATGAGTGATTATTTTGAATATGTATTTTACTTGCAGAGACGCAATGTTTTACGTCTAACGAGGGCGTTATTGTTATTTTGAGGAAAAAAAGATGCTTGAGGCTTAACGGGTATTTGGTGTGATAATTAACTACATGCCTAGCTCATGACTGAAGATTCCAATTAGTGGGTGAATTTATTCACCCGTGACAAACAGTAAAACGGCTTCATTAAAAAGCGGTCGAAAAACAATTTTCGACCGCTTTTTGGATACTACTATCTGATGTCTGACTCTGCTTGAGACGCAGTCATTGCGTCTCTACTGCTAGAATACAAATTTTATAATAATCACTCATTCACTCAATCTCAATTCACTCAATTAGGAATGCCTCATACTTCCTATGGCATTTTTTTGAAACCTTCCCATTTTACCTTCCATTGTCCATTGGTTGGAAACGAAGTTTTACCAGCTGGTAAATCATCTCTGTTACACATCATGGCGATCGTTGCGAGTAAACCACCGTTTCCAGGCAAATACAAACGTAGACGTTCGTCCTGAAAGTTGTGTCCATTTGGCAAATAAGTATTGGTTCTGATATGCATCATCAATCCGTCAATGGCTTTTTCTGGTCGTCCTAGGCGCGCGGCAGTCATGGCAACCATTGGGAAATCCCAACCCCATGTATCATGCCATTGCCATACATCCCAAACCTTGTCAAAAGTACGTTGCATTGTCGGCATATCGAGCATTGGTGTTGGCGGAAGCATACCCAAAGCTCCCAAAACCGAAGGGTGATCTGTCAAAAATTTAGGATTAGTATAAGAGTCTTGTGCCGATTCGGTGGCTAGATATACGCCATCTTTTACAGGTAGTTTTGATAAATTTTGAAGGATTTTATCATACTTTTCGTTGGGTTTCAAACCCATAGCTTTGCGCCAATCTTGTGCAACTTTCAAGGCCCAATGCCAGTAGACTAATTCATAGGTAGGATTGAACGTTTCTTCTGGATTAAATCTTTCTTGCGCTGGGATAAGCCCTTTTCCTAGAATATATCGTTTATTTTCTTCATCCCAATGCGGATATGATGCCATAAAATCTGCTGTAGCAAATACCAATTTACTGTATTTTTGTAAGGTTGCTTTCGTGGGTTTCTGACGACGAACTAGCTCTGCAAAATAGATAAAATGAGGTTGCTGCCAAATCAAAAATGCTCCAACCGATGACGGAGATTCTTCTCCAGCAGGATTGGTCATTTTTTGCCATCTTGCTCCATCGTAGCCTTGACGTTTGGCTATTCCTACAGCATTTGGATACACTTTTGTATACCAATCCAAACTTTTTTCAAGTAAATCTACTCTTCCCCATAAGGCAAAATGTATTCCATGCCACCAGTGCATTTCTAGGTGCGGTTTTCCATACCAAGAGTTGTACGTTAATCCTGTTTCTTGAGGAGGCTGTTCGTTAGCACACTGTATTTTGGTTAAGTATTGAGAAAGCACAATTCTTCGTTCTAACTCTTTTGCACGGACATCTGTACTTCCTTCAAAATCGATTGCGCCACCGCTATTCCAAAAGCTTTTCCAAGCCGAGATATTACGTTGGTTAATAGCAGGGAAATGACTTGCTGTCGTAGGTTTTTTTTCTGAAAAATTGGCTGAAAATTCCCAAGTACCATCTCCAACTTTAGGCGTTAAAATAAACTCATGAGCTTGTTGGCTTGCGATAGTCGCATTTTTACTCCAGTCTAATCTGACAAAATACTGGTCTGCATCTAACTGATGTTTTACTACTGCCGATTGACTTTGAGCTGACACAATGGCTGATTGGTGTTGGTCTGGATTTTTGTAATTTGTACCGCTATCCAAAAATTGATTACTAGGGAAAGGAAATTTTAGAAAAACCTGAATTTGCCCAGTTTTCAATAAAGCAGATTGAATATTTACCGAAACGATATCCTGATTTGGGTCGCAAACCGTAAGCACAGTCACGGGCTGACCTTCCAAGGTAAAATGACTGGTAATTTGCCCAGTGTAGGGATTTAATTGCTGGTTTTGAACCACAATATCTGTTATCTGTGCATTGCTACCATCTTTTTTCTTGAATATAAAACCAAGATTCCCAAGCTGTAATCGATGAGGGTTTTCACGATAATAGTTAATTGCTTCCTTGCTCTTGGCATTTTTAGCTCCTTGCACGCTGTAAGTAACCTTGCGTCCATTGAGTGTATATTCCTTTAAAGTTTCCTCGAATTTGACATTCTCTTTATTGGGAAAAGAGTGCCAACCCCAAACAGATTGTGTACCAAGCGGTACACCATTGGTATAATATTTGGGAAAACTCTGGAGTCCAGTGGCATCAACGGTAAAGGCAAATCGACCATTTCCGACTGAGAGTGAGGCTAATGTGTCAAATGAGGCAACAGAAACAGTGTGTCGTTCGACAACCGCTTTACGATTAATTTTCTGTGCATAAGAAGAGAGGTAAGTCATTCCCAGAAGTCCTAGGAGCATTAATTGTTTTTTCATCATCCTTCAATATTAGATCTAGTTTTTCTCAAAAGAGCATTTTACTAGATTTATACTGAAAGAGGGGTTAGGGTTTAGTTAAAAGATAATCTTAATAGAAAATATCGCCGAATGCCGATAGCTGATAGCCAAAACCCTAACCCCTGACCCCTCATAACCTATTTTGCTTCTTTATTTTTGACAAAATTATCTACCCATTTCATCAAAACTACTGAAATAACCATACTTGCAATTACGGTATATCCCAACCAATCATATCGTTCCAAATGTCCATCTGGCGCTTTTACAACGATTGCGCCTGCTAATAAAGATGCCAAACCACCCGAAATTTGTTGAATAGAAGAGTTGACACTCATAAATGCACCTCTATCTTCAAGGTTTGGAACGGATGTCATTAGAGCCGAAGCTGAAATCATACGTGAAGAAATTCCTGCAAACATAATCACGTTGATTACCATAATGATTTGAAGTGGAGTTGTTCCGAGATTACAAAATATACCCACTAATAATGAACTGATAGCAGAACCAATTACAAACATATTATACTTACCAAAACGGTCACTTAATTTTCCAATCATTGGCCCAAAAAACAAGGCTGCCACACCTGTAACAGCATATAATAGTGGAAGTTGGTCGAGCGTTAATCCTAAGTTTTTGGTACTAAAAGCACTCCCAAATGGCATCAACATGAAACCACCAGTAGCCAATAAAACCGTGCTAGAAAAGGCTCTTAAATAATGCGGTTTTGATACGGTATGAAATAGATGCACAAAAGGATTTCCATCCTTTTGTAGGGCTAAATGGCTTGTTAAAGGCTGCATTTTAACCAAGATAATTATGCCAACTAGGATACCTACCATCACAATCATCCAAAATGGGGCATGCCAATCAAACATATTGGCGAGTTGCAAGCCTATTGGTAATCCTAATACCTGACTAGCTGCAAAAGACATTTGGACAAATCCCATAACACGTCCTCGAACCTCCGGCTTGAAAATATCCGAGATCACAGCCACAGATACAGAGCCAATAACACCTCCAAAAATACCCGTGAAAATACGAGCCGCCATCAGTAACTCATACGTCGGAGCCATAGCACAAAATGCAGTACCGATTAGAAAACCTACGTAGAAAAATAAAAGGAATTTTTTGCGGTCAAATTTGTCAGCAAATCCCGCTGCCAGTAATCCAGAAGCACCCGCGCTAAACGCATAGGCTGAAACTACTAGTCCAAATTGTTGTGGCGTAATATGAAGTTCTGGCATGAGGATAGCACCCAAAGGTGACAAAACCATGAAATCAAGCACGACTGTGAATTGAATAAATGAAAGTACCGCAATCATGAATTTCTGATAGCCAGTAAAGATTTTTTCTTGTTCCATTGAGATAGATAATTGAATTATTAAGAGAAATTTTAGGGTTGAAGTGATTTAATTACTTGTTTAAAGGTAAGATACATTACCTCTTCTGTAAGCTCAAAAGGTTCGCCTGCCATATTATGACCATCTTGGGCAAAATGAATTAATTGATAGAGAGGAGCAAATGCCAATGTCCAGAAAACTTCTTTAGGGAGAGGAATTAACTCACCTTTTTTAATAGCGCTTTTTAGAAATTTAGTCATATTGTTCCTAAATTCTTGAAAGTATTCCTCCCCAAGTTTTTTCTTATAAGGAGAGTTTCTGAATTGTTCAATAAAAGCGGCAGCAATTGGATTTTCAAGCACATATTTCGCTCGGTTTTTCCACTGTTTCCACAAACCAGCTTCAAACGACTCCTCAAAATCAAAATCTTCAAAAGTGACTTCATGTATTTTTTGTCCTACCTCTATTCCTAATTGCACAATGAGGTCTTCTTTATTTTGAAAATAGATGTATAAAGTGGCTGGTGAAACATTGGCAGCTCTGGCAAGTTTGTGCATACTAAAGCCATTAAAGCCTTCTGCTACCAATAACTCAAGGGCTTTTGTTCTGACTAATAGTTCTTTTTGTTCATCTCTTAATCTCATAGCACAAATATAAATGAACATTTGTTTATTTATAAATTTATTAGGAAGATTTATTTTTAAAGAGTTAGCCCAGAGGAAAATAGTGTCAAATTAGGCTACTCCAGAGTCGTTTCTAAAGTATCCCTCCAATATAAAATTTCCTTTTTTGACCTGGAGGCAATCCTATTTCAAGTAGATTTTTGTACTTTCCCTATTCAATTTTATTTATTCCTAAATCTCTTGTCACAACAAATATTTATGATTCATTCTTTGGCTGCTGGTTGCTTTATTATTTTAGCGTTTATCGTTATTATAAATCCTCCAGCACACAACACAAAAGCAAAATATTGGTTTAGTGGGTTTTTGTTTTGTGTAGGGTTGGGCTTGGCAGAAAGAGATTTGTACCAACAAAACTCTGATTTTGTCGTACTAAGCGAATGTAGTCGTTTCTTGATTGCACCATTTTTATACTTTAGCATTGTTTATTTCACGAAGCCCAAATTCCTATTTTCTGTATATTCCACCCTTCACTTTATCCCATTTGTAATCTTTAGTTATTTTGCACTTACGTTCCTGATTAATAATGAATATCCCATCATTGTGCCTGTACAAGGAAGTAAACATTTGGGTTTTGCGTTATCCATTGCTCTAAAGCTCCAAATTTTAATTTATTGGGCATACTCATTCTTTTTATTAAGAAAACATAGAAGAGACATTCAATTATTTTCAACACAGACCAATCAGTTAAATCTGAATTGGCTAAATAACTTGTTGTATATTATTTTGGTCATTATAGTAGTAGCCTTGCTCGGGGCAAGATTTTCCCATTTATCTATACATCAGTATTTGCCGATTATTTACTGTTTTTGCTCAGGATTTATTGCTTATTACATTCTTCCACAGAAAGAAATTTACCCTTTTCCCGAAAAGGTAAAAATAGAAATCCAAGAAATTATTGATGTTTCGTCTTCAAAAAAAAGCGCTTCAGCTCGATTAAGCGACACCGAAATAGCATTTTTGAAAACCAAATTGGAGACAATTATGGAGGAGGAGAAACTCTATTTACAAAGCGATATTACGCTATTTCAACTGGCAGAACACCTTCATATTTCTACACATGACTTATCTTTTTTACTAAATAAGGGGCTTTCAATCAACTTCAATGATTTTATCAATAACTATAGAATTGATGAAGCCAAAAGATTATTGATATCTCCTAAGCACACTCATTTAAGTATTGAAGGTATTGGGTATGAATCGGGCTTTAGTTCTAAATCTTCGTTTTTTACTAGTTTTAAGAAGATTGTGGGACTATCCCCCTTGGCATATAAAAAAATAAGTTTGTCTTAAAAGCTTGGTATTTGGTTCGAATGGATAATTCTGAACTCTGGGTTGAGGGTTTGTCGATAGTTTTGACAAACTTAAATTTCAAAAGCCCATGCGTTTTACCAAAAAAATCATGCTTTCTATCATTTCAGGATTGGTAGTTGCAAAAGTGTTAAGTCGAATCGGACTTGCTTTTTTAAAAGCTGTTCCAACCTCAATCATTATTTCAATCAGTGTTGTTTTTCTATTTTCTTATGTAGTGTACTTCTTGAGGAGGGCGAAAAAAGAAACTAACTTTGATAAGATTTATAAACTCCAACTCGCACTGCTATGCGGTGCCGTTGCCTTTGATCTGATTACTTTTGGCTGGCAAAAAATTTACCACCTACAATTTATTGTCCCATTGGGTATGCTAGACTTGCCCTTTACCGAAATCGATGATGTCTCGTTGATGTGGGCATTTTTTGGACACTCCTATCCCTTTACTGTTACAATAGGACTAACCCAAATGTTGGGCTCACTTCTACTGCTTTTTTCTAGAACCAGACTTCTTGGTGTTTTTATTTTGCTACCCATTCTTGTCACCATCTTATTCATTGACATTTTTTATCATCTGGACATAGGTGTAATTCTTCATGCGCTCATGTTAATTATGGCTCTAGTGTATCTGATTTTTCAAAATATTGAATTTGTACAAGCCTTCTTTTTAAATCAAAAATTGAATACTTCTGATTTGCTAGACCAGAGCTCTTTCAAGAAGACAATCACCCGTGTTCTCATACTTTTTTTACCTCTGGTATTAATATTATTGAGATTACCCATTGACAAAAACCCACAGTTGACAGGAAAATATCATGTTCAAACCATCAAAATCAATCATGTGAATACTACGGCAAAATCACCTTATGACAGTACTTTGACAAGAGTTTATTTTGATATTGGAAATGACATTGTATTCGACTTTAATACGACTGAAAGAAGATACATAGGCACTTATCAATTGAAAAATAATCAGATAGTAGCAAAATGGCATTTTCCTCGAAAAGACTTACCAATATTTAGCGGTAAAATTAGTTTAGCCAATAACCAAATTCTACTGGTAGGAAAAATGGGAAAAGATTCGGTGGAAATTTACCTAAAGCCTTTTAAACGTTAGTTTCATAGTAAAGTAAGCTTATGAATCCCCTTCGAATTAGGGCTTAAAAAATAGTCTAACCTCAGTTTTCGCCTATTGTTTCTACAATTTTTCCCTTCGATATTAATATTTCGAGTAAAAAAATACTCCCACAAGGCTTTCATGATTAAAATCTCCCAAACATAATAATCCTATTTTAATCATGAATGAAAAAAAAGACAATGGTATGAGTCGTAGAGGTTTTCTCGACTTATCCATTAAATCAACCATAGCAACAACTGCAGTCATTTCTGGCTTTCCGACGATTGTTCCTGCCTCTGTGTTTGGTAAAAATGCACCAAGTAACCGTATTACCATCGGTGCGATTGGAACAGGTCGTATCTCACGTGGTCACGATATGCCAGGAGTTTGGAAGTATGATAATGCCCAGATTATTGCAGTTTGCGATGTCGACAGCAACCGTGCCAAATTGGCCAAAAATTTGGTAGTGGATACTTATTCGAAGAAAAATGGAAAACCTTACGATGGGGTAAACGTTTATACCGATTATCGTGAGTTGTTGAATAACAAGGATATAGATGCCGTTTTAGTGAGTACTCCTGACCACTGGCACGCGCCAATTGTGATTAGTTCTGTTCGTGCAGGAAAAGATGTATATATGCAAAAGCCAGCCTCTCTGACTATTTCAGAAGGTAGAGCCATGGCGGATGCTGTAAAACAAACCAAAAGAATAGTACAAGTAGGTAGCCAACAGCGTTCGAGTTGGCAGTTTAGATATGCTGCCGAATTAGTAAGAAATGGCAGGATTGGCGAACTCAAAACTGTATATGTGGGCTTGCCGGGTGACCCGGGGGGCGAAGTTGAACCTCAAATGTCGATTCCATCAAATCTCAACTACGATATGTGGCTGGGTACAACACCAGAAGTATATTATACAGAAAAACGGGTGCATCCTCAAGTAGGTTTTGACCGTCCGGGTTGGTTGCGTTGCGAGCAGTTTGGGGCAGGGATGATTACAGGTTGGGGTTCACATCATATCGACTGTGCTCACTGGGCTATGAATATGGAACATTCGGGGCCAGTAGAAGTGTGGGGACGTGCAGATTTTCCGAAAAGTGGTTTGTGGGATGTTCACGGGATATTTAGAACTGAGGCTATGTATGCCAACGGAGTAAAAATGGTGGTAACGAATGAAATCGCTAACGGTATTCGATTCGAAGGAACAGAGGGCTGGATTTTCGTTTCTCGTGGGGATGCTTCCGTGACTTCATCGGACCCTATTGCCAAACAACAAGCTGCCAAAGCGATTGATGCTAGTAATCCTAAGATTTTAGAATCGGTGATTGGTCCGAATGAAATTCATTTGACCGAAAGTAAAGACCATCATGGCAACTGGTTGGAAAGTATTATTTCACGAAAAGACCCCATTGCTCCAGCCGAAATCGGTCACCGCTCATGTAGTGCTTGTTTATTGCATCATGCAGCCATGAAGCTCAAACGTCGTTTGTATTGGGACCCTAAAAATGAGAAATTCCTGAATGACCCAGAGGCAAATACTTTATTGTCGAGACCTCAAAGGGCTGCCTACGCAGTTCGATAATGTAGAGACTCAATGCTTGCGTCTCACACACAAAGCTGATTGTTTTCAATAGGACTTATTCTTGAGGTAATCTACCGCATTTGTTGCTGTCGCATGGTTGCTGGAGATAACTCCAGCAACGGCCCACAGGGCAGTCTATGCAGTTCGATAATGTAGAGACGCAATGCTTGCGTCTCACACACCAAGCTGAATGTATTCAATAGGACTAATTTAGGCTTTGTTGCTGACGCATGGTTGCTGGAGATAACTCCAGCAACGGCGTAAACGGCATAAATGATAATCATTTATATAAAATTTTTGTAATGAAAAAAAGATATTTGTTAGCTGCCGTGTTGATGGCGGGATTTTCTCAAACTTTTGCTCAAAAGAACGAGCAAATCAGATTAATTACCCTGGACCCTGGACATTTCCATGCGGCCTTGGTTCAAAAAAATATGTTTCCTAACGTAAGCGCCGAAGTGAAAGTCTATGCGGCTCAGGGGAAAGACCTAGATATGCACTTGGCTCGTATCAACGGCTACAATACTCGTGTGCAGAACCCTACAGCTTGGAAGGAAATTCTGTATACTTCACCTGATTTTTTTGAGAAAATGGTCTCAGAAAAGGCAGGAAATGTAGTAGTAATGGCTGGAAATAATAAAAAGAAAACAGAGTATATCAAAAAAGCTATTGATGCAGGATTTAATGTTTTGGCGGATAAGCCAATGGTAATCGATCCACAAAACTTTGATATGTTGAAGGCTGCCTTCGAATCAGCAAAGAAAAAGGGTGTCTTGCTCTACGACATTATGACAGAACGCTCCGAGATTACTACGATGCTTCAAAGGGAATTTTCAATGGATGCTTCGGTTTTTGGTACCCTACAAAAAGGAACCCCTGAAAATCCCGCTGTTACTAAAGAAAGTGTTCACCATTTCTGGAAATATGTATCTGGAAGTGTGCTTACGCGTCCAGCTTGGTTTATGGATGTAGCACAGCAAGGTGAAGGTATCGTAGATGTCAATACGCACTTGGTAGATTTGATTCAATGGGAATGTTTTCCCGAACAAATCATAGATTATAAAAAAGACATCAAGCTCACTTCTGCAAAAAGATGGTCAACAGACATGACATTAACACAGTTTAAGGAAATTACTCAGTTGGAGCAGTTTCCTCAATACTTACAAAAGGATGTAAATCGTGATGTTTTGAAGGTATATTCTAATGGAGAAATTAATTATACCATTAAAGGAGTGCATGCAAAGGCCTCTGTGATTTGGGCCTATAAAGCTCCTGAGGGCGGTGGCGATACGCATTACTCTATTATGCGTGGAACCAAAGCCAATCTTGTAATTCGTCAAGGAGCAGAGCAAAAATACCAACCTGTTTTATCTATCGAACCACTCAAAAACTCAACAGACTTTGAGAAAAAGCTTGTTTTGGCGGTTGCTAAAATTGCACAGAAATATCCCGGGATAGAAGTCCAAAAAACCTCAAAGGGTTGGGATGTAATTGTTCCTGATAAGTACAAAGACGGTCATGAAGCGCACTTTGGTTTGGTAGCGCAACGCTATATGCAATACCTGAAAGATGGAAAGTTGCCTGTTTGGGAGGTTCCTAATATGTTGGCAAAATATTACACAACAACAGAGGCTTTGAAGCTTGCTCAAAAAACAAAATAGTTTTAGTGAAAACTCCCCTAAATAATTCAGTCAATGCAAAATAATAGAAGAGAATTTATAAGAAATACCTTCGGTACCGCTGCTGGAATTGTACTAGCTAATCAGGCTGCAACTGCCTCAAATACTTCAAGCGCAGAGTTAATGAATGCCGAACCTAGGATTAAGTTTGCCGTAATTGGTATGAACCATGGGCATATCTATGGTCAAGTCGAGGCTGTTATTCGTGGAGGAGGTCAATTGGTTGCGTTTTATGCCAAAGAAGCTGATTTGTTGGCTGCATTTGCCAAACGTTATCCCAATGTCAAACAAGCAAGTTCCGAGGCGGAGATATTGAATGATAAGTCTATTCATTTGGTATTAAGCTCTGCTATTGCCAATGAGCGTGCGCCTTTGGGTATACGTGTGATGAAGTCAGGTAAGGATTTTATGTCTGACAAACCTGGTATTACTACCCTTGAGCAATTAGCTGAAGTTCGTAAAGTCCAAAAAGAAACCAAACGAATTTATTCAATTTTGTTTAGTGAACGCTTGGAGAATAAGGCTACTGTTAAAGCTGGAGAATTAGTAAAAGCAGGTGCAATTGGTCGAGTGATTCAAACCATTGGTATGGGGCCACACCGTATTAGCTTGTCTTCTCGTCCTGCTTGGTTCTTCAACAAGGAGCAATTTGGAGGAATTCTTTGTGATATTGCTTCTCACCAATTTGACCAATTTTTGTTTTTTACTGGGTCTACCAAAGCTGAAATTGTAACTTCACAAGTTGGCAATGTGAACCATCCACAATATCCAAACTTTGAGGATTTTGGTGATGTTATGATGCGTGGTGATAAAGGTACTGGGTATATTCGGGTAGACTGGTTTTCTCCAGATGGCTTAAAAACATGGGGCGACGGTCGCTTGACTATTTTAGGTACTGAAGGGTATATCGAAATTCGTAAAAATATAGATATTGCAGGTAAAGAAGGTGCTAATCATTTGTTTCTTGTAAATCAAAAAGAAACTGTACATATCGACTGTAACGATGTGGAATTACCATATGGTCGTCTTTTGGTAGATGACGTGGTGAATCGAACTGAAACTGCCATGTCTCAAGAGCATTGTTTTTTAGCCACCGAATTAGCGATTAAAGCTCAAAAATATGCCAAGCAATTGAGTATTTAGTTAGAATAAGGTCGGTTTAAAGGCACAAAGTGGTTAAGGGTTTATGTATGAAAAACCTCAATCATTTTGTGCCTTTTTTAGTTTTTGAGACTACGCCATTGACTTTGAAGCATTGGTAACTCATGGAAAACTGATTCGACCTTAGTATTCTATTCACTTATTCATAGTTTTGAAACTAAATTGTGAATTGTATTTTTCAGATATTTAATAAAATTGTTTAAATATCTTTTCATAGACTTAACTTTGCATTAATACATATCAAATCATTCTTCTGCTTCAGAAATTACACCTTTAGTAAAGCTAATATCAGCCTCTTCCATACAACTTGTTGAAATATTAATATAAATTTTCAAAGAATATTTAAAATCAATTAGGGATTTTGTCCTGTTGTTTGACTATACAGTAATATACCCTGAATCAAATCTATGAAATATCAAAAGTTAACGGATGAGCAGTTGGTGGTGCTAATCATGGAGGATAATAAATATGCCTTTGAGGAGGTTTATCATCGTTATTGGTACAAACTTTTTGGTGTGGCCTATCACGAAATAGGCACAAGGGAAGAGGCCGAAGAGCTAGTCCACGATTTATTCGAAAGTCTTTGGAATCGCCGTCATCAACTCAACATTAGGATGTTGAGTGCCTACCTTGTTGTGTCTATCAAACACCTAAGTACTAATTTTATAAAATCCCAAATTACCAATAGAAAATATCAGGAGTACCTCATTTTTAGTGAGTTGCGACAATCTCATGCCACAGAGGAGGTTGTACATTTTACCGAGCTATCCGAGGCCGTAGAAGAGGCCATGAAAAAACTTCCAGAAAAAACTTGTGAGGTTTTTAGAATGAGTCGGTTCGAGAACCAATCAGTTAAGGACATCGCAGTGAAACTAAACCTCTCTGAAAAAGCGGTAGAATATCATATTACCAAATCTCTTAAACTCCTAAGAGAAAATTTGAAAGCCTACCATCAATCATAAACTATGTTGAAATGTAAACACCTAGCGTGATTATCTAATTAGCCTTTTACGAACATGAATCAATTTGAATTTGACCAATTACTCGAAAAATATCTGAACGGGGAATGCACCCCCGAGGAGATTGCTTTTGTTGAGCAATGGTCTGAAAATATGCTTTCCATGGCAACCTCACCGCTGAGTGTGAGCGAGCAACAACAAATGGAAACACAACTCTGGGAAAAAATCCAACAAACTGTAGGTATTAAACCTTTTCGATGGAAGCCTTTGGCTTTGGCCGCGAGTATTGTGCTCCTGATAGGTCTAGGAATAAAATGGTACACTTGGCAGGATAGCCCCGAACATCTTATCCGTGAGTCAATTGCCTCAAGCAATTGGGGCGTTATTGACTTAACCAATCATTCTAACAAAGTCCAAAAATTAACCTTGGAGGATGGGAGTGAGGTTCAATTAAACCCTAATTCCACGATATCCTACCCTGAACATTTTGGACAAAAAACCAGAACTGTATACCTCAAAGGGGAAGCGTTTTTTTCTATCAAAAGAAATCCAGCCAAGCCATTTGTGGTACATACCGGTGAGTTGGTTACTGAAGTTCTTGGGACGAGTTTTACCATTAAATCCTACGAGAATGCCAAAGCAATAGAGGTTTTGGTTCGCACAGGTAAAGTGTCTGTCTATGAGCGAACTAAGGCAGAAAATACTAGGAAAAATGGGGTGATTCTAACTCCAAATCAAAAAGTGATTTTTGAAAAAGAATCCAAAAAAATTATTCCAAGTCTGGTAGAAGAACCAGTTGTGATAGTGCCTCCTGTACAACCAACCCAACTCATTTTTGAAGATGCTCATCTTTCGCAGGTGCTGCAACGCCTAAAGGAAAGTTACATGATTGATTTTGAGATAGAAAGTGATGCTTTTGAACATTGTGTTTTTACAGGAGATATCAACGACCTTCCACTTCATACGCAATTAAATCTCGTTTGTAAGGCTGTGAATGCCAGCTATGAACAACGAGGAACCGTTATTTTTCTTTACGGCTCAGGTTGTAAATAAAAAAACCTACAGTGCGCGAACACCGTAGGTGCATTTCCTGCTCGAACTGCAATTCGAGTACCCACTGCAATGGGTCTCAGGGGATGTTTTTATCCAGTTACAGTTAAAAACAATTAAAATTATGAAAAAAAACGTACTATTTAAAAAGATTCTCTCCGAAGCAATGCGAATCACTTTGACCCAGCTATTGCTGTCGTTTGTGTTTTGTGGGATAACCCTAGCAAACGATGCTTTTTCTCAAGAGGTACTCAACAAGAGTATTTCTCTGAAACCAGAAACAATCACAGTTAAAAGAGCTTTAACGCAAATCGAAAGACTTGCTGATGTAAAATTTATTTACAGTCCAAATTTGATTCAATCAGAGAGAAAAGTAAACCTTTCTTTCGACAATAACCGTTTGTCAACGATTCTTAATGAATTTTTGACTCCTTTAAATATTTCTTATGAAGTCGTTGGTAACAGAATAGTACTTAGTAAAAAGGAAATAGAAATTGTTCCTCAAACGACTAATACGAAAGAACTCCCAAACGTAATAAACGCCGATATAAACATAACAGGACAAGTAACTGACGAAAAAGGTCAGCCTTTGACTGGGGTATCGGTGTTGGTAAAAGGTAGTACAAGAGGAACTACATCAGATGGATCTGGTAATTTTAAAATTGCAGTGCCAGATAACAATGCGGTATTAGTTTTCTCATTTGTTGGGTATAAAAAGCAAGAAGTGAGTGTGGCTGGTCGAAGCAAAATTATGCTTTCTCTTCAACCTGAAAACCAAAACTTAGAAGAAGTTGTGGTCGTAGGTTATGGTACACAGTCTCGTAAAAACTTGGTTTCTGCGGTAACTACCATTAAGCCTGAAGACCTAAACAAGGGGGCTATTTCAGATGTTGGTCAATTGCTTCAAGGAAAGGTTCCTGGATTAAATATTACTCGTAGTGGCGATCCAAACCGTTCTGCGGCGATTATTTTACGTGGGGCTTCTACACTTCGTGACGGAGCGCAATCACCACTTTTTGTAATTGATGGTGTGCCTGGTGCAGATATTTCACTCATTGCTCCAGATGATATCGCTACTATGGATGTATTGAAAGATGCCGCTGCAACGGCTATTTATGGTAACCGTGCTTCAAATGGTGTGATTATGGTTACTACTAAGCGTGCCAATAAAGGACAAATGCAGGTGTCTTATGGAGCATATATGGCAGTTGATAAAGTTTCGAATAAATATGAAATGATGGATGCCAACCAGTTGAAATCTTTTCTTTCTGCCAATGGACAGGCTTTAACTGCCGACGACGACAAGGGAGCTAATACCAACTGGCAAGATGCAGTACAACGTCGCGAAGCATTTTCCCAAAACCATAATTTATCTTTTGGTGGTGGAACAGAAAATACAGTCTATAATGCCAGTATCAACTATTTCAACCAACAAGGTATCATAAAATCTTCTGGATTGAGCCGTGTGGTTGCTCGTTTGTCGATTGAGCAAAAAGCAATGAATGATAAATTGAAATTCGGCTTGTCTGTAACCAACTCTATGAGTGACGCTGATTGGGTTCCGTATAGAAATACCGTGCTTGCACAAATGTTGACGTATTTACCGACTTCGCCAATTAAAAATCCTAATGGTACTTGGTTCGATAACTTCAACAAAAGTAGTTATTATAATCCTGTTTCATTAATTGAAAATGGTACTGAAAAATTGAAATACAAAAGTCTCATTGGTACATTCTTCACACAGGTGAAATTACCTTTCGGACTAACGTATGATTTGAAACTTTCTTATCAAAGTTTTCAAACCAACTATGGGGCATATTACAACAGCTATTACACACAATACTACAACAATATCAGAAGTACGCCAGAACCCCCAGGTAACCCATCTTTCATAAATTTGGTTGGTACAAATGGTTTTGCTACCCGCAACTCATACGAGAATCGTCAGAATCTACTAGAAACTTACTTGACTTGGGATAGACAATTCGGTGATCATTCCATCAACGCTGTTCTAGGTTATTCTTGGCAAGAAAGTATCAACGGAGATGGTTTTCAGGCTACAAGTACCAACTTCCCAGTAGATGCAGTCAGCTATAACAATCTTGGTATGGGTAACCCATACGCTATCCCTTCTTTCCGTGTAAACTACGGAGGCGATAACTATCAACAGGTGCGTTTGATTTCTGATTTTGCTCGTTTGAACTATAATTTCAAAAACAAATATTTGTTACAGGCTTCTGTTCGTCGTGATGGTTCGTCTGTTTTTGGAACCAATAAACGTTGGGGGTATTTCCCATCAGTTGGATTGGCTTGGCGTGTAGACAATGAGTCGTTTATGGAAAATCAGAAGATTTTTGATGAACTCAAATTGCGTGTAAGTTATGGGGTAACAGGTAACTCTTTGGGTTTTAGTCCTTATACTACCAAATTGATTTATGGAAATGTTGGTACATTTTACTACAACGGAACACAACAATCTGCCATTGGTGCTTTACAAAATGAAAATCCTGATTTAGGTTGGGAAAAAACAGCTACAGCCAATATAGGAGTTGATTTTGCTGTGGCAAAAGGAAAAGTTAGCGGTAGTTTGGAAGTTTATGACAAAACTACTTCTGACCTAATCTGGACTTATCCAGTGAGTACAGTGTTGTATCCTAATGGTTCATTGACTGCCAATGTAGGTAAAATGAGCAACAAAGGTGCAGAGTTAACGGTAAATGTGGCTGCTGTTAGAACAAAACATTTTTCATGGAATACAACTTTGAACTTGGCACATAACCGCAACAAAATTGAAAGCCTGTCAAACTCTACCCTCAAAACAGATTCTGTAAAGATTGTACAGCCAGATGGCGGAGGTCAAACAGGTGAAACAGTACAAGTTATCGTGGCTGGTATGCCTATCGGTCAGTTTTATACGTACGAGTACGCTGGAAAAAATGCGAATGGTATTTCACAATACTACAAAGCAAACGGCGAGTTGACAACCCGTCCTGAGATTGGTAAAGACTACCGTATGCTCGGAAACGCTCAACCAAAATTGTTGTTAGGATGGACAAACTCGTTTACCTACAAAAATTTTGATTTGAATGTATTTTTCCGTTCGGTGATTGGGAATAAAATCATGAACGTAACCCGTGCAGATTTGTTTAGACCAAGCACTGCTCGATTTACCAATATTCCTGTAGAAGTAGCAGGTGAATCGGCTGCTGATTTCAACTCATACCGCTATTCATCAAGATTTATTGAAGATGGTTCTTATTTGAGATTGGATAATGCCACTTTAGCCTATACTTTCAAAAATTTAGGAAAAAATTTCAAAAGAGTGAGAGTGTATGGCTCTGTAAATAACCTGTTTGTCATTACTGGTTATAAAGGAATTGACCCTGAAATCAACCAAGGTGGTCTTGCGCCAGGTGTAGATGCAAATAATTTTTATCCTAAAACTAGAACCTTCTTAATTGGTGTAAATGCGTCTTTTTAAAAGAAAATCCCCTGTTTTACTTTTAAAATTTACACAGTAAAAGTTTTAGGTTCAATTCAAATTTTGAAAACGATGAAAAGATTTTTAAATATATTTATTCTATTTTTTGGTGCAATCGGGCTGTATTCCTGCCATGATTTGGATGTACCAGTAACTACTCAGCTAACCCCTGACGTATTTCCTCAAACTACCGCTCAGTTTGTTCAAGCCGCAGGGCCAACCTACAATAGTTTTCGTCAAAGCTTTGCTGTAGAGTATTGGTTTTTACAGTCTTTGAGTACCGATGAGGCCATTTTACCAGCTCGTGGTGGTAACTGGTATGATGGTGGCAGATATGAACAACACCATAAACATACGTGGAATCGTGACAATGCGCACGTTCAAGGGGCTTGGAACTGGTTAACCTCAACCATTTCAATCAGTAACCAAAATATATTCTTGATTTCTAAGGCTGCCGAATCTGACGCCAAAAAGACGTCAATCGCCGAATTGAGAACCATGCGTGCGATGTGCTATTTTATGATGATGGATTTGTGGGGCAATGTACCTGTTACCACACAGTTTGGCGATACCACAACAGCCAAAACTACAGCGCGTGCAGATGTGTTTAAGTTCATTGAAAAAGAGTTAAATGAAAGTATCCCAACGTTGAGCGAAACTGTTGGACAAGAAACCTATGGTCGCCCAACTAAGTTTACGGCGTATGCGATTTTGGCAAAAATGTATTTGAATGCTGAGGTTTACACTGGTACAGCTCGCTGGAACGACGCCATTGCGGCTTGTGATAAAATCATCAGCTCTGGAAAGTTTGCGCTAGAGTCAGACTACAGAAAAATGTTTTTTATCAATAACGGTCCGCAAATTAAAGAATTTATTTATGCCATTCCTTATGATGCTTCTGCTCCGAATGGTTACATGTTCTATGCGCGTTATGCCTTGCCAAGATCCTTGAGAGCGAAATATAGTCTGCCTTTTACGCCTAGTGCTGCTTGTAGTACTTTACCTGAGTTTTATGCGTATTTCAACGATTCAAAAGACGTAAGAAATCAGCAATGGATTACAGGAAAACAATTTGACTATAAAGGTAATCCAGTAATGGTGAGCACGACAAAACAAGGTTTTGACGAAGACTACAAAGGTGCTGATGCTTCTGCTACGCTAAATTATCAGGTGGAAATTACACCGAATGTAGTAATTAAAAATGCGGCAAGTTTCGACCTTGGCAATGACGAAAAAGCTTGGAATATGGGTTATAGAAATAACAAATTTTACTGTGACTCAACTTCAGCTACTCGTAACCAAAATAATGATGTTCCAATTTTCAGATATGCTGATGTACTATTGATGAAGGCAGAGGCAATTTTAAGAGGAGGAACTGCCACCAATGGACAGACTGCTTTAAGTTTGGTGAATGAGGTTCGCGCAAAACGTACTACTTCTCCTGCTTGGACCTCTGTGAGTTTACAAACTTTATACGAAGAGCGTGCTCGTGAGTTTACTTGGGAGACATGGCACCGCAATGACATGATTCGTTTTGGAAAATATGAGGATAAATGGGGTGTGAAAACTGATAGTGATATTCGTAAACGTCTCTTCCCGATTCCAACAAATGCCTTGCAAGTCAACAGATTACTTACCCAAAATCCGGGGTATTAAGTTAGTAGGCAAAATAGGATTTAATTTTTGAGCTTTCGGCTTTTGGCTCTGGGCATTCGGCAAAATATATCTGTCGTTACTAAAAAACATTTTAACACTCTTTGCCTTGTGCCTGTTGCCTTGTCCCTGAAATGAAAATCTTAAATCTTATTTTGCACCAAACCTTAAGTTGGAGGACTGAATTTTGAGGTAGGATTGGAAAGGTAATGTTTGATTTGGGATTTCTAATGTTTGAAGTAGAAGATAATATAGTAAAAAAAGGAAGTATCCCACCGCAATTCAACATCCACAATCCGAAATGGAAAGATTACAATTTAGCTCTAAAATATCAGTATAAATGCAAAATTAAATTTGATAAACTGGAGATGTAAAGTGTTGATAATTTGATTTTTATATTCACAATTCACCACTCACAATTCAGCATTAATACCTAGCTTACACATTGCCAAAGTCAAAAACTTTGGCAATGTGTGTAATTGGGGATATGGATAGTCTGATTGAGTAGTTTTTAGAATAATTTGGTTTTACGTTAAAACAATAACGCACTCATAAGTAGCATATTTATGTTGAAAAAACGACTAGATTCTTTAGATGCCTTACGTGGTTTTGATATGTTTTGGATTATTGGAGGCGAGGCTTTTATCCATACATGGGCAAGCTATTCGAACTGGCCTCCAGCCGTTTGGATGTCCTCCCAGTTGCATCACAGTGATTGGAATGGCTTAACCTTTTACGATTGCATTTTCCCACTTTTTATTTTTATGGCAGGCTTTTCAATGCCTTTGAGTTTTGAAAGCCAGATTCTAAAATTAAGAGAACTTGCTGATCCCAATCCGCAATCTAAAATCCTAGGGCATTTGCTAAAGCGAACAGTCATTTTGATAATCCTCGGGGTTGTTGTGAATGGTTTTTTCAAATTTCAAGGCTATGAGAATACTAGAATTGCCAGTGTTCTTGCCCGAATTGCATTAGCTTGCTTGGGAGCTGGGATTTTGGTATTGTATACTTCTGTTCGTATCCAAATAGTTGCTTTTACAGGAATTTTATTAGGCTATTTCTTTGTCGTTAGATTTTATCCAGTTCCCGAATTTGGAGTATACAATTTTACAAAAGAAGGCAATGTTACTGCCTATTTTGATAGATTGTTTTTACCGGGGAAATTACATAGAAAAGTATATGATCCTGAGGGAATATTATCAACTATCCCTGCTATTTGTAATGCATTGATGGGAGCTTTTACTGCAAGATTTTTATTGAAAAATCCTCTAAATTTAACTACTAACCGACTTTTAGGGGCTTTAGTGCTGATAGGATTGGGTCTGGTGGCCTTAGCCGAGCTTTGGGGCTTGTTTTTTCCGATCAACAAAATTGTGTGGACTTCCTCTTTTGTGCTAATCACGGGTGGTATAAGTGTTTTATTGTTTACTTTCTTTTATTGGTTTGTAGATATTTTGGGTTTTAAATCAGTAGTAAAACCTTTTATTTGGATTGGTACCAACTCCATTACGATATACTTGGCGGTTCATAATATCATTAATTTTGAGTCGACAGCACATTATTTTTTAGATGGAATCCTACAAAACGCAACAGTGGATGCCCAAAACTTTGGAATTGCAACAGGCGTTTTGTTTTTACAACTAGCGGGCTTGTATTTTTTGTATAGAAATAAATTATTTTTGAAAATATAGGTCATAAGTATTAATACTGAATTGTGAGTGGAGAATTGTGAATGTAATATTCTAATTATTGAAGCTATTTAAACTTTTCAAAAAACAGATTTTATGGAGTAGAAAAGATTGGATAAATAGTATATCGTAGGTGAAATTTTGCTGTAAATTTTTGATTATGAGCACCTTCAAATAACGAATATACTATTAACATTAAGCTTCTTTTTACTTACCCAATTTTAATTAACATATTATGAAAAAAGAATCTCTAACGCTGTTGGTAAGTTTGCTTTGTCTTTTTCAAATATCGGCCCAAATCGATTTAGGAGAGTCTAAAGCATTAATTAAAAGAATAATCCCGACCAGAGCCAATTCCTTTGAAGTGGGTTATCTTACGCAAGAAAACGGAAAGGATGTTTTTGAAATCAGTTCGAAAAACGGCAAAATTATCCTTAAAGGAAGTACAGGCGTAAGTATCGCTTCGGCGTTTAATTACTATTTGAATGAATATTGTCATTGCCAAATCACATGGAATGGCTCCAACTTGGCATTACCAAAGGTGTTGCCAACGCTCAAAACTCCCATTAAAAAGAACTCAGATTTTCTTTACAGATACTATCTCAACTATTGTACATTCAACTATAGTATGTCATGGTGGGATTGGAAACGTTGGGAAAAAGAAATTGACTGGATGGCGCTTCACGGCATCAATATGCCTTTAGCAATCACTGGCGAAGAATATACTTGGTACGAAGTCTACAAGGAAATGGGCTTTAGCAACGATGATTTGAAAGGGTTTTTCTCTGGTCCTGCATATTTTTCATGGTTTTGGATGGGAAATCTTGACGGTTGGGGTGGTCCATTGCCTTTGAGCTGGATGAAAAGTCATCATGAATTACAAAAGAAGATAATTCAGCGAGAAAGAGCCTTGGGAATGAAACCTGTTTTGCCTGCCTTCACAGGACATGTGCCTGAAGCTTTCAAAAAGCATTTTCCCAAAGCTAAACTCAAAGCCACTAACTGGACAAATGGTTTTGCTGATACCTATATTTTGGATGCTGAAGACCCGCTTTTTGCTGAGTTGGGCAAGAAGTTTTTAGAGAAGCAAACGAAAATGTTTGGTACAGACCATTTTTACTCTGCTGATACTTTCAACGAAAACGAACCACCTTCGGATGAACCTGCATTTTTATCAAAACTGAGTGCAAAAGTTTATGAAGGAATGCAACAAGCCGATCCCAAAGCCGTATGGGTAATGCAAGCATGGTTGTTTTATTCTGATAGAAAATTCTGGAAAGAACCACAGGTAAAGGCTCTTTTGGAAGCGGTGCCGAACGATAAAATGTTATTGCTAGATTTGGCAACTGAAATTGAACCTGTTTGGAAACGTACGCAAGCTTATTACGGTAAACCTTGGGTTTGGAATATGTTGCATAATTTTGGTGGGAATGTCAATCTTTTTGGTAGAATTGAAGGAGTTGCCAATGGCCCCGTTCAAGCGCTGAATGACCCTAACAAAGGAAATTTACAAGGCTTGGGTTTGACAATGGAAGCAATTGAGCAAAATCCAGTATTGTATGCCTTGACAATGCGCCATGCTTGGGATAGTTCGCCTCTGGATTTAGATCAATGGTTAGATGGATATATCCGAAATCGTTACGGAAAAGTGACCCCAGAAAACCGTGAAGTTTGGCAAATTCTTAAAAAGACTGCCTACAATGGAACAACGATTCGAGATGGAGCAGAGTCTATTTTGACGGGTCGTCCAACCTTTGACTCAACAACTATTTGGACAAGAACCAAATTGAATTATCCTCCCAAAGAGCTATTGCCTGCTTGGAAATTGATGATAAAGTCTATCAAAACGAATGGGGCAAAAGAGGGTTTTCAGTATGATTTAGTTGATATTTCGAGACAAGTTCTAGCAAATTATGCCTTGCCTTTACAGAAAAAATGGGTAACCGCTTACCGTAATAATGATTGGACTAACTTCCAAAAATATGCTCAGGAATATCTGGTTTTGATGGACGATATGGACGAATTATTGGGAACTCGTCAGGATTTTCTTTTGGGTAAATGGATTAAAGAAGCCCGTGCTTGTGGCTTTACCCCAGTGGAAAAAGACTTGTATGAGCAAAATGCCAGAGATTTAATCACGCTTTGGGGTGATGCTAATTCGCCACTACACGAATATTCAAATCGCCAATGGAATGGCTTGATGAAGGATTTTTACAAAGTTCGTTGGAAAAAATTCTTCGATGCCTTGACTACAGCGCATCAAAAAGGAGAGAAATATGAGCATGAGGCATTCGAAAAGGAAATCAAACAATGGGAATGGTCGTGGGTGACTTCACATAAGGATTTTATGGCTACGCCAAAAGGAAGTCCAAATCAAGTAGCTCAAAAACTGTTTGATAAATATTTCTCAAAAATCGAACAGGCTTACGAATAGATACATTATTCCCTTAAATCTTTTGGAGACGTTGCTTGCGACGTCTCTACTAATTTAATTCAATTGTGAAAAAAATCTTATTTATTTTATCAGTTTCAACCTCTCTGTTTGCTCAGAAAAAACCACTCGATTATGTCAATCCCTTGATTGGGTCGGCTCCTAGTACCACGCCGAGTGCCCAAAAACATAGCGAGGCAGGCTCAGAACTCAAAGGGCAAGTGGTGCCCATGATTGGCGTACCACAGGGGCTAACTACTTGGACACCTCAAACCAGAGCCACCGAACAAAAATGTATTCCTCCTTATTATTTTAACGATGGAAAAATTCAGGGCTTTCGTGCAAGTCACTGGATGAATGGGAGTTGTGTGCAAGATTATGGCACGATGACTCTTATGCCACAAGTAGGCGGAGTAGAGATCAATCCTTATAAAAGGGCAGAAAGTTACTCCAGAAAAACAGAAATCGTACGACCTGACTTATATCAAGTTGACCTCGAAGGTTCGGGTATCAAAGTAGCCATGACGGCACTTTGTAGAAGCGGATTTTTTAAAATTAAATATCCTAATCAGCAAGCGAACTATCTTATTGTAGAACCCAATTCTGATGAAGGAGTCGGGTTTGTACAGGTTTTTCCAGAAAAAAGAGAAATTGTTGGCTACAATCCCGTGCATCGAATCTACCAAGGTTCTGGCCAGCCAGCAGGTTTTAGTGGTTATTTTGTCATACAATTTGATTCAGATGTTACTGATTTTGGAACATGGTTGAAAAATGTTATTACACCAAAACAGGCGTTTGCTCAAGGAAAAGCAGTTGGTGAAAATGTAGGGGCTTTTGTGAAATTTACCTCAAAAGAGGTAAACATTCGTATCGGTACTTCTTTTACAAGTATTGAGGGCGCACGTAATAATTTGAAGTCAGAAATTTCGCATTGGAATTTTGATTTAGTAAGGCAAAGTGCTGCCAACCAATGGAATATGGCACTTGGTAAAATTCAAGTAAAAGGGTCAGAAAATGATAAAACTTTATTTTACTCAGCACTTTATCATGCCAAATTGACACCAAGAGTTTTCTCAGATTATGACGGAAAATACCCTCAATTTGCTGGAGGCAAAAAGATCGAAACGGCAAAAGGATTTACCTATTATGAAGATTTCAACCTTTGGGATACTTATCGAGCTGTCCATCCTCTGCATACGATTTTAGAGCCAAAACGTACCGCAGACATGATGCAATCATTGATTGTTAAGGCCGAACAAGGTGGTTGGTTGCCTATCTTCCCATGCTGGAATCAATATACGGCTGCCATGATTGGTGACCATGCAATATCCGCCATCGGAGATGCGTATATCAAAGGAATTAAAGGTTTTGACATCGAAAAAGGCTATCGCTATATGCGTAAAAATGCTTTTGAGCCTAATCCTGACGCCAAAAGTTACGAGCAAGGTCAAGGAAGAAGAGCTTTAACAAGCTATCTCAAGTACAACTATATCCCTTTAGAGGATTCTGTTTGGCAGGCATTTCATAAGCGCGAGCAGGTTTCACGTACGCTCGAATATGCGTATGATGATTTTGTTTTGGGAAAAGTGGCAGAAAAGTTGGGGAAAAAAGCAGATGCAGAAATACTTGCACAAAGGGCTAAAAACTACAAAAACGTCATCGACCCACAAACTGGCTGGGCAAGAGGAAGATATGCAAATGGTTCTTGGATTCCGAAATTTGACCCATTTGCCCAACGTTCAAGTTTTATAACCGAGGGTTCTCCAGCCCAATATACCTTTTATGTACCACATGATATTCAAGGATTAATAGCGCAAGTAGGAGGAAAGGAGCGATTTATTCAAAAGCTAGATACACTTTTCGAACAAGGTTATTATTGGCATGGCAACGAGCCGAATAATCAGATTGCCTACCTATATCCCTATGCGGGTCAGGCGGAAAAGACTCAAAAATGGTTACGCAAAATTATTAGAGAAGAATACGATACCAGTCCTGGAGGAATGAGTGGTAATGAAGATGGTGGACAAATGTCATCTTGGTTGGTGTTTAGCATGATGGGCTTCTACCCAGTTTGCCCAGGAAATCCGAGCTATACCCTTGGTAGTCCGATGTTTGATGAAGTGAAAATTCAGACACCTTCAGGCAAGTATTTTACCATAAAAACCTATAATCAATCGGATAGTCACCCAATGATTGACAAAATGAAATTGAATGGTAAACCTTTTTCAGCCATTGAAATCGCACATCAAGACTTGTTAAAAGGTGGACTTTTAGAAGTTTGGATGAAATAGAATGATAAGTTTTGGCTAGAGTGTGAGCTGTTTTTGGTAAAATGTTTACGCTCTAGTCATATTTCTCAATCTTTAATTTTTATTTTGATTTAGCTTTTCTATCTTCACGACATAAAATTTATGATGTTAAGTAACAGAATAGAATAAATTAATAATACGGCTACGATACACATTAAATATATCCTCCTGTTTATGAATCTATTCTAATAACAGATATACTGTTAACTAATAACATCCTTTTACATAAAGTAAATAGTTCGTGAAAAGTAAATATTCTACCTTGTTCGTGCTTGGAACACTGTTTCTGTGTGCCAAAATTTTCTACAAATACGCCAATATCTCGCAACTTCTCTGGCTTGTCAAACCAGTGGCTATTTGGATTTCACTGCTCACCAATGCTGAAATGTATTGGGATGATTCGTCTGGCTATGTGTTTTCTAGTTTAGGTATTTGTATAGAAAAATCCTGTTCGGGTTTCAATTTTTTGCTGATATGCTCTGCAATGTTATCCTATTTAATTTTGCAGAAAAATAAACAAATTTCTCCAAAATATGCCTTATCAATATTGCTGATGTCATATCTGAGTACGATTGTTAGCAACACTACACGAATTTGTTTTTCCATTTTATTAAGTCAAGCATTTCCTCAGAATTGGATAGTACATCACTCTTCTGTTCATCAAGGAGTTGGGGTTCTCACCAATTTATTTTTTCTCATTTTCACGTATTTAGTTTTTCAATACCTATTCAAAACAAGTCTACAACATGAAAAGTCTTCTTAAACCCTTTTGGATTATTTTATCCAACACCCTGCCTTTTTCGGTACTACTTTTTTTACTCTTTATTGAATGGCAAACAATTCATACACTCTTGCGGGAGGACACTCAAAAGTACTGGTTTATAGTAGCTGGTATAGTGTTAGGATTGCTTGTAATACAAAGTATTTATGCTATACGACTCATCATTCTTCGAAAAAACATACCGCTGCTCTACGGAGTGATAACCTTGATTGTGCATTTATTATGCTTAATTGTATATGTGACCTACAGCGATGAGATTGTACCGAGGGAAGTACCTGCATGGATGATTGATGGTAATAAATACGTCTACATATTTACGTTTATGATGCCAAGTTTGCTTTATGCCATGATTGTACTAATCCTTGAATCTACTCCTGATGTATCCAAGGTTAGTTTTTCTAAAAATCTAGCACTTTCGTTGGCAATTCCGATTGGGTTTTATTTTTTCTTTTTCATGATGGGCTCCGTCTATCATCCAAATCAAATATCTGATTATTTAGAGATTTTCCTCTGGATTCTGATAGTTGGTGTTATGGTTAGCTTTTTTTATTTTGCTACAAGGGCGCTTTATATTTTAATATTCAATAAAAATCTACTCAAAAAGATACCAGCCATTTTATGGAAAATTGTCATTGCATTGATCTTTCCATTTCTTGGATTAGGTCTATACGCTACCCTGATGCCTATAGGAGGAATTTTCGGTGACTTCTCAAACAAATGGTTTTTTATTTTGGCCATTACAAATGGTATAATTGTTTGTGTACCGAGAAGTCTTAACCCTACAATTAACCTCTGTCTGTGGATATTAAGAGCAAGTACCTTTAGTTTTACCTGCTATTTCTTTTTGGTATTTTTACCGTATACACCCCTTTCTTTTATTTTACTTTTTACAGTAGTTTTTGGCGTGTTAATGCTTACTCCAAGTGCACTTTTTATAGTTCACAGTGCGGAATTGTATCAAGACTTTCAAGGTTTGAAGAAAAGCTTCAAAGCTTACTATCTGATAATTACTGGATTATTATCATTTTCGTTCATTCCCACGATAATTATTATTGATTTTTGGAATGCCAGAAACGATTTACATACAACCCTCGAGTATGTCTACAGTCCGAACTATGAAAAAGAGCCTCAAACGACTTCGGTGAATCTTAAAAAACTATTGAAATATGTAAAATCTACCAAGCAGAGCCGCCCCGCTACTTTTAGCTGGACTCCTTATATTGATACTTTTTATTCATGGATGGTATTGGATAATTTGAGTTTGTCCAATCGAAAAATTAGTGATTTAGAACAAATCTATCTTGGGAAAGCCTCACAAATTCTTGTGGAAACTACTCCTAATCAAATTGCAAGTCTGCAAGATATTAGAACTGAAAGTGTCTATGATAGTACCACCCAAACTTGGAAATCTTGGGTGCATTTAGTTATCAGGAATGGTAAAAATCAAAATGCCGAATATCATGGAAAATTCAATCTGCCAGTAGGAACCTTTGTCTCCAATTATTATTTAGATATTGCAGGCAAAAGAGAAATGGGAATTTTGGCGGAGAAGAAAACAGCTAAATGGGTATATCGTAATATTGTAAATGAAAGCATAGTAAAAGATCCTGGTTTATTGTATTTTTCTGGTGAGAATAAAGTTGAATTGCATGTGTATCCTTTTGCGCCAAACGAATTGAGAACTACTGGTTTTCAGTTGATTCACAGAGAGCCTATTGAGCTTTTAATCGGAAACAAAATAGCCAAATTAGGAGCAGATAAACACCAAAATGTGATACTGAATACACCACATTTTATCTTTATACCCAACAAGGGAAAAGCAAAATTATCTGAATCCTATCGGAAACCCTATTTTCATTTTATTTTGGATGTTGCACATGGAAACTCTTTTCAGAGATATATATATCAATTACAAAAGTTAAAGAAAGATTACCCTGCTCATTTCTCGAAAGCCAAGATAAGCTTGGTTAATTCTTATGTTAAAACTGTCGATTATACAGATAATTGGATGGATGAATTATCGGAAGACGGTATAGAAGGGGGCTTTTTTCTAGAAAGAGCAATTCAACAAATTGCTTATCAAGAAACAAAAAATCAATCTAGTTTTTACCCGATTATAGTCGTACTAAGTGATTCGATCGCTAATGGTGTATTTCCTGAGAATAAATTATCACATTGGGGTTTTGCTTTTCCTGAAGGAGCTAATTTCCTGTTGTTAGACAGTCAGAATATACTCACCAATCACACTTTGGAAAACCCAATGATGGGATATCCAGAAAAATTAGATTCTATTTTGTATCCTAAAAAAGTGCGTCTATTCTTATCAGAAGGGAAGAAGTATTTTCTTGCCGATGATGATAAAACTACAGTTATATTCAAGTCGAATGCTTTAGAGGAGTCACTCACGTTTTCAAAAGAATCATGGCAGTCGGGTATGTTGTTAGAAAGCCAGAGGAGACAACTTTTGCTTCATCCCGAACAACAGGAAAAATATTGGCGAACTTTAGTGAAAAACAGTTTTGAGAGCAATATCCTTAGTGAATACACCTCGTATATAGCACTTGAAAACGAAGCACAAAAAGCAGTTTTGAAGAGAAAACAACGTGAAGTTTTGAATGCGAATTCCAATCTTGACTTGGTACAAGATTTGGAGCGTATGAGTGAGCCTGAACTTTGGCTTATGATTGTAATAGTAGGGTTATTGGGAATTTATCGAGAACGGGAAAAAATTGCCTCTCGATTTTTCTCTTGATTTTTTTGCCTAAATAAGCGTTTAAATAGGATTGAATAGACAAGATACATATTTTAATCCTTTGTAAAAGCTCCTTAGTTGCGGTAGAAAGCAATTCTGTCGCAACTAAGGAGCTGATAAAATATTGGTTTCTAAAAAACATTAAATCTAAACCTCGGTCTAAACGTATATTTTACACCCGTGTGATTCTAAAAACATTTTGCCTAATGCCAATAATAAGCCTACGCATCTGGACAGTATTAGATAGAATCTACTTTTGATTGAACTCCTGTTTTGTCCAATAGTTCGCTGAGTGATAATTGGATAGCTCTAATATCTTTCCAGTCTTTTAGGATAACGCCAAGCGTAGATTCAATGATATTTTTGTCCAAAGCTGAAAAATGTAGCGTCGCCAAGGCAGTTGCCCAGTCTAAGGTTTCTGCAATGCCTGGTGTTTTTTCTAACTTTTGCGCTCTTAAAACCTGCATAAAACGACAGATTTGTTCTGCGAGTTTAGCATCAATATTAGGCAAACGATGGCGGACAATCATTAATTCTTTTTCAAAATCAGGATAATCAATCCAGAGATACAAGCAACGTCGTCTTAAGGCCTCCGAAAGCTCTCGGACTCTGTTGCCTGTTACAATTACTTGGGGAATTGAAGAGGCTTGAATAGTTCCAAGTTCGGGAATGGTAATCTGCCAATCAGATAATACTTCGAGTAGAAAACTCTCAAATTCTTCATCAGCTCGGTCGATTTCGTCAATTAAAAGGACACATTTTTGTGGCGACTGAATGGCTTTGAGCAAGGGACGTTTCAATAAAAACTTTTCGTCGAATAGTCCTTTTTCTTTTTCCTCCACGCTAATGCCAGATTCCTCCGACGCCTTTAAATGTAACAACTGACGTTGGTAATTCCATTCATACAAAGCTTGTGAGGCGTCCAAACCTTCATAACATTGCAAACGAATCAGCTCAGTTTCCAAGATCTGCGTCATGACTCTGGCAATTTCAGTTTTTCCTACTCCTGCCGGACCTTCTATGAGTATAGGTTTTTGAAGTTTGAGCGATAAAAACAATGCCATTTCAATTGAATGGTCAGTGATATATCCTTGTTCGAACAACAAACCTCGTATGGATTCAAGCGTGACGTCTAACATAGTTTTTTTGTTGAGGCATAGATAGACAAAGGCACAAAATGAATTGCTGAAATTGGGGAAATGGCAATAATCATTAATAAACGACCCTAACCTCAATTCCTACCACTTTGTGCCTTTGCTCCTCTGTGCCTGTTTAACTAACTTCCACTAAAGCTCTTCTAGCATAAACTTTGGCCAAATGTTTACGATAATCCTCTGAGGCATAGTGGTCTGACATAATACTAACGCCTTCGGCTGCTTTAGCGGCTGCTTCTTCGGCTGAGACCCCAGCACTTGAAGCGCTTTCGACGGCTTCGTCCCTAAACGCATAATCAGACACGCCTGCAAAAGCAACTCTGGTAGCTCCAGAAGGCTCTTTTACTGCGGCACAACCAACAATAGCAAAGCGAGAAGCTGGTTGGACAAATTTCTGATAAGTTGATTTTGTTCCTTCCGGAGGAATAGGAATTCTGATTTGGGTAATAATATCAGACTCTTCGAGTACGGTTGAGAAAAATCCTGTAAAGAAATCCTGAGTAGCAACAGTTTTGGTGCCATCTGCACCCTGAATAACAATTTGGGCGTTGGCGGCTAGTAACAAAGCTGGCCAATCTGCTGATGGGTCTGCGTGTGCTATACTTCCCCCAATGGTTCCTTTATTGCGCACTTGAACATCACCAATGGCACTAGCACCATCTGCCAAAAAAGAAAGCGAGTTTCGGACTTCAGCGGAGGTAGCTATTTCATGATGTGTATTGGCGGCGCCAATGATTAAAGTTCCATCTTCGATGGCAATACCCTTTAACGACTCGATTCGAGTTACGTCTACTAAGGTTTCTGGTGCATTGAGACGTAGTTTTAAGGCTGGCACTAGGCTATGTCCTCCTCCGAGTACTTTAGCATAGCTCCCATTTTGTAATATTTCGATAGCTTCTTCCACTGAAGACGCTCGTTTATAATCAAATGAATGAGGTATCATTTTGGTAAAATTTTGATGGTTATTTTTCTAGAAAAAAATCTATTTCCAGTAAATAATGATGGTTTAGCTATTCATCGCACGCCATACTCTTTCTGGTGTTGTTGGCATCAAAATGTCTTTGACATGTCCAAAGCCACCACTCCAAAGAGCGTCCAAGACAGCATTGACAACCGCAGGTGTTGATCCAATGCAACCAGCCTCTCCAGCGCCTTTTACTCCAAGTGGGTTATGTGGGCAAGGAGTTTCGGTACGGTCAAGTTCAAACATCGGCAAATCGTCGGCTCTTGGCATACAGTAATCCATGTATGAACCGTTGATGAGCTGTCCATTTTCATCAAAAGTTGCTCCTTCCAATAGGGCCTGACCAATCCCTTGCGCCAAACCACCATGAATTTGTCCATCCACAATCATTGGATTAATGACATTACCAACGTCGTCAACAGCAATAAACCGTTTCAGACTAACCTTTCCAGTTTCTTTATCGACTTCTACCACTGCAATATGACAGCCGTAAGGATAGGTAAAATTGGCTGGATCATAAAAACTAGAGAAGTCTAAACCTGGCTCTAAACCCGCAGGATAATTATGAGGGACATATGCTGTCAAGGCAATATCGCCAAACGCTACGGATTTATCTGTTCCATTTACGGTGTATTTTCCATCCGCAAACGTAAGGTCTTCTTCATTGGCCTCAAGCTTATGTGCGGCAATTTTAGCACCTTTTTCAATGATTTTTTCCAAGCTTTTCACAATAGCACTTCCACCAACAGCCAGAGAACGAGAACCATAGGTTCCCATACCAAAAGCGACTGTTTCGGTATCTCCATGGTGAATTTCGACGTCTTCCAAAGGAATACCGAGTTTATCGGCAACCACTTGGGCAAACGTAGTCTCATGTCCTTGTCCGTGAGAATGCGCACCCGTGTACACACTGACTTTACCCGTAGGTTGAACACGAACTTGTCCGACTTCATATAAGCCTGCACGAGCTCCCAAGGCTCCTACTACCGCCGATGGTGCAATACCACAGGCCTCAATGTAAGTAGAAAAACCAACTCCTAAAAGCTTGTTAGATTGAGCCGCTTCAGCTTGCGCTTCTCTGAATTCTTCATAGCCGAGCATAGCTACACCTCTTCTCAATACCTCATGGTAATTACCTGAATCGTATTGTAAGGCTACTTGTGTTTGATAGCCAGGCTGATTTACACCATCAAAAGGAGGAATAAAGTTTTTCAATCGTAGCTCAACTGGATCCACCCCCATTTCGTGTGCTGCCAAATCCATGAGACGCTCTAATAAATAAGTTGCTTCTGGACGACCCGCACCACGGTAAGCATCTACAGCATTGGTATGCGTAAAGGCACAAGTCATATCCAAATGAATTTTTGGAGTAGTGTACAAACCTTGCAAAAGAGTACCATGCAAATAAGTTGGTACAGCAGGGGCAAAGGTCGAAAGATAGGCACCAAGGTTGGCAAATGTTTTGATACGAAGGGCTGTAACGTTTCCATCCTTATCAAAGCCCATCTCGGCATGAGTTACGTGGTCACGACCGTGAGCGTCAGTAATAAATGCCTCCGAGCGCTCAGAAGTCCATTTTACTGGTCTTTCTATTTGTTTTGAACACCATGTAACCAAAGCCTCTTCGGTATAGTGGAAAATTTTTGACCCAAATCCGCCACCCACGTCAGGACCAACCACACGAACTTTATGTTCTGGAATACCGAGTACAAAAGCACACATCAAAAGACGAATCAAATGAGGGTTTTGTGTACTGGTATAAAGCGTATATCTATCAGAAGAAGATTCATAATGCCCAATCGCTGAACGTGGTTCGATAGGATTTGGCACCATTCTTTGATTGACAAATTCCAATGAAGTCACATGATGCGAGTTGGCAATAGCCTCATCGACTTCAGCTTTGGGATTGCCTATTTCCCAGTCGAAAGCAATATTGTTTGGTGCAGATTCATGAACCAAAGGCGCACCTTCTTTTACTGCCTCTGCAGGATTGACAACAGCGTCAAAAACCTGATAATCTATCTCCACTAACTCTGCGGCATCTGCGGCAATTTCTTTGGATTCCGCAATAACCACTGCCACAGCGTCGCCTACGTGTTTTACTGTGCTTCCTGTACCAACTAACAAGGGGTGAGGAGGCTCTTTCATAATGTCTCCATTTTTGAAATTTACCTGCCAACCTGCTGGTACACCATTGATGCCAGACTGAGCAATGTCATCGCCAGTGAATACTGCCACAACGCCTTCAGCAGCTAGTGCCTGACTGATGTCGATACTTTTGACTTGGGCATGTGCATACGGACTTCGGATGATATAGGCGTAGGTTTGTCCCGGCAAAATCATATCATCGGTATATTTGCCCTTGCCTGTAATAAAACGCTTGTCTTCGACACGTTTTACGGCTTTACCAATATATTTATTACTCATGATTTCTGAATGAATGTTAAAAATGATTAATCGGTGATACTATTAGGCACTTACTTCAGTACCTATCTTTTCGGCAGCATATTGCACTGCTTTAACGATATTGTGATAGCCAGTACATCGGCAAAAATTACCCTCCAAGCCGTGGCGAATTTCAGCCTCGCTTGGATTCGGATTTTTAGCCAATAAATCTGCCGCAGTCATAATCATTCCCGGAGTACAAAAACCACATTGTAAGCCATGACATTCTTTAAAACCTTCCTGTAGAGGATGTAATTCTGCCCCTTGAGCCAAACCTTCAATCGTGGTAATCGAACTTCCGTCGGCTTGAACAGCTAACATGGTGCAAGATTTTACGGCAACTCCATCTACATGTATCGTACAAGCACCACAGCTACTGGTATCGCAACCAATGTGCGTGCCTGTCAATCGAAGGGTATCTCGCAAGAAATGCACAAGAAGGGTGCGAGGCTCCACTTCTCGGACATAGTTCTTGCCGTTAACATTTACTGAAATCTTAATTTCCATTTTCGATAGTTTTTATTTAAAGGTTTGTATTTGTTTGATTATGAAATGCTTTGACCAACTTAGGAGGCAATTTCTTCCTCAAAATTGGTGAAGAATTGTTTGGTCAAGGTATTGGCAACACCACTCAATACCCGCTGACCTGTGCGAGCTAATAGACCAGATAACTTGGCCTCACCATCAAAACTGATTTCTGTTTGTTGCGCGTCGAGTGCCACTAAATTGATTTTGATAGAGGCATCAGCATTACCAATTTTGCTGTTTTGACTAACATTAAGGGTGAAAGTAGATGGCTCAACAATATCCGACAGCGTGAGTCCGCCTGAGAATTTGCCGCTTACAGGTCCCAATTTGATCTCGGAAATAGCTTCAAATTCGTTCTCGCCAGTTTTTTCTAGTCTCGAAACCCCTGGGACAATTTTGGCGAGTATGTCGGTATCCATCAACATTTGCCAGACTTTCTCAATGGGAGCAGCCAAAGTATGTGAACCTGTTAATTGCATATTTTCGTTAAGTTAAATTGATAAAGAGTGATAAAAATCATCAATAATTCAATTGTATTTTTCTAATTTAATTTTAAGGAATTACCAAATGTTAACTTGTTTTGATAATTTTAAATTGAATTATTTCTCTATTTTATAAAACATTTTTTATCTTTCAAAGTAAAACTTGTATTTAATCAAGTTGTTTTGAAATAGTACAATTTTTAGAGTTATTTGTCTTGAAAAAATATAATTACCTTTTGGATTTGAAAAAAGATTGGACTTGTCTTATCAAACTTTTGACCAAATTGGTAGTAGTGGTAGATATCAAATTGGTTGGAAGCATTTAAGGTAGAGAAATTAGCCTTTGGTCGAAAAAAAGCATAGCTGGGAGAAAAAATAGGAAGGTATATGTTGAGATTTTGTAAAATTGTCATTCGTGACGAATAACTTGGAAAAAGAACTACCGAATATTATTATCGAAAGGATAAATTTATGAAAGAAATTAAGGCTATTGTAGACGCCTATCTCAAAATGAACTTTGAGACTCATTCAGCAGCTCTGGCAACGGTTGTGAGAGTAGAGGGCTCATCCTACCGACGTGCGGGTGCTCGAATGCTAGTGAGTGATTCAGGAGAGTGGATTGGTGGTATTAGTGGAGGCTGCCTCGAGGGTGACGCACTCAAAAGGGCTCGTTTAGCGATGGCACAAGGTAAATCTACCATTGTTACTTACGATACAACCGACGATGATCCTTATCAAATAGGAGTGGGATTGGGTTGTAATGGCATAATTGACGTATTACTGACCCCTATCGACTCAAATGATAGTAATAACCCTGTCGCTATATTGTTAGATATTCTTGACAAACGCGTTCCAACGGTTGTAGTAACCGTGACTGCTTCGGATATACCTGAGCAATTACCATTGGGAGCTGTGTATAAATTTGATAATGGTAGATTTGCCGTTGATTTTCCTGTTAACGAAATACATGACGAAGTCACAAAAGCTGTAGAAGGCGCATTATTTTCCGAAAAATCAAGCTCTTATCATTTTACTTTAGACAGTGGAGCCGAGGTAGGGTTATTTGTTGAGGTAATTTTACCCGCTACTCATATTTTGATTTACGGGGGTAATTACGATATCTACCCTATGGTGCAACTTAGCAAAGAAGTAGGCTGGAAAGTTTCAGTGGTGTGTAATCCTTTAAAGGTTCACAAACGCCTGTTTGATTGGGCAGATCATGTTATTGCCAAAGAGGATGCTGAAACAGTGGAAATAGATGCATATACCGTCGCGGTTCTCATGGCACATGACTATGAGACAGATTTTAGAAACATGCGAAATTTAGTAGCAACGCCCATTAAATACATTGGGATGCTTGGTCCTAAAAAGCGTACAGATAAAATGTTTACAAAAATGGAGGAAGAAGGAAGTCCAATTTCACCAGAGGATTTAGCGAGAATCGCTACGCCCGTAGGCTTGGATATAGGGGCAAGTACTCCTGAAGAAATCGCCATATCAATCATAGCCGAAATTCGTGCCATGTTTGCTGGTCGTTCAGGACAACGACTTAGACTAAGGGATAAGCCAATTTATGAGAGCTAGCTTTTATTATTGAGTGATTGAGCGGTTGAGTGAATGAGTGATTTTTTAAATTGTAGCGACGCAATACTTTGCGTCTAAAAAGCGTCATTCTAAAATACATTTTGAAACATGAGTCATCCCTAATTTTTAGGATTGGGATTATTCTCCAAATTTTTATCAAAAAAGCGGTCGAAAACATATTTTTCGACCGCTTTTTTGATGCTACTATGCTAGATATGAATGGCTTAAGACGCAATCATTGCGTCTCTACTGATGGAATTTTTTACATAATCACTCAACCACTTATTCACTAAATCGCTAAATTCGGGATGACTCATGTTTGATGAACATTTGCGGAAATATATCCTATTTACACCAAAGTTTCCTCCAAAATAAATCTTTCAATTACTTCGGCAACACCATCTTCATTATTAGAAGCAACAACGACATCTGCGTGATGACGTAGCGCATCTTCTACATTATCTACCCAAACGCCCAAGCCAGCGTATTGAATCATAGAAAGGTCGTTGCTCGCATTGCCAACAGCAATAATTTCGTCGGATGAAATATTTAATTTTTGAGCTAATCTATCCAAACTAGCGGCCTTGTCAATACCCAATTGCATGATTTCCAAGAAGAAAGGTTTCGACGTAGTAATACTTTTGTGATTTACCTGCGCCTTGAGTTTTGCCATAACCTCAACCAAACGCTCAGGCTCATCGAGCATAATACATTTGACAGAATCACGGTCTACTGCTTTCTTAAAGTCATCAACTTTAATCAATGGCATCCCTGTAATTTGAGTTTCAATATCGATATATGGCGATTCTGAAGAAGCTATAATATTGCCATCTAAATAAGTAATAATATGTACCCCGTTTTCTTGACTAAAGTCATACAAAGCATGAATATCTTCTTTGCTAATACTTTGTTCAAAAAGTACCTCTTCTGTGGTCATATCCAATATCACAGCCCCATTGTAAGCCAAGATATAAGAGTTATTTTGATGCAAGCCAAGTTCTTTGGCATAACTCAACATGGCTGGAGTAGGTCTGCCAGAAGCCAATACCACTTTTACGCCTGTTTCTTGTGCCTGCGCGATGGCAGATTTATTCTTTTTTGAGATACGGTGGTCATCGGTCAACAAAGTGTCGTCCATGTCCAATACCAACATTTTATATTTCATAGGGGATAAATATTTTGTGAAATCACGATTACAGTGTTCTGGTAATCGCTTTGAGTAGCGGTAAAATGGATGTTGATTTTACCTTACTCCACAAAAATAAGGGCTTGTATTACATCCTATTCTTATCCCTTTGAATATTCAAGAAAGTTCTTTTGAAAAGATAAAAAAATCTTTAAATCATTTTAGTTTCAGTTCGTAAACACCATATTGATTTTGTGAAGCCAATATAGAATTGCCATTGAAATTCAAGGTATTAATCACCGAATTAGAACAACATTCTGATTTTACCACCAATGTTTCATAAACGATGTTTCCTATTTTGGTATCGTTTATAAAGAGTTCAAAATCCTTAATGCCATTACCTGCTTTGGTAAACATGATATCCCAATAAATAACTGCTGTAGGAGTTCCAACTACAGTACCCTTGTACTTGGTGTCATCGCCAGCACTGCGGATATAAAAACTGGTAGAGTCTGTAATGTTTTTTCCTGAAGCATTAAAAATAGAAAACCTAGGAATAGGAGGAGGAGAAACACAAGCATAGCCTTCACATTTGAAGAGATGATTGCAAGAACTAAACACGGCGATACCCGACAGCAATACTAGGGTGTAAGCAAAAAATTTCATGATGTGAAGATGTTTAGTAAACGAATAGATTTATGAGCTACTCGTATAGACGTTGCAGTGCCTACGAGGGTTGCATGACCATCATACTATTTGTGGAATTTCTTCGTTAAACCCGCATATAACCTTTGATAATATGTTCAAAAAAATCTGCTTTACAATTTCTCTTTCGGCGTTAGGATTGCATGCTAATGCCCAAAACAACTCAATATCACAAATTTTCTATCCTAATATTACCATCAAAACCGAAGCGATGCCCTCTGCCAATATGGGCGATGGCAAAGACTTTGGACTTACTCGTACTTCAACGCTTGGCTTTGTGCCACTTTCCACTGATTTCAATGTAGGAATTGGTTTCGGGAAAAAGTTTGATATTCAAGCAAAGCACACTTTTTTAGTAGCCAATTTGAGTCAGATTAATCCTACCATTTCAGGGAAGGAAACCCCCTCTGGTGGTTATAAAACCCTTTCGGCTGGAGTTTTTCAGTTAAAAGCAAGTTTGCGAGACAAGTTCTGGCTCTATGGCGGAGGCTTAGGTATTACTGAATCAAACGAGACTTTTTTTTCGCCACAACCTTTTTTGTGGGGTGGGGCGGCTCGTGTTAGAATATTGGGATTAAATACCCAAATCATGTACGGAACAGCGGTGGCTTTCAATCAAAAATTTAGAATTATCCCAATTTTTGGTTTTAACAAACGTATCAACGAAGATTGGCGTATTTCTGGGATTTTGCCATTTCAGGTAACAGGTACTCGCAAAATCACAGAATGGTTTAATCTGGGAGGAAATATTGCTTTAGGAGGCTACAGCGCAGGTTTTCAGGAATTTGGTTCAGGAGAAAAGTTGGCGAGAAAAGAAAATTATCAGCACGTAAAATTCACAGTTTCCGCCAACGCTCACGTACTGAAAGTATTCAATTTATCCTTGGAAGGAGGAATCGTGACCTTTAGGCAAGACAAAATCTTTAATTCTGCCGTAGAAAATCTTCAAACTTATCACCCTGGCACAGCACCATATATCGGTGCGAGCGTGCGATATATTTCGAATAAAAACAGCATGGGCGCCAAGTTGATGTCAAAATTAGGAATATAATTTTTTTGTAGAGGCTAGTTCGAGACTTTGTCTCGGACTAGAATTTTCTCGAGTTTATAAACTGTTTAAAAAAAGTCAAAGACAAAGTCTTGAACTAGTAATTTGGGTTTGGGTTCTTTGGTTTGGAGACGTAAAATATTACGTCTCTACGTGGTTTTGAATGCGGATAACTCCGCACTCAAAACTCAAAACTCCTCACTCCCTAGTATCCTTTTGCCAAATCTGCGATATTTTCTAATGGCTCATTGTTTTCAAAACGTTGAAGATTGTTTAAGAATACTCTCACCTTATCAGCGTTTTCTTCTGCCCAGCCTCCTGACGAATGTTGCGTCAAAAGCACATTGGGCATATTCCACAAGACATGATTTTCTGGAAGGGGTTCTTCAACCGTAACATCTAAAACAGCCCCAGCAATAGCTCCACTTTGTAGCTTTTCGATTAAAACAGGTTCGTCCACTGCCGAACCACGACCTACATTGACAAACAAGGCTTCTCTTTTCATTTGATTAAGAAAAGCCCCATCAATCAAGCCAATTGTTTCAGTAGTTTCTGGCAAACAAGCGACTAAAATATCTAGCTCAGGTAAATAGTCTCCTATGTCTGACCATGACCATACTTCTCCTTCGATGGCCGTTCTTGAAAAGATTTTAATATCGCAGTCAAAACCCTTTAGGATTTTTGCTACCGTTTGACCAATCGCGCCATTTCCTAAAATCCCCACCTTTTTTCTAAATAATAAATGCAAAGAAGGACGAATACTACCACCTACCCAGTGATTTTGAGTTTGTAGCACAGACAAACGGTCGATGCCACGATAGACTGCCATGATACCTGCCACTGCGGTTTCTGCCACAGACTGACCAAAAAATCCTTTGAGATGTGTGATTGGGAAACGACTATGCGATAATTTTTGATACGGATCTAAACCCGCCGAATGTAATTGTAACCATTGTAATTGGGTACTTTCCTCCGCCCAATCTAAGGGAACATTACCCATACATACGCTTGCCTCTAAGAAGGTTTCCTTACGATTTTCAGGTAATAAGGTATCGCCAAAACTGACCTGGTAGCCTTTTTCTGGAGATAATGCGTTGACTAATAACTGCTTTTCAGCATCGTTGAGTAATGTGTGGATATAAATTTTCATTTCGAGATAAGTTGCTGTAAGTTAAAAGTTAACGGTATATAAGTTAAGTAGTACTGCAAAATAAGATTTAAGTGATGGGTTAAGGGATAAGGCAACAGGCAAAAGGCACAGAGTGTTAAAATGTTTTTTATTATCCATCGCCATGCTTTTTTCCAAAACCCACCGCCGAAAGCCGTTACCTGAAAGCCCAAAGCATAATCTTAAATTTTATTTTGCCCACTAACTTAATAAATTGACCTTAATACTATGAAGTCTATTTCTTCTAAAAGTATGTAGTAGTTAGAATTCTACTTAACAGCCTTTGTCGTGTTACAGGTTATTGGTTCTTTGAAATTGGCGTATTCTTTTCTTAGTCGGTGAATTTATTCACCGACTAAGAGGAATCATATTTCTTTCAAACTCTTAGTTTTAAAACTAAACTTAGATAAATCCTCTTTGTGTATCTTTTTTACTTTTAGGAATGTAGGGGCAACCCTAAATTAGTATTGCACAAAAGATTTTAAAAACCCTTTATTTCTGAGATCGGATGTTGGATTTCGGAAGTGTAATCTTCTATAAGTTGTACAAACAAAAGTATTTTTCTAACACTTCCGAAATCAGCAATCACAAATCCCCAATATTTTTAACCTACTCAAAACTCACAATTCAAAACTCATCACTCTGAAGAATCTGCCATTCCTGTCATAGTTCCTAATCTTTTGTCAGACATTAAAAATGGGCTATTTTGGCATACTGACAGATTGTCAGCAAAATTAACTGAATTTTCGGTTGGCATTAAGATTGTTAAATACTTTACGTCGTCAGATGAAAAAAAGATGCGAAAGGCAAAGTCCGAAAGGTGGAATAAACCAATCTTAACATTTGACTTAAAAAGAAAACAAGATATTTAACAATAATTAATTCACTCTAGCAATGGGAAAAATTATCGGTATTGACTTAGGCACAACCAACTCTTGTGTTGCAGTTATGGAAGGTAACGAGCCAGTCGTAATCGCTAACTCAGAAGGTCGTCGTACTACACCTTCAATCGTAGCATTTTTGGATAACGGAAACGGAGAGCGTAAAGTAGGAGATCCAGCAAAGCGTCAAGCAATTACAAACCCTACAAACACGATTTCTTCAATCAAACGTTTTATGGGTAAGCGCTACTCTGAAGTAGGTAGCGAGCTTAAAACAATTGCTTACACAGTAGAACAAGGTTCAAACGATACGCCACGCGTTCGTATCGGTGATCGTTTATATACACCACAAGAAATCTCAGCGCAGATTTTGACTAAAATGAAGCAAACTGCTGAAGATTATTTAGGTCAAACTGTTACTGAAGCTGTTATTACTGTTCCTGCATACTTCAACGATGCTGAGCGTCAGGCTACAAAAGAAGCTGGTGCAATCGCAGGTTTGGAAGTAAAACGTATCATCAACGAACCAACTGCTGCTGCTTTGGCTTACGGTTTGGACAAAGGTGGTAAAGATATGAAAATCGCAGTATTTGACCTTGGTGGTGGTACTTTCGATATTTCAATCTTGGAATTAGGTGATGGCGTATTCGAAGTAAAATCAACTGACGGTGATACACACTTAGGTGGTGATGACTTCGACCAAGTAATTATCAACTGGTTGGCAGACGAATTTAAAAATGACGAAGGTGTTGATTTGCGTCAAGACCCAATGGCATTGCAACGTTTGAAAGAAGCAGCAGAAAAAGCTAAAATTGAGTTGTCTTCTGGTGCATCAACTGAAATCAACTTGCCATATATCTTCCCAGTAAATGGTATGCCTAAGCACTTAGTACGTTCATTGTCACGTTCTAAATTTGAGCAATTGGCTGATACATTGATTCAAAGAATGTTGGAGCCTTGCCGTCGTGCTATGAAAAACTCTGGCTATAGCAACTCTGATATCGACGAAGTTATCTTGGTAGGTGGTTCGACTCGTATCCCACGTGTAGTTGAAGAAGTAGAGAAATTCTGGGGTAAAAAAGCTTCTAAAGGCGTTAACCCTGACGAAGCAGTAGCAATCGGTGCAGCAGTACAAGGTGGTGTATTGACAGGTGAAGTAAAAGATGTATTGTTGCTAGACGTTATTCCTTTGTCATTAGGTATCGAGACTATGGGTGGCGTGTTTACTAAATTGATTGAAGCAAACACTACAATTCCAACTCGTAAGTCTGAGGTATTCTCAACGGCATCTGATAGCCAACCATCTGTGGAATTGAACATCTTACAAGGTGAGCGTCCAATGGCAGCTAACAACCGTTCATTAGGTCGTTTCCACTTAGACGGTATTCCACCAGCACCACGTGGTGTTCCTCAAATCGAAGTAATTTTCGATATCGATGCCAATGGTATCTTGCATGTATCAGCGAAAGATAAAGGTACAGGTAAAGAAAACAACATCCGTATCGAAGCATCTAGCGGTTTGACAGATGCAGAAATCGAAAGAATGCGTCAAGAAGCGAAAGCTAACGAGGCAGCAGATAAAGCAGAAAAAGAAAAAATCGAGAAAGTTAACCAAGCAGATTCATTGATTTTCCAAACAGAAAAACAATTGAAAGAATACGGTGAAAAACTTTCAGAAGGAAACAAAACTGCGATTGAAGGTGCATTAGCTGAATTACGTACAGCACATGCTTCACGTGATATTGCTTCTATCGATGCTTCACTAGAAAAATTGAACAGCGCTTGGATGGCAGCATCTCAAGAAATGTACGCTCAAGGTGGTGACGCAGCTCAACCAACTGGCGATGCAGGTCAATCAGCTAACGCAGGTGGTGGTTCTTCACAAGCAGAAGACGTTCCATTTGAAGAAGTAAAATAAGAAGTCGGTAACCGACCCTTAGCCTCTGGCTAAATATATTAAAGTGCTATAGAATCTCCCTTCGGGAATCTTTCAGTTTTTTGAAAGGAGATTTTGTAGCACTTTTTTTTGTGGTAATTGATTTTAATGATTTATCTTGACATAAAATCGAAATTAATGTCAATTTTAGGTAGACATCCAAATAAATTCACTACTACTTCTCAGTCCTTAATAAATCCTATTGCTAGATTCATGTTTTATTTATAAAAAGAATAATAATAAAGCCGTTTGAACTTTTCAAAAATATATTTTATTGATTGATACTTCGTCTTACTTTTAAGTTGGCGTTTCTATCTAGAGAGAATATGTAACCGAAGCAGCAACCACAAAATAAAATAAGAGTTTATAATTCTTGGAGTGGCGTCCTCCTCGTCTCGCTAAAACATTATAAATGCATTGCTTACGCAATTTCTACGAAAGTTTAAACATCTTTAAAGTCTATTAGATGAAAAGATATAGAAGCGAAGCATTGCACTACGAACTGCTAGCGTTTGTGGGTAAAATAGTCAATAGAAGTCATTCTCAGACTCTCGTTTGTTACAGTGTTTTCTACATTATTTTACTAAACATAGGAACAGTAGGAGGATTTAAAGTTTTGTTTACGTAATCTTCAAGATGTACATCCTAGTGCTTCTTTTATAAATTTCTGAGTTTGAGGGGATAATAAACCTTTGGGAATTAAAATTTGAGCTTTTTTAATTTTACGCTCAAATGTACGTGTAGCAAGACCTAACTCTGCAGCCAAGGCTTTACGAGGTTTGAATTTTTCTTCCATAAAATTGATAAGTAGAGATTATTTTAATGTATTATAATGACTTTACTGTGTATTTGATTCAAAAATAAGAAATTTTTAGGATTTATTTGAATAAAACAGCGAAGTCGCAATAAATAATAAAATGTTAAGATGTATAATTGTATTTTGTTACTACTATAGTTTACCTTTGAGCAAAATATAGTAGTAACAAAATAATCGGTATAACTGCATTTTTATTGTAGAATAACTTTCAATTTCTCTAATCTTTTGTCCGTTTCAGGATGATTTTTATTGGTAATATGCAGATAATATTCACCTCGTGGGATTTTACTAACATCAATTTCAATTGCATATCCAGTAATTTTCTTACTTTTTATATTACTCTTAATGTCCTCTGAAAAATATTCCGTCATCTTACTATCAAAGAGCTTAATGTTATCAGGCATTAGGTCTGTAGGTGTGTCTTTTTCGTAAGTTACTGATATAGAGCTGCTTGCTGGGTTTGGGCCAACTGTATATGCTGATGATGAACAATTGATAACATTTATATATTTTGTATTACTACCTGAACCAAAACAGTTCGAAGCAGATGCTTCTATTCTATACGTGCCAGTATTGTAAGCTGTAAATGAGGCTGTATTGCCACCATAATACAGAAGTGAAGCACTTCCGTTCAGTAATTGGAAATTATAGCTTGAGGAAAAGTTAGCATTTACTGATAAAAATTTACTATTTCCAGAACACATATTTATAAAACTGCCCCCATCTCCGTCAGCAGTAAAACTAACATTGGAAGGAACTCCATAACCTACCGAAATATTTGCTGAACCAGAACTTTGGACATTACAAAAACTATTAAACGAAGTTACTGAAATTGTTCCTGAACTTGTAGCAGTAATATAGGCAGAAGAGCTTGTGCTTCCATTAGCTGAAACACCACCTGAATTTTGCCATAAATATGAGGTTGCACCACTTGAATTAACAGTAAAATTAGTTGGACTACAAAGTAATACCCCATTGGAAAATGTTTGAGCCGAACCAGTACTAGTTATAACAGGATTAGGAACTACCCGCCTAATTGTGAAATTGTGCCATTCAGAGTAATAATTATTTCCCAGAGTGCATCCATATCCAGAACGAACTTTTGCTACACCACTACTATACGCTGAAGGTTGAAGTACAACAGTCCACTTTCGAACCGTAGTATTAAATTCCTTTTCTGTTCCACCACGAGTAGCAGAAATAAAACTCCAGCCTGATGGAAGGATAAAGCACGAGGCATCTTTGGGACCAGGAAAATATACATTTTCAGCATTGGTGTCTTCCACGACTCTAACGAGTATTGTAATATTGTTTGTATTTCCGCAAACTGCGGTTACGTCTACATTGTATTCAACATCCCAAACAGGAGGTGGAGTAGGACATTGTCCATAACTAACTAAAGATACCGCAAATGTTAAATAAAGGATTAAACTAATCTTCTGGAAGAATAAGTGTTTTGCTGTCATGTTTCTTTTTGTTTAGGGAAAACCAATAGTTTAATTGAATTGATAATGAGTTGGTTGTTACTCTAATTGGAGATGCTATACCTGTAAGAGGGGAAATATTGCTATCTCTTAAATCAGAAATACCTAAGTTGTATTTCACATTCAGAGAGATTGGCAATTTTATGTAGGATTGTAAATTCAAATCTGCCGCGGCTAAAATTCCCCAATTAAAAGAACTATAGTTTGTTATAGTTCCATTGTTACATTGATAAGTACAAGTATCAGTTCCTATAATCTTCGTTGTTATATAAGGGGTAAGTATTTTGCCTAAAAATACACCTACGCCGAAAGACAGACTGCTAAATTTTATTCTTTTTAAATTGAGTTTTGAATTGAAAGATAAATCGGACTGAATATAGGGGAGAATAATATCATCTTGGTATTGTATACCCGCCACAAATGGGTTATAGTATTTATCTATTTCACCAATCCTTACAAAGTCAGTTTGTAGTTTGATTTTATAATTTTTATGAATATTTCTAACAATAGCCACCCCAAAAATTGGTCTTATTAATGTCTTATTCGAAAATAATCTATTAGTTTTTCCGAAATAAGAAGTTATTACTCCCATTTCTGGACTTATTTCCCAACTCGGACCAATGGTGTTTTGTGAGATAGCTTTTGAATTGATTAGGAATGCTAGAACTATTCCCAAGAATAGTCGGATAGTGTAGCGTGCTTTGATTTTCATATAAGTTTAGTTTTATCCTTGATGTAGTTACAAGAATATATTTCAAACAAAGATAAATGTAGAATTTTGCATTTAAAAGGAAATAAATATGACATTTCACGCCAAAACACGCCAAAGTTCCGCTAGTGCTGGCTCTCAAACCAGTACTAGCAGTTTATATGGATTCTGTCCTGATTTCAAAATATTTTACAAGGAAGGATAGGTTAATAATAGCATAGCTCCGTAGGAGCGACAGTTTGGTAGTATTATCATTATGAATTATAATCATTTAAGCGCCGTAGGTGCGACAGAAAACAAACCATATTCTGTCGCACCTACGGCGCTTTTTAATGTTCTCCTGTTATATGCTTGCTACCAAACTGTCGCACCTACGGTGCTGATATATTTCCGTGTGTCTTGCCTGCTAGCACTTGCTTGCAAGCCAGCACTCATAGTTTCTAAGGATTCTATCCTAATTTCTAATAGTTAAATCATTTAAAATTAGCTTAACAGGATTTGTTTGTATGGATAAAACTTGGTAGTGAAGTTAAATTTTCAAGATAAATCAAAACGTAAATATCCATCAGGTTCTGAAGGTATCTTAAGCAATGAAATATTTTAATAATAAAAATTATTTGTATTTGTTATCAGAAATAAAGAACCCCCAAACAATATCTATATAACTTGCAGAGTTTATCCTAAAATAGCTTGCTGGACAAGCACTAGACACATATTATTCTTAGGACAATCAATAGGAGAATCAAATCCTTTTAATGATTAAAGTTTATAGAAATTTGTCAAATAGAAACATACCATTAGTAGCATTTTTACTGACCTAGATTCCTTTAAATATAGAAAAATTACTATGAACAATTCACAAGATTTTATATCAATTATTCTCTATGAGATTTTAATTTTTGGAGTAACCTTGTTCATCCATACTATTGGAATGAGAACAAACCATATCATTTACCGTCAATTGCAAGAAAGTTTTATCCTATATTTTCTGGGAAGACTTTTCTCATCAGCCTTCATAAGTCTGTTCATTACGACCATTACTCTTATGATTTGGGCGATGCTAAAACGGGTTATGGATACTTCTATTTCTTATAAAAAAGTGTTTAAAACTCAATTTACCATCGGCGTAGTATTCGGTTTAATCATAACTATATACCAAATTTATGAGGTTATGCAAAATGCAAATTTATATCAAACAGAGCCTTAAGTGAAGCCAAACTATTTTTTACTCCATTAGCACAAGCTTTCAACCAATCCTCCTTTTACCTTTGATATACTGAAAGGATTAAATGAATACTCTATGAATAAAGGATGCTTTTCTTTAGGCTGGAAAACGAAGACTTCAAGATGATCTAAACTACATTTATAATAAAATATGAGTACGCTAAACAAAGGTGAATATTCTGGGAATATCTTAAATTTAGTTGAATTTGAGGGCATCATAACCAGCAAAACTGCCTATCATGACAAGGTCGATCAGTCTTACCACTATCATGCAAATCCGCATTTGAGTTTTATCATTAATGGAGGGCATTTGGAACGGAAAAACAATCAAACAGCTGTTAAAACTTCAAAGGATGTTTTGTTTTATCATTCAGGAGAATTTCACCAAACAATTCCATTTACACCAGATACTAAAAACCTGAATCTTGAAATTGATTCCGATTTTTTGCGTAAACATGATATTTCGGAAGAATTATTAGAAAAAGCAGTGCTAAAAAATGTAAGAAGCAAGCTGTTTATGCTCAAACTAAATTCTGAACTCAATTTCAACGATGGTTTGTCTCAAACTGCACTACATTCACTTATATTAGATTTTGTTGCCGAAGCAGATGTCAAAGATTATCAACAGATTTTATGGTGTACAAAACTTGAAGAGTTTTTAAATGACAACTGGAATCTTAATCACAGTCTTGAAGAGTTATCTATTTTGCTGGGTGTACATCCTGTGACGATATCAAAGCATTTTCCGAAATACATCGGCTGCACCATTAGTGAATACGTAAGAAGAATAAGAATCACGCGAAGTTTAGATTTATTAAAATCATCGAATCAATCTTTGACTGAGATTGCACTTTTTTGCGGATTCTCAGATCAGAGTCATTTTTTACGAACCTTCAAACATTTGACTGGACTCAATCCAAAATCATTCAGAAATTTTTAGTTAGGCTAATTTTGTTCTATTTTACGAGTTGGGAGGTTTGTTATTTTGCACCAAATCAAACTTCTCAAACATGAAAAAACTATTTTTTATCCTATCTTTTTTACTCTGTCAATGTTCATTTGCCCAAAAAACGTTGCCAATTCTTAAGTCTAATGCCAAGACCATTAAGATTAGAGAGGGAAAATCCGAAATTCACGAGCAGCATCCTATCGCCAAGGCCAATCCTGATGTGTATGTCCCGAAACCATTTACAAAAACACAAGAAATAACCTATATCTCAGATATTGATTCAATCACATTCAAGGTTGAGATGAATAAAATAGTTGATTTTTTGATAGTTCAAAATGGAAAGGATACCATCAAAACACAAATTAATACCAATAGAAATCAAGTTATTAGCTATCCAAAATACGCTTATACCAAGAACAAGTCAGCAAAGCATGATACCATCCCCTTTAGCATAGGGGAGGACAGTCGAATTTATTTGAAAGGAAGCATCAATAATTCTGACACGCTTACCTTTTTGTTTGATACTGGCGCTTCTGGAATGGTTATTTCAACACCTTTGATTGATAAAAAGGTAAAAGTAAAATTAGATGGGTCGTTTCTAAATGTTGGTTCCGATGGGGTGGAAAGAGTGCCTACTAGCTCACAAAATAAATTAACAATAAATGGATTAACCTGGAATCAAGTACCACTTCTAGCAATAGATTTCGGAGATTCTCCCTTCGATGCTGTCTTGGGTTGGGTAGCCTTTCAGAATAAGGTCTTAAAAATTAATTACGAGACTAAAAAAATGATTGTGTATGACTCATTACCACCTATTTCTGGTGATTTTAGAAAGGTTGATTTTAGATTAATTGACGGCATACCGTATATCAAATGTAAAATGATTGTGAATAATACTGAATACGAAGAATGGTTTGATTTTGATTCGGGTTCGGATGGTTCATTAAGTATTTCTAAGGAATATTTTACTAAGCATAATTTAGCTGGCAAGCTCAATAAACTTGGGGAATCTGGTTGGATTGGAACAGCAGATATAAATATCGTAACTGATGTTTTGTTGTTGCGAAGACTAAAAATTGCAGATTTTGAACTTTACAATATACAATTGAGTGTCCCACAAAAAGACCCTGATACACCAGACAGATTGGGAAACATTGGTAATCTAATCTTGAAACGCTTCACAACAATCATCGATTTTAGGAATAATTGTATGTATCTAAATCCGAATAACTTGATGTATTCACGGATGGATTAAAATTTGCTTGCTCTGCTAGTGCTGGCTTTCTAGCCAGTACTAGCCATTTTTCAAAATTCATCCCTAAATATAATCGTTAGTTAAACCAATTAAGCGCCGAATTTTCCTGTTGTTTTTTGTCATCAAATTGTCATCATTCTTTTTCTAAAGTGTTTTGGTTTACTCTTGAAAAAACTTGTAATTTGGTAATCTAGGAGATTTTCTCATGATAAACACTTTAACATATCTCACATGAAAAACAACATTTTCAAACTCGCCACTCTTGTATTATTCACTTTTGTTGTTGCGGTAAATGCCTCGTTGGCACAAGCACCAAAACGTATCGATTTTGCAAAGGAAGGTTCTAATTCTTTGGTATGGGAACAAAAAGTTGAAGCTAACAGCAGTAAAAGTTTTGTGTTCAAAGCAACGAAAGGACAAGTATTGACATTGAGTTTTATTGACGATACCAAAAAAGGTATGATGGAATTAGGTAAAGAGTCGATTGAGCCAAATGCTGATCCTTATCAGGCTACAATCTCTGTGACGAAAGATTATACTTTTACAGTAAAAAATAATAGTCCTAAAAAGACAAGCTTTAGAATTGCTATTAGTTTGGAGGACCCGAAAGCGAAAAAGAAATAAACAGCATAACTATTCAGTAGCAAAATCCCCAGTGATGACTTGAAAAACATTGCTGGGGATTTTTTGTTATATAGATACTTCTGTATTATTTTTGATTAAATATTGGAAAAGTACTATTGCTGTGTTGGTAAGTATTTTTGCTTTTCAATCGATTTCTGATGTATTTCGGCACTATGTTTCCGTTTATTAAAATTTTTTACAGTATTATTGGATGATTATGATACAATAATAATCCAAAAGTTATATTTTTTTGAAATTATTGAGTAGATTTATACTAGTATCCGATTTGGAATTAGTTACCTTATGATAAATGATTGAATGACTACGAAGACTTTATATGATGAAAAAGAACTACTTATTCATGCCTCTAATGGTAGTGAAGAAGCATTTTCTTTGATTTTTCATACGTATAAAAATAAGCTTTATGGTTATTTGTTTCGAATTACTGAATCTAGTGATGTAGCGGAGGATATTATTCAAGAGATTTTTTTGAAACTCTGGAAAGACAAAACTGATTTAGTAAACATTATTTCTTTTGATTCTTATCTGTTTAGAATGGCAAAAAATTATGCCATTAATTCCTTCAAATCCAGAGCTCGTCAAGCTTTGTTGTATGTCGAGTACCTCGAAACCCAAACTGAGGAGGACTACAGCACGGATCATAAAATTCAGTTTGAAGAAACACAATTTTTGCTTCAACAAATTGTTGAAACATTGCCTCCACAACAAAAATTGGTGTATCAATTAAGCCGAGAGCAATATCTCAAACATGATGAAATTGCGGAAATGCTTAATATTTCTCCACTTACCGTAAAAAATCACATTATTCAAGCCTTAAATACGATTAAGAAAAGCCTTAAATATCAGGCTGTTATCTTGATGGCTTTAGCTTTTTGGTACGAATTGAAAAAATAATTTAATTTTTTTTCAATTTGACTAGTCCTATCCTTTTTGACAATTGTCTTCTTTTTAGCTAACCTCTTCCGTGAGCCCTTCGGTTGTATGTTTGAACCATTGGGAATTTTTCAAAAACCATAAACCAAGGGAGTAAAATCCATAGAAGTGATATGCCTTCGACACGAATTGACTTTTTGATAGATAAATATTTTCAAAGCTCCTGTTCCGAAGAGGAATTACAAGAGCTAATGGAGTGGGTAGATGCAAGTTCGGAAACTGAACTAGGTCAGAAGTTGGCGGGTATTTGGAAAAACTTTTCTTCGGATACTCCAATGCCCGAAGAGATGTCGGAGCGAATACTGACTAATATCTTCAATCATGAGGAAGAAGCGACTCCGATAGAAGAAGAATACAGAGAACCAAGTTTTTGGCGAACCACTTATGGCATGGCTGCCTCTGTGGCATTGATTATAAGCTTTGGCTTTTTTGGTTGGTTACAGTATAATGCTAATCTGAAAAGAACCGAAAACCGAATTGTAGAAGTAAAATCGTTTGAACAACACGATGTGCTCCCAGGGGGAGATAAGGCTGTTTTGACACTAGATGATGGCTCGAAAGTAGTTTTAGATAATTCTGCTAATGGAAGTTTGGGTAAGCAAGGAGAAACAGATATTCGTAAAACCCAAAGTGGTAAAGTCGTTTATGAAGGTGGACAGGTTGCTGTTGCTAAGCCTATGTTCAATACATTGACAACACCCAAAGGTGGTCAATATCAGGTGGTATTGTCAGATGGTACGAAAGTATGGCTTAATGCTGCTTCTAGCTTGAGATTTCCTACAGCGTTTACTGGTAATGAACGAAGAGTAGAAATGACAGGAGAGGTGTACTTTGAAGTGGCAAAAAATCCAAAAATGCCTTTTAAAGTAGTAACCCAAGGCCAAGAGGTAGAAGTTTTGGGAACACACTTTAACGTGATGGCATTTCAGAACGAAAAAGTAATTAAAACAACTTTGCTAGAAGGTTCGGTAAAAGTAAGTAATAATGAAAAGACGACTATTTTACAACCGGGTCAGCAATCAAAAGTTGGTATCAATAGCAATATTTTCAGAACGGTCAATGATGTGAATATTGAAGAGGAATTGGCATGGAAGAACGGCTATTTCCAATTTAATGATGCCAGTCTAGAGCAGGTAATGCGTCAAATTGAGCGATGGTACGATGTTGATATTGAATATGTTGGTAAAATATCCAACGAGCATTTTACGGGAAAGCTTCCTCGTAATACCAATCTCTCGAATGTGCTAAAGATTCTGTCTATGAGTGAAGTTGATTTTAAAATAGAGGGCAAAAAAATTATTATTACCCCGTAAGTGAAGTTTACTACTGAGTACAAATAGGGTGGAATTGCGTTAGTGGAAATTGATTTCCTATTAACTATGAAAATAAATTGAGCATCAATAGATTATTAAATGATAGATACAATTTCGAGTCGACCGAAATACTGTATTTGTAAACTTAAGTAATCATGCAAAATAAGATTTGATCAACTGAGTATGTAAGGTTATGAAATTTTAAATTTTCATTCACAATTCATAACTCATAATTCATAATTCAGCACTAATACTTATATTCTTTTAACCAGTACAGTGCCCGTGACGCTTATTTCACGACAAGACATTGAACAAAGAAAAAGCGAAAACGCTGGCACGTCTTCGCTTACATTCGGAGTTTGATAAAAATCAGTTTTCCAAGTATCTTATTTTTTAAACCCCAAACAAAAGTATGAATCGCAATCCTATTTTCCAAATTAGGCTGGATTTGCCATGCCTTTCGGCTTCCTGTCGTGGGCACTTTTCCACAAAACTTTACAGGGTCATGAAACTAACCTTTATTTTATCGCTTACGATATGTTTACAGGTAAGTGCAGTTAGTTTTTCGCAGAGATTTAATATTAATCTTCGAAATGCTAGTGTTACACAGGTTTTTAAAGAAATTGAACGTCAAAGCGGTTATACTTTTTGGTATAAATCCGATTTGTTGCAAAAGTCTGATAAAGTAACCGTTTCGTTGAAAAACGCCAAACTCGAAGAAGTTCTTGAATCATGTTTTGCTAATGAGAAAATCGAATACTCTATTGTTGACAAAACTATCGTATTAAAACCTGCCAAAGTGGCGCCTGTATTGGCACCTGTCGAGGTAGTTGCAACTCCAGTAAAAGGTAAAGTAACCTCATCGACTGACGGTAAGCCATTGGTTGGCGTGAGTGTGGCTGTAAAGGGTACTACTCGTGGTACTACTACCGATGCTAATGGGGAATTTTCGCTAAATGCATCAAAGAATGAAACGCTTGTGTTTTCATACATTGGCTTTAATGGCAAAGAGGTAGCCGTTGGTAATCAGACATTTATTACGCTTGCTTTACAAGAATCTGCTACTTCATTAACTGAGGTTGCAGTAGTTGGATATGGTAGCCAATCACGCAAAAACTTATCAAGTGCGGTAAGTTCTGTAAAAACAGAAGAATTGAATAAGGGCGCAATGACTGACGTAGGTCAGTTACTTCAAGGTAAAGTGCCAGGATTGAACATCACAGCTAGTGGTGACCCTAACAAGCCTGCCGCAGTCGTTATGCGTGGTGCGTCTACATTGAATAGCTCGCAAGGTCCATTTTATGTAATTGATGGAGTGCCAGGTGCTGATATCTCAACAATCGCGCCAGATGACATTGCTACAATTGACGTATTGAAAGATGCTGCTGCTACTGCAATTTATGGTAACCGTGCTGCCAATGGGGTAATCATGGTAACCACTAAAAAAGGAAAAGCAGGACAAATGCAGGTTTCATATAGCGCATTCATCAGTGCTGAAAAAGTATCTAGCAGATTAAACATGATGAATGCTGACCAATTGAGAGATTTTTTGAAAAAAACAGGTGTTGGTCTAACGGATAAAGATGATTTGGGTGCAAGTACAGACTGGCAATCAGCTATTCAGAAAAGTACAGCTATCTCAACGAACCATAACCTATCGGTATCAGGTGGTGGCGAACATAGCAACTATAGTGTAAGTGTAAACTATGTTAAAAAGGATGGTATCCTTTTAAATAGCTCATTGGAAAGAGTAATTGGTCGTTTGTCAGTTGAACAATATGCTTTAAAAGATAAGTTGAAATTAGGCTTTTCGGTAACTAATTCAACGAGTGATGCGGAGGATATGCCTTACAGAAATACGGTTTTGTTACAATCAACCTTGTATTTGCCAGTATCTCCAATCATGAGAAGTAATGGTACTTACTTTGAAAATTTTCAAAACAACAACTATTACAATCCAGTGGCTATGATTAATAATAGCCAAATGAATACCAAGTATAGTAATTTGATTGGGAGTTTCAAATCTGAATTGAAATTGCCTTTTGGATTGACGTATAATTTGAACCTTTCTTATCTTAACTCAAATAGCCTATCAGGAAGTTTTTACAATAGTTATTATACTACTAATTACAATAACATGTATGATAACCCAGACCCAGGTTTCGGATATCACACAAACCAACTTTTTGGTAAAAATGGACAGGCCAACCGTAGTTCATACCAAAATACATCTAAAATTCTAGAAACGTATTTGACATGGAACAAGGAATTTGGTGATCACTCGATCAACGCAGTAATTGGTTATTCTTGGCAAAACAACAAAATTGGTGAAGGTTTTCAGGTAACAACTAGTAATATGCCAGTAGATAATATCGGCTATAACAACTTGGCTTTGAGTAATCCTTACGGTATTTCAGGTTACCAGATTAGCTTCGGTCCTGATGGAGTTTACCAAGAAACAAGATTGATCTCTGACTTTGCTCGTTTGAACTACAACTACAAAAGTAAATACTTGTTACAAGCTTCGGTACGTAGAGATGGTAGTTCGGTATTTGGTACCAACAACCAATGGGGGGTATTCCCATCAGTTGGGGTAGCTTGGAGATTAAGTCAAGAGGATTTCTTAGAAGGACAAAATATCTTTGATGACTTGAAATTAAGAGCAAGTTATGGTGTAACTGGTAACGCTTCAGGCTTTAATGCTTACACTTCTCAGTTTATCTCTGGTAGTTTGGGTACTTACTACTATAATGGTACAGTAACAGGTGCTTTCGGTCCTACAAAGGCTGCTAACCCAGATTTACAATGGGAAAAAACAGCTACAACCAACATCGGTTTAGATTTTACGCTAGCAAAAAGTAAACTATCTGGTTCGATTGAATTTTACAACAAAAACACTACAGGTATGATTTATTCATACAGTGTTGACCCAATCAAAGTACCAACAGGTAGTATAGTGGCAAACGGTGGAAGTATCAATAACAAAGGCGTCGAGTTGACTTTAAATGCTAAATTGATTCAACAAGGTGCATTCTCGTGGAATAGTACATTGAACTTGGCACATAACAGCAACGTAATTACAAGTTTGACAAACCCACTTTTTGCAGGTGGTGACTCAGTATTATTGTCACGTCCAGAAGGTGGAGGCCAATCAGGTCGTTCGTTACAGATTCTGAAAGCAGGTCGTCCATTAGGTCAGTTCTTTGCTTTGGAATATGCAGGAAAAAATGCCAGTGGAGTATCTCAATTTGTAGGTGCTGATGGTAAGTTGACAACAACACCAGTGGATGGAAAGGATTACAAATATTTGGGAAGTGCTCAACCAAAATTGATGTTGGGCTGGAACAACACCTTCAAGTATGGTAATTTTGATTTGAATGTATTTATCCGTGGTGTCTTTGGAAACAAGATTTTCAATGCAACTCGTGCCGATTTATTCAGACCAAATACAGCACAATATGCTAATATTTTGGTAGATGCAGGCAATGAATCTGCTGCTGATTACAATGCTTATTTCTACTCTTCACGCTTTATTGAGGATGGTAGCTTCATTCGTTTCGATAATGCTACATTGGGTTATAATTTCAAGAAAATTGGAGTTCTTAGAAACCTTCGCGTGTATGGTTCTGTAAACAACTTGTTTGTTATCACAGGTTACAAGGGTATTGATCCAGAGGTAAACCAAGGTGGAATCGCGCCAGGGGTAGATTACAACAACTTCTATCCAAAAACTCGTACCTTCTTGTTAGGTGTTAATGTATCATTCTAATCCTCTTTTAGTTGAAATCATGAAAAAGACATTTTTACATATACTCGCAATCATTTTGATGTCGGGAGCTATGTTCTCCTGCCACGATTTGTATGTTCCTGTTACGACAGAACTTACTCCTGATGTATTCCCCTCAAATGCAGCTCAATATATTTCTGCTTCTGGTCCAGCCTATGTGGCGTTGAGAGGAAATTATGCTGTTGAATATTTCCAACAACAGTCTTTTAGTACAGACGAAACAATCATGCCTGCACGTGGTGGTAACTGGTTTGACGGTGGTCAAAACCAAACTATGCACTATCACACATGGACGCAAGACAACGGTTATTTGAATGGTAACTGGTACTGGATGTCGACGATTATTGGTGTTTCTAACCAAACTATCAATATTTTGAGAACAACAATGCCGTCTGGTGCAGCAAAAAATACAGGTATTGCCGAAATCAAAATGGTAAGAGCATTTGCTTATTACATGATGATGGACAATTATGGAAATGTGCCTTTGGATACATTGTATGGTGATTTTACACCAAAAACTAATACGCCAAGAGCACAAGTTTTTGATTTTGTTGAAAAAGAAATCCAATCATGTATTCCATTTTTAAGTGAGGCTAATGACGTATCTCAGTATGGACGTCCGAACAAATGGACTGCTTATGCGCTTTTGGCAAAAATGTATTTGAATGCTGAAGTGTATACAGGTACAAAACGTTACGATGATTGTATTGCAGCTTGTGATAAGGTAATTGCTTCAGGCAAATACGGAATCGAACCAAGAGCTTCATATTTGCAGATGTTCTATCCTAACAATGGACCACAAATGAAAGAGTTCATCTTTGCGATTCCTTACAATCCAACGATGTCTAACAGCTTCCCATTCCGTTCGGTAAATATTCACGCTCGTTACCAAGTACCAAGAAGTATGGCAAAACGCTTCAGCATGCCATATACTCCAGCTGGTTCGGCAAGTACATTGCCTGAGTACTACGCTTACTTCAATGACTCGAAAGACGTTCGTAACGGTCAATGGTTAACAGGATTGCAGTATATGGCGGATGGTGTGACTCCAATTACTGTAACGACTACAAATTTAGGATATGACCAATTCTATAAAGGAAGCAATCCAACAGAGGTGAAAACATTCCAAGTGAATTTAACACCTGATATCGTTTTGCGTCAAAGTGTTGCATCATTTGATGCTGGTAATGATGAAGTTGCATGGAACATGGGATATCGTAATATCAAGTTTTATCCTGATGCTACTTCTTTGAACCGTGACCAAAATAACGACGTTCCTGTATTCCGTTATTCTGACATTTTGATGATGAAAGCAGAGGCAATTTTGCGTGGTGGTGCTCCTACAGGTGGTGCAACGGCAGTTTCTTTGGTTAATCAAGTTCGTTCAGAACGTACAACTTCTCCTGCATTAACCACAATCGACTTAGAAGGAGTTTATGCAGAACGTGTTAGAGAATTTGCTTTTGAATCTTGGCATCGTAACGATATGATTCGTTTTGGGAAATTTGAAAACAAGTGGGGTTTCAAAACTAACGCAGACACATACCGTAGAATTTTCCCAATTCCACGTAATGCCTTGCAATTGAATCCAAACTTGAAGCAAAACCCAGGCTATTAATAAGTGATGAGTTGCGAGTGTAGAGTTTTGAAAAATAACCTCAAATCTGCATCCACATCACTTTTGCCAAATGAATTAAAATTTATTGAATAAGTAAATCACTCTCATAAATTTTGAAATAGCGTATAATAAAATACGTTAGTGCTTTGTTTTACCTCTGACAAGTCGAGATTAGCTTGTCAGAGGTATTCAAAATCTTACTATCTATCCTACCTTTCAAAGTCTTCAAAAGTGACAGAACTTTGTCTATTCAACTTAATTATAATACCTCAATGAAAACATTTTACCAAACTCTCAAAATTTGTGGCATACTGCTGGGTCTATTTGTAGGCGCAGATGCAATGGCACAGTTAAATTTAAAAGAATCGCAGGCTCTCATCGGACGCGTAATTCCTCAAAGAGCAGAATCATTTGTGGTTGAGTCCCTTTCTGCCTCTGCACCAAAAGACCTTTTCGAAATAGAAAGTAAAAACAATAAGATTATATTGCGAGGAAATAACGGTGTATCTGTAGCCTCAGCTTTGTATTACTACCTTACTGAGTACTGTCATTGCCAAATCACTTGGAACGGTGAAAACCTTGATTTGCCAACTAAATTGCCACAACTTACTCAAAAAATCACTAAGACTACGCCATATCAATACCGTTATTATCTCAACTATTGCACATTCAACTATAGTATGTCATGGTGGAATTGGGAAAGATGGCAAAAAGAAATAGACTGGATGGCTATGCATGGCATCAATATGCCATTGGCCATTACAGGTGAAGAGTACACTTGGAGAGAGGTTTATAACGAAATGGGTTTTTCTGATAATGACCTAAAAGACTTTTTTAGTGGACCGGCTTATTTCTCTTGGTTTTGGATGGGAAACTTAGACGGTTGGGGTGGTCCACTGCCAGTAAGCTGGATGAAATCCCACAAAGATTTGCAGGTAAAAATATTACAAAGAGAAAGAGCTTTGGGCATGACACCGGTATTGCCTGCCTTTACGGGACACGTACCAGCTGCATTTAAAAAGAAATATCCAAACGCCAAACTAAAAGCTACAAACTGGACTAATGGCTTTGGCGATACCTATATTCTTGATTCGGAAGACCCGCTTTTTGCAGAATTAGGGAAAAAGTTTATTGATAAACAAACCAAACTTTTTGGTACAAATCATTTGTATTCGGCTGATACCTTTAACGAAAATGAGCCTCCGACCGATGAGCCTGCCTATTTATCAAAATTGAGTGCAAGGATTTATGAAGGTATCCGTCAGGCAGACCCTAAAGGTATTTGGGTGATGCAAGGTTGGTTGTTTTATAGTGATAGAAAATTCTGGAAGGCTCCTCAAATTGAGGCTTTATTGAATGCAGTACCAAATGACAAAATGTTACTTTTGGATTTAGCTACTGAAATTGAGCCCGTGTGGAAAAGAACCGAAGCGTTTTATGGAAAGCCTTGGATTTGGAATATGTTGAATAATTTTGGGGGAAATGTCAACCTTTTTGGACGTTTGGAGGGTGTGGCTTCTGGACCAGCACTAGCACTCAATGACCCCAATTCCAAGAATTTGCAGGGAATAGGTTTGACTATGGAAGCAATTGAGCAAAATCCAGTGATTTATGAATTGATGATGCAGCATACTTGGCAAACTACTCCTGTAAATTTGGACGAGTGGTTGGTGAAATATGCAAAAAATAGATATAAAACAGATGACAAATCGTTGGTGGATGCTTGGCAAATTCTAAGAAATACGGTTTACAATGGCAAAGACATTCGCGATGGTGCCGAGTCTATTGTTACTGGTCGTCCTACGTTTGATTCCACTACGATTTGGACTCGTACAAGATTGAATTACCCGCCAAAAGAGCTTTTACCTGCTTGGGATTTATTTATTGAAGCTTCCAAAAAAGGAGTAAACGCAGATGGATTTCAGTACGATGTGGTAGATGTTACTCGTCAGGTTTTGGCTAATTATGCCTTGATTTTACAGAAAAAATGGAAAGATTCTTACAAAAGTAAAAATGCAGCGCAGTTCAAAGTCGACTCAGAAGCTTTTCTTACTTTGATTTCTGACATGGATGCTTTATTAGCAACCCGAAAAGATTTTATGCTTGGTCCTTGGATTAGCTCGGCTAGATCTTGGGGTACTACACCACAAGAAAAAGCACTTTACGAGCAAAATGCGAGAGACTTGGTTACGCTTTGGGGCGATGCCAACAGTCCTCTGCACGAGTATTCAAATCGCCAGTGGAGCGGTTTGCTCAATGATTTTTATAAGCCACGTTGGTCACAGTTTTTTCAAGAGTTAACTAAGGCAATGTCTGAAAATAAGGAGCCAGATTTGAAAGCTTTCGACGAGCAAATTCGTACTTGGGAATGGAAATGGGTAACTACACAAAAATCATTTCCATCAACCCCACAAGGAAGTAGCATTGCTTTAGCGCAAAAATTACACTTGAAGTATCAAAAAGCCTTGATTGAAGCATATAAATAGTGTCAATTCAAGCCCTTGTTGAAGGCAACTAAACAAGGGCTTGAACTGTGGCTTCTTTGGAGTTTTTACAAAAGAAAATAGAAAATGTTTTTCGACAAACTATAATATGAGCAATCAGTCAAAAAATCTAAGACTCATTTCGCTGGATGCGCTTCGTGGGTTTGATATGTTTTGGATTATGAGTGGTGAGCATATCATTCATGCTTTGGCAGAAACTACGCATATTCCAGCATTTGAGTGGATGTCCGAACAACTGCATCATACAGCTTGGGACGGTATCACATTTTATGATATGATATTCCCATTGTTTTTGTTTATTGCAGGTGCCTCGATGCCTTTCTCTATGCAAAAGAAAGTGAATGAAGCATCCGTTGCAGAGGCTTATGAGTTGCCTTTCAACATTAAAAAGCCTTTGTATTGGAGTATGTTAAAGCGAACTATTACGCTAATATTTTTAGGTCTAGTGGTAAATGGTTTGTTTAAATGGAATGGTTACGAGCAGACAAGAATGGCGAGTGTATTGGGTAGAATTGGACTAGCATGGTTTTTTGCAGGTCTTATTTATCTAAATGCCAATACCCAAAAACAAGTGTATTGGTTTGTATTTATTCTAATACTTTATTGGGCTTTAATGAAACTGGTACCAGTGCCAGGTTTTGGGGCAGGGGTACTTACGAAAGAAGGTTCTTTAGAATCTTATATAGATAGATTGCTTTTGCCAGGAAGATTACATAGCAAGGTTTTTGACCCAGAAGGTCTACTCTCAACGCTTCCTGCCATTGGAACAGCACTATTAGGCGTTTTTACCACTACTTTTTTAAGAAGTAAATACTATAATTCCTCCTATGGGAAAATTGCGGTATTAGCAATTGCGGGACTTGTTTTGGTCCTAATTGGCCTAATTTGGGATATGTCATTTCCGATTAATAAACGATTATGGTCAAGCTCGTTTGTTTGCTTAGTAGGTGGATTTTCAATCTGGTTTTTTATCGTATTTTATTTGATTATCGACGTTTGGGGTTTTCAAAAATGGGCAGCACCGTTTATTTGGATTGGCTCAAACTCCATCTTGATTTACATGGCTTCAGAAGGTATCGTAAATTTTGGACATACTGCCAATTTCTTTTTTGGAGGAATTATTCAACACTGTCCAGAGCGTTGGCACAACGTTCTGACAGCCTGTGCCATTACATTGACACAAATTATATTACTAAGAGTTTTGTATAAGAATAAGGTTTTTTTGAAAGTATAGAAGTGGAAGAAAACTGGTTAATAATGTCAAGGAGACATTATTAGAAATTGGGAGTATTATAGCAAACCCAATGCCAATAGAGGCATTGGGTTTCTTTATGGAAGGCAATTTTGTTAAATATCGGAAAGGAGAGTTTAACGGAAAAAGAGAGATTTTTTGCCCTCTCTGGAGTTTTCTCCAACGAGCCAAGCCAAAGCAGTTAGCGAAGTATTGTGGACAAGATTTCGGTAGTGTTTTGCCGACGCTAAATTTGTTTAAGACAAACCAACAAAGGCTTAACGACTACTGCAACTTCCCCGTAGTTTTAACTTTCCCTAAATAATATTGTAAATATTTGAGTACAAAATAGCGTTTCTCATCAGTGAGTGATTCTCCAATTTCGATTCTTTGATTGGCATAAATGACTATTTTGTAAAATGGCTGCATTTGGTTTTTATTCTTGTAATAAGTAAGCTCTTCTTCAATGCCAGAAACCGTTTTCCAATCGAAAGAATAGGTTGAATGCCAACCAAATATTTTTATTCCTTTTTCGATATTTCCTCCTCGATTGGTGAGATTGATATTGAGTTCGCCAAAAATTGATTGTAGGAATAACCAAATCATAAAGCCACCAAAAATTGCCCCAAATCCCCAAATGATGTAGAGAATTTTAGCGTCTATCGATTCAAAGTCGATGACTTCAGTGGCAAAAAAGTAAAAAAATAAGAATACCGAAATAGGAAGAACGCTGGCTATTAACCCATAGCCAATGGAGTTTTTGATTTGTAAAGAAATCCCATCAACATTCTTGTTGATGGTCATGTCTTCTGGAACCTGAGATAAATCTAATTCATAAGAAAATGTTGTTTGTGAAGGTGGACATTTAAACGAGGCTGAAAGCTTAAATACCTGCTGACAAGCATCACATTTGCCGATATCCGTTTGGATATTGAGGTTGTAATTGAATACAGGTGCGTTACAATTGGGACAGTTCATACAAAAGGTGTTTTGGTTTCTGGTTTGAAGGTAGAAAAATAAGCTCAATAAAAATGGAAATCATAGTTGATCGAAACAATATAAGGTTAAGCGGTTAGAATATCACTTAAATGAAGGATTTGTATTGCAAGTTAGCCCTCGTTAGAGTTTTCTCCAGCGAGTTATATGCGAGCAACTTGCCTTTAGTTTAAGCATTTAATTTTCTTTATACTATGTAAACTATTTCCTATTTTTAGTAAAAATTCCTCATTTAACTAACGCTAATCTCATCATGGCTTTACCCAATATTTTTACCTCGGAAGTTTCTCAAGAAATAATTCAAAGAATTAATCTACTTCAGAAGGACTCACAACCTTTATGGGGACAAATGAGCGTAGCGCAAATGCTCGCTCATTGCTGTGTGACATACGAATTGGTTTATGAAGACAAGCACCCTAAGCCTAATTTCTTGCTTAAATTCTTTTTGAAATCTTTTGTGAAAAATTTTGTAGTAAATGAAGTGCCATATAAGCAAAGTTTAAAAACAGCTCCTGCTTTTATCATTACGGAGCAAAAGGATTTTGAGTATGAAAAAAATCGATTGATTAATTATATCTCTCAAACTCAACAATTAGGCGAGGGCTATTTTGACCAGAAAGAATCTCATTCATTTGGCAAATTGAGTAAGACAGAATGGAATAATATGTTTTACAAACATCTCGACCATCATTTAAAACAATTTGGTGTTTAGTTTTTCTGAAATTGAAAGGAATACCTTGGTTTTACAAAAGTCTAAATCATATTTCAATGAGTATATGGTGATTATATGTTTTTGATTTTTAGTAGATTAGATTAATATTCCATTATACTAAATCAATAACTATGAGAACACTTCTAATTTTTTTGTTTGGAATTTTATCCTATTTCCAACTAAGTGCACAAAAAACTGAAGATTCATTATTTGTAATGGAGGACAATGTCCAGATTCCACTTAAAAATGGAAATACGGTTTGTGCGATGTTTGTATATGCCAAAGCTAAGACTCAACCCTGTATTATTTGGTATGACATTTATGCGGACAGTAGTAAAAATTTACTACAGGATATAACAAATGCCGCCAAACGGTATCAGTATAATCTGGCGATTATTAATACCCGAGGAAAGAAATGTAGTCCTAATGAATTAAAGCCCTTTGAAAATGATGCTGAAGACGCCTATGAAATCATAGATTGGTTGAGCAAACAACCTTGGTGCGATGGTCGAGTAGGCATGACTGGTGGTAGTTATTTAGGTTTTAGTCAGTGGGCAAGTGCCAAAAAAATACACCCAGCATTAAAAGCCATTGTACCACAGGTATCAGTAGGTGCAGGAATTGATTTTCCTATGCATAACGGAGTGTTTATGAGCTACGCCTTTCGATGGCTGAGATTTGTTGATGTTCATAAGCTTACAAATTTTGAGGAGTTTCTAAATTCCTCAAAATGGGATTCTGTATTTTTTGATTACTATAAAAAGGGGCTAAAGTTTGCCTCCATAGACTCTCTTTATGGAAAACCTAATGCCAACTTTCAACGCTGGTTGCAACATCCAACCTATGATAATTACTGGAAAAGTATGACTCCCCAAGGTGCTGAATTTGCCAAAATTAATATTCCAGTTTTGACCATTACTGGGTATTGGGATGATGATCAGACAGGAGCCATGTATTATTATAAGGAGCATCTCAAGCATAACCCTCATGCACAACATCAACTGTTAATTGGTCCTTACGATCATGCCTCAGCCCAAGGCACAAAAAGAGATAGTCTAGGAGGATGGCCAATTGATAGTGTGGCAAAAATTAAAATCAACAGCATAATTTTTAAATGGTTTGATTCGATTTTTAAAGGTAAAACTCCACCAGAACTTTTAAGTGATAAGGTGAATTTTGAAGTGATAGGTAAAAATGAATGGAGACATGTTGGAAGCCTAAACCAAATGTTCAATAGCGAACAGCGTTATTATCTTCTACCGAATAAGCTTTCAACAGTAAAACCAGAAAAGACGGGTTTTCATCAACAAAAAGTTGATTTTAAAGATCGAAGTATTTATCGACCAGCTGGGGAAGAAATTGGCGCGTTTCCGAAGTTGTTAACTGATTCATTGAGCCCTTTACCTGAACAAATTATTTATGAGACAGAGGAGTTTAGAGAACCGATAATCTTGAGTGGCTATTACGATGTGAATCTCAATATAAGTATATCTAAAAAAGATGTTGATCTTGTTTTTACTTTATATGAAAAACTTCCTAATGGTAAATATTTGGCACTCAGCGAAGTAGTACAACGAGCAAGTATGTCCAAGGATATATCAAAACGAAATTTACTAAAACCAAACACCATTCAAGCTATCAGTATTCGTCACAACTATATGACCTGTAAGCAGTTAGCTAAAGGAAGTAAGTTGGTTCTGATGATAGGTGTCAATAAAAACCCACACTGGCAGATAAACTATGGCACTGGAAAAGATGTTAGTTTTGAAGACATATCTGATGCAAAAGATCCACTTATGATACGCTGGTACCATGATAGTGCCATAACTTTCAGATTTTTAAAGTAGTTTTGTAATAAATAACTGGTATTCCTTTGGACGCCACGTTATTTAGCGAGTTTTACCAAATCAAAACAACAAGCAATTAACATGCTCATCAAAAATGAATCAGAATTAGTTGGTATTAAGAAAATTAGTGAAGTGGTTGCCATAACACTCAAAAAGATGTGTGAATATGCCAAAGTAGGTATGTCAACCAAAGAATTGGATGATTTTGGGGCAGAGATTCTAAAATCGTATGGCGCAAAATCTGCACCTTATGCAACCTACAAATTTCCTGGCTGGGCTTGTATTAGTATTGATAAAGAGTTTTGTCACGGAATTCCTTCAGATAAAAGGATTTTGCGAGAAGGCGAACTCATTAATATAGATGTATCGGCCGAACTTGGTGGATATTACTCTGATAACGGTTGTTCATTTGTAGTAGGGGAGGATATCCATAATCATCAGTCACTTGTGAATGCTTCCAAAGAAATTCTGAAAATAGCTATTGAGCATATCAAAGAAGGGGTAAGAATTGCAGATATTGGCGAAATGATTGAAAAAGAGTCGAAGAAAAGAGGTTATAAAGTAATCAAAAACTTGGCAGGTCATGGCGTTGGAAGAAGATTGCACGAGCCTCCTCATGAGATTCTGAATTATAAAAACCGTCTTAATTTTGAGAAATTTAAGAGAAATTCGGTAGTGGCCATCGAGACATTTATTTCTACTCACTCTACCATTGCTGAAACTCTCTCGGATGGCTGGACTATGGTAGGGAATAAAGGTGGATATATGACTCAGCACGAACATACGATTGTTGTAACCGATGGCGCTCCGCTGATCCTTACCACAGGGAATGGTGTTTGGGACTGATTTTTTGGAAAAAGCTTTTATGTTGTTGATGAATCCTCTCTTTTTCGAGAGGATTTTTTTGTTCAAACTAAGTATTTAAAAATGTAACTAAAAAAATAGTTTAATAGATAGGGGTACAAATTAATTAAAATGTCTTAGTTTTGAAATCAGATACAATAGAGGTTAAAATGAATGTTTTTTGAACCTGGTTTAACTTATAAAAGAGCAAAATTGAAACAAATTTGTATATTCGTTTAGAAAATACAGCAATTATTATCCAAAATTAAGCATGAAAAATATAATTTTAACGCTCTTTTACATCGGTATCACTATTGGAAATGCTTGGGCTGATGAGCCAAGAAGTCAAACGGTTGTGCGCTCGAGAAACGAACAATTTACCTTTAAACTAAAGAAAAATAATTGGAATATGACAGATTCGAAAGGGAATCTTTTGTATTCAATTCCTGAAAAAGGTTTCGTTGCTATGTCTGTATTTATCACCAATGATGGCAAAAATGTGGTTGTAATGGATGATTTAATTTCAGGATCAAAATTGAACAAAAAAACGGTACTACGTTTTTTTCATGAAGGAAAACAAACCTCTAGCTATAGCCTCAGCGATTTGGTCAAAGATACTTGCAATATCGTGCACGCAGGTCAGTATGTAAAGTGGTCACTCGAAGATTTTGATTTGTCGAAAAATGATTCAACCTTTTCATTAGCGACTTTCGAATTTAACGAAATAGATTTTAATACTAATACTGGTCAGATTACAAAAAATATAAAACCTTTCACCGTTGATCGTAATACCTATATTTTAAGAGGGAGGTTTTACAAATCTTCATCGTCTGACAAAACAGAAATGCTGGTGAGAAAATATATTTTGGGTGATAAACTTCCGTTTGATACCATCCATTTCAGTACTGATATGTATACCAAAGGAAATTGGGATCAGGTGGTGGTCATAAAAGATGGAATAGATGTGACACCTATTCGCTTTCGAGGGGAAGTGTTCGGTGATGGATGCCTCATAAATTAATTATGAGTGCTGAGTTATGAATTGTGAATGTAATTTTTTAATTACTTAGTTAGGAGCAAAATAAGCTTGATTAAAAGAGAATTATATTGTTTCCCTTTGTAAAAGCTCCGTAGGGGCGACAGAAAGCTAGAATCTGGAACCCTGTCGCTCCTCAGGAGCAGATGAAAAGATTGGGTTCTATAAAAAATCCTTATAGACAGGGCTTATCAATGTTCTATAATTAATAATTTGATGAGATAAAGTGTTAGTAGTTAAAAAATTACACTTAGAACTTATCACTCACAATTCGGTACTCATACTTAGCATTCATATTCAAAATTAAATAAATTTTATTTTTCCGAGTGCCCATAGCTGAGTGCCGAATGCCCAATAATGCAATCTTATTTTGCACTAATACCAAAGTATCAATACACAATAAAATATAATTTACCATGAATATACGTTTTATACTTCAAGAAGAAGATTATCTTCAACATGAGCTTTTTGTAGCTTCGGAAAACAAATTGTTTAAGTTTTCGCCCTCTAAAATCTTAGGTGTTTATTTGGCGGTTTCTGCGATTTCTGGGTATTATTTGTACACTCAAAATCACTTGACTGTAGCGTTGATTTCTATTGTGGTGGGTGGTGCTGTGATTATGGCATTACCACGTTTGGTACGTGGGTATTACAAAAATGAGATTACTAAGTATGTTCAAAATACTTTTGGTGGTAGTTATGGCAAAGAAATCGAATGTGAGTTTTTTATGGACAATATGCTCATGGGAGATGGAGAGCGTGCTGCTACAATTGCCTATAATCAAATCGAAAATGTGACGGAAACAAGCGATTATTTTTATGCCAAAATCCAGTCAAGCTCGCATATTATCATTCCTAAGGTTGGTATCGGGAATGCCCGTCCTGTAAAGCAGCGCTTATTGAATATCTGTGAAGAGTCGAAAATTCCTTATTACGAACAATTAGATTGGACTTGGTAAAATTAGTAAACCTATAAATTCTCCAGAATCCCAATCACTAATGCTCCTGAAGCTCCGTGGTTGGGATTTTTGCTTTATATCCCTTAACTACCTACAAAACCATGATACAAACTGATTTTGCTTACCGTGTCAAACATATCCTCGAAAAAGACGATCGCATTCTTGGTGTGGCAGTTGGTGGTTCGTGGATTGCGCAACAAATAGATGAATTTTCTGACCTTGATTTGGTGCTTGTAACGAAGCACAAGATAGCGCCTAATAAGGCAAATATGACAGCTATCGCAGAATCATTGGGCGATTTTCTGTCGGGATTTACAGGAGAACATGTGGGCGAACCTCGATTGCTTATCTGTCTCTACGACAATCCTTTATTGCATGTAGATTTAAAATTTGTCACCCTCGACGAGTTTAAGGTGCGAGTCGAAACGCCTTTTATTTTATTGGATAAGAATGGAGCGCTCCAACAAGCCATTCAAGATTCAGAAGCCCAATTTCCTTATCCTGATTATCAGTGGATTGAAGACCGTTTTTGGACTTGGGTACACTATGCATTACTCAAAATAGGACGTGGCGAGTATCTTGAAGCATTGGATTTTTTAGGCTTTTTGCGAATGGTAGTTTTAGGGCCATTATTGCATATCAAAAATGGTAATTTGCCAAGAGGTGTTCGAAAAGTTGAAATGGAATTAGAGGCGCTTGATTACCAAGCTTTGATTAGTACAGTTCCAACTTATCAAAAAGCAGACCTACTAAAAAGTTTGAGAAATGCAGTTGTTTTGTACCAAAAACTAAGAAGAGAACTATTTGATCAAACTATTCAACTCAATCCTAAAGTAGAAATAGCAGTATTAACATACTTTGATTCATTTGAAGTTTAAAGCTGAATAAAGGCAAAAGGGAATCTTTCTTTTGAAAATAAAGTTATCATTATTCCTAGATTTAGAAAAAGATTGTTCCCAAATATTAAACATCCTCTTTAGCTTTTATGAACGATATTATTGTCAAAAACCTATTCGAATATTGGACTATTGTTGGCAGTTTGAATCAGTCACTCAGACAAACTCCTTATTTCAAATATAACCCAATTCCCAACTCTGATTGGCCAAAACGTGTTTTCGAAATAGAGAACTCAACGGAGGCTTTGGATGCGGTTATTGAGCTTTTACCTACTGCTAATTTTCCAGCCAGAATAACCACTTCTGGTTTGCACAATATTCAGCAGGATGAGCGCTTTGTATTCAACTTTGGTCTTCAAAATATGGCAATGTCATTGGACGCACAGTTTCCTTTTGAAGAAATCCCTGAAATTCATCAAGTTATAGAAACTGAAGAAATCCTAGCTTATGCTCATGTGGCCACAGTTGCCTTTAAATACCATTTCAATGCAGATGTTTTTGCCAATGTTTTACATCAATCAGCTCAAGTAAAAGCTTTTGTATATGTAGAGGAGGGTGAAATTTTGGGTTGTGGAACTCTTTTTATTGATTCTGATAAGGTGGCAGGTTTACATACGATTGGTACACTTCCTGCGGGCAGAAACAAAGGAATTGGACGTAAAATCACAGAGCGCTTATTGACGCAAGCTAGAAGCGAAGGATGTTCGATTGCGGTGCTAAATGCCTCAGTCATGGGTGAGCCGATTTATGCAAAATTAGGCTTTGAGACCTATGGCGAATTACAAACTTTTTCGGTGAAAGAATAAATAGTTGCTTGTTTGCAACATTTGAAAAAATACGGAGTCTTTATCAAAAAAATAGTTCAAATATGATACAGACTCCACTTATTCGCTATTCGTTAGCTATTGTTTGCATTTGGTTTTTAAACCTTCACAACACATTTGCATCAAATTTTCGTTTGAGGCAAACCTGTCCAACTAATTTTTCAGCTGACACTATTACCGCAGCATTTGCCAATCCTTTATTAGACTTAGATGAAGGAGAATCGCTTTCGGTACTTGTCAACACAAACAATTGCTTTGGGAATACCAATCGGCTTGTGTTGTTTACAATGGAAAATGGCAAATTAGTATCCAGATATTTCCTGAATCCTTCGATGAGTCCTCAGCCATTTATGTCAAGAGTAGCCTCTAGCGTCGATAATGGTGAGCTTGTATCTACCCATTTAATGAGTGAGGACAATATTACATTTTTTATGAAATTCTTATTAAGCCTTACCAAAGCAAAAGATATAGGGTGCTCGACCTCAGAAACGTATTATCTGAAATCTCGAGCCTATAATCTTCAAAAAACGGATGGGAGCTGTCAGTGGTTTGGATTTGGACTACTCACGAAAGAGCTTTTTAACCAATAATTCAATAGATTGATTGTGTCAGAGAAATCTGACACTTTTTTTTGTCATAAACTTTCAGCTGCTTTTCTATGAAATTCTACCTTTGGTAATAAGTTTGAATGACAAAATTCAAGTATGGCCTATTTTACCTCAAAAAAATTATCTATGAAACGTATTTACCCTCTTCTATTCTTCATTCTTTCGTGTTTTAATACAAATGCACAAAGCAAATACCCAAAAGATTTTGATACCTTTTGGGATACTATCTACCAACATTATGCCTATTTGTCTCAGCAACAAATTGATTGGAATAAGGTAAAGGAATTATACAAGCCACAGGTAGCTACCATTACTACTAATCAAGATTTTATCCGATTATTAGAAAATATGTTGATTGAGCTTCATAACGGGCATTCGTCTTTGAATGTAAATCTGAAGTCCTCTAACAGACTTGTACCATCGGGACAAGATCTTTATGCGGAAGAGAAAAGAGGCAAGTTTTGGGTTTCGGATGTAAAAAAAGGAAGTAATGCTGAAAAAGCAGGACTTAAAATCGGCGCAGAAATTGTGAAATTTAATGGCGATTCGCTCAGAAAGTTGTTGCCAGCTTTTCTTCCAAAATTTACTCAACATCACTCCAATGCCATGAAGCAGTTTGCTTTGGATATGTTGTTGGCAGGGACGCACGATAAACCAAGAGTGATAGAAGTTATTTTTGAGGGACGTCCTCAAACAATCGAATTGGATAATAAAGTATTTTCTGGTAATGCTACACCCTTGATGGAAGCAAAATTATTATCCAAAAACAAAGCATATCTAAAAATCAATAACTGCTTATGGAACAATGACTTAATTAGCTCATTTGACCAAGCGCTTGACTCTTTAATCAATTACCCTATCTTAATATTAGACTTAACTGACACGCCTAGTGGAGGTAATTCAACCGTTGCGAGAGCCATCATGGGAAGATTTATTACTGCCCCAATGCCCTATCAACAGCATGAATATGATGAAAAGGACTTTGAGACAAAGCGTCATTGGATAGAGTATGTGTATCCCCGCAAGAAAATTTTTCAAGGAAAACTTATCGTTCTTGTTGGTCATTGGACAGGAAGCATGGGCGAAGGGATGGCGATTGGTTTTGACTCTTTCAAAAAGCCATTGGTCGTAGGAACGAAGATGGCAGGGTTGCTAGGCGCCATTGAAGGCTTTAACTTGAAAGAGACAAATATCAATTTTCAAATTCCCACAGAAAGACTATATCATGTCAACGGTAAACCTCGTGAGAGCTTTATTCCAAAGAACCTCACGCCAAACTCTGAGAAGACTTGGGAGTTTGTGATGAAGGTAAAATAGAAGGAATAAGATTAACAAAACCGTTTAATAAGTTAAATTAATTTGTATTGAAAATTGTATTAATTTTGATGTTTCTGAAAAATTCCTTATCGATTATGATTGTGTAAAAGCACTTTTTGATGGATTAGCAAAGAAAATATTTTTTACACTTGTAATTTCTATCTAATGTTCAATAAATAAATTTTTATGAAAATCAAATTAATTTTACCAGTTCTTTTTCTTTTGTTCATTACATCTTGTAAGAAAAATGATGATGCAAGTCCTGCAACTGTTGTTGGCAAATGGTCACTCACCAAACTTCGTAGTAAAGTAACAGGAGCGATGAATATGGATATTACTGTTGCTTTAAGTGCAAGTAGTTATATGCAATTCAATGCAGATGGTACAGGCGTCTCAGCGTCAGCAATGGATGGACAACCATTAACAACGGAAAAGTTTACTTATAAAGTAAACGGTACAAAAATTACAATTACATCTGAGGACAAGACTGAGGTGTCAGAAGGAGAGTTACAAACTTTGACATCAACAGATTTGTTAATCTATTCTAAAGAGTCTGCTGGTGGCACTACTTCTGAGACTTGGCTAACAGGCAAGAAATAAGTTGAAATTTTAGAAAATAAAGGGCTTGTATCTCGATGCAAGCCCTTTATTTTTTGTCTATATTTATCCCTATTATTGAATAATATCCTCACAATGAAGTCATTTTGCTATGAAAATTTGGTCAGGCGTCTGTACGATTGGATATATGAGTATCCTCTTTTTGAATTCTTCTTGTTCGGTTCAAAAAAACGCTACCTTACTCTCTATTGCCAAGGAAAGTTACTGTATCCCTCCACAGAATACAACAGATTTTAATTATGGTATCTCGACAAATTCAGATTCTATCTTAAAAGCAAATGTTTCACTAAAATCAAGGTTCTCGGAGGCTAGTATTCTCATTATGAATGCCTTGAGGATTAATGATGAGGTTCATGAAATAGTCAATAAGCCCAACAAAAATAGCCTCGAATCAATGGTGCGCTTGAATACCCTCAAGCAACAAATTGATAATCGTGTATGGATAGCAAATTCTGAAATAGATGCACTCAGCGCCGAGCTTGATTGCGAAGGCGAGCGTGTAGACCAAATTGCCAATTTTGTGGATAATGCCAATAGTGGTAAGACAACCAAATTTACGGTTGCGTCTATCGTGATAGGAGCGGCATCGAGTATTGCCACGGTATTAATTTCGAACGAATCACTAAACAATGGTGTAGCGATTGGTGCAGGTGTTTTAGGTGCAAGTCTTGGATTTGCGACCTTAAATCCAAAGGGTAAAAAGGTTGAAATGAGTACTAGGCGGAATCTATTACAAAATGTTTGGCTCAACCAAAATCAGCATGAAATATCTCCTTTTGTGTGGTATATGCTTACTGAACCAAAATTTAGTAATTCGGGTAAAACAACTTTATTACAGAATACGAAGGAGCGATGGCTGATGTACCAATTTGATGAAAATCTCACTAAAGCCAACAAATCGGTGAATTTTTCAAAGGGCGGTATTTACCATGCGGACGACCTACACGCTAGAAGTCAGATGATAAATCAATTTCAGTCGGTAGTACGTTCAATTAAACAAAATATCAATCTTTTTCTTGCAGAACTTAATACTGCTTTTGATTAAATTTAAGCGATTATGGCATCAAAGATGTTTTCATTTTCGGGTACACTAAAAATCATTGGAGTCAACCCATACCTCGAAATTCCTCAGGAGATTTTGGAATCGATTTTTGAATTGGCAAAAAAAGAAAAAGGTCCAATTCCTGTCTGTGGAAAGATTAACCAACAGGAATTTCGACAAACTCTGGTAAAGTATGATGGTGAATGGCGATTTTATATTAATACCTCGATGCTGAAAAATTCACCCAAAAGGATTGGTGAAGTGCTCGAGATAGAAATTACATTTGATCAAGAAAGTCGAGAAATAGCGATACATCCCAAATTGCAACTGGCACTCAATTCGAATGTTGAAGCTCTGCAAGTATTCGAAAAATTAACGCCATCGCTTCAAAAAGAAATCATAAGATATATTGCAAACCTAAAAGCAGAAGAAAGCAGAGAAAGAAATATTGTCAGGGCTATTCAGTTTTTATTAGGAAATGAACGATTTATTGGAAGAGATAAACCTTAAAAAGGGATAGTGTTTTTTATTTATCTTCGTATGTTTGAAACTTATTCATAAACCCAATTTTAATTTTTCATTTTACTTCATCCGAAAGCCTATGAAATTTTTACTTTCAGTATTGCTATTGCTCGGTTCATCGACACTATTTGCTTCGAACGAACCAACCTCCAAAACTCCTAAAACAATAGTTACTGGTGCTGACCAGACGGACCAATATTTCGATTACCTAAAAGGAAAACGTATAGGTATTCTCGCAAATCCAACCACAATTATTGGCAAAAAACACTTAGTGGATAGCCTTTTATCTCGTGGTATCAATATTGTAAAAGTATTTGGCCCCGAACACGGTTTTAGAGGAAATGCCAGTAATGGTACCAAGGTTTCGGATGAAAAAGACGCTGCCACTGGGATTCAAATTATTTCTTTGTATGGGAAAAAACGCAAGCCTTCAAAAGAAGATTTAGCCGATGTTGACCTAATGATTTATGATATCCAGGACGTAGGTTGTCGTTTCTATACGTATATCAATGTGTTGAGAGATGTCATGGAATCTTGCGCCGAATTTGACAAGGAACTACTGATTTTGGACCGTCCAAATCCTAACGGATATCTAGTCGACGGACCCATATTGGACATGAAACTCAAATCGGGTATTGGTCAGTTTCCTGTGCCTATTGCCCATGGTATGACGATCGCCGAATTTGCTCAAATGATTAACGGGGAGGGATGGTTACCTGAGAAAAAAACCTGTAAGCTCAAAATTGTGAAAGTTTTGAACTATAAACACGATATGGAATATGTATTGCCTGTCAATCCATCACCAAACTTGAACACGCCTCAAAGCATTTTGTTATATCCTTCAACCTGCTTGTTTGAAGGTACACGTTTGAATCACGGTCGAGGTACGTATTTTGCCTTTACCATATTGGGTAGCCCTTTGTATAAAGGAGTCTATGACTTTTCGTATACTCCAACCAGTATCAAAGGTATGAGCGAATCACCGCTTTATATGGATGAGCTTTGTTATGGTGTAGATTTGCGCAACTATGATACGAAAGAATTAAGAAAAAACTGTCAAATCAACCTTAAATGGATGATAGATTTATATAATAATTATCCCGAAAAAGATAAGTTTTTTGACAGAAGTATGAGTAAACAAATTGGCAATATAGACTATTTGATTGGTGTTGCAGATTTTAAAAACCAATTAAAAGAAGGCAAATCTGAAAAAGAAATTAGAGCCTCTTGGGAACCTGGGCTGAGCGATTACAAAAAAATGAGAAGGAAGTATTTATTGTATAAATAAAGTTAGATTTGAGTCATTCTGGAATTGAGTGAATGATGATTTTGATTGTTTTACTCTATCAGTTTAGACGCAATGATTGCATCTAAACCCGAGTCATATCGAGCATGGTAATATCAAAAAAGGGTTCGAAAATTGTTTTCGAACCCTTTTGAATAATATTTTAGAATTGCTTTTGATGTTATTTTCAAAATTCTAACTAGGGTGCTACTCAAGGCGCACCCTAGTTAGAATAGCTTACATGCCAACAATATCGCCTTAGGACATAAAGGTAATTGTCTGTAAACCAGAGTTTTGTTGCCGTTGATTATGCCAAAAAGTCGAGCCGTTTACTCAAATATCGCTTCTAAATTTGGTGAACACTTTCAGAGTCATTAATTTTCCCCTGTCAAAAATTCTTCGTTTGCACCTCCATTATACACATTTCATCACTGTTACTAATCACTACGTTTGAGCATATCATTTCTATAAGTACAATTCATTTCACCACAAAATTTAAGAGTTAATCTTAATACATACACCGATTTTGTACTGAAAACTTAGGGCTTATAATACCCCAAGGCTTATCCATTTGCATGAATGGTGTGGTAATATTTCATTGTCATTTTTTTGTGAAAATGGTATTGAAAACCAATGGTTTGCCTTGAGAAAGATATGTCACCCCTCCAATAATTCTCATATAACTTTATTTAAAAATGAAAAAATTAGCCTTATATCTTGCGATGATAGTCGCTCCAATGATGTCTGTAATGGCACAGGCACCTCAAGTAAAATCAGCAAATCTTTCGGATAAGGATTTGGCACAAATCGAAGAAATCCTGAAAGGAGCTGATGCTTCTACCTACAGCGTTTCGATAGAAAATAGCGGAAAAGTTACGAGGTTAGGTAGTGCAAGTATTAGAAATTTAAGTACCGTTTCGGCATATCACAAGGTTGGAGGTGCCGCCAATGCTGCAAATGAAATTATTACGACGGTTGGTAATTACGTAAAAACAGTTTGGACTAGTAAGTTTGCCTCGATGTATCCAGAAAAGGTAAAAGCCATCAACACAATTTTAGAAAAAAGTGCAAAAAACACCAGTGTCATTGCTGTTCGTCCGAATATAAAAACAGCCAATTTTTCGAAGGATGACTTTACTAAAATTCAGGATATTTTGAAAGATGTGGATGCGTCTGCCTACAATATTTCTATCGAAGAGTCAGGTAAAGTCACACGTTTAGGCAGTGCCAGTATTCGCAATTTAAGTACAGTCTCTGCCTACCATAAAGTGGGAGCTGGGGTAAATGCCAACGAAATTGTGACTTCTGTGGGTAATTACATAAAAACAATCTGGACGAGCGGATTTGCGTCAAAATATCCTGAAAAAGTTAAAGCTATTAATGCCATTATGGAAGCCGCCGCCAAACGCTAGTAACATAAGAAGGGCGGATATTTCAGTGTAGTTTTCATTAAAAAGATTCAGGAGGGGTGAACCTTTTATTTAAAAGAGTTAAAACATATTGTCAACTGATGAAAAATCCTTTTACCAAACCACAGGTATTGCTCTTGCTATTTTTTACATTTCATTTTGCCATGATTTGTGTTAAATCTTTTAGAGAATATAGTGCCATGAAAGCGATTGAACCTTGGGTTCATCCTCTCAGAAATGTATCGGAATATTATACCGAAATGACTGTTTTGCAAGCGGATTATAGCTTTTTTTCTCCCAATATTTCCCCCGATTTTTTTGTGAGCATTATCGTAAAAGATTTGACAGGAAACAATAAAGATGCTTCGTTTAAATTTTCGAATACTGAGGTTGAAAAAAGATTCCATACTTGTGTATTAGCCTTGAACAACCTTCCCCCAGATTTACAAGATATTATGGTAAAATCTTGGGCGGCAAGAACGCTTGATTTACATCCAGATGCTGCACAAATTACCGTGAAGATAGAGCGTAATAAAATTCCAGCGATGGCAAAATTTGCCCAAGGCAAAAGAAATAAGCCAGAAAAAATGTTAGAAGTTGTCTTTCAAACCGCAGAACCTGCCATATCTCTTTCACAGCCATGAGAAATCTCACGCTAAGTTTTCATCAATTTTTTTTCAAGCCAGTTGACCAATTTCCACTGGTGTTTTTAAGAATCAGTATTGGTCTTTTTGGCTTATTACAATGTTTGCTCTTATCGTCTGAATGGTTTAATCTGTATGGGGTGAATGGCTATGTGGAGTGGTTTATTTCATACGATTTATTTTCCATCAAAGAATTGCCTTCTATTGTTGGTTTGGCCAATTTTCTGATGCCTTGGGGTGTTACAGATAATGCCGTGGTGGTTCTCATAACGAGTATTTATGTAGGGGCATTGATAGGAGTCACACTAGGATGGCATACCCAAAAAATGCTCATTTTGGCTTGGTTGAGTCATTTCATGCTCTGTAATACGGCGATGACTTTTGGGTATGGTGTCGAAACTTTCTTACATGTTGGACTTTTTTATCTCATTTTTGCACCTTGTAACTTTTATCTTTCCCTTGATAAGCTTCAAGGGCGGGTGTCTCAAATGGGAGCAACGCCAGAAGCAGGTTTTATAATCCGAATCATTCAGATACACTTGTGTTTGGTGTACTTTAATGCTGGTATTGCCAAAATGATGGGTGACGACTGGCTTCAAGGGGAGGCGGTTTGGTATGTAATTGGGAATGCCAATTATTCACAATTTGATTTAAGTTTTTTGGCTTCCATTCCTATAATTCCTAAGCTTTTAACATGGTGGACTTTATTAGTTGAAACCGCTTTTCCTGTGTTTATTTATTGGAATCTAACCAAACGAGTATGGGCAATTAACATCATTTTTTTACACATCGGAATCGGATTATTGATGGGTTTAAATATGTTTGCCCTCATCATGCTATTGCTCAATATTGGGGCATTTTGGTGGCAAATTTTTCCCAAATACTGGATTAAATTTAAAACTTTCTGCATTACTACTGAACGTTTTGAATGGCCAGTCTTATCTTAAGTTGAAAAGCTTGTAGGTGAAAATTTATTCACTCTTCATGAATTTTCATCATTTTTGTATTTTTTGAAAGAAAAATTAAGTATCTTGAGTAAGTGAAAATAGCACTCCTCAAGCGCTTGAATACCGTTACGCTTTTCTTCTAAAAACCAATACAATAACCGCAAAGAAGACTTGGTTTTGAAGAGAAATGAATCTTGTCGGAGGAGGTGATTTTTGTTTCTCTAAAACTATTATCATGCAGAGCAAATCAACCAAACCGCCCCTTATCTTATTGCTGGGAAGAGATGACTGGCAAAAAGACATAAACCTGAATTATATGCTAGTGCATTATATTCAGAAAAAAGGAATCGCTATTGCTTGGGAAGACCCAATTGGAGGTCCAATTTGGAGGCTCAGACACATGCTGAGTCGTTTGTGTCGGCTCCCTGAATTTGGGGATAAATTGATAGTTCGTGGTTTACAAATATTATATGCTTCCTTCAACTGGCGCTATGCTCAGCACTTATTTCGACAATTCAACGATGAGCAACGTCACACCGTATATGGTAGGAGTCAAAGGGTGGCTAAAAGAATAGGGGAGCTCAGTAAAAAATATGAGGTATATGTTATTTCAAGATCATCAGGCGGAAGGGTTGCTTCTTTGGTAGCTGATAATGTGGCTGTAAAACAGATTATTTGTTTGGGTTATCCGTTTCAAAACCCTGAAAATGGCGTCGAACCTGAGCGATATGAACATCTGCCAGCGCTAAGAACACCATTTTTGATTATTCAAGGAAGGAACGACGAGTATGGAGGTAGTGAAATTTTAGAAAAATACCATTTTCATCCCAATACCTCAATTTTTTTAATGGATACCGACCATGGTTTTAATATGGAAAAACATCAATGGCAGGTATTATTTCATAAAATGGAGGAGATTTTACCCAAAAATCAGGTCAAAACTAAGGAAAGCTTTGACCTGATTTCGACTACTTCTTTTGTGTCCAGCTAATGGCATTTTCTATTAACTTAACAAAGTTTTCATTTTTCCAAGCAACTTCATTATGCCCTAATGAGGTATAAAATGTTTTACCCTTCCCAATACTTTTACACCATGCTAATGGATGGTCTTTCCCCATACCAAAATTTTTGTTGGAAGCCAATATTGGTATTGATCCGTTGGTGTCAATTTTATCTCCATCCATAAAATAGATGATATTAAATCCTTTAGCACGAGGATTTTCAAAGAACACATACCATTCATCTGCATGCTTCCAGCTACTTGCTAAGCCATTAATCACTGCACTGTCCGCCTTGTTATCTTTTTGAATATCAGCTGTTTGAAACTGCTGAGCAAGAGCATGATGCGAAAACTTTGCACCTAATAAATTTTGTTCGTACCAATCCCAGTGGTGTGAGTCGTCGCCAGCACCATGAATTCCAATCAGGCCTCCGCCGTTTTCTACATACTGTTCTAAGGCTCTTTTTTGTTCATCATTAATTACTTCACCTGTAGAATTATCGAAAATTACAGTGCTAAATTTTGCCAATTGCTCAGGATTAAAAACGCCACCTTCCTCTGTTTCATAAATAAACCAATTATTCTTTTGAGCTAATTGCTTCAGAATAGGCTTTGAAGCATATATGGAAGCAGAATGTCTGAAGCCAGTGGTTTTTGAAAATACCAATACCGCTTTTTGGTTATCAGGAAAATCAATGGACGGCTTTTCGGTTTCATATGATACTGGAAAGCCATTTTTTACTTTATAAATAAAAAGCCCTAGCGCTGTGCCAAGCAAAATAATAATTGTCAGTAGCGACCATCCTATAATTTTAAATACTTTTTTCATAGTTAATACATATTTTTAATACTTTAGTTTAAGTAAATATAGATATAATTATTTTATTGTCTCATATAGGGACAATAAAATTTATCAAATATCTCTTTATAAATGTTTTTTATTTCATTTGTAAGCACTTAAATTACCGTCCATTTTTAGTATTCAAACAATAACTTGCAACACATAATCTCATGAAAACTTCAATGTATATTTTATCCTTACTACTCACTTGTATTACAATCTCAAGTTATGCTCAGGCCACAACTCCCAAAAGTGTTAATACGCCCTCAGCCACCGATAAAAAGGCTATTAGGGATTTGCTGGTAAAGACCTACAAATGGCAGGAAGCCAGTACTTCAGTTGTTGATTTTGAGCCAGTGCTTGACAAAAAAGAAGAGCGTTATATTGGTCTAGATTACAAAATTCATCAGAAAAGGATGACAGCCTTACAAAATACTGGCTTTTTCTCAGCTGAGTTTCTTCAAAATTATGATGCTATTGCAAAAGGTATAGATACCAGACTCAAAACAAAAAAAGATGAATGGATGGTTGGAGATATGCCTCCATTTGGTGAGGATTCAAATCCTTGGTGCAGATGTCAGGATTACCCAAGTGATAATCCTTGGGATAAAATTGTTTTGAAGAAAGTGGAGGTTGTAGGAACCACTGCAAATGTATGGTGGACATGGGGAGATAAGAATTTTTCAAAAGGATTTTCCTACAAAGTAAGACTTCAAAAAGAAAATGGATTTTGGAAAATTAGTTATTTGCAAGGTTTTGATAAAAGTGTTTTTTTGAAAAAATAAACACATAAACATCGATTCTAAATCCGAAAGACTTTTTTGGTGAAATTTGTAATTTGTTATATATTAGTGGTTTATATTGAGTAAAGCTGTTTAAACCTCTTGAAAATGGCAAAGAATAAAACCCAAGAAACCGACAAAAGTGTTTATCAATTTCTTGATGAATTCATTAATGACGAAGCTAAACGAGAAGATAGTAAAATACTAATAAATTTGATGTCAGAAGTTTCGGGATACGATGCTAAAATGTGGGGGCCAAGCATTGTAGGTTTTGGCTCCTATCATTATGTTTATGAGAGCGGTCGAGAAGGTGACGCGCCAATAATCGCATTTTCACCTCGAAAAGCAGCCTTTTCTCTGTATGTTTTTCGTGGCAATAAAGAAGAATCAACTCTATTGCCACGATTAGGAAAATTCAAAATGGAAAAGGGTTGTATTTATGTGAAAAAAGTAGCCGATATTGACCTAAACATTTTGTCCGAAATTTTGAAAGACACGATCAAATTAACATTAGAACAATATACTTATCTAACAGATATAATTTAAAGTGATGAGTTGTAGGTTTGTCTTTGAATCAAAATATTACTTTGGATGGCAATCTATTTTAGGCAAGGGCAAAGGACAACTCATCACTCTACAATACTATTTACCTTCCATATTTCTGCAATAAATACGTTCGGATAGGTTTATCTACATATTTCATGATGATATAGGCAAACAGAATCAATGCCAAACTTGAGAAAATGACCACTAAGACAATCTCACTGGTATTGGGTTTTGTTTTGCTAAGATATTCTGCGAAATACCAGTTTGTCCAGTAGTGACACATATATAGTGGATATGATATTTCACCTGACAATTTTGCAATCTTTTGAGTAGCCTTGTAGTTAATAGTTCCAGCGCCAAGTGATACTAATAGTGGCGAATAGAATAGAACAACCAATAATTCGGAAACCCAATATTTCCCAACATAGGGCATCATCAGCATACACAATAGCATAATACTGAGGCCAATGAATCCAATTTTATTTTGAATAATCCATTGTTTTCGTTGAATCAAAATACCTATTAAAAATGAATATCCAAGACGAGCCAAACCATCCCAAAAGGTTGTTCCTCCCCAGCCACCTGTCAATGTTTGCTTAACGTATGCTGTGTACGCAAGAAATAGTAAGGCAAAGATTAAAAGTACTTTTATGGCTTTTTCGGACAATTTATGTAAAATAGTTGCATACAGAATGTTGGCGATATATTCCCAAAAAAGTGACCAAGAGGGAGCATTTAACCCAAATAGGTTCAGTAATCTGTCAGCCATAGTTGGCATAGGAATCAACAATAAAGATGTGATAGAAAGCAAAATAATTTGTGTAACCGAATACTTGCTTGTATCAAATACTGAGGGTCCCCAAAACCAGAAAACTATGCCCAAAACTGAGCCAATCACCACTAAAGGATGAAGACGAATAAGGCGTAACTTGAAAAATTGGATTAGGCTCATTTGCTGGATTCTGTCATCGTAGGCATAACTGATCACAAAGCCTGAAAGACAGAAAAAGAAATCCACGGCTAGAAAACCGTGTCCTATGAAGTTTTTACTCGCATCAGGAAAAAGCCATTCTGAAAAGTGGAAAATGACGACACCTATTGCCGCAACGCCCCTAAGGCCATCGAGCACTTCGTAATGATTCTTAGTATTTAGCGGTGTACTAGTTGTAGTTTGTTTAATCATCAGTTTATGAATAAATTGAAAATCTACCACAAGAACACCGTGATTAGAGGTTTCTTTGCACGGATTTGTAGGTTTTTGAAACAATTCGAAGAAGAATTGAATCAAATCAACAAGAACTGTCTTTCAAACTTGGTGGTGAGAAAGACAATCCTTGTCGATAGATGATTAAATTTGATTGAACACAAATGGAGCTAGTCTTGAAAATTCAGTGGAGAAAAGCTGTTTAATGACAAATTCAGCCAAACTTTTCGCACTAATTTTATCTCCAATACAATCCTGCAAATCCGTACTAATGGGAGGATTCTTATCTGTTAAATCAATCATCGGAAGGCGAATTAGTGTCCAATCGACCGATGAATTTACCAAAAGCTCGTATTCAGCTTGTTTGTCGGCAGTCGAGGTCGGAAAGTTTTGTTTCATCCATTCCGTACCGAACTTTGTCTTTTCACCTTTTTGGTCATATGATGTATCGACATTTAGTCCCGTTGTGAGGATATATCGAAGTATACCTTCCGCCTGCATTGCATCTAAAATATGCTGGGTCGATTGAGTAAAAATGATGGGTTCGCTAGGAGGAGTACCCAATCCCAACATACTGACCACGTGGGTACAGCCTTTTAATAGTCGATTAATCGCTTTTGGGTCAGATACATCGCCTAATACCAGTTCAACTTCAGCAGGAAATTGAGCGTACTTTTGAGGATTTCGGACTAATGCTTTAATAGGGAAATTATTCGAAAAAAGTTCTTGGATAAGATAAGATCCAGATTTGCCTGTTCCGCCGATAACAGCGATTTTATAAGAGGATGTCATGATTTCTCTGATTTTTGAATACAACAAAAAACTAGTGCAACACAGTGTGTGTTGCGAAGGGAAGAACCAAGTCTTGCGAGGTTCGATTGTCAGTATGTAAATCAGCGTTTAATAGGTCAAAAATATCAATTTCTTGCTAAAATACTGTATATTAGAGCAAGATTTTTGTCAATTATTCAGAGAAGTCTAATAAACTTATAGCGTTGATTCGTAGGTGGCTGAGTATTTAATTGTTGAATAATTTCATCCTGAAAACTCTGATATTTTTGTAAAACTATGGTGTTGTTAGAATTTCCTCCATCGCCCATATTGAAAGAATTTGTTCGCACTTTCCGAATAGTAGATTTTGTTTTTTCGACAAATCAAATCATTCCCTATAAACCATACCCTCCCAAGCCTGAGCATTGTCTGAGCTTTTATCCGCGAGATACCGAAACCGTAACTTATGCTGCCTCTGGTAAGACCGAATCAAAACTGAAAACGGTAGTTTTTGGTCAGCAAACAGAGGTGACTCATCGCTATGTAGGGCGGGATTTCTTGGTTTTTCAAGTGGTGTTTCGTCCTGGGGCTTTGTTTCGTCTTACTGGAATACCTTCCTATGAGCTTAATAACTCCTATCTTAATGCGGAAGCAATTTTTCCTTATGCCATCAGAGAGGTTAATTTACGGTTGCAAGAAGCGAAAAATTATACCGAAATGGTAAACATCGTGGAGTCCTTTCTAGTGGGTTTATTAACCAAAAAAGTGAAGCCTTCTCATGGCTTAGATATTATTACCAATCAGATTTTAAGCCAATTGACCGTAGTAGATATTGACTGGCTTGCACAAGAATCATGTTTAAGTACCCGTCAATTTGAACGTAAGTTTTTGGAGAGAATGGGCGTTTCTGCCAAATATTACAACTCACTGATTCGCTTTGAGAATGCTTTTCGAATGAAAAATAAACACCCACATCTGGACTGGCTCACTATTGCTGTCCAATGCGGGTATTATGATTACCAACATTTATCAAAGACCTATCAAAAGTTGACCTTAAAGTCGCCAACAGAATTTCATTTGATGGATTTAAACTCACCCGAAAGAGCCTTTGGGCAGGCGGATACTTACTAAAAAACGTCGTTTTTTTACCACTAAATTACATTTTCAGCCTTGCAAATTTGTGTTATAATCAACCAACCCAAACAACTATGCAACGCAGAAATTTTCTCTCGACGACTGCTGTATTTGGCTTTACGCTAACACAAACTAAAGCAGAAACCCATCAAGCTCCTACAGCCCCATTCGTGATTCGTTCTGGCGAGAGCCGTTTTCAGGAAAGCACCCAAGTTGGGCTTAGTCCTAATAATATCAAGGTCTCATCGAAAGATACTAATGGGCAGCTTACTGTATTTGAGTACATTGGAAGAGAAAAAGGTGGACCTCCTCTACATATTCACCCCAATCAGGATGAAATATTTTTTATTGTAGAAGGGGAATATCTTTTTCAGGTAGGAAAGGAGCAATATAGATTAAAAGCAGGAGATACAATATTTCTGCCAAGGAATATTCCTCATGCTTTTGCGCAAACTTCTTCAGCAGGAAAGCTATTTTTTATGTTTCAACCCTCTGGAAAAATGGAAGACTTTTTCCGTGCTTTAGGTGCGCTTAAAACCCAACCAACTCCAGAAGAAGGAGCACGGATATTTGCTGCACACGATATGCAGGTGGTAGGACCGCCACTTCAATTTTAATTTTATGCAGTAAAATAACCGTAATCCAGAATTTCGAACTTAGATATATTATTTAATTATGCGTCAAAAAAGCGGTCGAAAATTATTTTCCGACCGCTTTTTGATGCTACTATGTTAGCTATGATTCGGCTTATGACGAAATCATCGCCTTTCTACTGCGAGAATATAAATTTTAGCAAAATAACTCACTCGCTCAACCACTCAAATACGTATTTCACTCTTACTTCTCCATAATCACTTTTCTGTGCTCAATTCCCCAAAGATGTAATTCCTCAACCACTTTTTGCAGCGATTGTCCATGCGGTGTGATGGAATATTCTACGGTTGGAGGATAGGTATCTACAGCTGTTCGAGTAATTAAGGTATTTGTTTCAAGACTTTTGAGCTCGTTGGATAAAACTTTGTCGGAAATGCCCTTTACCTCCGTTGAAATTTGTTTAAACCTTTTAGGTTCAGCGCTTAAAGCAAACAGAATTAATAATTTCCACTTGCCTTGCAAGGTTTCTAAGGCATCCTTTATAGAGCGTATATTTTTGGGACAATCAATACCGTTTATCATCGTCTTTAAGTTTTTGATTCATGATACTTTCTTGGAGGTAAGCCCTTACCTCCAAGAAAGTATCCCTGTTTGTAAAGGGTAAGTGGGTAGTTTTGGCAAAAATAATATTTCCAAACATGACAACATTCAAACAAAACACCAAGTTCAAAACATTGATAACTTGGATACTGCAAATTCTTTTAGCAGCAAGCCTTACCTATGGAGGATTGATGAAATTAGTAACTCCTGTCGACCAACTAGCTCAAATATGGCCATGGGTTTCGCAAGTACCAAGCCAACTTCTATGGGGTACTGCCATCGTGGACTTGCTGGGTGCCGTAGGCATTGTACTACCCAAACTTTTCCAAATTAAGCCACAGCTTAGCCGATGGACTGCCTATGGAATCCTTGGGTTAATGCTTTCAGCGATCATCTTTCATGTGGTACGTGATGAGGGGAAGGTCATTGGTTTTAATATTTTTCTAATGATTTTGACCTTGATTTTATTAAAACTTTGGAAGTCAGAGTAGCGCTTTATAAATCTTCTAATCCTAGTATTATATCGTAACAGAAAATGGTAAATTTGTAGGACAAACCTTTAACCTTTTTTACTATGCTACAGTCAATTTTAAAAGCTGGAGACGCAGAATTGCTTTACTCAACTCTCAAAACCAATCCTGAATTGGCAAACGTAGGCGTTCCGCTCGACGACAAGACCCCCGCATTAGCACATCCCCTACATAGAATAGCTGATTGGGTATTTACAAAAGATATTTCAGAGGAAAAAGCTATCGAACTCGCTAGAATTCTACTCGATTTTGGAGCCAATATCGATGGACTAGATTTGAAAACACTTCAAGATACACCAATAATTACTGCTGCGAGTTTGTATGCCAATCAGCTGGCAAAATTTTACCTGTCTAAAGGTGCAAATTTACAGCATCAAGGTTGTTTTGGTGGCACTGCCCTACATTGGGCAGCATGGTGTGGAGGTGTAGAGTTGTTGGAGGCCTTATTGCAAAAAGACCTTGATTTGAATCAAAGATGCCTCGAGTTTACTTCAACACCATTGTTCTGGGCGGTGCATGGAACTTATCAAGATAAATATATGAACCGAGCCGCACACCTAAAAAGTATTGAATTGTTGGTAAAGGCTGGTGCGGATAAAAATATTCCAAACATTGAAGGTTATACCATTTTTGATTTGGCAGATGGAGATGAGGAGGTATTACAGATACTAAATCAGGCCAAGTAAAGGGAGAGTTTTCGAGATTTGCAAACGAAGTATTCTTTTCCAAAAGCTATTATGCTGTAAATAGGTTGAAGGCAGTCGACAAAATCAATTAGTATTCTTGTAAAATACTTTTCAAATTTAACTAACGGCATAAAGCCGCTAGGTTAAGTGGCTGATTAAAAATGTGTTAGACTTTAGGATGAAACTTTTAACTTCCTGTTCCGCTTAATAGCTTTCATTTTTGACCTAAAAAAATAATACATGTTTCCAGAACTTATCCGTTATATTTGAAAAGTAATATTGAACCCAAATTGGTGTAAACTTATTAGAAATGAAAAAATTTGCCTTGAGTGCCGCCGTAACGATGTCCTTTTTTGCTTTGGGCTTATCACATCAGTCAGTGGCTAAAGTTTCAGTTAAAAAACAAATTACAGTAGGAGACGAACCATCGATGGCGTTTTTGAGAAAATTGCACGGAAAGTATCCCTTTGATGTCAAATTATTTAATTCACAAAGTTTGACTACTCGTCTTAAAAAATTACTTGGAAATCGATACCAGTTTATGGTAAGTACATGGGCGGTTGAGGTTCCGATTGAAATAAAAAACAATATTTTTGCGGCGAGTGGATGTGAGCAACACAACTGTGGAGCTACCAACTTTATTATTGTTTATGACTTTACTAAAAATAACCTTTCCGCAGGTATCCGCGAAGGTGATAAGGTGAATACCTACTCCGAAGATGGTAGTAATTCACCAAGAGTATTACAATGGGTTAACAACTATTAATCCTAAAAATCGAAAGCCTCAGATTTCTCTGAGGCTTTTTTTACAAAGTAAGGCTATAAAGTTAAAGTTGTTATGTGTTAGACAATCAATAAAATCCAATATTCGTTTTGAGTCTCTTCTTGTAGAAGAACTTTTTCACTTCCTAAAAAACACCGTTTGAGAATCTGTCTCCGATAGGAAACAAAAAAGATTGGTCGATATAATTGGGTGTTAGTTAGTTAAGGTAAAAGAAGCTTCTTTGTGCAAAGAATTGTTTGTTTTTCTTTTATACAGGAAAGTTATTACCATAAAAAATAAAATCAAAATTTTTGAGGAAAAATTTATATCACATGATTTGGTGATATTGGATGTAAATTAGTGATAATTGATGTTTTTTTGGTTTAGAAAATGTAAAATCATTGACAAAAGTCAATAACAATGGCTGTCAGTGTAATTATTTATTGGAATAGTTATATTTTATGACTCTCTGAATTTTTTAAATTTAAGGTTATTTGAAGTTGGACTTCGTTTATTTTAAAATTTGGGTTTGCATTTTTAAATATTCCGATGGTCTACAACCTATTAAGTTGCTAAATGTGTTACTAAATGTAGGAATACTTGAATATCCGACACTGATCGCGACCTCACTTACGGGGAGTTTTTTTTCAAGTAATAATTGCAAGGACTTCAATATTCTTAAGATGGTATAATATTGAATAAATGTCATTCCTAACTCTGCATGAAACAATCTTGCTAAACTTCGTTGACTAAATCCAAATCTTTCACATAGCTCTGGAAAAGCAATTGGGTTGTGAAGATTGTTGGACATATAGGTCAATATTTTCTCAAGTCTTTGGTTATTAGAAAATGGCAATGCCAGTGGTAAATTCATCGTACTCATTTGTGGTAAAATTGCCCTAATCGCCTCAGCAATGATGTAATCTTCCTTTGAACTTGTCAGAATATCGCCATGCCAGCGATTAGAAAACAATAATAGTTGAAGTAACAAGTCGTTCACTGCATAAATACCTATTTGCTGGAAAAAGTCTATTTCAAAATTCTGAATTGGGAAGTATAGATTTCGCATCATGATTTCGGGTGAACTCGCATGAATGCTATGTGGCACTTCGGGTGGAATCCACATATAATGTCTGGCAGGCAAGAAGTAAGTTTTACTAGGTACAGAGATATGTACCACTCCTCCTTCTGTGTATAACAACTGTGCTTTTTTGTGCTGATGCAGTTGGATGTCATTTTCACCCATGGCGTCGTGAAAACAATAGATAGAGTCTTCTACTTTATCTACCTCAGTGAGATAATATCTTTGGGGAGTCATTTTGGCAAAAATTGATAAATAGTTGGCTTTTGTAGATATTTCTATCACAAAGATACTTGCTAATTTTGTCTTACCATATTTCAAAAAACAAAACAAAGGACGATAACCCATTGCGAATGGTACAAACCATGAATTCAGAGAGAATCCAAATTCCTACTTTGCTTGCCAAAGTAAAAACCGCACAAGAAGCTGCTGCTTTAATAGAAGATGGCATGGTTGTAGGCTCTAGTGGCTTCACACGTGCAGGCGATAGTAAGGCCGTTTTGCAAGCATTAGCCGAACGTGCCCAATCTAATCCGTTGAAGATAACCTTGCTAACGGGAGCCTCTCTGGGTCATGATACCGATGGATTATTGGCAGAATCACACGCACTATATAAGCGAATGCCCTTTCAATCTGATAACGGCTTAAGAAGTCATATCAACGATGGAGAGGTACTTTTTATAGACCAACACTTGGGAGAAACAGCGGAATTATTGCAAGCCGAAAATATTCATCCTATCGATTTGGCAGTGATTGAAGTTGCCATGATTAGAGCCGATGGACAATTGATTCCGACGACTTCGGTGGGTAATTCAGCAACCTTTGTCCAACAAGCCAAACAGTTGATTATTGAGGTCAATATGGCTGTGCCAACGAGTATCGCTGGGATTCATGATATTCATATCCCCGAACGTTATCCTTTTCGTAAACCGATATTGATAGAGAAAGTCGACGACCGTATAGGGAGTATCGGTATCGAATTTGATCCTGCTAAGGTGGTGGCGGTTGTCTTTACAAACTTGTCGGATAGCGCAGCTACAATCGCTCCACCTGAAGCAAAAACGGATGCTATTGCGGCACATTTGATTGAATTTTTTGAAAAAGAAGTTCATAAAGGCAAACTTTCCTATCATTTGTTGCCGCTACAAGCTGGTATCGGTAAGGTAGCAAATGCCATTTTACAAGGTTTTGTCAATAGTCCTTTTGAGGGTCTTACGATGTACTCGGAGGTATTACAAGATAGTACTTTTGAGTTGATAGATGCTGGGAAAATGGATTTTGCCTCGGCATCCTCCATTACGGTTTCGAAGGAATGGTATCAAAAACTTTTTATCAATTTCGAAAGATACAAAGACAAAATCTTGCTTCGCCCTCAGAATATTAGCAATTCGGCGGAGGTCGTTCGTCGATTGGGCGTCATTGCAATTAATACTGCTATTGAGTTTGATATTTACGGTAATGTAAACTCAACGCATATTTATGGTACCAAAATGATGAATGGAATAGGTGGTTCGGGTGATTTTGCGAGAAATGCCTATTTAAGCATTTTTGTGTGCCAAGCTGCTTCCAAAAATGATACAATTTCGCATGTAGTGCCAATGGTGGCCCATGTAGATCATACTGAGCACGATGTTGATATTTTGGTAACAGACTTTGGGCTAGCGGATCTACGAGGTTTAGCTCCACGCGAACGAGCCAAAGTTATTATCGAAAACTGCGCACATCCCGACTATCGAGAAGCTTTGATGGATTATTATACCAGAGCTTTGGAGAGAGGAGGACAAACGCCACATTTACTTGGCGAAGCACTTAGTTGGCATGAAAGATTACAAAAAACGGGTAGAATGACCTCCGAATTAGAAAGAGTGGCATCAATCCTGTAGAAGATAGTGGTTTAGATTACTTGTTAATTGGGACAATGAGTATGAGGATGGTACAATATTGTGGTACTCATATCCCATGCCATGAGGGTAAAATAGTTTTGCACCTGTTTTTTAAGAATGATATTAGTTAAAATTTATCTAAGGAAGAAGTCGTAAACTTTCTCCTATACATATTTTCATTTTTCACTCTCGCAATCGGATACATTTATGGTGTCTGTGTTGAATATATGACAATGTACAAACAACCAATTCAAGGAAAGGGTTTTTTCCTTGGAGGTTTGCTTATGCTTGCCCAAACCACTTATGGACAACATATTAGCCATACCACAAGTAATAAAGTTTCATTGAATTTGTCGGAAGCTTTAGCTCTTTTGAAAGAAAACAGTCCTTATCTTAAAGAAGCAAAAATTCAGACGGAAATTGCCCACGAAAAAGTAAAGGAAGAAAAAGAAATACAATTGCCAGATTTGGATTTTCATGCTTCCTATTATCGTATGAGCAATATGATCGAGTATCAACATGCCGATCAAGTAGTTCACTACCAGACAATTCCCGACATATACGATGCTACTGTCAATATCAAAATGCCTATTTATCAAGGAGGAAGAATTAAAATTGGCATAAAACAGGCCGAAAAAAAGGTAGAAATTGCGCAACTTCAAGAGAAACAAGTTTACCGAGAAAAAGCTCTTGAAGTCATACAAACCTACTTGGGTATTTGCAAGCTGGTTGCGCTTGACTCACTTTTGAAGGAAACCCTCAAAGAACAAAACGAGCGACTTAATTTGGTAAGTGCTTTCAAAAAAAATGGTACAATCACCAAAGAAGAAGTCTTACAAGCAAGTCTTCAATGCTCAAATTCATCCCTCGATATTTTGACTAATGAGCGAAATACAAAAGTGTTGCTCAATGATTTGAAAACCCTTTTGCAGATTCCTGAAAGCGATACCTTGTTGCTCGACACCAAGTCGGCACTCAATACCAATTCCTTGACATTGTTGATTGATAAGCTCCAAGAAAGTGCCTCAAATCGTGAGGAGGTAAAAATGAAGCAGCAGACGACAGAGATCAATGAATTGGGATATCAAGCCATTAAGGCTTCAACCAAGCCAATTCTGAGTCTTTTTGGTACTTTTGGGTACAACTACCCCAATTATATGTTGTTTTTATTTCCACCTCATCCATACCTCTATAGCCTAGGTCGAATTGGGATTGATATGAATTTTAGTATTTCTCACTTATTTAAGGTCAAGACTAAATTGGCGATCGCGAAGCAGTCGATTGAGCTTTCTCAAGTAGAAGAAAGGATTCAAAAAGATGCGATCCAAGATGCGTTGTATCGCAGATATATGGCATGGTTGGAAACACAGGATAAGATAAAGGTGATCGAAAAAGCAATCACGCAAGCTCAAGAAAACTACAGAATTCTGAAACAAAAGTATTTTAACCAAATGGCATTGCATACCGAATTGATGGATGCTGATACAGCTTTGTTTCGAACTCGCTATCAACTTTTGTCAGCACAAATAGAGGCTGTGGCAAAATACTACGATCTTCTTTACACTTCAGGTCAACTCAACTAAATACGCTTAAGCAACTTTTACAATGAATCAAATTAAGCCAAACGATACAAGTCGAATTTTTAATGCAGTAGTGAGTGTTTTTGCCAGCGGACTTACCCTTGGAGGCATTGCCTTAGGAGGCTGGTATATCATGTATTATCGTAATCACGAACAAACAAATGATGCCCAAATTGAACAATATGTTACGCCCGTTATGAGTCGTGTGACGGGATATGTAAAGGCGGTTAACTATCAGGATAATAGTTTTGTTCATAAAGGAGATACGTTGATTCAGCTTGATGAGCGTGAGTATCGTGCAAAACTAGATATGGCGTATGCTGATTTTGAAAATGCCCTAAAAAATGAAAATGTTATCACTAAAAAAGCACAAACAACCCAAAGCAATGTGGCTATTCATCAGGCACAGTTGAGTGCGATGAAAGCGAAGGTTTGGGAAATGGAACGCGAGTATCAACGTCAGCTCAATTTGTTGAAAGAGGAGGCTACCACCGAGCAAAGAGTCGAAAATGCTAAAACGGCTTATGAGTCTGCTCAAAGTAATTATCAGGAAATAATCGAAAAAATTCATAGTACTGAACTGATGGCTCGTGAGGCAAATTCGGTGATTCCGTTTGGCAATACCATTATTCAGCAGAAAAAGGCAAGTCTGGATAATGCCAAATTATTTTACTCATACACCACAATTACTGCCCCTTATGACGGTTGGGTAGGCAAACGAACCATTCAGCCTGGGCAATTGATTAAAGAGGGACAAACGCTTTTGTCGGTGGTGAGTAAGGAAAAATGGATGGTTGCCAATTTTAAAGAAACCCAAATTCGATTTTTGAAAATTGGACAAACCGTCGAGTTTAAAGCTGATGTAACGGGTGATAAGGTATGGCATGGACAAATAGTATCCTTTTCTCCTGCCTCTGGAGCTCGATTTTCATTGCTTCCTCCCGATAATGCAACAGGTAATTTTGTCAAAATTGAACAGCGAGTTCCTGTGAAAATATCTATCCAAGAAACAACCGATGTCGCCTATCCTTTATTGAGAGCTGGGCTGAATGTGGAGGTCTTTGCCAAACATTAGCGGTGAAAGTACCTTATTATGAACGCTGGTTTTAGAGGTATTTTGCTTTGAACATATATTTAAAGATGAAGAAAACATCCATTTTCAAACCTTGGGTGCCTAATTGGGCTATTCAGGTGGTGCTGGTAATTTGTATGTTGCATACCATGGCTTTGCTTGGATTATACACTTCCAATATTTCTTATGCTGCCAGTTATTTCGACATTGAGCCTGAAGACTTACAGTTTAGTATGAGCCTAACCTACGGCACATTTCTGGCGACAATATTAATAGAAAGTCGAATATTCAAATATTTTCCTCCTCGCAACTACCTTATTTCGATTTATCTGCTTTCGGCAGTATTATTTGTGACTTCTGCCTATACCAACGATTTTGTTGTTTTTGCCTTTCTGCGAATACTCGAAGGAATATTAATGGCATTGCCTTGGATACCATTGCGTATTTTGATGTTGTCCAAAACTAAAAGTCCTAATGCAACCATTATCGTTTTTTCGATTACCTATGGTGCTTTGTTGGCCGCAAGTCCCTTTATAGTCAATATTGCAGTTTGGTTGCTCGATGCACACGATTGGAAATACATGACTTTTGGATCGGCTATCTTCCAAATTATGGTAGCTAGTCTTATTTGGTTGACATTCACCCCTAATCGTTTTCATCGAAAAATACCGCTTTACAAAGTTGACTGGACCAGTTTTGTGTTATTGACCATTGCCATTTTGACAGGGGTATATGTGCTCAATTATGGCGAAAAATTGTATTGGTTTCAGTCTACGAATATCGTTTTTTGCGCCATTACTAGCTTGATTTTTAGTGCATTGTTTATCATACGACAAATGACTTACCGACGTAGTTGTTTTGATATGCGAGTGTTTTCTTACCGAAACTTGCGATTGAGTTTATTGCTTTTTATTGTTTTTTATATCTCCAGAGCTACACTGACGATATGTCACACCACCATGAGTAAAGTCTGGCAATGGGAGCCGCTCAGGGTGGCGCATGTGCAGTATTTGAATTTGTTAGGCGTCTTTATCGGAATGGCAATTGCAGGAATGATGATGGTGCAGAAGCTACCCACCAAACTCATATTGATTTTAGGTTTTTTGATGATGGCTATTTACCATTGGTGGTTTACTTTTTTATTTTTACCAGATGTGGCACTTTCGCAGATGTGGATTCCTTATATGATGCAAGGAGTTGGAGTAGGGATATTGTTTGTGCCTTTGGTGCTCAATACTGTTTCGGCTGTTCCAGCTTATTTGGCGCCGTTTGCAGGTGCGATTGGTGTGGCAGGGAGATTTTGGGGAACGAATATCGGCTTTTGCTTAGTTCAAAATTTTCAAGTGTATTTTGTAAATAAACATCGGTATATTTTTCTGGAAAAACTGTTACCCGAAAATCCAACCACGACAGGAATCGTGAGTACCATTCAAGAATCATTTGTTCAAAAAGGATATGACCTTGCGCCAGCCGCTATCTTGGCTGTGAAGAAAGTCAATGCAGGAGTGCAAACGCAGTCTTTTCTATTAGGGAATATGGAGCTTTTTACAGTCTGGGGCTATGGTTTATTCTTGGTAGCGTTGTATATTGCTTTTAACAAGCACCTCCGTTTTTCCTTTAATTTGCTGAAAAATAAATACTTTTCTTAGAAGTTCTTATGGCGTGAGTTGAGATTGAGTCATTATGCGATATTTCTTAAGAGTTGCCAGCTTCAAAACCCTGTATAGTTTCTGCAATTTTACTTGCCTTAACTTTTACCCTATTTAGGATACTTACTTCAGTTAAGGACTATTTTATTTTTAACTTTTAAAGCGTACTATTGTAAAAGTCCCTTACAATAATACGCTTCTTCATTTTTCTTCAGAAGAAATGTTAGAAACCAAAATCGCTGGTAATAATTGGAAAGAAATAGTCTCTTATAGCAGAAAAATATATCCCTTTACGGATACACAGCTAAAACAACAGAAAATATCACAGGAACTTTTATAGAAGCTATACAATGAAATTGAAAAAATATACATTTCACGTGAGATTTATGGATGGAAAACTTGATGGCATTACATCAAGTTTTAAAGAACCATACGATTTATTATCATACACGTTTTCAATATGGTCATTTAGTCCTACTTCGCTATCGCCTCTTGAGGAAAGATGGCATAGGAAAAATATCCAAACTTTAAAAGCTTTATTAAGAGGAGAGGAAGTAGATGAATATGATATAGGCCAGATGGTTCGACCAGATGCAGGCAAGCTCTTATTTACAAAAGAAATCGTAAGTTATGAAATACCAGAAAGTGTAGGGTCTCAATACTGTGAGTTACCTACAGAAGAATATCTTGCGTTATATGAACAATTTGTAACCTTAATAGATTTATTGAGAAATACTTGTTTGAATCGTAACATTGCGAATTTAAAAAATTATACATTTCACGTGAGATTTATGGATGACAAACTTGATGGCATTGCATCAAGTTTTGAAGAATCATACGATTTATTATCATACACGTTTTCAATATGGTCATTTAATCCTAATTCACTTTTTCCTCACCAAGAAAAATGGCATAGAAAAAACATCCAAACTTTAAAAGCTCTATTAAGAGGAGAGGAAGTAGATGAATATGATAGAGACCAGATGGTGCGACCAGATGCGGGCACGCTTTTATTTACGAAAGAAATAGTAAGTTATGAAATGCCAGAAGAGGTAGGGTATCAATACTGTGAATTACCTACAGAAGAATATCTTGCGTTATATGAACAATTGGTAACCTTAATGGATACGCTGAAAAAAACTTATTTGGAATCGTAATCTTGCGTTATCTCAAGCATTTTATCAACGAGTATTACATCAGTAATAAATTAAGTTCACATCTTTTGAGAAAAGACGAATAAAGGCATCTGATTTAGTTAAAGAGTTCTTAATTAAATTATTAGGAGCAATATTTAAAAATCAAATAGGTATTATCTGACAATTTACGGATACACAGATAAAACAACAGGAAATATCATAGGAACTTTGATAGAACATCTACAATGAAATTAGAAAATTATTTCTTTCGCGTGAGATTTACAAATGGTAAACTTGATGGCATTACATCAAGACTTGAAGAGCCATACGATTTGTTATCATATACCTTTTCAATATGGTCATTTAGTCCTACTTCGCTATCGCCTCTTGAGGAAAGATGGCGTAGGAAAAATATCCAAACTTTAAAAGCTCTATTAAGAGGAGAGGAAGTAGATGAAGATGATATAGGCCAGCTGGTTCGACTAGATGCAGGCAAGCTCTTATTTACAAAAGAAATCGTAAGTTATGAAATACCAGAAAGTGTAGGGTATCAATACTGCGAATTACCCACAGAAGAATATCTTGCGTTATATGAACAATTTGTAACCTTAATAGATTTATTGAGAAATACTTGTTTGAATCGTAACATTGCGAATTTAAAAAATTATACATTTCACGTGAGATTTATGGATGGCAAACTTGATGGCATTACATCAAGTTTTGAAGAACCATACGATTTATTACTATATACGTTTTCAATTTGGTCATTTAATCCTAATTCACTTTTTCCTCATGAGGAAAGATGGCATAGGAAAAATATCCAAACTTTAAAAGCTCTATTAAGAGGAGAGGAAGTAGATGAAGATGATATAGATCAGATGGTGCGACCAGATGCAGGCACGCTTTTATTTACGAAAGAAATCGTAAGTTATGAAATGCCAGAAAGTGTAGGGTATCAATACTGTGAATTACCCACAGAAGAATATCTTGCGTTATATGAACAATTTGTAACCCTAATGGATACGCTGAAAAAAACTTATTTGGAATCGTAATCCCTTGTTGGTCTAAGTGTTTTTTCCTTGCTATCCCAAGTTTAACAGCATAGAACCATAAATCAATTGCAGTCTTTGACTGAACCACTAGTGCAAGCAATCGCAAAGATCGCATACATTCGTATGGTCAGTTTGAGCAAGGTATCCCAATGAAGCAATAAAATATCGTGCCGTTGAGAAAAAGTCTCAATCGAAAAGTAACATACCCAACAGGAAAAGGTGCGTTTACCATGGAAAGAAAATGGGCAAATGCACTAAAAGCAGACAAAAAGTTAAGAGTAAAGATTGAAGTTAAATATGATAGGATAGAAGTCCAATCAACTTTAATGTTACATATACAATTGGAAATACTAATTACACAAAAACAATTTTTAATTAATAATATGGATTTTTTGGAAAGAATATGTCAAAATATAGTATCTGTTTTTGACGAGGAAACCTATTATGTAAAGTTTAAATTAGAGATATATACTCAAGGAGATGGACTTGGCTATCATGGAATATGTTTTGATTTGCAAAATATAGCTATCACGAAATACTCTTTAGACACGAAGAAGCTAGATGATAATATAAATATGTGGTTATGGGATTGGTGGAATCAAACCTGCTCTTCTGAAAATCGTTGGAACAAGGCTGAACTTACGGTATATAAAGATGGGAAATATGAAGTAAGAACATGGTGGGATAGCGAGTTTCAAATTTTATTATACGGAGAGGATAATTAATCCTTTGCACTTGATTTATTGTTTCATGTTCCTAAACTTGAAACAGCGACGGGAGTGTTTAGTCCTTACAACTTGCTAATGATGAAGCGAAAATGGAAATATAATGTTGTTTTGTTTCTTACACACGGATTCGTTGGAAATAAACTACCAATGACGAAAAGCTTTTGATAATAAGGAAATGCTAGGTAAGAATCTTACTACTTGGAAAAAATATATCCATTTACGGATACACAGATAAAACAACAGGAAATATCACAGGAACTTTTATAGGACATCTACAATGAAATTAAAATATTATTCCTTTCACGTGAGATTTACAGATGGCAAACTTGATGGTATTTCATCAATATTTGAAGAACCATACGATTTGTTACTATACACGTTTTCAATGCGGTCATTTAATCCTACTTCGCTATTGACTCACGAGGAAAGAAGGCATAGGAAAAACATCCAAACTTTAAAAGCTCTATTAAGAGGAGAGGAAGTAAATGAAGATGATAGAGACCAGATGGTGCGACCAGATGCAGGCACGCTTTTATTTACGAAAGAAATCGTAAGCTATGAAATGCCTGAAAGTGTAGGGTATCAATACTGTGAATTACCTACAGAAGAATATCTTGCGTTATATGAACAATTTTTAACCTTAATAGATTTATTGAGAAATACTTGTTTGAATCGTAACATTGCGAATTTAAAAAAATATACATTTCACGTGAGATTTATGGATGGCAAACTTGATGGCATTACATCAAGTTTTGAAGAACCATACGATTTATTATTATACACGTTTTCAATATGGTCATTTAATCCTACTTCGCTATTGCCTCATCAGGAAGAGTTTCATAGAGAGAATATCGAATCCTTAAAAGCTCTATTAAGAGGAGAGGAAGTAGATGAATATTATATAGACCAGATGGTGCGACCAGATGCGGGCACGCTTTTATTTACGAAAGAAATCGTAAGCTATGAAATGCCAGAAGAGGTAGGGTATCAATACTGTGAATTACCTACAGAAGAATATCTTGCGTTATATGAACAATTTGTAACCCTAAAGGATACGCTGAAAATAACATATTTGGAATCGTAACGGTATAAAACTCTCCTATTCATAAAAAAGCGGTCGAAAAAATCAATTTTCGACCGCTTTTTTATGAATACTTGTGGAAAAATCCCTATACTAAAACAATTTATACTTTCACATTTCCGAAATCAGAAATCCGAAATTCATAGCACACTCTCAACTCAGCACTCATACGCTTATCTTCTAAATTTGTTCTTTCTTCGTTGGTTATTAGAAGATTTGTCAAATTCGGCAATCTGATCTGCGGCTTGTTTTTTAGGATTTGCCAATAATTTTTCTGCTAAATCAGGGCGTTTGAGTTTAATCAAACGTTGCTTAATCCAAGTCTTGATTTCAGGTTTGTACCAGAAGAAGTATTTGTTTTGCGCTAATTTTTCTTCTCTTGTTTTAGCCGTAGCAATAGGCTGTAAAGTATAAGGGTGTACTCCAGAATAGTAAATTACCTCAGCTACTGTCATTGGTGTTGGCGTAAAATCCTGAACTTGTTCTAATTGGAAGCCCAAATCTTTGGTTTCTGCTGCGAGATTTGCCATATCTACCTCCTCACAACCAGGGTGCGACGAGATAAAGTATGGAATCAATGGCTGATTCATACCATGCTTGGTCTGAATTTCATCGTATTTCTCCTTAAACTTTCTGAAATATTTGAAAGAAGGTTTACGCATGATTTTCAAGGTGTTGTCAGAAGTATGCTCTGGCGCCACCTTCAAACGACCCGACACGTGACGAGTAATCAATTGCTCCATGTATTCATCATGGTTTCCGTCTTGATTGTTTTTGTTGAAATCATCAACCAATAAATCATAACGAACGCCAGAACCTACAAACGCTTTTTTGATTTTCGGATGCTCATCTACTTTTTTGTACAATTGCGTCAAAGGCTTATGAGAAGTATCCAAGTTTGAGCAAATCACAGGGTGAATACAGCTCGGACTCTGACATCTGGCACAAATCGACTCATCTTTACCTTTCATGCGGTACATGTTGGCAGACGGCCCACCTAAGTCAGAGATATAGCCCTTAAATTCAGGATGTTGTGCAATTTGCTCAACTTCCTTCATAATAGAGGTTTCACTTCTTGAAGCAATAAACTTACCTTGGTGTGCCGAAATAGTACAAAAGCTACATCCTCCAAAACAGCCACGGTGCATATTCAAGGAGAATTTAATCATCTCGTAGGCAGGAATCGTACCTCTCTTTTTGTATTTCGGGTGCGGTAGGCGAGTGTATGGCAAATCAAAAGATTTATCCATTTCGGTCTCCTCCATTGTCTTAAAAGGAGGATTGATTACCAATGTTTTTTTACCTACTTGTTGAGTAATACGATTGGCTTGCCATTTATTCGATTCAACTTCTACTATTTTGAAGTTGGAAGCATATTTAATTTTGTCTTTTAAACAAACCTCATGACTTGCCAATTCAACCGTTTCCCATCCATTAAATTCCTGCAAAGGCTCATTTGATGGTTGCAAATAGGCAATTTGGTTCACATTTTTGATGGTATTCATTGGAATACCTTGTTTTATCAATCTCAACAACTCTCTGAGAGGTTGTTCGCCCATACCATACACCAACAAATCTGCGCCAGAATCTTCCAAGATAGTGGGCATCAATTTGTCTTGCCAATAGTCATAGTGTGTTACTCGACGCAATGAAGCTTCGATACCACCGATTAATACAGGTACATCTGGGTATAATTCTTTGAGAATTTTGGTATAAACAGTCGTAGCGTAGTCTGGACGATAGCCAGCTTCGCCGCCTGGGGTATAGGAGTCATTAGAACGTAAACGCTTGTTGGCAGTATAGTGATTCACCATCGAATCCATACAGCCAGCCGTTACGCCAAAGAAATATTTTGGACGACCAAATTTTTTGAAATCTCTTAAATCATCTTTCCAGTTGGGCTGTGCCACAACTGCCACTCTAAAGCCCTCGCTTTCGATAATACGGCCGATTACGGCAGTACCAAAGGCGGGGTGATCTACGTAGGCATCTCCCGAAATCAATACTACGTCTACATCTTCCCAGCCACGTTTTTCAATCTCTTTTTTGGTAAGAGGCAACCAGTCGGTAATCGGTCTTTCTAACATAATGTAAAATTACGCAAAAAAATGCGTGTGTCGTAACTCTGTTGAGAGATACAGGCTAACAAGTGGTATGAATGTTTTAAATGGTGCAAAAAATCTGCACAGAAGCAAATTAGTGGTGATAGATTATGAGCTAATAACCTCAGTAGCTCGATTGCTAAACAATCTGAGAAGCAAAAAAGTTTGAAAGAATTGGAATATTTATGGCAAGTTATTGGTAATAAGTTAGTAGGCAAAATAGAATTTAATTTTCGAGCCTTTGGCTTTCAGCTTTGGGCATTCGGCAAAAACATATTTAAACTCTTTGCCTAGTGCCTGTTGCCTTGCCCCTATTAAATATAATTCTGCACGATTACTTAAGTTAGTGAGCAAAATAAAATTTAATCTTTTAGCTTTCGGCTTTCAGCCATGGGCATTCGGCAAAAATATATCTATCGTCACTAAAAACGTTTTAACAATCTTTGCCTAGTGCCTGTTGCCTTGACCCTAAAATAAAAAACTTAAATATTTTATTTGCACTAATACTTAAGTAGTATGAAAGATTAAATTAATAGTATAACTGAGGTAAAATTTGACTATAACCTTTTGATTATGAATATCTTCAAATAACCAGTATACTGTTAACTAATAACCTTTTCCTATTTATTTGCTCTTTCTTGAAAATAAAAAGGCGAAGCCAGAAAAAATCTAACTTCGCCCTTGTATAAAAACAATTGAAATCGAATAATTGCGAAACGGAAAATCATAAAATACTTTCCTAGTTGCTATTATGCGTGTTTCAAAAGAGTTTGTTCCAATACAGATTTAGGGATATTACCACCTACTAATCTTTCTTTCAATTCACCATTTTTGAAAATCATCAAAGTAGGGATAGAACGGATACCTAAAGTTGCAGGAACCACTGAGTTTGCATCAACGTCCATTTTAGCTACTACTGCTTGACCATCTACGTCGTCAGCAAGAGCCTCTACAACTGGACCGATCATTTTACAAGGTCCACACCATTCTGCCCAAAAATCTACTAATACAGGTTTGTCTGAGTTAATAAGCTCCTGAAAGTTTGCGTCAGTAGCTACTACGTAATTTCCCATTTTTTTAATCGTTATAGTTAATGTATTTCGTCAAAGTTAAAACATTTTATTCAACAATATTGGTTCACTTTGAAGGAAAATAATCTAAGTTATGAGAATAGATTTGCTAACAATTTGGGAAAGAGAGCTTTATTCTAAGAGTTTTGCATACATCCCTGTTATCTTATCCATCTTCTGTAAAATGTTGCTAGTGACCTTAAACACCTGAGCTACATCCATACCTTTATTCTCAAAAGTATAACAATTGTCTTTTGTACATCGTTCCTCAACTTCTCTCCAATCTGCAATTACGTTTGCGAGTGCATCGTCAATATCTGTAGTGTTTACTTCTGAAATGATAAGTTTGCTAAAATTTTGCTGTATAAATTCTGCAAAAGATTTAATTTTTTCGGTTGGAAACTGCTCTGTAATTCCCCAAACATAAGCGGCATAATAAAAGGTAAGTCGTTGCGATAGCATTCGTTGGCGACCAGCGGTATTGGTATTTTCGGCGATAGACAGTATGGTAGCACCCTCAGAGTTTGGTTGTTTGGGAAGAGTGCCAGCATATTCAACATATGCTTTTACCAATTCATCGCAAGCGGTCAAAACAGCAGTGTTTTTCTCTAAAATCAAAGCCGCATTGTCTTTGGTGGTTTCGGCGATAATGAGTTTTTTATATTCCTTCCATAATACTTCTTCTTTTATGAGGTGTGCTTTGATTTTTTCTGATGGTGCAAAACCTGATAATACTTTGAAGTTTTCTTCAAAAAGAATGATAGAAGATGCTCGCTCTCTGGTAGCTAACTCTGTATGGATATTCATCCCAATATAGACAAAATCTTTTGCCATCCGTTGGGTAAGCATTCTTTGTTTTCCCGCTATGTTGACAGCTGCTCCCAGCGAGATTTGATTGCCAGATTCGGAAGCTGTAGTATTTTGAGCTATCAAAAGAGTTAAACTTGAGATACTGATAAGAAGAGTCAGAATTATCGATTTCATGGGTATGGAGTTGGGATTATTAATGATTGTTATAAAGACAGAATGGGCTAAAATACAGATGCTTACGAAGTAGATATAAACTAGTTGTTAACCAATGTTAAGTTTTTTGAACTAATACTTTGATTGTAAAGTCGATACCATTTTTTTGCCTCAGAAAGATTTTTGGGCGTTACGGGCGAGCCTTTAGTGTACAGGTTGGCTAACATCCATTGCGCTTCAAAATTTCCTTTTTGACCAACATCGGTGAGAATATCCAAGGCTCGGGGCAAATTGGTTTCAATCTGGTTCGTGCCAAACCAATAGAGTCTACCAAGCTGAAACCCAGCCTCCAGATTACCCATACGATAGGCCATTTCAAAGTAATCCTTGGCAAGAAGTGCATTTTTAGGAATGGAAGATATTCCAGAGAGGTGTATTTTGCCTAGTTCCGTGGCCGATTCTGGGTCAGAATCATATGAATAGGCTCTTTTGAAATACCTTTGCGCATTCAGAAAATCCCCCGTTTCTTTGAAACAGATTGCTAGATTTTTTAGTGAGCTTGCTTTCATCAGCGGAGTATCCTTGTAGTCAAGATACAAAGGGAATGCCTTGATATGTTGTCCAGTTTTGAATAAAGAGTCTGCTTTCTCCAAGCCCTCTTTGGTCATTTTATTTGGATAAGTAGGACGTGCTAAGGCCATAACCTTGCGTTTTGGCTTGAGATGCGATGTTTTTTTGTGAAAAGATTTTTTGGGTTGATTTTTAGAAATGGAGGGACGTGCCTTCCGTTTGTGAACAGAAGACGGACGTAGATTTTGTGCCTGAATATTGATGCTCCCCCAAGCTAACAATATCCACAGCATTTTTTTGTGCATAGGACGAAAACGTATATTAGTAAAAATTAACAGAGTTATTGTAAATATACCCAAGTGACTGAATAAATCAAGTAGTTTTGGTAAGTAATTTCTGAGAAAATGACATAAATTATTCCAGATAAATACTTAAATAAAAATAGTCCAGTATTTTCTCCGATAGAGGAAATACTGGACTATTTGAAAGCATTTGTTTATTAATAATTTTCGTAATACTTACGAATTTTTCGAGTTAACTGATCGTAGATTGGTTTGGTAAATTCTGTGAATAATATTTGTGGTGCTGGGGGCAATAACTCCTTGTTTTTGCAAAGATTCAATTGATCTTTGGTCAGGGCACGTTCGTCACCATTAAAATTCGCCCACTCGTTTACCCAAACAAAAGTACCAGGGATTTTATCTCTGTGAATGACTTGTTTGGTTTGAAAATCAATGATTTGCATATCCAAAATGCCATTAGAGGTAACCGTTTTACGACTTTTGGTATATTTAGCTGTTACTTTATTGTAAACAGGTACTTTCTTGCCGTTTACCGTCGCTTCGCCCACTTTTACACTATCTTTACTTGTAATATTTTCGGTGTTGGTATTCACGTAGGTTTGCCCTACCATAAATTCATCGAACTGCAAACGTACGATTTGATGCGGCTTCAATTTTATATCACTCGCTTGTTGTGGACCATAGAACTGCACGAAAATGTTCATTTTCGGATTTGTCCTCAAAAATTCATTGACCTTATCCTGAAAATATTCGTTACTCAATTGATATAATTTTGAAGTAACTGTTACTTGTTCTAGCACAACATTTACAGCTGCATATGAATAAGCAATATCCATTTTGTTGGAAACGTCCTTGTATCCCGGAATAATTTGCGAAGCTCTTTCAAAGTCAAGGAATGCCATTTTGGCCTCTTGACGATTTCCTTTGGCGTTGCCCAAATGGAAGTTTCCAGAGTCATAACGGTCAGAAGCGGCCAAATTTCGAGCAGCTTGAAGAGGCTCAACAAACTTTTTGCCATCACCAACCACCCTAATGCAGGGCGGACAGTTATCAATAGCCGAACCGAGCTGATTCATGGCATCATACTCAGAAATTACCCTTTCCCAATGAAAAGGTTCAGTCGATTTTTCCCAATTATTAACTCGACCCTGATGATAGTTCAGAGCCAAAGGATATGCTTCCTTCAGAACTTGTTGAGAGGTGCTATTGGTAGGGCTTTTTTGAAGTCGTTCGACGGCCGTATAAACAGCCTCGTCGAAATTTCCTTTTTCTAATGCTTTTTTTCCTGTTGAACAAGCCGTCAAGGCAACACCAAGAAAGATTGTATAAAGTTTTGAATTCATAGAGTTTTGATCCGAGTTCTAAAGTTTTGTAGGTCTATTAAAACTGCAAACTTTGTCAAGTTTCTTCAAATATCCTAGAATGCAAAGGTAAAATGAATAATCGGGGTAAAAAGCATGACTTTTTACCCCGATTTGTTATTTAGAAAAATGTTTTTGATAAAAACTCTTTTCTACTTCGGATGGATTTTGTGGTTGTTTATTTCTCGAAAAACGATTTCTATGTGAAAAATACATATCTAAAAAATCATTGCCATTGACCGTAAGAATGACCACATCTGGCTCGGCAAATTGAGCCTTTTCTTTGTAAAGGCTAACATAGTCGTCAATAGAATAGCCCCAATTGGCGGTATTCAACATTTCTTTATCAGGAAAAGTAGTTTGTAGGAGATTGGTGCCAATGTTTTTGTTGTCTAAGAATGGAAAATACATTTCCGAATCCCCCAAAAATAAGATGCGCTGTTTGGTTTTGGTACTTGACACATCAGTATCCATTCTCAAACCTTGGGCATTGGTTTTTACACGATATGGCAAACCTTTTCCACCATCCAAAATTTCATCATTTGATGGAAATAAGTCTCCAAACGTTTCAGGCTTTTCTGCAAAAGTCTTTGTAGATTTTACCGCAGCATATTGTTTAATAATGGGCGTTAGTTCTTCTGCAATAATTTTAGCACCCTCTTTTGACCAGTGTCCGTCTTTGGGAAGTTGCGTAACGACTTTTGGGTCTTGATTGGCTAGTTTTTGTGTTAAATCATAAAAAGGAACCTGCAACTCTTTGGCATATCCTTCCACCAGTTCTTTGCCAAGACGGTTACTTTTGGTCAAACTTTCGCCGACTTCTGGACTTAAAAAGGTAATTATTAGCTGTGTTCCGTTGGCAGTAACAGCCTTGTGGAGTTCTATTAACTGGTTTTTATAACGCAGTTTTAATTCTTCATAGACTTTGGTGGCAAGAGTATCGTCTTCCAAAATTTCTTCTCTTGGAATTTCAGGATATTCAGCTTGTACGGTTTCTTTTAAATTGGTCGTTTGTGCATCGTTAGTTTGTTTTTTGTCGCTACAAGCCATTATCATAACTCCTGTTGCAAAAGCAAAAGCCAAATTTGTTTTTTTCATCATGTCAAAACTGTTTTAACGGGTTGGTAAGTACTAATGCCGAATTGTGAGCTGTGAATTGTGAATGTAATTTTCTGATTATCAGTTTTTTGCATTTAAAATTCATCGGCTCTTATTCTACACAATTACTAAATTGATTAATCTATTATAGTCTGTAATATTAAAATTTAAAGTATATATACTCGGTGGGATTTTGAGTTGGCCACATCCAGTAAATTACACCTATAACACTGGCGTAGATGCCCACTCGTACTGGAAAAGACCATTTGGAAATATCAGCAGGATGTAACTCTTTTCGCTGTAACCACTCAATCAATACGATCAATATTGATAAACCAAGTCCCACGACTCCTATATCGGGCATAGAAAAGTCGCTTGTTTTAAACATTTCTTGATAATAGGTGAGGGCAGTGACAAAGTCGGGTGACCTGAAAAAGACTCTTGTAAAAGCGATAGATAAAAAAACTAAAAGCATGGAGAAAACGCCTTTCACACCATATTGAATATCATTTTTTTCTCTAGTCCAGCCTATTAAAATTGCCAAAACAAATAATAGTCCGTTGAAACTACCCCAGAGAATATAGTTGGCATTGGCACCATGCCAAACACCACTCATGAAAAACACGATAAAGATATTTACCATATATTGCCACTTGCTGCTACCTCTACCGCCTAACGGAAGGTAGATATACTCCTTGAGCCAAGCGCTGAGGGATAAATGCCATCTACGCCAAAATTCGTCTATGGTTCTTGAAATAAACGGGGAGTTGAAATTGCTATTTATCTTTATTCCTAATAGTTTGGCGATTCCCCAAGCCATATCTGAGTACCCAGAGAAATCCATGTAGACCTGAAAACTATAGAGAATAATGGCAAGCCAGAGGTAAATAAATCCTAGTTCGCTATGGTTATAAAAGATATAGTCGACAGGCTTAGCTAATAACCCAGCTACGATTACTTTTTTAAATATTCCCCATAAAATCTGCTGAATAGCCTCCTCAACAGAAGTGATTGAAATGATTCTAGATTGGCAATACTGAGGAAGGTCTTTGTATGCAATTGGAATAGGACCAGACAGAAGTTGAGGAAAGAATGACAAATAGGCTCCTAGGGTAACGGGGTTAGTTACAGGCGATATTTTTTTTCGGTAAGTATCTACCAGATAACTAGATGCAGCCAAAGTATAATAAGAAAGCCCGATAGTGGAGGCAAATTTATAGATTGAAAGCGCGCCCGAAAAATCACCTAGTAGCCAGTTGTAATACTTCGCAATGAATAGTTGTGAAAAAATTAGGAAAAGCCCTAAGGTAAGAATGGCTTTTCGTTGCTGAAAAGTCTCCATGGCTTTACCCAACAACCACGTTCCCAGAGATATAAAAGCCCATAATAAACAAAGCTTTAGGTCTACTTGCGCATAGAAATAGAGACTTCCGCCAAGAAGAATGATATTTTGAATTTTGTAATTTGTTCTAGAAAGCCAATAAATGGGACATATTACGACAAAGAAATAGATAAAATGAATCGAGTTAAACGGCATACGTTAATTTTGTGTGTTATAATTTAGTAAGGTATGGTTCGTAATTATAATGACTGAAAAAAAATGATAAAGGTTGCCTGATGCAAATGATTCTATTTTGAAAAGGTGCAAGAAGTGAGTAAAGATAAGCTAATGAATAAGCAGAAGATGAGGAAAAACACGCAATAAAAATGCCAATAAAAAAAGGAATGACAAACGTCATTCCTTTTTTTACTTATTTCTTGCCAAATTTTCCTCCGAAGAAATCTCCTACGTTCCAATCTGGTGATTTTGAATCCTGTGCAACGTAGTACCCAATCAAATAATTAACTTTTACATGCGTGGCTGCCGCATCAAAGTCGAATGGTTGTGACATATCGTCTTGCGGCGTGTGATAGATGGTGCTTCTCCAACCAACGTCAGATTTGCTTCTATCAATCGTGTCACTTGGGACAGTTTTAAAACCACTTTTGATAAACAAGGCTGGAATACCTTTTTTGATAAAACTAAAATGGTCGCTACGAATAAATACCACTTGCTCTGGGAATGGATCTGGACTAATGCCTAAGCCTAAAATCTTTGCTGTTTTTTCTACCTGCTGATTCAAACTCGAATGCTGTGCACCATAAGGCACAATATCCAAAATAGGATGGAAGAAGAATGGCATATCAATGGCCAAATCTGCTACGATTTTTCCATTGAGTGGACTGTTACTTGCAAAATAATCAGAACCCAATAAACCAAACTCTTCACCTGTAACGATGGTGAAAACAATTGAACGTTTTGGCGCTTCAGGTAAATTTTTGAAGGTTTGAGCAATCTCTAACAGAATAGCAACGCCAGAAGCATTGTCATGCGCACCATTATAAATTGAATCACCTTTGACAGGTGCACCGATGCCAAAATGGTCGAGGTGTGCTGTGTACACAATATATTCGTCTTTCAGCTTGGGGTCAGAACCTTCGATCATACCCACCAAATTTGAACCTGCTACTGAGGTAAATTGCGTATTTACTTTAATAGTTGCCTGAATGTTGAGGTCAAATGACTCGGCTTTACCAGCTTTGGTACTTTCTACAGCCGAAGCAAAGGTTTTTCCCGATTTGGCAAATAGTTTTTCTGCTTTGTCAGGATTAAAGGTTGCCACCGCTTTCAAGGCAGGAAAGGCATCGTTGGGTTGACCTTCTTTATTCAACCATTTGAAAGTCCCTTGTTTAGTTCTGCGAACAGTAGCCTCCCAAGTCGAACGTTTGTCGTTAGGAAAATTTACTGAGATAACTCCAACGGCACCACGTTTGATGGCCTCGTTATATTTGACAGGGTTTGTGGTAAAATAGGCTCTTTGATTTGAAGGAAAACTTTCAGGCGCCGCGTTGAATAATACAACGATTTTGCCTTTCACATCAATACCCTTGTAGTCGTCATATTGCATTTCTGGTGCCGAAATACCATAGCCTACAAATACCAAGGGAGCTGATACTGACGATTCCGCTTGTGGCATATACGGACTCGCGATAAACTCTTGACCGTAAGTCAAAGTTTCTTCTCCGAGGGTCATGGCAGTGAGTTTTTCACTAACAATCCCTTTTTTCAAAGGAACGGGTTGTAGATAACCACCATCGGGCATGGCTGGTTTCAGGCCAATTCGCATCATTTGTGTTTCTACAAATTTTGACGCAACAGAAAAGCCTCTAGTTCCAGGCTGACGACCTTCGACCAAATCATCTGCCAAAAAGGTCATGGTCGCTTTGATGGCATTAGGATTGATATTTTTTAAGTTTTTCACTTCTGGACCACCTTTTTGTCCAATAGCTGAAAAGCCCAAAAGGCAAGCCATAGTACTTGCCGAAAGAAAGGATAATTTCATTGGTTTTTGTGTTGACGATTTTATGAAAAAATTTAGAACATGTTTGAATTTTACAGGTAAAAAAAATAAAAAAGTCTGTATTTGTTTTCTGAAATCCTGTTGTTTGAGCCGCAGGCGAGTTTAGGATTTCTTGACTTTCTTTTGTTACTTTTCTTGTGTCAAGACAAGAAAAGTAAGGAGTTGCGAAAGGAAATTTTGCTTTTTTGGATAAATGCCAAATAAAATTTTAAAACATACTCTTAGTTTGATTTACAGAGATACAAGATTTAGTCCACTGGTACTGCCGTTGTGTATTTAACATGATGAAGCACCACCGTACTGCTATGCACCTTAATCGTGGGAATTTCGGCCATTCTGCGCAAAAAACTATCATACTCTTTAATGTCCTTGACGTATACTTTTAGCTGATAATCCACCGTACCCGCCAAATGATAGCACTCTATTACTTCTGGCATATTTTGAACAATTTGCTCAAAAGTATCAATATTCTCGTGGGTATAAATCGGCATGGAAACATTACAGAAAACTACTTGTCCACGTCCAGTTTTTTCAGGGTTTACTAAGGCTACATATCCAGATATAACACCGTCTTTTTCTAACCGCTTGATTCGCTCAAATACAGGCGAGGTGGTTAGATTCAACATTTCGGCTAATTCTTTAATGGTTAGTTTGGCATTTTGCTGTAATAACTGAAGAATTTGTTGGTCGGTCGAGTCCAGCATAATATTCTGTTTAATAATTTAATTTTATCTTGATAAAGCAAAATATGCTTATTTTTTTGAAAATGACAAAAATTAGCAAGGCATTTTTGAGTACTTTAAAGAATAAAATATAAATTTAAACTAAGTAATCAGCATAAACATCTGATATGATGCCTCTAAAAAGAAACTTGTTTTTGCTGCTTTTGGCAGTGTTTTATCCTTTTTGTAGGACAACAGCTCAACTGACTCCTCAGAAAATTGCTCAAGTGGATAGCGCCATGAGAGTGCTACACGCTCAGGGTCAATTTAGCGGAGTGGTTCTTTTGTCTGAGAAAGGGAAAATCAAGTTTCAAAAGGCACTCGGATATACAGATTACTTACAGCGCAATGCGCTAGATGCGGCTCAGCCCTTCAATCTTGCCTCAATTACTAAACAATTCGTAGCAACGATGACTATGAAACTCTTTGAGCAAGGGAAATTGGAATATGACCAGAAGGTTATCCATTTTATTCCAAATTTCCCTTATCAAGAGATTACCATTCGTCAACTACTGACCCATACTTCTGGTTTGCCAGAATATTTTGATTTGGCTATGAGCCATCTCAATACCTTAGATACTCTTACCAACGATAAGCTCATTCAATTACTCGCCGAAAAACACCCACCACTCAATTTTGCTTCTGGTACAAAATGGGAATACTGTAATACGGGATATTTACTTTTGGCAAGTATTATCGAAAAAGCATCGGGAACTTCTTTTGAACACTTCTTCAGCACTCAAATATCCCAGCCGTTTGGACTAAAAAACACTTTTGTTTATTTTCTAAATGGTCCTAATCAAAACAGAAAACGTGTTTTAGGTTTTGAAAGAAAAAATGGGAAAGCTATTTCCAATGACCTCATTCGCTTGGATGGGGTTGTTGGCGATGGCAATATCTACTCAAGTGCAGAGGATTTGAATAAATGGATTCAACTGGTTACAGAAAATAAGGTGTTAAAACCTGCTACTTGGGCGGAGGCTTTCAAACCTGTTCAACTCAAAGATGGCTCAAGTTATCCTTATGGTTTTGGTTGGGGAATTTTCGAGAATGGTTTTGAACACAATGGCTCATGGGTTGGTTTTCAAAATGCTATTTTCAGAAATAACAAAACCCAAACAACTGCCATTCTGCTATCAAATGGAACAAACCCAATTTTTAGAAATATTCTCAAAAAAATACTTGCTGGTCAACCTTTTCATTTACCTAAAACACATTTAATCAAAAATATCAAATTGATAGATGGTACAGGGTTGCCAAGTCAACAAGTTCAGGTTAGGATTAAAGATAACAAAATTTGGGAAATTGGCAAATTAGAACCTTTTGTTGGCGAGACTGTAACCGATGGAAATGGACAAATTCTGGCACCTGGGTTTATTGATTCGCATAGCCATCATTATGGAAGTTTAGACAAGACCCCCACAGCCATTCCCATGCTCAGCCAAGGAATTACTACCATTGTAATCGGTCAAGATGGAAGTAGCTATGCCATGGATAGTTTGAGTAAATGGATGAAAGAAAAACCTGTAGCCGTTAATGTTGCCTCCTACACAGGCCATGCGACGCTCCGACAGAAAGTAATGGGACCGCGAGGTTTGTACCGAACTGCTAAGCCTGAGGAGGTCGAAAAAATGAAAGTTTTATTAGAAACTGAACTTCAGAAAGGTTCCATTGGCTTAAATACAGGTCTTGAATATGAATCTTCCTTTTTCTCGAATCGTGATGAAGTCCTTGAACTAGCTAAAGTTGCAGCCATCAACGGCGGACGTTATATGAGTCATATCAGAAGTGAGGATATAAATTTAACAGAGGCTATTGACGAAATTATTGATATAGGCAGAGAAGCAAAGATTCCTGTTCAAATTTCACATGGAAAAATAGCCATTCGTTCTCAATGGAAATCTGCTCACGAAGTATTGGCAAAACTCCAAGAAGCTCGTGCAGAAGGAATTCAAGTTACGGCAGATTGTTATCCATATACTTTTTGGCATTCGACTTTAAGAGTTCTTTTTCCTAAAAGAGATTATACCAATCTTGAGAGTGCCCAGATGGCAACTGAACAGCTTTTTGACCCTAAAGAGTCTATCATAGTTCGTTTTGCGCCAAACAAATCTTATGCAGGTAAAACACTTGCTGAAATTGCTGGTTTACGGGGGAAAACAGAAGCTCAAACCTTGATGGATTTGGTAGCTGAAGCGGAAGAATTTGACAAGAAAAATCCAGATTATGACGAAGGAATAGAGGCAATCATGGGTAAATCTATGGATGATGAAGATGTGGAGGCAATATTGGCTTGGCCACATACCAATATCTGTTCAGATGGAGCAGGAAGCGGACATCCAAGGGGACATGGGGCTTTTACGAGAGTATTGGGGAAATATGTTCGAGAAAAAAAGCTTTTCTCTTGGGAAACAGCTATCTATAAAATGACAGGACTAACAGCCGAAAACCTAGGTATCCAACATCGTGGACTTATCAAACCAGATTGTTATGCAGACATGGTACTATTTGACCCAGAAACGGTTGTAGACCATGCTGATGTAAGAAATCCTAAAGCTCTATCATCAGGTATTAAAATGGTTTGGGTCAATGGCGAATTGGTTTGGCAAGACCAAAAACCTACTGGGAAATTGTCAGGACAAATGATTAAAAGATAACTTACATTTTTCACCTTAATATCTAATCCTAATAGGGCAGATGCATTCGTATGTTTTTGCCCTTAATCAAGTAATTAATTACCTCTCTTTATGAAAAAAGCTGTAGTATTAACCGACGGTTTATTAGAAACAAACGACGCTAAAACGGCGCATGGCTTAATCAGGGGCACCGAACGATTCGATATCGTTGGTGTAATTGATACGCCTAAGTTGTCGGGCAAAGATGCTGGAGAAGTTTTGGATGGAAAACATCGAAATATTCCTGTATTTGGTTCGTTGGAAGATGCTATTGAACAATTAACAGAGATTCATTATTTAATAATTGGTGTGGCAACTGTTGGGGGAGTGTTGCCTCCAGCCATGGTTGGAATCGTAGAAAAGGCCTTAGAAGCAGGTATTTCTGTAGTAAATGGACTTCATGAGTATTTGACGGATAATTCTGTTTTTGTCAAATTAGCGGAGGAAAAAAACTTGGAGCTCATAGATATTCGTAAGCCCAAGAAACGTCAGGATTTACATTTTTGGACAGGCGAAATCAATCAAGTAGACGTGCCAATTGTGGCAGTGATGGGCATGGATTGTGCCTTGGGAAAACGTACCACCGCCAGATTATTACGTCAATGTGCAGCACAAAAAGGTATTTCAGCAGAAATGATTTATACTGGTCAAACAGGTTGGTTGCAAGGTGGAAAATACGGTTTTGTCTTTGATTCGACACTCAATGATTTTGTTTCAGGAGAATTAGAACATGCTATTGTATCCTGTTGGAAAGAGACTAAGCCCGCTTTTATTCTATTGGAAGGACAATCTGCCTTAAGAAACCCAAGTGGTCCTTGCGGCTTTGAGTTTATTATTTCAGGAAATGCCCAAAAGGTCGTTTTGGTACATGCACCCAAAAGAAAATATTACGATAATGACCCGCATTGGGGCGAAATACCCAGTGTGAGTTCAGAAATAGCATTGATTCAACAACTAGGAGCTGAAGTAATCGCGTTGGCTCTCAATACAGAAGATTGTACCGAAGAGGAATATCTTGCTTTTAAAGAAAGCTATCAAAAAGAGTTAGGCATACCCGTGGTTTTACCACTTCAGGATGGGGTAGAGGAGGTATTAAATGTGATTCTAAACTAACCTTGACCCATGAAAATCGTTGCTATTCGTGCCTATATCAAATATTTGGCGCTCACCAAGCCTTATACCATTGCTTACAGTACATTTACAGATGTTGAATTGGTATTTCTAGAAATTGAACTAGAAAATGGTATCATTGGCGTAGGTTCGGCGAGTCCTGCCGAAGAAGTTGTAGGTGAAAATCCTACTCAGACTTTAGCTTCTTTACAAACAGATTTTGTGCAAAAATTAGTAGGAAGAGATATCCGACATTTCCAACAACTCATTTTTGAAGCTCATCAATATTTTGGGTATTTGCCTGGGACATTGGCAGCGATTGATTTAGCACTTCATGACGCGTTTTGTCAATATTTAGCCATTCCAGTGGTTGATTATTACGGAAGAAAAATCGAAGCCTTGCCTACGTCTGTGACGATTGGTATTAAGGGTGTAGAGGAAACCGTCGAAGAAGCAAAGGAGTATCTTTCGCTAGGCTTTTCGACATTGAAGGTAAAAACAGGACTAGATTGGCAAGAAGATTTGGAAAGAGTAGTTGCCTTGCGTAAATCGTTTGGCAATGCTATCACGATTCGAGTAGATGCCAACCAAGGTTATGACTTAGATACCTTACAAAAATGGTTTGAACATACCCAAAGTTTGGAGATCGAGTTGGTTGAACAGCCTATTCAAGTAGGACAGGAAAACAACTTGTATCAAACCTTAGATTTCGCATCGAGCATAGCGGCAGATGAAAGTTTGAAAGATGCACAGTATGCTATCAAGTTTGCTTCAGAACCCAAAAGATTCGGTATTTTTAATATCAAACTCATGAAATGTGGAGGACTTTTGCCCGCTTTGGAAATAGCCCAAATTGCCAAAAATGTTGGAATTAGTCTATTTTGGGGTTGTAATGACGAAAGCATCGCGAGTATCACGGCTGCCTTACACCTTGCTTATGCGTGTCCAAATACAAAATATCTCGATTTAGATGGCAGTTTTGACTTGGCAGAGGATTTGGTAACAGGAGGTTTTGAAGTTAAAAACGGTTTCATGTATCTCAATGAAAAAAGTGGATTTGGATTTTCTTTGTTGAAGCTATAAATAGGAGGGAGAATCTTTAAAAAGCACCACAAATACGATGAATTGGCTTGTTTTCTGACATATTTACAGAACGCTAAAGCGAATACTACAAAAACTCAAAATTCAACATTCCTAACTCCGCAATCAACTATGTCTCTTCTCCAACCTAAAATAGGGCTTCGTTCGGCTAGCTTGCTTGTAGTAAGTGTGATTGTTGGTTCGGGAGTTTTCAAGAAAATAGCCCCAATGTCAGCCGAGTTGGGCTCGCCTTGGTTGGTGTTATTGTGTTGGGTGGTCGCAGGGCTTATCACCTTGGCGGGGGCACTGACAACGGCTGAAATGGCAAGTCTCTTTCCTGATTCGGGTGGAGAATATCAATATTACCGAAAAGTGTACAATCCATTCTTTGCTTTTTTGTACGGTTGGGGCAATTTTACGGTGATGAAAACAGCCTCTATTGCCGCCTTATCCTATGTGTTTGCAGAATCTTTTTATTCTATTTTTGCCAAAAATTTACCGCTGTACTTCATCGATGCAGGAATATTAATCAAAATTATAGCTACGCTTTTGGTTGCTTCGTTAACGTATGTCAACTACAAAGGATTAACTATTGCTGAGAAATTGAGTAACAGCCTGACGTTTTTGATGTTTTTGTCAGTAGGAATTTTTGTTTTTTGGGGACTATGGAGCCCTCAGGGCTCGTGGGAAAACTTAAGCCATTCATCATCTTTTGAAATTTATCAACATCGTACAACTGGCACTTGGATTAAAGCCTTATTTGCAGCTTGCCTTGGGGCATTTTGGGGATACGAAGGCTGGAACCATATTGGATTTATTGGCGAAGAGGTCAAATCTCCCCAAAAGAATTTGCCTTTGGCTCTAACTTTTGGGACGCTTGCCGTTATACTGATTTATGTGTCGCTCAATCTTGTATATCTTCGAGTATTGCCTATTGAGGCATTTATCCAAATAAATGAAAATCCCAATACTATTGCGGCTATTGAAGTTGCCAAGGTAATCATGGGACCAATTGGAACGATTTTATTGGCGTGTTTAATTCTGCTCACGACCCTTAATGCCACGAATGGGACTATTTTGATGTCGGCACGATTGTTTTATGCCATGGGAAGAGATAAGCTGTTTTTTACGCAAACCGCACATATTCATCCGAATTATCAAACTCCTTCTTTTGCCTTACTATTTCAAGCTTTGTGGTCAGTGCTGTTGATTTGGTCTGGCAGTTTTGATCAACTGACAGATATGTTGGTTTTCGCTTCTTTCATCTATTATGGCGCTACAGCATACGGAGTGATTCTACTTCGTCAAAAAGAACCAATGCTTAAACGAGTCTACAAAGTAGTGGGTTATCCATATATACCAATTGTTTTTATCTTGTTTTGTTTGGTATTAGTTACAGTCACCTTGTTTACTCAACCTGTACAGGCTTTTTCTGGCTTAGCGTTAATTGGCTCAGGGATACCATTTTATTTTTACTGGAATAAGATAGAAAGTAAAGGCTAAACATATTGATGCCTATTGCTAAAATTTTTACATCGGCATTGTGAAAAAAATACAATAAAAGACTTTTTTATCCTTTATTAATGATTTATCTTTGTCATGTTAATTAACAATAGTATTTATGTTTTCTAAAACTTGTGAATATGCCATCAAGGCCAGTATTTACATTGCGTCCCAGTCTTTAGCACAAAAGAGGGTGGGGATAAAAGATATTGCCCAAGCCACAGAATCGCCAGAGGCTTTTACTGGAAAAATCATGCAGGTTTTATCAAAAAATCATATTGTGGCTTCGGTAAAAGGACCACACGGAGGATTTGAAATTCTCGAATCGGCGATGAAAGAGAAAAAATTGGCAGAGGTAGTTCGCGCAATGGATGGTGATGATATTTTCAAAAGTTGCGGATTAGGTCTAAAGGAATGTTCCGGAGCAAATCCTTGTCCTTTACATAATCAATTTGCTAAAATTAGAGCTGACATTACTAAACTTCTTGAAACTACCACTTTGTATGACGTAGCAACAGGTTTGGCTGATGGATTGACTTTTTTGAAGCGTTAATCTTATGGGTGATTTATCCAAAATTGATTGAAATTTTACTAATGGGTAATCCTTTTAATATGGGTTAAAACCTTTTGAGAGTTTGCAGTTTACTTTGATTAATCACCTTTTAAACATTTTTTTAATTATATTTTTTAACCATATAAAAGATTAAAAGGTCTTTTATTCTTTATTGTAAAATTATGGCAAGTGCAAAAACTATAGAAATCGTAAAGGCTACTGTGCCTGTGTTAGCCGTTCACGGTGAGGCAATTACGAAAACTTTTTACCAGTTGTTATTTGAAAGAAATCCTTCTCTCAAAAATGTGTTTAACATGACGCACCAAGCACACGGAACACAACCGCGTGCCTTAGCGAATGCGGTTTATGCGTATGCTGCCAACATCGAAAATCCAGCAGTTTTGGCAAAAGCAATAACCCAAATTACACAGAAACATACCAGTTTATCCGTTACTCCAGAAATGTATAACATTGTGGGTACCAATTTATTGGAGGCTATCAAAATCGTTTTGGGAGATGCTGCTACGGCTGATATTATCAATGCTTGGGCAGAGGCTTATCAAGAATTAGCAAATTTATTGATTGGCATCGAAGAGAATATCTACCAAGAAGCTGAGCAACAGGAGGGTGGTTACCGTGGACAGAAAAATTATACAATTGTCAAAAAAGAGGAGGAATCGAGTATTATAACTAGTTTCTATCTAAAACCTTCAGACAACTCAGCAATACCGCCTTTTAAGGCTGGGCAATATGTAGCGGTTAATGTGGTTATTCCCGACGCAGAGCACACCCACACACGTAATTATAGTTTGTCGGGTTGTACGACGCAAAATACTTTAAGAATCTCCGTAAAAAAAGAATCTGGTCATCCAGCAGGAGTTGTTTCAAATTATTTGCACGAAATAGCACAAGTGGGCGATATCATCAAATTGGGTATTCCTGCGGGAGAATTTGTATTAGAACCGACACAAAAACCAATTGTTTTGATTGCTGGTGGAGTGGGTATTACCCCATTGATGAGTATGTATATGGATTTGTTTCATCATGCCGAAAATGAAGTTTTGTTTATTCAGTGTGCTAAAAATGGCGAAGTTCACGCTTTTGGACAAAGAAGTCGTCAGTTGGCGGATAAAAAGAAGAGTTTGAAAGTGATTTCAATCTACGACGAACCCTTATCGACTGACCAACCAGATTATAATGGTTTGCTTACACCAGAAATTCTAAAAGCCAATATCTCATCGCTTGATGCAGAATATTATTTTTGTGGGCCAGTTCTATTTATTAAACAGGTAAAACAGATGCTTTTATCACTAGAAATTCCAGAGGGGCAATTACATTATGAATTTTTTGGTCCAAGTGGGGATTTGTAGAGAAACAATCAAATAGGCGGCTTTAAAAGTTGAAAGTGCATACACAATAGAAACAGTTTAAAGCTGAGATGATTCTATGATTTTTCATCAAAAAAGCGGTTGAAAAATAATTTTCAACCGCTTTTTTGATATTGCTATGCTATTTCTGCTTTAATCGTAAAGTGTTACCTCTCTACTCCTAAATAACAAACTTTAACATAATTACTAAAGCACAAATCACTCACTCGGTGATTATTCACTTTGTTCCTTTCTAACTATGCCACTCTAACTAGTTCAACTTAAAAGTAATGCCATTAATTTGCTGAAGTTCTTCTAAGAATTCATTATTGGGAGAAATTTTATTCTTCCTTGAGAGCATAGTAACCTCCACTTTGTCTTCAGGATCGACAACTTTCACAGAAACACTACATGTACCTTGATGTTTTAGGAAAAGTTGATTCAAAGATTCTACTATCATAGAATTTACAGACTGCAATCCTAAAGTAATACTGAGTTCTTTGGTGTACTTATCCCGAATTTCTGAAAGCAATTGCATACTCATGGGTTTATATTCCCAGTCGTCAGGCTTGCCCCAACGGTTGCGAACGGTACCTCGTACATACAAAAATCTATCTTGAGAAACGTATTTCGATAGGTTCACAAAATCCTCACCAAAAAGGGCAAACTCATAACTGCCATTATAATCTTCCAATGTGAACAACATAAATGGATTTCCATTTTTAGAATATCGTTCCACTACTTTGGTGACAATTCCTCCTACACTAACCTCTTTTCCACGATAAGCAGGATCCATTACTTTATCCAAAGTGGTGGTACAAAAACTATCAAGCTCTAGTCGATAGGTATCGAGCGGGTGACCTGAAATGTAAATCCCTACGACATCTTTTTCGAACTTCAATCGCTCCATTTGAGACCATTTTTCGATACTCGGAATTTTTGGTTTGGCAATATCTGCTCCGCCACCATCACCCAACATTCCGAATAAAGACGCTTGGGCTGAGGAAGCTAGTTCAGTGGATTTGTTGGCATAACGGATAATTTTTTCAATAAAGGTACTACCTTCACTTTCTTCAAAATAGATAGCTCGGTGGATTTCTGGATAGCAATCAAATGCACCTGCATAAGCCAAACTTTCTAGCGTTTTCTTGTTTACCGTTCGTAAATTTACACGAGTCACAAAGTCATAAATATCCTTGTAAGGGCCATTTTTGTCACGCTCCTCGATAATTGATTCTACAGCCGCATCACCAGTTCCTTTGATGGCACCCAAACCAAATCGAATTTCTCCTTTTTTGTTTACGGCAAAAGAACGGTAAGATTCGTTGATGTCTGGTCCCAACACAGGCAATCCCATTCGCTTACACTCTTCCATAAAGAAAGTAATCTTTTCGATGTTGCCTAAAGAGTTAGACATCACTGCAGCCATATACTCCGAAGGATAATGCGCTTTGAGATAACCAGTTTGGTATGCTACAAATGCATAACAAGTCGAGTGAGATTTGTTGAAGGCATATTGTGCAAAAGCTTCCCAGTCTGTCCAGATTTTATTGAGTTTGTCTTCAGGATGCCCTTTTTCTTTAGCACCGTCCACAAACTTACTTTTCATTTTATCAAGTGTGTAGCGGTCTTTTTTACCCATAGCTTTTCTCAAAACGTCGGCGTCTCCTTTTGAGAAACCTGCTAGTTTTTGAGATAAAAGCATCACCTGCTCTTGATAAACGGTAATTCCATAAGTATCTGCCAAGTATTCCTCCATGTCGGGCAAATCGTAGGAGATTTCCTCACGACCATGTTTACGAGCAATAAAGTTGGGAATATAGGCAATAGGACCTGGTCGGTACAAGGCATTCATGGCAATTAAATCCGAGAATTGATCGGGCTTTAAGTCCAATAAGTGCTTTTGCATACCACCAGATTCAAATTGGAAGGTAGCGTTTGTTTCGCCTCGTTGATATAATTCGTAAGTTTTTACGTCATCGAGCGGAATGGTATCTAAATCAATTTCTACACCGTAGTTTTGCTTGATTAAACGAAGGGCTTCTTTTAGGATTGAAAGGGTTTTTAGACCCAAAAAGTCCATTTTGATTACACCAGCGTCTTCAATGATTTTACCTTCAAATTGCGTAATTAATAAGTTTACTTCTTTTGAAGTTGCAACTGGCAAAATTTCAGTTAAATCCTTTGGCGCAATGATAATACCCGCAGCATGAATACCCGTCCCACGAACCGAACCTTCCAATACCAAAGCTTCTTCTAGTACTTTCGAACGTAAAGAACCTTCTCGACGAATTTCACGAAGTTTCTTGACGTTTTCGATATCTTCAGCCTGTAATTGTTCTTTTTCAGCAAGTGATTTTTCACCAACTAGAGGGGCATTCATTACTCGGTTCAAACTAGTGCCGGGTTTATCAGGGACTAGTTTTGCAAGTTCGTTGGATTCATTCAATGGCAAATCCATCACACGAGCTACGTCTTTGATGGACATTTTGGCGGCCATCGTACCATAGGTGACAATATGGGCAACTTGTTGTTTTCCATATTTATCTACCACATAATCAATTACTTTTTGGCGACCTTCATCATCGAAGTCCGTATCAATATCGGGCATTGATTTACGGTCAGGATTCAAGAAACGCTCAAATAGGAGATTGTATTTGATTGGGTCAATATTGGTAATACCGATACAGTAGGCTACCGCCGAACCAGCCGCCGAACCACGACCTGGACCCACAAATACGCCCAAGTCTCGACCAGCGTTGATAAAATCTTGTACAATCAAGAAGTAACCCGCAAATCCCATCGTTCTTACCACGTGTAACTCAAACGCCAAACGTTCCTTGATGTGCGGTTCTTCCCAATTTTCACCATATCGGTTGCGAGCACCTTCCCATGTAAGGTGTTCGAGATAATCGTCTTGAGAAACAAAACCTGCTGGAATCTGATAATTAGGAAGCAAAATATCTTGCTTCAGCTTCAAGTGGTCACACTTGTCAACGATTTCGTTGGTATTATCAATCGCCTCTGGAATATGGCTCCAAAGGTCAGTCATTTCTTGAGTTGACTTAAAATAGAATTGGTCGTTGTAAAAGGCAAAACGTTTTCCTTTTACACTTTCACCATCATCAACATCCTTATAAGTTGGGGTTGATTGCTTTTCCCCTGTGTTGATACAAAGTAAAATATCGTGTGCGTTGGCATCCTTTTGGTCGAGATAGTGAGAGTCATTTGACGCAATTACTCTTACATTGTATTTTTTTGCAAACTTCAGCAAAACCTCATTTACCTTTAATTGGTCAGGAATTTCGTGGTTTTGTACCTCGATATAATAATCCTCACCAAAGAGGTCTAGCCACCATTTGAATTCTTTCTCAGCTTCTTCTTCACCATGTTTTAAGATAGCTTGCGGAACAGAAGCACCGATGCAGCAGGTAGTCGCGATTAATCCTTCATGATATTGTAGAATCAATTCTTTATCGATACGAGGATATTTACCATATAAACCCTCGATGTATCCCAACGAACAAAGTTTGACCAAGTTTTCATAACCTTTGCGGTTTTTGGCCAGCATTAATTGGTGATTACGACGGTCTTTTTGGTCTTTTGAAAAGGATTTTTTGTGACGGTCTTCTACAACATAGAACTCGCAACCCACGATAGGTTTGACGTCTCCATGTTTGCCTGCTTCTGCCACAAATTGGAACGCCCCAAACATATTTCCGTGGTCGGTAATAGCCACAGCTGGCATATTATCAGCCTTGGCTTTTGCAAAAAGCCCAGAAATTTTTGAAGCTCCATCTAGTAAGGAGTACTGTGTGTGACAGTGTAAGTGACTAAATTGCATAATTTCTAAGGGTAATATTGGCAAAGAAATGGTTTGGAAAAACCTATTTCAGAATTAATTTCTTTCCTACAACAACTGAATATCTGGCTCTTCGTGGTCGAAGAAAATGACATTCAGGTAATCCAAATAAGGTTTTAACACTTTACAGGTTTCAGTAACTTGCTCCACAAAGTTGGGCGAAAGCACCTCTTCGTTGGTAAATTTTTTCCAGAAAAACATCTGTTTCCATTTCAGTAATTCAATTTCTGGATGGTTTTTATCATACCCTTTTGGAGAAGTTTTTACTTTCTCACCTTCAGGCGTTCCAAAGGTTTTGACAAAAAGAGGATCAAAGATAATACCTTTTAGACTTTCTGGACTAAAATCTATTTCTTGACGGAATGCCGCGAGTTGCTCTGCTGTTGGTGAATACATACCGCCACCCAAAAAGGAGCCTCCATCTTCTATATGTAAATAGTAATCCATTTTTCCTGACTTACGACCACCTTCCGAAAAACTAGCCGAGAGCCAAGTTTTGTAAGGCGCTTTGTTTGCCGAAAAACGAACATCACGAGCAATTCGATAATTACAGTCCTTAATTTTTACGCCAGACAGGTTTTCAAACGTTCCAATGGTATTTATTAATTCTTGGATGGTTTCTTCAAAACTTGCTTTTACTCCATCGTATTCTTTCTTGTTGGCGTGAAACCATTCTCGGTTATTGTTGATTTTGAGTTGATTAAGGTATTCAAAAGTTTGTTGAGTAATGGCCATATTTTTACTTTTTATAGATTTGTATCAGTTCTTATTTGTGAAGTTACTCAAAATGTTCAAACCATGATTTGACGGATTGGAGGAATTTGTGGAATTTTGTACAAAAATGGACTCGAAGCTTGCGAAGGCTTCAATATCACAAAGAACCAATTAATCCTTCTAGCATGAGAATACTAACAGGCATTCAAGCATCGGGGCGTCCACATTTGGGAAATATTTTGGGAGCGATTCGCCCAGCCGTAGCCTTGTCTAAAGAACCAAATAATGAATCATTTTTGTTCATTGCTGACTTACATACTTTAACAAGTTTGAAAGATGGTGATGCACTTCGTCAAAATACTTATGCTATTGCAGCCGCATGGTTGGCTTGCGGATTTGACCCTGAGAAAAACTTTTTCTACCGTCAATCAAGATTGGCTGGCTATCATACCGAATTGATGTGGTATCTTAATTGCTTTACGCCATTCCCTATGTTGGCCAATGCGCACAGCTTCAAAGAAAAATCTGAAAAATTAGCTAGTGTAAACGCTGGTTTGTTTACCTATCCAGTTTTACAAGCAGCAGACATCGTTTTATATGATGCTCACTTGGTACCTGTTGGCAAAGACCAACGCCAGCACCTCGAAATGACTCGTGATATTGCGTCAGCATTTAACCGCCAATATGAAGAGGAGGTTTTGGTGCTTCCAGAGGCAAGAATTGATGAGTCAGTTATGACGATTCCTGGGATTGATGGACAAAAGATGAGTAAATCGTATGGCAACTTCATCGATGTGTTTTTACCTGAAAAGGAATTACTAAAAGTTGTTAAGAAAATTGTTACAGATACCACTCCTTTAGAAGAACCTAAAAATCCAGATACTTGTAACGTTTTCAAATTGTATGAATTAGTAGCAACAGCAGAAGAAATTGCCTCAATGCGTGAAAAATATTTGGCAGGTGGCTTTGGCTACGGTCATGCCAAACAAGCATTGCATGAGGTATTAGTTCGTGAGTTTGCCGAAGAAAGACGTTTGTTTGAGTATTATATGAACAACTTAGACGAGCTAGAAGCAAAATTGAAAATCGGGGAAGCCAAAGCAGAAGAAATCGCCAAAGCAACGATTGAGCGTGTTCGTAAAGTGTTACGATTTGTTTAAAATACCCAACCGTGTCATGTGAGTGTTGAGTTTTGAGTGTGTTGGTTAATATCTTGATATTCAAATTCACAATTAGTACTCTACAAAGGATAATAAAAACCATTTATTTCAGATATCTGATATTGGATTTCGGAAGTGTAGACTTCTATATTTTGTGAAAAATAAAGGTATTTTACTTTATTTCCGAAATCCCAAATCCCAAATCTGCAATAGTTTAGAGTCCACTCATACCCACACGATTTTGACACGGTTAATTTTCTCCTCATCCATCTGTTTCAGATTAAGAATAGCCTCACTTTATGTTGGAATCTCTCAAATCTTTAGATACACAAGCCTTTCTTTTCTTGAATGGTATTCATCATCCTGTCATGGACGGTTTTATGAGTTTGATGACCAATAAGTTTACATGGATACCCTTGTATTTATTTTTTCTTTATTTTATTATTAAACAAGAAGGTAAGTCAGGCTGGAAGATACTTGTTGCTATACTATTGTGTATTTTGATTTCAGACCAAGTTTGTTCTGGTTTGCTAAAACCTTGGGTCGCTAGATTACGACCTTGTCATGAGCCTAGTTTAACCAGTGTGATACATTTGGTAGGAGGTTGTGGAGGACAGTATGGGTTTTGTAGCTCTCATGCCGCCAATAGTTTTACGTTGGCTGTTTTTTTCTATTTGATCTACGGAAAAAGCCAAAATTGGGTCAAATTTTTATTTCCTTGGGCAATAATTGTAAGTTACAGCCGTATCTATGTTGGAGTTCATTACCCTGGCGATGTAATTTGTGGAGCTTTAATTGGCTCAATTGCAGCTTATGGCGTAGTTAAAGTGTTTCAGAACATTCAGAGCTCAAAATAGTTTACTCTTTAACAATACTCAATATTTGATAGTCTATGAAAATGCTCATTAACCTCTTTGGAATCGGCTTTATTTTGTTGTTTTCTCACTTTTACAAAACAGAAAGTACTTCTGTTGAAGGAATGTGGCTAACGGCGGATAAGCTTTCCAAAATTCAAATCTATGAAGAAAACGGAAAATATCATGGGAAGATCGCATGGCTTAAACAACCTTCGGTTAATGGCAAACCTGTTTTGGATACCAAAAATCAAGATGAGTCATTGCGCAACAAGCCCATGTTGGGTTTGGTTTTACTGAAAAACTTTATTGCAGAATCAAAGAATACTTGGAGAAACGGGACTATATACGACCCAAGAAGTGGGAAAACGTATGACTGTGTTTTAACACTCAAAAATAGTAATACCTTAGATGTGAGAGGATATATTGGCAAACCAATTTTTGGTAAGTCGGTTACTTTTACGAGAGAATAACCTCGGTGTTGAGTGAATTGAGATTGAGTGAATGAGTGATTTTTTTCATCATTGTCTTGGCATCCAAGAATAGGTTCATACAAAAAAAATGCGGTCGAAAACTAATTACGACCGCATTTTTATGTTAATAATCACTAAATCACTCAATCAAAACTCACTCAATGCAAACAAAATCCTTACATTTCCAACAAAAACTTCATAGTATCTACGCCATCGGCATAGTCATCCAGTTTAGGACATTGTGAATCTCCGAATGAAACTGAATTTGGAAACCAGCTATCTTTGGCTACGATACATTGAATTTTTTCTTCATGAACCGCTAATTTTGCTGTCAAATCTTGCTCATTTTGATATTCTTCATAAAAGATGACAGAAATAGGCGAAACCAGATTTTCGCTTGGCGTTGCTACCAAGAATCCATTATCAAAATGTTTTACGCCATTAATCAAGTAGATTGATTTATTGTAATCGTAATTATTTTTGTATTTATGATTCAAGAAAATGTCACCTAATGGCTCAATTGCATCATAGAAACTGATGAACTCATAACCTTTTGGAACATACAGTTTAGACACATTGCGACATCCCAGCCCAAAGTACGAGGTAATATCTTGTCCTAAGGCCAAAAACTCCTCCGAAGTTTCATCGCCCTTGATGATGCCTAACGAACTACGGTTTTTACGAATAATATGTGGTTTGTTACGGAAGTAATATTCAAAATATCGAGCAGTGTTGTCAGAACCAGTAGCAATCAATGCATCCACATTTTTCATTTGTTCTGCAAATTCGATAGGAAGTTCTGGAGCAAACTCCAATAATTTTGAAATAAGTCCTCTCATCAAGGCAGTATCTTGCGAACTAAGTTTTACAACACTGATATTTCCCGAAATAAGGACACAAAACAAATCATGAAAACCCACCGCAGGAATATTTCCAGCCATGATTAAACCCACTCTTTTAGGAGTTGGGTTTTCATTTGGTATTTGATAATTACCAATCCAGCGACGAATAGCAGTCTCGTCTAAGAAGTAATTAGCGATAGCCTCGATCGCTGAGCGAGTATTTTCAGGGGTAAACCAATTGTTTTGATGGTAAGCTAATTCTACCCAAAGTTCAATTTCTGATTGATTTTTTGCGTCTTTCAAAAAGCGTCCAAGCGCTACAAAAGCCTCAATTCTTGCTTCTAATGTCATAATCATTCGATAATTTTCACAAAGGTAATCAAAAAGAGGAAATAAAATTTTTACAATAGTCTTCAAACTATCTAGTCTATTCGCTGTTTAGTTATTAAATTTGTGGCTAGTTATCAGTTATCAAAACCATTATCATAAATTTTGAATTTAGCGCGATAATCTTTTCCGATTAACCGATAGCCATAAACCGATAACGTTTTAATCAATTATTTAAAAAGCTATGGCAATTATTATCACTGAGGAGTGTATCAACTGTGGAGCCTGCGAACCAGAATGTCCAAACACTGCAATCTATGAGGGCGGTGTAGAGTGGACTTGGTCAGGTGGGACAAAATTGGTCGATGTTGAATTGGAAGACGGTACTGTTATCAACGGTAAAGAACCAATGGCTCCGGTTTCTGACGAGTTTTACTATATAGTATCCGATAAATGTACTGAGTGTATGGGATTCCACGAAGAACCACAATGTGCAGCTGTTTGTCCAGTTGACTGTTGTGTTCCAGACCCAGAGTATGTGGAAGACGAAGAAACATTGTTGGCTAAAAAAGCATGGTTACATGCTGAGTAACATGGTATAGTACAATTGTACTGAAAGGCTCTAAGCCCCAATTTCGAAAGAAGTTGGGGCTTTTTTATTGGAAAAATCCAAAAAAATATCAAAATGTGCAAAGAATAATATTTGGCATATTGAGTGTTTTGCCAAATAAGTTTAAAAATGAACTTGATTGTTTATTTTTTATGTAAAAAGTCATAATATTGGTTTATAAAAAGATTGATTTTGGATTATTTTTTGAAAAATAGCAAAAAATAGGTTTAAAAATTATCTAAAAAATTTGGATTAATGATTTTTACCTATAATATTTGCACTGTAATCAAGCATTAATAATTAATCAATTAACCAAATAATATTATGAAAAAGACTTTAACGGCATTATTTTCTTTGTTTTTGGCGGTTCCAGCATTTTCTCAAGAAAAGGAGGAAGATAAAGGTAAGTTTACATTCTCTGGATACATTGATTCTTACTATTTGTCAAACTTCAATAACCCAAGAGATATGAAGAACACAGGTGCTTCTGGTACAGCTAGAGCATTTGATCAGAAAACAGGTTTCTCTTTAGGTTTGGCTCAAACTAAAATTGGATACTCAACTAGCAAATCTGATGTTGTTGTAGACTTGACATTCGGTCCGAACGCTGACTTAGGAAACTATGGTAACAACATTGGTCCATTAGGAAAAGACGGATCATCTTCATTGATTATCAAACAAGCTTATTTCAACTGGAAGGCTACAGATAAATTTACTTTAACAGCTGGTCAGTTCGGTACTCACATTGGTTATGAAGTAATCGATGCTCCAGCTAACTATCACTACTCGCTTTCGAACCTATTTAATAATGGACCTTTCTACCATGTAGGTGTTAAAGCAGCTTATGCATTCTCTGATAAATTTGCTTTGATGGGCGGTATCGTAAGTGGTGTTGACCAATTGTATAGCAACAACAACAAACCAGGTTTGATTGCACAAGTATTTGTACAACCAACAGCAGGATGGAATGTATATGTTAACGGTATCACAATCAACCGTAACTCAAAAGATCCAGTAACAGGCGTAACTCCAACAGGAACTTATAACTTGTTAGACTTGACTACCACTTACCAAGTGACTGATAAATTCTTATTTGGTTTGAACGCAGCAACTGGTGAGCAAGGTGGTAAAACTTGGGGTGGTGTAGCATTGTATCCTAAATATGACTTCTCAAGTACATTTAGCTTAGGTGCTCGTTATGAATCATTCTCTAACAAAGACGGTGTAACTGCTTTGATCGATGCAAATGGTAATGGTGTAAGTGTAAATTCATTCACAATTACTCCTACATTTACAGTAGCAGACGGACACTTGTTATTGAAGCCTGAATTCAGAGTTGATTCTTACGACAAAAACTTCTTCGTAGATGGTGACGGAAAAGACACTAAATCTCAGTCAACATTTACTTGGGCAATGATTTACAAATTCTAATTAAGATATTACAACTAAGTCAGGAATATCTATCCCTTTATTCCTGACTTAATTTAAAGATAATTGTCAGTTGGCAACGGTTGACATTCTCTGAAAACAAAATCCATAAACCCTAAAACTTTTAGTATCATGACACAACAAAAACCAACTTGGATCCCGATGTTGATCCTCCTGGTAATTGCTTTTTTTGCTGCTTTTGGTGTTCCAACTCCAGGTCCTGCTGTAACAGAAGGTCTTGACACTGGTGACATCGCATGGATGTTAGTATCTGCAGGTCTTGTATTATTAATGACACCTGGTTTGGCTTACTTCTATGGTGGTATGGTTAACCACAAAAACGTAATCTCAACAATGTTGCAATCATTCATTGCAATGGGCGTAATTACATTGATTTGGGTAATTTTTGGTTTCTCATTAGCATTTGGTAGCTCAATCAATGGTCTTATCGGTAATCCATTTGAGTATGCTTTCTTCAAAGGTGTATTTGATGGCAAGCCTTGGTCATTAGCTCCAACAATTCCTTTTGCTTTGTTTGCCTTCTTCCAAATGAAGTTTGCTGTAATCACTCCAGCTTTGATTTCAGGTGCTTTGGCAGAACGTATCAACTTCCGTGCATTCGTATTATTCATGGTATTGTTCTGTGTAGTAGTATATGCTCCATTAGCTCACTGGACATGGCACCCAGAAGGTTGGTTGTTCAAATATGGTGTTCTTGACTTCGCAGGTGGTACTGTAGTACACATGTCAGCAGGTTGGGCAGCATTAGCAGGTGCTATTTACTTGAAACGTCGTAAATCACACGTAGAAGCAAACATCCTTCCTCCAGCAAACATCCCTTACGTATTGTTAGGTACAGGTTTATTATGGTTCGGTTGGTTCGGTTTCAACGCTGGTTCAGCAGTAGGTGCAGGTGCTTTGGCTGTTTCAGCTTTCGCAACAACTCACGTAGCAGCGGCTTCAGCGGGTTTGTCATGGGTATTATTTGATGTAACTCGTGGTCGTAAAGTATCAGCATTAGGTTTCTCAATCGGTGCAGTAGTTGGTCTAGTAGCTATCACGCCAGCATCTGGTTTTGTATCAGTTCCAGCAGCTATCTTTATCGGTACAGTTTCAGCAATCGTTTCTAACATCGCAGCACACTGGAGAGCTAACTCTAAATTGGATGATACTCTAGACGTATTCCCTTGTCATGGAACAGGTGGTATGATGGGTATGTTGTTGACTGGTTTGTTTGCTTCAAAAGCAATCAACGGAGCAGTAGCTGAAGAAGGTTTGTTCATTGGTGGTGACGCTTCTTTGTTCATCAAACACATCGTAGCTTTGGTTGTAGTTTCAGCTTTCGCTTTCTTAGCATCTTACGCATTGTTGTTCATTACAGACAAAATTATTCCTTTGCGTGTAACAGAAGAAGAAGAAAGAGTAGGTTTGGATATCTCACAACACGACGAATCTTTAGTAGAAGTTTAGGATTAATAACTATACAAGCATGACCACAAGTAATGGTTCTTGTGGTTTTGTTTCAGAAAAAATGCCCTCAGACTATGTCAGAGGGCATTTTGTTTTTTGGGGAATGATTATTAAAAAAGCCTACTGATATGGCAGGCTTTTAAGGAATTTGTTATCAAGATTTACGCAACCTGTTTGTTCGACAAAACTCTATACAACATTGCATCTTCTATAATAACACCATTAATGCTATTTTTTCGAAATCTAATGTTCGATATGTCTTTTCCAGTTTTTATGGCAGTTTTGAATAGACTAAAAATTGGACTGCTCACGGGTAAAATAGAAATATCTTCAAAAGCAATCAAGTTTTCTTTAATAGAATTTTTTTGAAGAACATCCAAAATTAACTTGTAAGCAAACCTAGGACCTTTTGTATCAAAAGTAGGAGAGACGAATATCAGTTTCCATTCTTGAGTTTCTTCAAAGAGAAACCAAAAAGCACCAATTATATCAGGAATTATTTTATCAAGTTCTACGAGAATTTTTTCGCCTACTTTAATATTTTCTTCTACCAATATTGCTTTAGCCATTTTAATACACCATTTTGTCTATGTGAAACTTCTCTATATAAATCCTCCGCTTGTACTCTACTACTAAACTCATATCTCTTAATTTCAGACCAGTCTTTAACAATATTCCAATTAGTCTTCAAATTCATGTTTGCAGCAATATCTTGATCGAATTGTGCTTTCAAATTACTATACCTTAGTAATTGGGTTAAATCATGCGTGTAGACATTTATGGCAAATGTTTTATCTGGAAAGGTGTTTTTGGGAATACTTTTAGCAATTACAGCCTTAAGAGCACATTCAATACAGTAACCGCAAAGATAATATCCTCCATCATAAAACCCTCCATCAATTAGATACTTAGACTCTTTAAGTCTCTTTTTTGAAAGATTTTGAAGTTCTTCTCTTGTCATTTGTGAATAATCTAGGTGGAAATTTTAAAAAGAAAACTCAGGCTCTTTTGACGGGATTTATTCTTAAAGTAACCAGGTATTGAAAATGACTTTAGGGTCAATATTTTTATTATAAGAAAAATATCTCTTACGAGGATTATGCTCGTAAGGAATCATATCACGCCAAGCGATACGCTCAGTGTGCAGTTATGGATTTGTTGGTATAGATATATCTATTTAGGTATTTAGTAATTCAGTATCTAAGGAATAACTGATAGAGTTCAATTTGCATTCATAAAATTTGATATTCTTATACCCTGAACTTTTTATTAAATCTATAATTTCAGTTTTCTTATCAGGGATTACGTTAACACCAAAGATAACTTCTTTGAGAGCATTTTTATTAAAGGTGTGCTTTCCTAATTCGAAAGATATATATCGATATTCATTTTCATACGACCAGACATTAGCCTTCGTTAAAAAAATATACTTGAAAGACTCAGAATTAAGGTTGTTATTGGAATTGAATTTTATGTTAACTTCAGGATAATGTTCGCTGTAGTTTACTTCTTCTGGAATCAACTGTACTTTACTCCCTGTATGAGATGATTTGCTCATTAATTTTAGCTCATCAGTTTCGAATCCTAGACTAATTCCTTTATGTTTTTCTGAATAATGTGACCACATAAGGATATTGTCTTTTTTTGATGTAAAGCAAGATACCCCCATGCAACTAGTGTAATTATCCATAAATTCTATTTTCCCATTTTCAATTGCTTTACTTAGTTCTTTAAAATCTAAGCTTTTTAAAGTTGGCTTTAGCTCAACGAAGTGTTGTATCTCAGAATCTGTAATAGGAGCTAATCTAACCTTACAATCATATGGGTCATTAAAGACTTCGCGGCTAGAAAACCATATATAGTTTTCTTCTAAAGAATTAGTTGTATTATCATTTACACTTAAATGCTTGTACAGAATCATAACTTTTATTATTGTTTGTTTTAATACTTTCTAAATTCACTCACTAATCAAAAGTAGAAATTAATATTCAATCATAAAAAGTGTAATTGCTTTGTGAGGGTAGTTAAATTTCCTCCCACTAAAGTAAAAAATAACATAGTCTTCACCAATCTCAAGAAGTTCTCGTTTGGGAAAACTTATTATCAGGGTTTAGCCTTCTTAAAACTAATCGGACAATCATACCTATTACTAGAATCACCTATCTATTTTCTACCATTTTCGCTCCTTTTTTCCGATATTTGCATTTATAGAGAACAGAAACTTATTTTATATTCAGTGAATTTGGTTTACAGATTTTGCCTTTATGGAAGCATTTGAGCCGATGTGATGAAGATGTTATTAGTATGAATTTTACAGCAATAGATTTTGAAACTGCCAATAATAGTAGAAGTAGTGCGTGTGCTTTGGGGGCAGTCAAAGTCGAAAATGGCGTGATTACTGAGAGAAAAGAATGGTTGATTCGTCCTGAACCTTTTGAGGTAGGGTACTATCAATTTCGTGTGCATGGATTATCAGCAGAATTGTTGGAGGAACAACCAACTTTTGATCAAGTATGGCCAGAAATTAAGCCTTATCTCGAAAATACTACCTTAGTGGCTCATAATGGAAAGTTTGATTTTGGGGTGCTGAGTACCGTTTTGGAACTATATGGTATTCCTCCGATTCGATATGCTTCGTTGTGTTCTTTGGAGTTGTCAAAAAAAATATGGAAGGAGGAGCCGGGCTATGGCTTGAATACACTAGCTACGAACAAACTCAATCACCGTTTTAACCACCATAATGCGATGGAGGATGCGGAGGTGAGTGCTTTGTTGTTGTTGAGAATGGCTGAGGAAATAGGTACAAATGATGTGTATGAGATTATGGCTTCCTATGCGCCATCACGCCCTAGATTTTTCAAGAAAAGAAAATTCCCTAAAGACGGAAACCCTTCATAATCTACTGAATATAAAGGATAAAATGAGTAATTGAACAATTTGGAGAAAATTCGCCGATTGTTAGTATTATTCTAAGAATATTAATTATCTTTGCAGACCACAAGTTTGGTTTCTTGTGGTTTTGTTTTGTTATAAGAAAAGGCTGCTCAACTCTGAACAGCCTTTTTTGTTTTGTGTTTGTCTAAGATTTTCTTACTTTTAAATAAAATTAATAGTTTTATTTTTATTTAAATTTATGATAAAAGACCTTTTAATTTATTCACTTCTTGGGACTGTCCTGGTGGTATTTTTATACTCTGTTTGGATATCTTTTTCGAAAAAAACAAACTCCCAAACTGAGGCAGAAGAGACTAAGAAAAAATTTCATATTAGAATTCTAAAGGAGGTCTTTGACTCTGCTGGTTATTATACTGCATTATCTCAAGTTTTACCAAGAGGTAAAGATGATGAGAAATATGGGTTTGATTACATTCCTTTTATGCTAGAGATTCTAGTTAAGAAAGCTGAAAGAAGTCGAAAATCTGCTAATTTTTTTCTACGTGCTACTATTAGTTTAACCTTATTTTTTATAATTGTCTCACTTGTTTTTGGATATGTATTAATGATAGATTCCTCTATTGGGATATATAGAGAAATAGAAGATCTAAATCAAATTGCAAATTCGATTGTAATGACAGATAGTATTGCAAAGGTTAGTGATGTGGAGGAGAGATTTAGAATACTGAATCGTTATGATATTTTCGAGGAAATGAAGAGCTTTTCTGAAAATAGAGAAAAACAAAAAGATAATATCTTGAATTTCTTGAATGATAATAATTCGAATAGAGTGAAGTTTACTTTTCATGAGATTGATATAATTGAAGAGAAGTTTTTGGAGACCAATAACCTAAATGATGTTAAATCAAGTCTGCATAGAATTTTAGACAGGGACAAAGATGATTTGGAGACTAGGAAATTTCTTGCAAAAATAGATAAAGGAATTCAGCTTTATTATAAAAATATCACCCTTGATAATGAAACGATTAACTCAAGCAAAAAGGCAATACTTAACATTGTTGAGAAAATCAACAATAAATTTGAAGCCGAAAAGTCTCAACTAAGCGAGTTGATTAAACGTTCAATAATCGGAGTTTTACTAATAAGTTTTTTCGTTGCAATCCTTCGGTATTTTAGAAACTTGTATCAATTTCATTTAAATGAAATGCTAAAAGATGAAAGTAAAGAAATCGAAATTAGAAAGTTTTATATAGCTATGAAATGTGCTGAATCAAACCCTGAAGAAAGAAAACTTGTTTTGTCAAATTTTATTAACGAAACAAAGCTGAGTGTTGAAACTTCTCAGCCTTCATCAACTCAACAGCCTGAAATGGACATGTTAAAAGATATTTTGAATTCTTTACTTAAAAAGATTTAAAGAATAAAAAAGGCTGCTCAACTCTGAACAGCCTTTTTTGTTTTAATGACTTTCGAATAATACTTCGGCTTCTTGAACCTCCACTAGCATTTTTTCATTAATGCTTACCAAGGCAACTTGCTTAGTTTCATTGATTAAGAGCGGGTCGTACTTGGCTGTCACTCGAACATAATTCTCGGTAAAGCCTTGCATTTGTCCGTCTTCCACATCTTCTTCAAATAACACTTCAAAGTTTTTTCCTAATTGTTGTTCATAGAAATATCGACGTTTTTTGTCTGATAATATATGTAACATTTTCGAGCGTTCTGCGCGTTTGCTTTGTGGCACTACGGGTTTTATCGTCAATGCAGTGGTATTTTCACGTTCTGAATAAGTGAATACGTGCAAATAACTGATAGGAAGTTCATTTAGGAAATTATAAGTTTCCAAAAACTCTTCTTCTGTTTCACCTGGATGACCTACAATGACATCAACGCCAATACAACAATCGGGCATGAGTTCTTTGATTTTTTGAACTCTATCTACATACAATTCTCTTTTGTAACGACGACGCATTAAGCCCAAAACTTTGTTAGAACCCGATTGTAATGGGATATGGAAGTGCGGTACAAAGCGTTTTGACTGCGCTACGAATGCGATAATTTCATCTGTCAACAAGTTTGGTTCGATAGACGAGATTCTAAAGCGATTGATTCCCTCTACCTCGTCAAGTGCTTTGACCAAATCGAAGAAAGTTTCTTCTCTTGTGCCGTTACGTAAACCAAAATCCCCAATATTCACACCTGTCAATACGATTTCTTTTACGCCACTTGCTGCAATTTCTTGTGCTGCCTTTACCACATTGGCAATACTGTCTGAACGACTGGCTCCACGTGCCAAAGGAATGGTACAATATGCACAAGGGTAATCACAACCATCCTGTACTTTCAAGAAGGTACGTGTACGGTCATTCAAAGAATAAGAGGTATGATAATCAATGGCCTCTTCGATATTTTGATTGTAAACTTTGGCTTTTTGTCCACTTGGCTCTTTTACAAAACCATCCAACAAGTCAATCAATTGAAACTTTTCTGCCGCACCCAAAACGGCATCAACTCCCTCAATATCAGCAATTTCTTGTGGCTTCAATTGAGCGTAACAACCAATAATTGTCACGTAGCCATCAGGGTTGATTTTGTTGGCTTCCTTGACAATTTTCTTACATTTCTTATCGGCATTTTCGGTTACCGAACATGTATTGATGATAAATATATCGGGTTTCTGATTGAACTCTACTTTTTCATACCCTTTCGATTCAAACATTCGGGAAATCGTTGATGTCTCCGAATAGTTCAATTTACAGCCCAAGGTATAAAAGGCTACTTTCTTTTTATCCGTGTGATTCTCAGTATTTTGCATAAATCTTTTTGAAATCTATTTGGCAAAGTTACAGCTATAAATTCAAAAATGCTTGAAATGATAACTGAAGATATGCTTTTCCTTGTTTTACAAGGTTTGAATCGACTTTTCCTGTGGTTTCGATAAGGTTTTTACCTTGATTGTCAAAGGCAAAATATCCTTTTGGAGCGACCCACCCGAAACCATCATTGAATACATAATATGCCGACGGTTGATAATTTTGTTGAAATATATTTTTTGACCATTGATAGGCTGGATTGCGCATGCGAAGCTGTGCTAGGAGCGTAGCCACCAAATCATTTTGAGAACAAATGGCATCGATTACTTTTCCTTTTACCTTCAATGCTCCACCAGTCCAAACCATTGGAATATGAAAATTGTCAATTTTTTTATCGTCCTTGGGTAGTGGGTGTCCATGATCTGCGACAATGATGACGATGGTATTTTTCCACCAATCTTGTTTTTTCGCTTCAGCGATAAATTTTCCTAGACTTCTATCCGTATAATGATGAGCATTGATAAACTTATCTTTCATATCATCACCTTTAAAAACCGTTTCCATAGGTACTTCAAAGGGTTCATGACTACTCAGGGTAAAATAATTAACAAAGAAAGGCTCTTTTTGCCCATTCAAATCGTTTAACAGTCGATTGAAAACCACATGGTCGTGAGCACCCCATTTGGAGTTCATATCCTTTGGGTCAAAGTTTTCTTTGGTAATTAATTGGTCGAATTCACCCGCCAACATGTACGATTTTATATTGGCAAATTCGGGCTCTCCACCATAATACCATGCTGTACGGTATCCCTGTTTTTTGAAATCTTGACTCAGAATAGGCAAATGAGCCGTCTTCTTTGGCATAGTCATTACACTAGCCGTTGGTTGAGCAGGAAATGCGCTCAAAATGGCAATCAATCCTTTATCTGAACGGTCACCACTGGCAAAACAGTTCCTGAAAAGGATACCTTCGTCAGCAATTTTACCTAATTCGGGCAAAACACCTTTTATTCCACCTGTTTTATCAAACACTTTTGCGGTAAGACTCTCCCAAGTGATGATTAAAACATTGGGTTTCGTTATCGTTGTATCTGTAACATATTCAGTCGTTGGTGAGCTATTCTGTAAGGTTCTTGATACTTCTGATTCGGCCTCTCTGGTAGGTAGATATTGATAAGGATTACCCTTGTCAGCTGTTTTATTAAACCAAGAATCTGCAAAATTCCAAAGTGGATTAATGGCAGCATGGTTTGCAAATAGTTTGTTTGAGAAATATACTGCGCTCTGATTGATAGGGGCCAATTGTAAACCTCCACGAATAGGAATAATGAGCACAGCCGCAAAAAAAAGCACAATTGGAAAGTTGAGCCAAGGAAGTTTTTCAAATCTTACCTTTTGAAAAAGGAAATGAAAGGCAAGAATTGAAATGATACTTATGACTACCCAGATAAATATTAATAGTCCAATGGGTGAAGCTCCTGCGGAAGCCATCATTTCGTCAGGACTGCTCAAATACATTAATGGCGTTGCATCTATCCTGAATCCCCAGGCTCGATAGAGTTCCAAATCTATGGTTACTATCAGCGTGCAAATGATTATACAGAGATAGGTGAAGTATTTTACAAAGCTAAAAATTGACTTTTGAATTTTTGGGTTTATTGAAAATGCCAATAAAGTAAATGGTAAAATACTTAGGTAAGCAGCAAATGAAGCATCCAAACGAAGCCCAACCCAAAAGATTTTGACTTGAGTCCAAGTATCGAGTCCATGGAATTTATTGAAATGATAAAGAACGAAAACCTCTTTGCTGATGATAAAGTAGATAATCCAATACAGGTAATATCTCACTAAAAAATACAATCTTTCTAACACGGCCTATATATTTTTCAGCAAAGGTACGTTCATTTTATAAATATTTTGGAAGTGGGCACAAATAAAAAAGCCCACCTTTAGGGTGGGCTTCAGATATATCATTATGCTGATTAAACGTTAGCAGTTTTAACAGTTTTGATGATACGAGCTGCAACTTTGTATGGATCAGCAGCAGAGTTTGGACGACGGTCTTCCAACCAGCCTTTCCAACCTTTTTCAACTGCAGCGATTGGGATACGGATAGAAGCACCACGGTCAGATACACCAAAAGAGAATTGGTCGATCGACTGAGTTTCGTGCTTACCTGTCAAACGCAAGTGGTTGTCAGCACCATATACAGCGATGTGTTCTGCAACGTAAGGACGGAATGATTCGCAAATAACTTCGTAAGTTTCTTTGCTTCCGCAAGTACGTAATACAGTATTAGAGAAGTTAGCGTGCATACCTGAACCGTTCCAGTCTGTTGCGCCTAGTGGCTTACAGTGCCAGTTGATAGCTACGTTGTATTTCTCACCTAATCTTTCCAACAAATAACGAGCAACCCAGATTTGGTCACCAGCCTCTTTTGCACCTTTAGCAAAGATTTGGAATTCCCATTGTCCAGCAGCAACCTCAGCGTTGATACCTTCAACATTCAAACCAGCGTCCAAACAGATGTCTAAGTGCTCTTCAACGATATCACGACCGTAAGCATTTTTAGCACCTACTGAACAATAGTATGGTCCTTGTGGAGCAGGATAACCGTTAGCTGGGAAGCCAAGAGGTTTGTCAGTTTCTAAGTTCCACAAGAAATATTCTTGCTCAAAACCAAACCAGAAATCGTTATCATCATCTTCGATAGTAGCACGACCGTTAGATTCGTGTGGAGTACCGTCAGCGTTCAAAACTTCGCACATTACCAAGTACGCATCTCTACGAGCTGGGTCATTGCAAATAAATACTGGTTTCAATAAACAGTCAGAAGAACCACCTGGAGCTTGCTCTGTTGATGAACCGTCGAATGACCACATATCGCAGTCTTCTAATTTTCCGCTAAAATTGTTTTCAATTTTAGTTTTGCTACGTAGACTCTGAGTTGGTTTGTATCCATCTAACCAGATATACTCAAGTTTTGCTTTTGCCATGATAATTTAACTGATTTTTATTGATTGGTTAATTATTTCGTAATTCTTGGTACAAATATAAACTAGTTTATGAGAAAAATACAAAAAAAATTTAAAAAAAGATTTAAAATTTAACTTGTTTGTTTGCATTCGTCAGTTTTAAGTAAAAAATACTATCTGTATAAATGCTAATATTCCTCGTAATGCGAATTATATTTTGTGATATTCAAAAGTACAAGATATAATTTTGCGATAAAAGAAAAATGCAAAATATTTTCTATATTTATTAGAAAAATACAATTTTTTCTTAAAAGATTTTATTTTGAAATCATTTGATAGTTTGTACTTAAGCCTTAATTACTGATTTTTTCGTTTTTTTTCGAAATAGTAGATGTTTTTTAAACTTGTTTTAAGGTAAAAATGCAATTAGTGTATATATACTGTACGTAGAATAGACTAGATTTGGGAGAAATACTAAAATCAGATTAGGGTATTTATACGGGTTTCTGAAAAAATCCTGATTGTTTTTATGAATCTATTGTCTATTTTTGGATTGCAAACAATTTTGTCAACCAAAATTCATATTTTCAAATTATGGCAATAGCAAGATTTAAAGCTCTTGAATTGGCTCAGTCACGCCAGACTGTCCCTGTTAAAGTGCCTACTGAAAAAGTAACTGACTTTTATGGCAGTAATACTTTTAATGACGAAGTGATGCGCTCGCTCCTTAGTCCAGAAGCATATCTCAAAATTACCAATGCTATCCAAGATGGGAAGAAGATAGACCGTGAGGCGGCCGATGAGGTAGCAGCAGCGATGAAATCTTGGGCACTTTCAAAAGGTGCCACACACTATACTCACTGGTTCCAACCATTGACGGGTACTACCGCTGAGAAACATGACGCATTTTTTGATGTGACTCATACAGGTAAAGCAATTGAAAAATTTAAAGGTAGTGCTTTGGTTCAACAAGAGCCAGATGCATCTTCATTCCCGAATGGAGGTATCCGTTCTACTTTCGAAGCTCGTGGCTATACTGCTTGGGATCCATCTTCTCCTGCTTTCATTATGGAAAACACAGCTGGAACTGCCACGCTTTGTATTCCTTCTGTATTTGTTTCTTATACTGGTGAAGCACTTGACTACAAAACTCCTTTGTTGAAATCAATTGAGTTAATCGACAAGGCCGCCACCAAAGTAATGAATGAATACTTCAGCCGTGATGTATCAAAAGTAACAGTTACTTTAGGTGCTGAACAGGAGTATTTCTTGGTAGATGAAGCATTGTATAATGCTCGTCCAGACTTGATGATGGCAGGTCGTACAGTATTTGGTCACTCACCTGCAAAAGGTCAGCAATTAGAAGATCACTATTTTGGTTCGATTCCTTCAAGAATCAACGCCTTTATGGTAGACTTTGAATTGGAGGCTTTGAAGTTGGGTATGCCAGTACGTACTCGTCACAATGAAGTTGCGCCAGCTCAATTTGAAGTAGCTCCAACATTCGAAGAAGTTAACTTGGCTTGTGACCACAATGCTTTGTTGATGGACTTGATGAATAAAGTGGCTGCTAAACACAAGTTGAGAGTGTTATTCCACGAAAAACCATTTGCGGGGATCAACGGTTCTGGTAAACACAATAACTGGTCTTTAGGAACAGATACAGGTGTTAACTTGTTGGGTCCTTCAACTAAACCAAAAGAAAACCTTCGTTTCTTGACGTTCTTTGTGAATACCATCAAAGCGGTACACGACCATGCAGACTTGTTGAGAGCCTCAATTGCTACTTCTGGTAACGAACACCGTTTGGGTGCAAACGAAGCTCCTCCAGCAATTATCTCTATTTTCATTGGTACCGAAATGAGTCGTGTATTGAATGATTTAGAAAATCTTTCTGACTTGAACGATATTAAGTTAGAAAAAGGAGATAACGTGTACCTACGTTTGGGTATCAACAAAATTCCTGCATTGTTGTTGGATAATACTGACCGCAACCGTACTTCTCCATTTGCCTTTACTGGTAACAAATTCGAATTCCGTGCGGTTGGTTCTTCTGCGAACTCTGCATCGCCAATGACAATTTTGAATACCATTATGGCTAACCAATTAATCAAATTTAGAGAAGAAGTTGATGTGATTCTCGAAAAAGGTATTAAGAAGGAATTGGCTATCGTAGAGGTATTGAAAAAGTATGTGAAGGAAACTAAGCGTATTTTGTTCGAAGGTAATGGTTATTCTGACGAATGGGTAGAAGAAGCAGCAAGTCGTGGCTTGTCTAATTTGAAAACTACTCCAGAAGCATTGGCAAAATATATTGAGCCTTCTGCTATCGAGTTGTTTACCAAATACAGCATCTTCAGTGAGACAGAAATGCACGCACGTTTTGAAATCGAATTGGAAAACTACATGAAGAAAGTTCAAATCGAGTCACGTGTAATGGGCGATTTGGCTATCAACCACGTAGTGTCTACTTCGTTGAAATACCAAACTCAATTGGTAGACAATGTTCGTGGACAAAAAGAAATTGGTATCGATCCGCAGTATTATGCTCCTACGGTAGAGATGATTAAGAAGATTTCGCAGTACACGTCAAAAATTACTACGTTGGTAGATGAAATGACTGAAGCTCGTAAAGAAGCAAACAACTTAGAAGATGCTTTTGAACGTGCTAAAATGTACAGTGACAAAATCAAAAATTATTTTGAAGACATCCGTTATTGCGTTGACAAACTTGAATTAATTGTTGATGATGATGAATGGCCTTTACCAAAATACCGTGAGTTATTGTTAATTCGATAATTTTAATGCCCTCTATTCACAAATAGAGGGCATTTTTCTTATATTTGACAAAACATTAAGAAAATCTATTAAAGTTAAAATTATGGCACAACCAAAAAATTTAGGGTTTGACCCAGCCGAAATCGCTCAATTAAAGCAAGAATGCCAAGAAGCTGGTCAAAAATTTGTGTACTTCGAAGATGAGCTAAATGACGAACCAGACAATGTTGAAGAGTTTGTACATGTTCAATTTGTAGGTGAATACAAAGGCCAAGAAGTAATTTATGATGCTGTGCTTTACACGTTGCGCTTGCATTATAGTAGCGTCGTATTTGAAGCTGCTGAGAAAAAGGCAGTAAAGGCATTTCCTAAATACGTGCCTATGGATCAACGCTCGGCTAAATACAAACCTAATGAGGCGCTTGATGAGGAAGTGGATATCTTCATTGCTGAAGTAATCGACGAGATGGAAGAGAATGAGGAAATCAAGTTGTCAGAACATATCGAAATCGATGAGGATTTTGAATATGGTATCGGTATCGACGTATGTTTGAATGTAGATGAAATCTCAGAAGAAGTTGTAACTAAGTTTGTAGACGATTTCTTGACTGGAAGCATCAGACTTGATCCAACGCTTTATTCTTTCAAAACTGATCACGACGAATAAAATTTGCAGGGTCAAAAGGCAAGGTCGCAAAGCTAAAAAACAAGTTTTTGCGACCTTATTTGTTTGGAGTCAATAGAATACGCAAGATCTAAAGTTTAACACAGAAGTTTAATGAATTTATTTTACCAACCCGAAATTCAAAAATTACAACAACTCAGTGAAGAGGAGTCTCGTCATGCGATAAAAGTGTTGCGTCTCAAGGAACGAGATGAAATTCATGTAATAGATGGAGTAGGGGGATTATATCGTTGTGAAATAAGCAAGGCACATGATAAAAAATGTGAATTTCGCATACTGGATACAAAGCAGGCGTTTGGAAAGCAAGCGTATCGTTTTCATTTGGTGATTGCACCAACCAAAAATTTAGATAGGATTGAATGGATGGTCGAGAAATGTGTCGAAATAGGCATAGATGAAATATCTTTTATTCAAACCCGTTATTCTGAAAGGAAGGAAATCAAAATACCAAGAATTGAAAAAGTGGCTATTGGCGCCATGAAGCAGTCCTTAAAAGCGTATTTACCCAAAATTAATGAAATACAGACATGGAAAAGCTTTTTGGCGAATGTTCCAGAAGCTAACTTTCATGTTATCGCGCATTTGGAAGAGGGAGAGAGAACATTGTTGAAAGATATTCCTATGCAAAAACAAAGCATTTGCGTGCTGATTGGTCCAGAAGGGGACTTTTCTCCAGAAGAAATCGAACAGGCTTTAAGTAATGGATTTAAACCTGTAAGTCTTGGTGAAAGTCGTTTGAGAACTGAAACAGCAGGCTTAGTGGCTTGTCACACAGCGAATTTATTGAATCAATAATATATACAATCCGTACATTTAACTACGATATTTAGACAATATGATGCGATTTAGACACCTTGCTTGCATTGTACTCGGAATTGTACTTTTCCTAGGATTTAAACCTGCGTATGCTCAAGCATCTTTTAAGATTGCTAAAATGAAATACGGTGGTGGTGGCGATTGGTATTGTAACAAAACATCGCTTGGAAATCTTATTAAGTATTGCAATAGTAATTTGAGAATGAATATTTTTCCTGAGGAAGATATTGTGGAGCCAGGCAGTCCAGAATTATTTACCTATCCCTTTGTCCACATGACTGGACATGGAAACGTGGTATTCTCAGAATCAGAAGCAAGAAACCTTAGAAAGTATCTGTTGAGTGGAGGTTTTTTACATATTGATGACAATTATGGACTCGATAAATTCGTTCGTAGAGAGATGAAAAAGGTATTTCCAGAGCTAAGTTTTGTGGAACTGCCCTACAATCACCCGATTTATTCCCAAAAGTTTAAATTCACGAATGGTTTGCCAAAAGTTCATGAACACGATGGTAAAGCTCCTCAAGGATTTGGGCTGGTTTACGAAGGAAGATTAGTATGTTTTTATAGTTATGAATGTGATTTAGGCAATGGCTGGGAAGATCAATCTGTGTACAATGACCCCGAGCCAGTACGACAAAAAGCATTACAGATGGGTGCAAATCTTTTATCGTTTGCCTTGACCTCTTTTTAGGAAAACATAACCTGTAAATGGAGGAGGTTAATAGGATAAAATTTGTACTTTTCCTGAAAACCATACGATTAAACCCGACTAAATTTGAAAGAAAAATGACATTTGTCAGAATAATTAATGATTAAAACAATTTAGAACAACAAAGAGTATATTTGTTGTAACATTTAAACAACTTTTACACATGCAATTGGTATTACCCGCATTCATCATTCACTGGTATTTGTCATTGTTTAGCCAAACATTTTTCTTGCACCGTTACTCGGCGCACAAAATGTTTTTGATGAACAAGTTCTGGGAGCGTTTCTTTTATTTTTTGACTTACGTTTCTCAAGGTTCTTCTTATTTGAGCCCTCGTGCTTATGCGATTTTGCACCGAATGCACCATGCGTTCAGCGATACCGAGAAGGATCCACACTCACCTCATTTTTCGAGTAACGTGTTCACAATGATGTGGAAAACAAAAGACATTTACAATGCACTTTTGAATAGCAAGACTAAGATTGAAGAACGTTTTGATCACAACTATCCTTACTCAAATTTTATTGAGAAATTAGGCGATAGCTGGATGTCACGCGTTGGTTGGGGAGTTGCTTATTCGGTGTTTTATATCGTTGCATTCGTGTACTTCGATATGCACTGGGCATTCTTCTTTTTATTACCAATCCACTTTTTGATGGGACCTATCCACGGTGCTATCGTAAACTGGTCTGGTCATAAGTATGGATACCAAAATTTTGATAACCACGATAAATCAAGAAATTCATTGATTTTTGATTTCTTGATGATGGGTGAATTGTTCCAAAATAACCACCACAAATTGCCTAACAACATGAACTTTGGTGCAAAATGGTACGAAATCGACCCAACTTATCCAGTGATTAAAGTTTTGACATGGTTGAGAATCATTCGTCCGAATGTGAAACCAGCAGATGCGCAATTCTAATTTTGAAAAAGAATAAATTTTTAGGCTATCCAATCAAATGGGTAGCCTTTTTTTGTAATTATACCTCAATTTTGCGACTCATAAGGAGTAATAAATTAGATTCATTTAAAAATGGTGTTGCGGTGATACAAAAGATCTGCTTTCTCAGATATAGACAATTAATTTCAATTCTTCAAAAAACAGGTTGGATATATACTTTTCTAGCCGTTTGTCTTTTGTCAGGCTTGTTCATGCAACTGATTGGTATTTCTAAAATAAGTCCCTATTGGATTCTATTTCTTCCTTTTTCATATTTTCCTTTTCACCAAAACCGAAAAGATAAACGATTATTGCAACAAATTTTCTTGGAAAAAACATGGCTTGTATTTCTTTTCGAATACGAAATGTTCTCAATTCCTTTTGTTGTGTGGAATGTACTCTGGAGTCAAAATTGGCTATATGGGAGTTTAACCATTGGGATAATTGCACTTATGGCAAGATTACAGCTTAATTTAGCAATCAATTGGCAAGGCTTTCAATTAAATCACTCATGGATTCCTCCAGCTCAGTTTGAATGGCGTGCTCACTTTCGACGAAACGGATGGGGGATATATAGCCTCTATCTGTTGACAATCGCAATTGGGGTATGGCATTGGGCAGGATTTATTGGACTAGGGGTGGTAACTATTAGTTTGGCAGGTTGTTACAATCATTGCGAGAGCTTTTTGGTGTTAAAACTAGAGCATAGCAGCGCTCGACGATTTTTAAAGGAAAAAATACTTACTCAGTCTCTTCTTTTTGGCAAGTTTGTCGCACCAATTGTATTATGGTATATATTCCGTTTTCCTGAACACTGGTTGGCGTATTTGATTTTACTGTTCTTTTATTTTCTCAATTTTATCGTATTGATTTTAAATAAATACAAATCCTATATCCCGAATGAATCTGTCACATCTGGAAAAGTGTATGTTGGAATGATTTTGTTGGGAATGTTGCTGCCCTATTTTTTCCCTATTTCCATCATACTTTTTGCTGTTTTCTATCCAAAAGCTATTAAAAACCTTCAAACCTACTTTTATGTTTAACGTCAATCATCTTAGTTTTTCATATGGAGAAAAGCCTGTTTTAGAAAATGTTTCCTTTGAAATAAAGGGCGGAGAAATACTTGGTATCCTAGGGTTAAATGGTGCAGGGAAGTCTACTTTATTGAATCTAATAGCAGGTTTTTTGCCTTCAGAGCATGGGACAATTCATTTTCAAAATGAAGTATTGGGTCAGCAATCAATTGCGATGCTCGAAACGCATAATTATTTCTATCCGCACTTAACTGCACAAGAATATCTTCACATTTTTGTGAAGGATGGACAAATGGTAGACTTTCAATCTTGGGCAGAAATGCTGGATATACCTTTGACTCAAGAAATAGAAGGATTTTCTACTGGGATGAAAAAAAAGCTGGCATTACTGAGCATATTGTTACTTGATAGACCCATAATGATTTTGGATGAACCTTTTAATGGACTCGATTTAGAATCCAGTTTTTTGCTAAAAGAAATTATTGTTAAATTAAAAGAAAAAGGGAAAATCATTATTCTAACCTCGCATATCCTAGAAACCCTTACAGGAATTTGTGATAAAATATTGTGGTTAAAAAGAGGAAGGGTGGAGCATATTTTTGAGCGTGTAGCCTTTGACAATATAGAAAAAATCCTCAAAGAAGACTGGACAAAGCTTGATACTTTGCATCACCTTCTTTGAGGATTAGATACCTTTTAGATGATTGTTAGATAAGATTGCGTTTTAGATCGAATCCTTCTAGATAATCAGAAACTCGTTTCACAAATTGTCCTCCAAGTGAGCCGTCTACCACACGGTGATCGTAAGAGTGAGAGATAAACATCTTCTGACGAATACCAATTAAATCACCTTGAGGTGTTTCTATGACAGATGGTTTTTTCTGAATAGCCCCAAAAGCAATAATCGCTACTTGTGGTTGCATGATGATTGGAGTTCCCATGATATTACCAAAAGTGCCAATATTTGAGATAGTATATGTGCCACCTTCAAGGTCAGCAGGTCTGAGCTTGTTTTCACGAGCACGTTGGGTAATATCGTTGACTTTTTTAGTTAAACCAATCAAATTGTAAGAATCCGCATTATGAATAACAGGTACAATTAGGTTGCCATTTGGTAGAGCCACCGCCATACCAATATTGATATTTTTACGGTAAATAATTTTATCACCGTCCACCGAAGCATTGATTTTTGGAAAATCTTTGATGGCTTTCACCACCGCTTCAATTAATAGAGGGGTATAGGTAATATTTTCACCATATTCCTTTTTAAAGCTATTTTTGATACCTTCTCTCCACAAAGATACCGTGGTCATATCTGTTTCAACGAAAGAAGTTACGTGCGGAGCAATACGTTTTGAGTCAACCATACGGTCGGCAATCATTCTACGCATACGATCCATTTGCACGATTTCGTCCTGACCAGAGAACGTAATTGGAGCGGTTTTAACTGCCTCAACCACAGGAGTTGGAGCGGCTTTTGGTGCCGTATTTACAGGATTTTTACGATTTTGGAGGTATGCCAAAATATCATGTTTGGTAACACGACCTTCTGAACCTGTTCCTGCAATTTGAGATAATTCTTGTGCTGAGATACCTTCCTCATTGGCAATACTCATGACCAATGGAGAATAAAAACGGTTAGTTGTATCTGAAGGAACCGTCTCTGTAATTGCCTGATTAGTAGGGTCTAAATTAATTCCTGTAAGCGATTGAATCTCTTCAATTTCCTTTTCGATAGTTTCTGAAACTGGCTCAGAGCTGGCTTCGCCATCAGTTTCAATAATACAGATCGGCTTTCCAATTACGGCTATATCACCTTCCTGTACCAAGTACTGTTTTACAATCCCGCTATGCGATGAAGGGACTTCGGTATCAATTTTATCTGTTGCCACCTCCAATAAGTATTCATCAGCCTCAATGCGCTCGCCAACTTTCTTCAGCCACGATAGCACGGTTGCCTCCATAATACTCTCACCCATTTTGGGCATAATAATTTCAATTTGAGCCATAATTGTAAGTTTTTTGTTTTGTTTTTGGCTGTAAAGTCTAAATTTCGGTTCACTGAGTGTACTCAAACCTCATTTTCGGCCGAAAATCCGAAACTGTTCAGTTATTTCAAAACTTTTCTCAATAAATTAAGTATGTTGATAGAAGTTAAATGAATATTTTGTTCTCTAAAGCCTCCTAATTGTAGCTTTTGAGTAAATGTATTGTCTTTTGTAGCCACAGCAATCCAAATGGTACCAACGGGTTTGTCTGGTAATCCTCCATCTGGTCCTGCGATACCACTAGTCGCTAATCCAAAATCTGTTCCTAGTCTTTGGCGCACATTTTCTGCCATTTGAATAATAGTTTCTTCCGAAACGGCTCCAAATTGGTCTAATGTTTCTGGTTTTACACCAAGTTGATTAATTTTGACCGAATTATCATAGGAAATAATACTGCCCCAATAATAACTTGACGAGCCAGCCACTTTGGTGAATTGATGGGCCAGATATCCTCCAGTACAGCTTTCGGCTGTCGAAACGGTGAAGCCTTTCTCTTTTAAAAGTCGTCCTACGGCAACTTCCAATTCGATATCTTCGAGAGCATAAATAAACTCCTCAACGATAGGAATAAGTTTTTGAACTTCGGAAGCAACTTGTTTCTTTATATCTTCCTCATTTTCGCCAAAACCTGTCAAGCGCAATTTGACGCTTCCCATCGATGGCAAATAAGCAAGTTTTATGTTTTCTGGTAAAGCATCCTCCCAGTCAGCAATTATCTCTGCTAAAATAGATTCACCTATCCCAACTGTTCTAATAATTTGATGAAAGATGGTTGGAGTTTTAAAGTGTCCTTGAAGTCTTGGTAATATTGCATCCGACATCAATCCCTTCATTTCGTAAGGAACTCCTGGCATCGAAATATAGATAATCCCATTATGTTCAAACCACATTCCAGGTGCAGTACCTAGTTTGTTTTGAATATAGGTGGCATTTAGTGGTAATTCGGCTTGTCCTAAGTTGAGTCCTGTAACTTCTCTGCCTCTTTTTTGGAAAAAAGCCTTAAGGTCAATTAGAGCTAGTTCGTGGACTGCTAATTCAGTACCGAAAAACTTACAAAACGTTTTTTTGGTAATATCATCTTTTGTTGGTCCCAAACCTCCCGTAACTAATACTACATCCGCGCGACTCGAAGCCTCAGAGAAAATAGTAAGAATTGCCTCTTCCGTGTCACCAACCGAAGATTTTCGAACGGTTTTGATACCAATTTTATCCAATTCTGCACTAATCCATTGTGTATTAGTGTCTGTAATCTGACCATACAGGATTTCATCCCCAATTGTAATAATCTCTGCTTTAATCATTGCTTAAAAGGTTCAAGATGCTTTTGGAACTGATTTATTCATTTTTGTAGAGAACAAACCACTCTGATTCGGATAAGCCCTGCTAAGAATTCATTATTTTTGTTCAAAATTACACATTTTCGCCGCTTTTGTCGTTTATTTCAAAGGTACAAAACAAAAGATTTTACAAGTATCATGGTTAAAATCTAAGATTTTGTTACTTCTATTCACTCTTAAAGTCTGAAAATGAAAGTAATCGAGACCTATTTGGTTCTCTTAGTTTAAACAACATCTTATTTATGAAAAGAATTCTTATCGCCATTTGCCTAATGGGTACAGTAACTAGTTGTCAATCTCAAAACCTAGGAAATATTTTAAAACAAGCGAATGATGTATTGGCAAATGCAAGTAAAGGTGGACTTACTTCAGATGAAATAGGCAAAGGCTTAAAAGAAGCATTGACGGTTGGTATTAAAAACTCTTCAGCTCAAGCGGGTGCGCTTGATGGATTTTTGGGTAATCAAACCATTAAATTATTGTTTCCACCAGAGGCGCAAAAAGTGGAGGCGAAGCTTCGTCAAATTGGCTTAGGAAGTGAATGTGATAAGTTTATTACAACTTTGAATAGAGGTGCAGAAAAAGCGGCTGGTCAAGCGGTGCCAATATTTGTGGATGCTATTAGTAAAATGACAATTCAAGATGCTTTGAGTATTTTGAAAGGAGACAAAGATGCTGCAACGCAATATCTAAAAAGAACATCGTCGGATGCACTGGCTAAAGCATTTGCTCCGATTATGGAGGAGTCGATCAACTCGACAGGAGCAACCAAATTGTACGGTGATATCGCGAATACCTATAACAAGATTCCATTTACCGCTCAAAAGCTAAATCCAGATTTGAAAGGATACGCTACACAAAAAGCAATTGATGGTTTATTTGTATTGGTGGCTCAGGAGGAACAAAAGATTCGTGAGAATCCTGCTGCCCGTGTGACAGACCTTCTCAAAAAAGTATTTGGTTCGAACTAGTTTTTTGTGCTAAATTCGTTGTAAGCTTTTGTTTGCACAAAACAAACTTTTCGGCGGAAAACGCTGTTTCATCTGAAAGCTTTAATTTTCCAATATACAGACTTGCCTAAAATGTGAGCAAGTGAAGAATTTATCATGAAAAAATCAGAAATCAATTTTCAAGTAACATTAGACGACCAAAGTATTCCAGAACAAATTCAGTGGACTGCTACCGAAAACCCTAACGAAGGAATTGAGGAAACAAAATCTATCTTTATTGGTGTTTGGGATCACTACCACAAAGGAACACTTGCTTTGCCTTTATGGACTAAAGATATGGATGTACTTGAAATGAAACGTTTCTATATCGAGATGATGGGAAGTATCGCAGAAGCCGCTATCCGTGCTACGGGCGATGAAGCCATGGCTATCAAAATCGACGCACTATGTAAAGATTTGAGTCAAACTTTGAAGGAGGAAATGAAAGCAGCTCAACAGCAACAAGCTTAATTCTCCAAGATTAGAAAGCTGATTATGTTGGAAACCTCCAGCATAATCAGCTTTTTTATGGTAAATACAGTCGTTGTTTTCAACTATATCCCTAATACTTGCACTATGAAAAGAGTTTTTCCAAGTATCGCTGTTTTGTTGCTACTGAGTCTTTCATCAATCGCCCAAAGAGGCGTTAGTTTTATTTCTGGTGGAAATTTAAGAACCGTATTTGACTTGGCAAAAGTCCAAAATAAAGCGGTTTTTTTGGAAGCTTATGCTCCCACTTGCCATGTTTGTATGGCATTTAAACCTACATTCGAGAATCAACAAGTTGGAGATATTTACAATAAAAACTATATCTCCTATAAATTGGATATGACTTCTCCAGAGGCAGCTGGTTTTTTACAAAAACAAAATATTTGGATTCCATCAACGCCAACTTTGTTGTTTTTTGATAAGGATGTAAAATTAATGCACATTGCTATTATGGGAGAAAATACCAACTCACCTGAAGCACTTATTTCTTCGGCAATGATTGCAATGAACCCACAAAAACGGGCAACTGCCTACAAAGCTATTTATCAGAGTGGCAACAGAACTACCAATTTCTTAATTGACTATGGATACATGGCTCGTATCTTGAAAGATACACTGATGAATATTACTGTTTTGAAAACCTATGCCAAATCTATTCCAACGTCTCAGTACACAAGTAATGTAAATTTTGCAGTACTTCAAAAAGCCATTATGGATGATGAGAATCCACTTTTTGTGTACATGATTAACCACCTTGCAGAATTTAATGCCAAGTTTGATAAAAATTTAGTCAAGCAAACAGCGGAGAATATCATTATGTACTCGCTCTATTCGAGTAGAGGAAATAAGTATTCATCTGCTAAAATCGCCCAAGTAAAAGCAAATTTGGCTAAACTAGGTGTAACTCAAAAAGCTATAGGCGTGCGTATCTTCCGCGAGGAGGCCACTGCATTGTTTAGAGAAGGCAAATCTGCGGAGGCGATTAAAATACTAGAATCTATTATAGATGCGAAAACAGATAAAGCAAGCTATACTTATCTAAGCAATTTTGTGAAATCTAGAACTTCAGATAAAGCTGCCTTAGCAAAGGCTACTATCTGGGCTGCAAAAGGGCGTTAATCTGTAAGATACTAAAATAAAAAAGGTGAATGACTCTATATCATTCACCTTTTTTTAGATTTTGTCTATGTATTCAAAGCTGGTTCTCAAAATATAGGCCGAATCTTCATCTCCCAATTGTACGGCTTGTTGAAAATCTTCAATAGCGTTTTTCCGTTGACCCAATTGGTATCTCGCAATACCTCGCCATCGAAGGGCAATCGGATTTTCACTTCTAAAATGCCAATCGGCTTTGTCAAACTCCAAAAAAGCGCCATCATAATCTTCCAGCTTGTAAAGAATCTTTCCTTTGGTAACATAAGACTCTCCAACCGTATTATCAAAACTCAACGATTGTTCGATATCGTACAAGGCCGAGTATAAGTTTCCCAACTGTAAATTACAGATTGAGCGAAAATAATGCGCTTTGGCTGATTTTGGAAAGCGCTTTAGTTTTTCAGAAAAAAAAGAAAGCGCCTCTTTGTATTTTCTGTGCTGAATAAGATGTTCACCATCTTCAAGCTTTTCTTTATTTTTGATGGTAATAAACTTCTCTTCTATCCAATTGAAAAACATCAATGTTAGAACATAAGGCAAAAAGAAAAAGAGGACTAACCATTCCATAGTACACGAACAATTGCTATTGGTTTATAATTGTGCTAACTCTGCTTGAAGTTTTTTGGTTAAACCCGACGCTACAATTTCATAAGAGTGGTCTATGAGTTCAGTCGCCATCTTCGTAGGAGTTCTTTCAAAATTAACGGTATTCCAATGTTTTTTGTTCATGTGGTACCCAGGAATAATAAAAGAAAATTCCTCCCGAAGAGAAATTGCTTTTTCAGGCTCACATTTTAGGTTTACTGTAAAAACCTCACTATCCAATCCTGTAAGGGCAAATATTTTTCCCATGACTTTATACACCAAGGTCTCTGGTCCGAAAGGAAGTTCTTCTGTAACGCCTTTTTTTGATCAACAATATTCCCTGAACTGTTCGATATCCATAAAATTATCACTAGCGAATAAAAGCGCGATAAATCATAACGACTAAACAAACCAAAAACATCAAAATCGAAATTTTGTTGATGAAGTGCATCGTACGCAAGTTGAAACTTGTTGGTTTTGAAGGATCTGGTTTTGAGAAAACTCTTAGAAAATAACCAAAGGCTTCACCTAATTTGAATTGATCTTTGAGACGACTCATGGCTTTTGAAATCTATTGTGAAACAATATTTATTTGAGTGTGATTCTTTATGGCTTATATAAAGAATGGGATTTTAACATTAAAGAATATCCGCTAATTCAGGATTTTGAACAGGCTCAAACCACACGCCGTCTTCCTTAATTAGCTCGATAAGTTCGTCTACTGCTCGGTCTGCATGCACAGATTTTTTAACAACCTGCTGTCCGCGATACAAAGCGATTTTATCTTTTCCGATACCTACATAACCATAATCTGCATCTGCCATCTCACCAGGTCCATTTACAATGCAACCCATAATTCCAATTTTTACACCTTTTAAATGGTCAGTTCTTTTGCGAATCATAGCAGTAGTTTCTTGCAAATCAAACAAGGTTCGACCACAAGAAGGACATGAGATATACTCAGTTTTACTCATACGAGTTCTGGCAGCTTGCAAAATCCCAAATGCTGTTGCATTGTAGATTTTGGCCAAACTTTTAAACGCTGAAGCTGGGGTGTCTTGAGGAACAGAGAGTATCGTTCCATCCCCTAAACCATCTACTAACAACCCGCCCAAATCAGTAGCAGAGAATAGTTGGAAATCACTAGTAGACATAGTTTCGTATTGGCGCCAAATAACTACAGGAAGTTTAATGCCTTGACTAATGAGTTCAAAGAAGAAACGTCTCAATGCAGGCATTCCGTGCGTATTATTTGTAGAAATCACCAAAACAGCATCTCTCAGAGAAGACAAGCTCTGAATCAACTCTGGCTTGAGATTGTCTATGTTAATAGTAATGAAATTCAGTGAGTTATGTGTTTTGATTTCGCCCGATATTGCCTCAAGAGAAATCATGGGGAATAAATTTTCTGGACAATTTTTTTCTAGCCAAATTTTGTGGTCAACTATCTCTTTTAGCCCCATCGGCAACATAAATGTAGCAGGACGCTGTCCAGTATAAACAAAATCAGCCCCCAAGTCATTCATTGCCCATTTATCCGTAGCTGGTAAGTAAAAATGCCCAATTGGTTTCAAATCATCATGTTCATTGATACCTACATGCGAGTAGTCTGCAATTACTCTTGGAACATTATGTCCACCGAATACGGATACCTCAGTCGTTGCTCTTCGGAAGTGTTGGAATGGGTTGATAGGAGAGTCAAAAGCCTCAGAAAGTTGTGCGTCTGCGGGTTTCCAAGCAGGTATCAAAGTAGTAGTTTCAGCACGATTAGTGTATCTGTCGATAAGACTTTTGGCAACAGGTGCTTCAAATTCTGGGTCTTCCGTCAACGAAACACGAACGGTATCTCCAAGACCATCTTCCAACAAAGTTCCGATTCCTACAGCCGACTTGATACGACCATCTTCACCCTCTCCAGCCTCAGTTACACCCAAATGTAGTGGGTAAGGTTTTAGCCCTTCTTCATTCAACTTTTTGCAAAGCAAGCGATAAGCTTCTACCATTACTTGTGTATTCGAAGCTTTCATGGAAAGAACAATATTGAAGTAGTTCTCGTCTTCACATATCCTCAAGAATTCTAAGGCGGACTCAACCATTCCGAGTGGAGTATCACCATATCTACTCAAAATTCTATCACTCAAAGAACCATGATTGGTGCCAATACGCATGGCAGTTCCGTACTCTTTGCAGATTTTAATCAAGGGAACAAACTTATCTCTGATACGTTCGAGTTCTGCTTGGTAAGAAGATTCGGTATAATCAATGGTTTCAAAACGCTTCTTGTCAGCATAGTTTCCTGGATTGATACGTACCTTTTCCACTAATCTCGCTGCTAATTCAGCTGCATTAGGTGTAAAGTGTATATCTGCGACCAATGGAACATTGCAACCACGATTACGAAGTTCTTTGCGAATATTCTCTAAGTTTTGCGCTTCCTTTACAGAAGGTGCTGTAATACGTACCAATTCACAACCAGACTCTACCATTCTGAGTGTCTGCTCAACCGAACCGATGGTATCCATGGTGTCGATAGTAGTCATAGATTGAATACGAATTGGATATTGCGAGCCCATCCACAAATCCCCAATGTTCACAGAGATTGTTTCGCGACGTTTATATTCGGTAAGAGAAGTACAATATTTGGTTCCTTTTTCGATAAGGTTTACTATTTGAGAGTTATTCGACATAACGAGCTAAAATATAAATTTGAGTTTTTGCCAATACTATTGACTGCACAAATTTAGGGCTTATTGGTAGATTGACAATAAAATACCCCGACTGTTTCTATAACAACAGTCGGGGTAGGAAGGTTATGAATTCAGGCTGAATATTTTAGAAATCACCAAATTCATCAACTAAATATTTTTGAACCAAGGAAATGTCACCTTTAGACGTCAAGTCAGGCACATTTTCGGCTACAGGAACAGTGGTTACTAAACCTGGGTTTTCTTTTGCCATTCGAGTAACTGCACTTGGCAACTCACGTTCGTTACGAATCGGGTTGAAAGGCTCAGACTGTACATATTTCAAAATATCATCATATTTGAAGTGAAATACATTCATATTTACCCCAATTTGACCAGCAACACGCTTTGCTTCAGCAATTTGTTCATCGTTTGGCTTCTCCAAGATTTCTACCAAACTACCATCTTCGTTAGTTTTGATAATAGCAAAAGCTTTCACACGTTCTGGCTCCACACCTAAGGCATCGGCGTTGTAAGAAACTACCGCATTCGGGATTTCCGCATCTTTCAATAGTGTAAGTACAGAAACAGAATAAAGATTATCTGAATTACAAACAGTGAAGCGTTCGCCTTTCCATTCGGGTGTTTGCTCTAATGCTTGCTGAATTGCATCAGCAGTACCCGCTGGTTTTTCACGATCTGGGGCAATTTGCTGAGTAGCGAATTTAAAAGTAAATCCCCAAGCTTTTCCATCTGCCACCAATTGGTCATAATAAGGTTGTGTAACAGTATCTTTAGGATTTTTCAAAATCAAAACTTCATTGTATCCAGCACGATGAGCATTGTATAAAAGATAATCCATAAACGGACGACCGTCTTTTCCCACGCCAATCATTCCTTTCGGAAGCGTATTTGCTTGTTCGATTAGCTTTTCATCCAAATTTGAATTGCCGTCTGTTTTTTTCATGCGAGAAGACATCCCGCCTGCCATGATTAATAGTTTTGCCATATAAATAATGCTCGATGAAAGTAGCAATATATTTTTAAAAATAGTGTTGCTTAAGCCTCAAAAGCGAGGTAATATATTACCGCAAATTTAGGAATAGTTTTGATTTTTTAACTAAACTAATTAAAAAACTCTAATATCCCCAAATTTCGGTTTCCGTGTAAGTTTTGACTTAAAAGTAAACTAATTCATAAACAGGAGTTTGTATTTTTGTATATTAAAATATTAATCCTAATTTATCTATTCTTCAAGAAATCATATTTAACTTGAGTTTTAATAACATTCCAATTGAATCTCCTTAAATTTTTCTCAAAATGGATTATTTTGTTTAGTTCTGCGTCTTACTTTTTAAATAGGCATTCTCGTGTTAAAACAAAAAGTAATAGTTAAATCAAGAATTTATGAACTCGATGCACCCAAACAATATGAATTCATTGCTGACTCCAGCAATTTTAGAAAAGTTTAAACAGTTTCTACCTTCATATAAACTTTAGATTTCAAATATTATGCAAAACACAAATTTTGAGACAAAAATTAACGCTTTCTGGAATAAAGTTATACAGCGCTATGACTTATATCTAGAACAGTTTGCAGAAAATGAGCGTCAAGATTATTATGTATTTCAAACGGAATATCGCGAAAATCCAGAAGTCATGATAGTTGGAATAAATCCAGGAGGAAATTGTACAAGAAATCAAAAATGGTTGTGTGCTCCAAAAGGGGAGAGCGGATATATAGATGGAACGCATCAATGGTTTGTTACATTAAGAAGAATTTTTGGTTATCCAAAAAATAGCCTTTTGAAGGATAAACTTGAAAACTGCGTTGGATCCAATATTACCTTTATTAATACAGGTAATTCTGGTCAAATACCTAAAGAATTAAAAAGTCCAGATTTCATTAGAGAGTTAGTGAGGGAAATAATTAAACCTAAGTGTATCATTGCATTAGGAATAGATCCATTTTATGCTTTGAAAAATAAACCTGAAAAGGTAAAGCAGTTTGGAAGTATTGCTTTAAAATATTCTGAATTTAATGGGAATCCAATTTGCTTTATTCCCAATCCTTCTGCTAGCAATACAAAATACTATAACGGAAATAAGTGTGAAGACTGGCAGAAGGCACTTGAATGGTTCTTGTCGCAACCATCTCAGTAATCTATTATATTAGTAAATCTTTATATATTTGTATAATCAAACACAGAATTGTATCTTACTGAACAATCTCAATCATTTATGTGTTTGGTATTTATAGGGTCAAACAAAACCATTTTATGTTTCAGGATTAAAATCTTTTTGTTTAATGTTTTTTAAAATATTTTAAACAAAATCGAAACCTTTTCTTCAAACATAAAGTTTGACTTAATGAAAGAACTACTCGCCGATTTAGTTTAAGAGTGTTGCTGACAACCTTTCAGACGACTTTTAAACTTGATGACTAAATCCCCGATAAAATATAGTTTGTTTCAAAGAGAGCGAAAGCTCGGGATGTGTCCTGCCCGATATGTCCATTTGTCTCTAAATTCACTTTTAAATTAGCAAAATTACAATGAGTACAAAGCGAGTGGCGGTGTTCCGCAAAGAACACTTTAATGCCGCACATCGCCTTCATAATCCTAATTGGACGGATGAGAAGAACGAGCGAGTTTACGGTAAATGTAATAATCCAACCTTTCATGGTCATAATTACGAATTGATTGTACAAGTGATTGGAGAATTAGATCCTGAAACTGGCTATGTGATTGATATGAAGGTGTTGAGCGATATTATAAAGGTTGAAATCTTGGATCGATTTGATCATCGAAACTTAAACCTTGATACTGAGGAGTTTAAAGATCTTAATCCATCTGCAGAGAATATTGCTATTGTTATTTATGACATTCTCAGAAACAAACTAAACCCAAACTTGGATATTAAAATCAGATTATATGAGACAGAACGAAACTTTGTTGAATACCCTGTTGGATAATAATGGAAAATTATTGCTAACAGATGAAGAAATTGGCGATGATCATATTTCGACTTCTGTGGATACACCTATGCGTGCTGATGCCTTTGAGTTGAGCGACGATGAAAAGATAGCTCAAATCGAATATCATTTCAGACAAATCATGGAAACTTTAGGACTAGATTTGACGGATGATTCATTGAAAGGTACGCCAAAACGTGTAGCTAAAATGTATGTTAAGGAGATATTCAGTGGTTTAGACCCTAAAAATAAACCTTCTATTGCATTGTTTGAGAACAAATATCAATACAATGAAATGTTGGTGGAAAAAAATATTTCCTTCTACTCAAACTGTGAGCATCATTTTGTGCCAATTTTTGGTAAGGCTCATGTGGCTTATATTGCTGAAGGTAAAGTAGTTGGCTTGTCTAAGCTTAACCGTATTGTTCAGCATTATGCTAAGCGCCCACAAGTACAAGAGCGTTTGACAGTGCAAATTGCCAAAGATTTACAGGAGATTTTAGGAACTGAAAATGTCGCTGTTATGATAGATGCAAAACACCTTTGCGTTGCCTCTCGTGGCGTAAAAGATGATACTTCATCGACTGTAACTAGTTATTATGGCGGTAAATTTCAGGAAGAAAGCGTACGTCAGGAGTTTTTGAAGTACATAGGAATATAAGTATCCGTGCAAAATTTGATTGAAGTTATTTGTTTTAGGGAACAGGCAACAGGCACAAGGCAAAGAGTGTTAAAATGTTTTTAGTAACTATAGATATGTTTTTTTGCCGATTGCCTCGTGTCTAAATCACATAAAATAGATCTTATTTTGCGTTAGTACTTAATAAGAAACGCGCTTATTAATTGAAATTAAAACAAAAAAAGGCATTTGAAGTTTATACTTTAAATGCCTTTTTTTGTTTAAGATATTTACAAAAATACTCCACAAAATATGACAAAGAATTATTTAGTGATTGGTGCTAGTTCAGGAATAGGTGAGGCAATCGCTTCGCAATTGCAGAGAGAAGGACACCAAGTTTTTTCTGCCTCTAGAAATACCCCAAAAGTTGAAGGAGTTATTCATTTGACTTGGGATGCAAGTGCTCCGGATGCTTCGGTATTTAGTCAATTGCCTGAATCATTGGATGGATTGGTATATTGCCCCGGTACGATTAATTTGAAACCTATAAACAGGTTGTCTACAGACGATTTTAAAAATGACTTTCAAATAAATGTGGTTGGTGCAGTTGCTGTGATTCAAGCGGTATTGCCAAAACTCAAGAAAGCAGATGGCGCTTCAATCGTATTGTTTAGTACAGTGGCAGCCAAAATTGGAATGGGTTTTCATGCCTCGGTAGCGGCATCGAAAGGAGCTGTGGAAGGATTAACAAAATCGTTAGCTGCAGAGCTATCTCCTTTGAAAATTCGTGTCAACTGTGTGGCTCCATCGTTGACAGATACACCTTTAGCCAAAAACTTACTATCAACTGAAGAGAAAAAAGAAGCTTCAAACAAACGTCATCCGCTTGGACGTGTTGGTACCGCAGATGACATAGCACGTATCTCTACCTTTTTATTAAGTGAACTTTCGTCATGGACTACTGGTCAAATAATCGGGGTCGATGGAGGTATGGGAAGCATAAAAGGCGCATAAATTTGAAATATTATTATCGACTTTGGTATTTTTTCTGTAAAATTGAAACAGCATATTCGTCCGAGTATGCTGTTTTTTTTAACCTATAACTTTACAACTATGTCGTTTTTACTTGTTTTATTAGTGATTGCCTTTCCTCTTTTGGCACTTTCGTTTGCGGTGGTCAATCAGGGAACTGTTGCAGTGGTGACTATTTTTGGTAAATACCAGCGAATCATGACACCAGGGCTAAACTTTAAAATTCCGTTTATTGAAGCAATTTTCAAGAAAATCTCTATTCAAAGTCGTTCGATCGAACTCGAATTTCAAGCTATTACTGCCGATCAAGCCAATGTGAACTTCAAAGCCATGTTGGTTTATGCTGTAATGAACCAAGAGGAGGAAACTATCAAAAATGTAGCCTTTAAGTTTATGGACGAGCGCTCATTTATGCAAGCTTTGATTCGTACGATTGAAGGTACTATTCGTGCATTGGTGGCAACTAAGCGCCAAGCTGAGGTGCTTGGTCTGAGAAGCGAAATTGTGATTCAGGTAAAGGAGCACATCGATAATACCCTCGAGACTTGGGGATATCATTTGATTGACTTACAACTGAATGACATTGCTTTTGATGAAGCAATTATGCGCTCGATGGCACAAATTGTGGCTTCAAATAACTTAAAAGCTGCTGCTGAAAATGAAGGTCAGGCTTTGTTAATTACCAAAACAAAAGCCGCTGAGGCAGAAGGAAATGCCATTCGTATTGCAGCTGAAGCCGAAAAAGTGGCAGCACAATTGCGTGGACAAGGGGTTGCGTTGTTCCGTGAGGAAGTAGCTAAAGGGATGGCAGAGTCTGCTAAAGTAATGAAAGATAACCAATTAGATGCTTCACTCATTTTATTCTCAATGTGGACTGAAGCCATTAAGCATTTCGCTGAACAAGGAAAAGGAAATGTTATTTTCTTAGACGGTTCAACTGAAGGAATGGAAAAAACGATGAAACAGCTTTCAGCTTTACAACAATTGAAAGAAGTGAAATAGTCTCCAAAATCGTAGACCTTACTAATTAAGGTCTACGGTTTTAATAACAAATCTTTTATCAAATCTTTCCTTTCTTCAGTCAACAAATGACCGTTTTCGGGTAAAAAGATAAACTGTTTTGGTGCTTCAGTTATCATAGAGTCCAAATAAGCTCCATTTCGCGTATCAATAATCCAATCTCGTCCTCCTTGTAAAATCACCACTGGGCAGTGAATTTTACGCCAATCCTTTTCTAAATTTGCTAAGTCTTTTTGATGAGAAAATTTCTCTTCACTCGCTCTATTTACATACGACGGCAAAAAGAACTTTACTAATCCAGTATTTACGGGCTTAGAGAACCACCAGTATTTTTCTAGTTTTGGCGCACAAGCAGGAGAAATCAGAAATAGTTTTTTGACTAAAGCTGGATAATCCATTGCTAGTTTGGCAGCAATTGCAGCGCCATACGAACGTCCCACCACCGTTATTTCGTAGTCAGGATATTTTTTTAGCAATTCATAAAATGCTTTTGCCTGTTCATCAATGGTCGCTAACTTTCTGTCAGATCGGTTATACCCGAATCGGTCGGCAGCAACGATTTTAAACTTCTGCAACAACAAAGAGTCATTTAGATAATCTTTATAGCCAAACCATGCACCGGGTGCGCCATGTATGAGGAACAGTAATTTATGACGAACATTGGTTGATTGAGCAAAATAAATTTTCTTATGCTCGTATTCTGCATAACTGAAATCGGGCTTGGGCGGTAAGGCAGCGTAGTATTCATCTACTTGACTGGCGCTCATTGTAAAACCTTGAAGACATGCACTTAGACCTAAAACACAACATACAAAGGCCAGAGCAATAAGACTATATGCTTTCAATGAAGTGTTTTTGATTAAGCGATAAATTGACTTCATTCCATTCAATAGTTTTGGAAACAGGGAATTTTCTAATAGGACAATCCTGTACTTTACAATAATAACAGCAATCGTCGAGACATGGATCGGCGTGTATGAATATTTCTACATTGCCTTGAAATTCAGCGCCTAAGATATCTTCAAATTCGTGAACATTGGCATGTACCACTTCGAGATTATAATAACGAGGCAATGTAATATGACAGTCGATGTGCAGATCGGCTCCGTAGTGTTGGATACGCAAATTATGAATATCTATCCACTCGGATTTTTTATTGTTTTTCAATATTTGCACTACCTTCTCAAGCGTTTCTTGGTCAGTTTCGTCCATTAATCCCCCGATAGATTTTCGCATGATTTTTATGCCACTCCAACCCATGTACACTGCAAAAATTACAGATGCTACACCGTCTACCCAAGCAGATTCAGTGAATACCACCAATGCCACGGCTGCAATCAAAATAATACCGCTTTGTGCGTCTAATTTGAGGTGCTTTCCATCAGCAATTAAAGTAGGTGACTGATATTTTATCCCTTCTTTTTCGATATAATATCCTAGAAACCAGTTGATAATAACCCCAGAAATGATAATTCCTAAACCCAAAGGAAGATCTGAAAGAGGTTGAGGATTAAAGAAGTTTTGAACCGCATGAAATATAATAAAGATACTTGCAAGTACAATTAAGACGCCTTCCAAACCAGCAGAAAAAAATTCAATTTTACCATGACCATATGGGTGGTTTAGGTCTTTGGGCTGCGAAGCGAGATAAATAGCGTAGAACGCAAATCCACTAGCGACTACATTGATAATTGATTCGAGAGCATCTGTTAAAATAGCACTTGAATAGGTCATGTAATAGGCCACAAATTTGACAATCATCAATAAAGTACTAACTACAAACGAAGCTAGGATAATCCGATATTTAGGGGTCATGGTATTATTAGAATTTGCACAAAGGTACTGAAAGGGAGCTGATTACTAATTTGGAAAGTTTTATTTATACTTTACCATTTTGAAAAAAAATACCACTCCATAATTCCTGATAGCCTTCAATTTGTCGAACGAAAATTATAGGGAATGATTATAAAAACCGAATCAATTTCGGAATAGTTCATATAAAACGTAATATTTCCTGTTTTGTATCTCAGCTTGATGCTCTACCTTTGTGGTATGACAAAAGAAAAAAATCCTTGGACCAAAACCTCTTCTACCCAAGTATACGATAATCCTTGGGTAAGCATAAGACACGAGGAAGTAATTAAACCTAATGGCGAACCGGGTATTTATGGGGTAGCTCATTTTAAAAACAAAGCAATTGCAATTGTTCCTGTTGATAGCGAGTTAAATACTTGGCTAGTAGGACAATATCGATATCCTTTAGAAGAGTATTCTTGGGAAATTCCGATGGGCGGAGGAGCCTTAGACGTAGAGAGTCTTGATTCAGCTAAACGAGAATTGAAAGAAGAAACGGGTATCTCTGCCGAAAGCTGGACAGAGTTGGGACGAATTCATACCTCAAATTCGGTGACTGACGAGGTCGGTTATATGTATTTAGCCGAAAATTTAACTTTTGGTGAATCAGAACCAGACGATACCGAAATTTTGAGGATACAAAAAGTAAGCTTGTCAAAAGCCATCGAAATGGTGATGAATTCAGAAATCACAGACTCGTTGAGTATCGCAGCCTTGTTGAAAGTAGCTAGGTTGAAAGGAATTTAATAAGAAAGAACATTTTGATTGGGACTGTAGATTAACATTTTTCCAATCAAATTTAAGATATTTTGTATGATAACAGCAGCATTTTTTGGTTTTTTGTATGGCTTTATTCTGTGTTTTACATTTGGACCAGCCTTTTTTAGATTGATACAAACGAGTATTGATAATGGCTACAAAAGTGGTATGTTGATAGCATTGGGTGTGACTGCCGCAGATGCGATATTGATGTTTTTGGCAGTGTTTGGCACAGCATTCTTACCACAAATCGACAATTTTGATATGTATTTGTCTGTTGGTGGAGCGGTCTTATTGATGGGGTTGGGTTTAATTAGTATTTTTAAGCAACAACCACAACTGGTATACCCCAAAACCAAATTTGGTACAGTACTGTATTATTTTACCTCCGGACTTTTCCTTAACCTACTTAATCCTTCTAATTATATCGCAGTTTTTGGTACATCTACCTACCTAAAGGGGGCGCAGCATTTCGATTTAGGGCAAATTATAGTTTTCTTTTGTTTGAGTTTGCTGGCCACTATGCTGGCTGAATCGCTTATTTCTTATTACGCGAATAAGATGAAAAGAATACTTACCCCTAAAATAATTACGCGTATCAATCAGGTAGCTGGTTTGGTTTTTATAGGTTCGGCAATGGCTATTTTGTATAAACAGTTTATGATTTAAACATGAAAATCCTCATTGCATGTGATTCATTTAAAGATGCTCTTTCTGCCAAGAAAGTCTGTGAGTCTATTTCTGAAGGAATTTTTTATACATTTCCAGAAGCTCATATAATGCAAAAACCACTGGCTGATGGGGGAGAAGGTACGCTCGAAGCCTTGCAATTGGCATTGGATGGAAAGTATGAGTTTGTACCTACTTTCGATGCCCTTCATCGTTCTATCGAGGCAAGTTATCTTTGGATAGCTCAACAAGAAACAGCCATTATCGAAATGGCAAAGGCTTCGGGATTAGAATTGCTTCGACCAGAGGAAAGAAATGTGATGAAGACTTCCACCTTCGGGACGGGCGTACTTATCAAGCATGCTTTGGATAGAGGAGCAAAAAAGATCTTTTTGACGGTTGGAGGAAGTGCTACCAACGATGCGGGCATGGGTATGGCTAAGACATTAGGATACCAATTTTTGGATGAAAAGGGAAAGACTTTAGAAGCCTCAGGGGAAAATGTAGGGAAAATCGCTTCCATCCTTACACAAGATATAGATACACGAATTTACACCACCGAATTTTATATTGCGACAGACGTGACCAATCCACTATTTGGAAAGAATGGTGCAGCCTTTGTTTATGCTCCACAAAAAGGGGCAAATTCGGAAGAAGTCGAACAATTGAATCATGGTCTTGAGCAAATTCATAGGATATTTAAAGATACCTTTTCCATTGACACGCAAGAGATAGCTGGTGCTGGCGCAGGTGGAGGAATAGGGGCAGGAGGTATTTGTTTTTTGGGCGGAAAAATCATTTCGGCTGCACAATGGGTTTTCGAAACGATTGGTTTGTCAACGGCCGTGGAAGAAGCTGATATTGTTATCACAGGTGAGGGGCGTATCGATAGCCAATCCTTTCAAGGTAAAGTACTTTCTGAGGTTTTGAAATATGCCAAAACATACCAGAAACCTATTTTTGGAATAGCTGGACAAATTCAAGAGCTTGATAAGTTACTAGAAATTCCAGAAGTGGTGTATGTAAGTGCAATTCAGACGGGACCACAATCTCTCGAAATTTCCTTGCAAAATTGTAGAGAATTGCTTTTTCAAAAAGGAAAAGTAATCGGAAAAGTGCTTAAAACGATTCATCATGGATAATCCAGAGGAATCATATCGTTCGTTCGAAAGAACCGTAAATGCTTTTGGGATTCTTAATTCTGAAGAGCTAGATCAATTTTATGCCCTATTCAAGCCAATAAGTTATACTCGAAAATCGGTTTTGACTGAGGCTGGTTCTACCGAAAAATATTTGTATTTTGTGTTAGAGGGTGTTCAACGTATTGTTTTTCAGGATGATATAGGACATGAAGCTACTTTTCTTTTTACCTATCAAGGTAACTTTGGAGGTGTTTTGGATTCCATGCTGACAGGTCGAAAGACCAAATACACGTACGAGACTCTGACAAAATCTACTTTACTTCGTGCCAATATCAAGGAAGTGCGGGATTTAGGCAAAATCTATCCTGCCATTAATCAATTATTATTTGAAGGTCTACTATTCGCTTTCAGTGGGTTGCTCGAAAGATTAGTCGAAATACAATGTTATTCAGCAGACGAAAAATTTCGAATTTTGCTAATTCGAAGCCCGCATATTCTCCAACTTGTACCCCATAAATATTTGGCCAATTATATCGGTATCGACGCTACCAATTTCAGTAAGCTGCTAAATTCTGTAAAATTGTAAATCTTAGAAAATACCAAGATTATTCAAGGTTGACGCTTTTACCTTTGTTCCGAAATCAATATTTTTAATTATGGCATTAACGTATTTTGATACAAAGGAAGATTTACTTCATTTTTTAACAGAACTCGCTGAAAAACAATTGAATAAGGTCATCAAATGGCGACAGTCCATAGATGCAAAAACGCTATTACAGCCTAGTGAGACAGGAGGTTGGAGTGTTGCGCAATGTTTGTCACATCTAAATGCCTACAGTGATTATTATTTGCCAAATTTTCGAGAAAGAATTTTGTCTCAGGGGCAATTTTCCCAAAACCACCCGATAAAATCTACTTGGTTGGGAAAATTGGCGATTAAAAGTATGCATCCAGATACAGGAAAAAGCAAGTTTAAGGCAATGAAAGGCTATATCCCTTCTTCTAAGCTTCCAGCTTTTGAAGTGCTAGATACTTTTATATCACATCAAAAGAATTTACTGGAAATCCTTAAGGTTGCCAGAAATTATCAACTCAATCAGATTACGATTCCTATCTCAATTGCGAAATTTTTGACATTAAGATTAGCTGATGCACTTTATTTTTTAATAATCCATCAAGAGAGACATATCCTTCAAGCAGAGCGGAATATTAAGGGAAAATAGCAATTCATCTAAAAAGGCGACCGAAAATCTAATTTTGATCGCCTTTTTTCATGCTTAAAGAGGAATGAAAGAATTCACTCAACTTTTATATTTATTTCGATAAGAAATTTTCCCAATCTTCAATTTGCGCTTTTTTCTTAATCACCCTTGGGAATTTATTTTGACCACCTGTTTTTCCTTTGGACGCCATAAAATCATAGAAAGTTTTGGCAGGCAGAACACGAACTTTCATTTCACGAAGTGCATGCTTTCTTTCTACAGGATAGTCATCGTTGATTTCACAAAGTGTTTTGTCAATAAACTGTGCTAGTTCTTCTGACTCTATTTTGTCATCAGTACCAACATACCAATGGTGCGCAAAAGTAGTTTCAACTTTTTTCCCTACTACAGTAAACTCACGGATATCAATATTGAAATGTTTGGATGCCAATTCAATGGCTTTATTCATGTTGTCTACAGAGAGGTGTTCGCCACAAAGACTTAAAAAGTGCTTGGTACGACCCGTAATGACAATTTCTGCATTTTTCTTATTAGTAAACTTGATGGTATCGCCAATCAAATATCTCCAAGTTCCAGATACTGTTGAAATGAGCAAAGCATATTCTTTACCTTCTTCTACCTCATCAATCATCAAGGTTTCAGGACGATCTACCATGGTGCCATCAGCATCAAAGTTGTTCTCGTTGAAAGGTACAAATTCGAAGAAAATACCATTATTAAGCACCAAACGCATATCGCTGTTCGGGTGCGTTTGATATGCCAGAAAGCCTTCTGAAGCCAGATAGGTTTCTATGTAGGTAATCGGACGACCAAGTAGTTTTTCAAAACCTTGTTTGTAAGGCTCGAAACTCACACCACCATGACAGAATATCTCTAGGTTCGGCCAAATATCATGGATATTGTTGACACCATATTCCTTGATGATTTTTTCCATCAATAGCTGAATCCACGCAGGAACGCCAACGATAAAGCCAATATCCCAGTTTTTAGCTTGCTTGGTAATTTTATCAAGTTTCTCACTCCAGTCACGTGTGGCGGCTATTTTTTTGCCAGGCTTATAAAATCTTTCGAACCAAAAAGGAATTTTTCCAGCTGTAATACCACTTAAATCACCTTCATAATGCGAGCCCATCTGTTGAAGTTCAGTACTACCACCAAGCATCAAATAGCCCTTTTCGTATAGCTGAGGAGGTAAGTTTTTATAGGAACCCAACGACAAAATCTGACGAATAGATGTTCTGTGAATAGCCTTTACCATATCCTTGGTCACAGGAATATGCTTAGAGGCAGCTTCAGAAGTACCCGAACTCAAGGCAAAATATTTTACTCGCCCCGGCCAAGCTACATTTTTCTCGCCTGCATGCGCTTTGTACCACCATTCACTATACATTTTATTGTAATCATAAACAGGTACTTGATTTTTGAATTTGGTATAGTACTCTTTGTCGTCTGAGAACAAAGCCGCATTCATGATATCTTCAAAATTATATTTGTCACCAAATTGCGTAAAACGGGCTTTATTCAACAATTTAATCAGTGTCTTTTTCTGTAGTTTAGCATGATTCGTTTTTTTACGCTGAATCACAGTTGTTAAACCAATTCCTTTCTTAAGTAGATTACCGACTATTGCCATATGATGATTAAAATTTTGAAAGAGAAAAAGAACCTAACGATTTTGATGCTGAATGATAGAGCAACCTTGCTACTTAATCTCTGAATGATGAAAAATGATTTTCAAAGTTATTGTTAAATTTTGAGGTTAAAATAATGTAAATGTTAAATTCTTAACTGAGTTTTAGCATTTACTCTCCCAATTTAAGGGATTTTAAAACGTCAATTGCTTTATAATCAGTCAAATCGAATTTCACTGGTACAATGGCAATATAATTTTCTTTTAATGCGTCCTCATCAGTATTTCCACCTTTATCATCATTTTGTAGATAACCATCCATCCAATAATAAGCTCTTCCGTATGGATCTTTTCTTTCTTCGAATGATTCGCGGAAAAGTGCATCTGTTTGACGACATATTTTGATTCCTTTGATCGCTTCTTCTTTTTTTGCTGGAATATTTACATTCAATGCTACGCCGTGAGGAAGACCGTTATCTAAAATAGTTTGAGCAATTTGCTTGATGTAAGGCTCGCCATGACCAAATTCAATGTCTGCGCCAAATTCACATAAAGAAAAACCAATTGCAGGAATACCCTCAATTGCTGCTTCGATCGCGGCTGACATCGTTCCACTATATATTACCGCAATTGATGAGTTGGAACCATGATTTATACCACTTACCACCAAATCAATTTTACGACCTTTAAGAACATAATGTTTTCCAAATTTTACACAATCCGCTGGAGTACCGCTACACTGATATGCTTTTACACCTGGTAAAAAATTATGCACTTCGCTCACGCGCAATGGACGGTCAAGGGTTATAGCATGTCCCATACCTGATTGATGAGAGTCTGGCGCAACCACGACAACTTCGCCCAATTGTGACATGATAGCTGCGAGTGTTTTGATACCTTTGGAGGCGATTGAGTCGTCGTTTGAAATAAGAATTAATGGCTTTTGCATTGCAAAGTTGATTTTAGGGATTGTTTTAGTTTGCACTTATTGGTGATTTCGATCTCCTAATCACGAATAACGTTTTCTCCCACAGGAAAATTGATTACATTTGAATGACAATGAACGAAAACAACCTCAAATTTTTATCTCCTCAGAAGCTCATTCTTGGTCAGTTCATATATTTTGGCTCAAAGATAATAGGCTTTTAGAGATTAAAATTAGTTTTGACCTCAATTATACCATGTTGAAAATTATTGGTAAACTGATTTTACAGCTAAGTGGCTGGAAGATTGTAGATAAGACTCCCTTAGGAATCAATAAATATCCCAAAGCGGTAATTATTGCCGTGCCACATACTTCAAATTGGGATTATCCGTACGCTATGGCCACTCTTTATGCCATGGGATGCAAGATTCGCTATTTGGCAAAGGACTCACTTTTTAAATTCCCTTTGGGTATTATCATTCGTGGCTTGGGAGGAATCCCTGTGAATCGCTCCCAAAAAAATAATTTAGTGCAGATGATGACAGATTTGTTAGTAAATGCTCCTGAAATGCAGTTACTTGTTCCTGCTGAAGGAACGCGCTCATACACAAGCGAATGGAAATCTGGTTTTTATCATATTGCCAAGAATGCTGGTGTGCCTATTGTGCTTGGTTTTTTAGATTTTGGGAAAAAAGAAGCAGGCTTTTTAGGCGTATTTCAGCCTTCTGGCAACTATGAGGAGGATTTACCAAAAATTCAATCATTTTATAAAAATATTACTCCTAAACACCCCGAATACTTTTCTTTAAAGGATGCAAAACTCGATTAATTTAAAAATTGCCACGATTGAGGATATTCCTCTGATACAATCTATTGCCGAACAAACTTGGCGACCAACCTACGGGGATATTCTTACAGAAGAGCAGACGCTTTTTATGTTGGATATGATGTATTCTTCAGAGTCGTTGACTCGTCAGTTTGAAAAAAACACTTTTATTGTTGCCTATGAAGGTGATACCCCACTCGGATTTGCTGGTTTCGAACCGAAAGATGATGGGGTGATGAAACTTCATAAACTCTATATGCTCCCAGCTGCCCAAGGTAAAGGCATTGGAAAATTATTGATTCAGGAAGTAGCCAAATATGCCGAGCAACAAGGATTAAAATATGTTTATTTGAATGTAAATCGGAATAATAAAGCGATTGGTTTTTATGAGAAACAGGGTTTTAAAATCATTAAAGAAGAGGATATTAATATCGGTAATGATTACTGGATGAATGATTATGTGATGCAGCTGGATGTATAATTTTTTTAATACAAAATGTAATAAATTAAATTTTGTTTTCGTTTTTTTTCTAATTTTGTATCCATTAAAATTCTATTTCCATTTAATAACTACTAACATATTTTCTCATGAAGAAATATCTCTTTTCAACAATTATGTGTGCATTGGTAGCAATTACTGCAAATGCTCAAGAACCTAAAGGCTCAAAAGGCGAGGACAAGAAAAAAGCTAAAATCGAAGCTAAAACAGCTAATATGACTCCCGAAGAGAAAGCTAAGTTTGAAGCAAAAATGGCTGAAAGACAAGCGCAATGGGCCAATATGACGCCTGAACAGAAGGAAGCTGCCAAAGAAAAAATGAAAGAAGAAAGAGAAAAACGTAAAGCCATGACCCCAGAAGAGAGAAAAGCTGCAAAAGGAGAAGGGAAAATGCACGGTAAAAAGGGAGGTTGATTAAACATTGTACGCTAATTTAGGGTAAAAACCAATGCAGTATCCCAATCATTATTGGAAACTGTTTGGGTTTTTACCCTTTTTTCTTAATCACTCATTTATGAAACCACTTTTTTACGTAATATTTTTCTGTATTTCAGCACTATCTTTCTCATCGTACGCACAAGTATCCATGACGGATGAAGAAATGGATAAAGTCATAGATAGTTTATTATACAACCAACCACAATCTGAACTATCGGTATTTCTTCAATATCAAAACAGAACCTATTTTTCGGGTAGAGATTTGGGAGTTAAGCAATGGAATTCAACACTTGGGATTTCTTATACTCATAAATCTGGATTGAGTTTTGATGCAGGCGCTTTTGCTTACAGTAAGAGTGACCCCATGGTTCAAATGCTTTATACCTCTATTGGTTACTCAAGAGACTTTGGAGAGAATCTATCAATAGGACTCGAACAAGGCAGGATGATAGAAACCAAACCAGAAATAGGTTTTTCCAATCCCTTAGCCAACTGGAGTGGTTTATCTGTAGGTTATTCGTTAGATAAGTTTTATTCTACGCTCGATTACACCTTGCTATGGGGAAGCGACAATACAAGTAGACTACGACTCGGCTTGAGTTATGGTTTATTGTATCACAAATCTTCAAGTGGTCTTAAGCTATCTATTACTCCGAAGGTTTTGTCAAGTTTAGGAACTCAAGCAGTTACCTACTCACAGTATTGGGATAGCTCCGTTAGTATGAATACTGATTCAACTGGTACTTCGAATGTGTATTATGTGGTCAACAAACAGGGTAAAAAGGTTTTATTGAAAAATCTCAATTCAACTATCTTTGGGCTAATGGCTTTAGACTTTTCTTGTAGATTTACAGGAAATTACAAAAGGTATAGACTCGATATTGTCCCTCATTTGTTAAAGCCCTTCAAGCTTTATCCGGGTGAAACTGTTAGTACGGGTCTGAAGTTTTTTGTCTCGATGGGATTGTATTACAGTATCAAATACTAGAAGCTTTTCATTCCATTAAACCTTTTGCCTGAGAGCAAAGTCAAAGAGGAAAAATAAACCTTTTACTTTAGTTACTCATGAAAAAAATCGTGTTTTTAAGTATGATATTGCTGACAGGAGTAATATCTGCCAATGGCCAAACAAGTCAAGAAAGTACTAAACAGAGAAAAAGAGAAAGAGTGGAGGCAAGACTTGCCAATTTGACACCCGAGCAGAAAGCCAAATTAGAAGAAAAAGCTGCTGCCCGTAAAGCAATGATGGATTCTTTATCCCCTGAAGAAAAAGCAGCATTGAAAGGTAAGAGAAAAGAGCTTTTAGAAAAATGGAGAAGCTTAAGTCCAGAAGAACGAAAAGCCCTCAAAGAAGAATGGAAAGCTAAAAAAGCTGGAAATTAGAAAGCACGACTCATTCCGATTTTAGCGATTGAGTGCATGAGTGATTATTTTAATAGGTATTTTACTTCTTTAGACGCAAACATGGTGTCTCTACAATTAATCACTCATTCACTCAATCTCAATTCACTAAAAGTTTATAGCCCAGTGATTTTCTCAAGTACCTGTTGAATCAAACTTTCGGTATGTTTTTCTGGATTTTTCGAAAATTGATGAGTCATTCTTGAGGCCACAATTGCACTCATGGACAGTACCTCGTGTCCCAATAATTCTCCAAATAAATAATATCCAGCAGTTTCCATCTCCAAATTTGTCAACACACTCCCTTGAAAGGAAAATTGATTAAATTTTTGAAGTAAATTCTCTTGTTTAGGAGTATATCTCAAAATCCTACCTTGCGGTGCATAAAACCCTGGACATGTCACTGTGTTGCCTTCAAAATACAATGGATTCTTATCATCAAATAGCAAATCATAAAGTTTCTCTGAACCAAACGAAGTGTACGACAGAAAATCCAAGTTCAATTGTGATTGAATTGCCTCTGAAAAGGAGGAGGTCGGAGTTGGATAAAAATGACCCAAAGCATCAAACCCAATTCCTCTTTTTGATACAACGTAGCTATCCACTGGAATACTTTCTTGGAGACTTCCTGAGGTGCCTATCCGTACGATATTGAGGCTAGTATGTTCTTGTTTGATAGTTCGGGTGGGTAAGTCAACATTGACAAGAGCATCTAGTTCATTCATCAAAATTTCGACGTTGTCGGTACCAATTCCACTCGAAATAACAGACAGTCGGGTGTTTCCGATATATCCTGTATGTGTAACAAACTCACGTTTCGAGACCTTTTTGTCTATTTTGTCAAAATATTTAGATACTACCTCTACGCGGTCGGGGTCGCCTACCGTAATAATGGTATTGGCAATATCTTCTGGGCGTAAGTTCAAATGATAAATGCTTCCATCAGGATTGATGATTAAGTCTGTTTCAGAAATCGAGTTCATAGGTTATTTTTTTAAGATTGTTGATTTTTCGTATTTCCTAAGTTAAAAATAAAAAACCTCCCACCGAAATGAGAGGTTTTTTATTTTGTATCAAATGTTAATTATTCTGCACTAAGTTGGAAGCTTGAATAATCTACGTTTGTTTTTTGACGACTTTTGAATCCAAATTCTGGTGAATAGTTGTCAGACTGTTTGCTGTAATAACCAGAAGGATTATATGGACGTTTGCGCGGATGATTTTTACATTCGTCAGAACAAGCACCTTCCATTTTTTCTAAACAACTTGGACAAATAGGTACATGCTCATTACATTCTGGATTGGCACAGTTTACCATATGGTCGCTAATTGTTTCGCAAATATGGCATTTTGAAATAACCTCTGGATTCACTGTATTTACTGAAGTAGTAACACGGTTGTCAAATACATAGCATTTGCCTTCAAAATCTTCTCCACCTTCTTCCAAACCATATTTGATAATACCACCATGTAACTGGTACACATTTTCAAACCCTTTTTCAATCAAATAAGCGGAGGCCTTTTCGCATTTGATGCCACCAGTACAGTAAGTAATGATTTTCTTATCTTTCAAATGCTCAATTTCATGAACATGGTCTGGCAACTCGCGCAAGGTTTCCATGTCGAAGGTGATAGCACCTTTAAATTTCCCTACCGAATGTTCGTAATTAGAGCGCATATCTACCAAGACAACATCTGGGTCATTTTTCAATAACTCTTTAAAATCAGCTGGCTCGAGGTGTTTTCCTGTGCGCACACGAGGATTAACTGGCAAATCAGAATTAACGATTTCTTCTTTGACACGTACATGCAATTTTGCAAAAGCATGAGTATCGTGTTCTTCTACTTTGAAATCAAAGTCACTTCCTGCAAAAATTGGATCGTTTTGCAACCATTGCATATACTTTTCACAATCTTCTGCTAAACCAGAAACTGTTCCGTTCAGCCCTTCAGCCGCTACAATGATACGACCTAGAAGGTTGTTTTCGATACAATATAAGTGATGAATTTCTCTATATTCCTCAGGATTGGGAATTGGAGTATAATTGTAATATAAAAGCACTCTGTATGGCTTCATCTTCAACATGAGTTACAGATTAAAAATTGATTTAAGTTACAAAGATAATTAAGTTATGTGAATGTCACAAAATGATTGAATCTTGCCAGAGGTCTTAGGTTTGGATTTTGAGGTAAAAAAATAGACCTTTGCAACGTTTTAAAGAAAAATGTTATTTGTCTTGAGCGAAATAGACTTCTCAAGCAAATTCATATCTCATCATCATCTTCATTTTATGCATATAGCAGTTACAGGAAATATTGGCGCGGGAAAAACCACTTTAGCCAGCAAATTAGCAGATCATTTTGGTTGGGAAGTGCTTTTCGAAGCGGTTGAGGGTAATCCTTATTTAGCAGAATTTTATTCAGATATGCCTCGTTGGGCATTTCATTTACAAATGTATTTTTTGAAAAGTCGTTACGAGCAAGTAATGCAAATCCAGCGTTCAAATCGTCGTATTATTCAGGATCGTACCATATATGAAGATGCTTTTATTTTTGCTATGAACCTATACAAAACAGGTATTATGAGCGAAAATGATTATGCAACGTATCGCGGGATTTTTGATTTGATGATGCAAACTGTAAAAGCTCCAGATTTGACAATTTATCTGAAAGCTGATTTGCCTAAACTGGTTCGCCAAATAGAAAAACGCGGTCGTGATTTTGAGGCAAACATCTCTCATCAATATCTTGCTGATTTGAACAATCATTATGAGGAGTTTGTCAATGGGTATACTGAAGGAAAGCTCTTAGTAATAGATGTCAACGATTTGGATTATGTAAATAATACGGAGCATTTTGAACAAGTCATAAAAGAAGTTGACAAAGCACTTTTGTATCAAAAGTAAGATTGATCCAGTATAAAGGATTACCAAAACATAAGAAGTGACATTTGACATTTCTTATTGCTTTTACTTTTGAAATATATTATATTTCAGCAATGTATTCCAGATTAAATGATTTTTCAATCACTTTTTAAATATATTGCTGATTTTAATAATTCGGCTAATAGAAAGTCAAGCATTCAAGCGCATAAAATACCTTTAAATAATTAAGACAATAATCGTTAAGCCTAAACTAATGTCGATAGAAAATTTTTACGAACCCGAACAAGATGAAAATGAGTCAAGCTCAGCGTATGATCAATATAATTTTACTGAGTTGGCCGAGAAACTTCGTAATTCATCATCATATATCAATGTCTTAAAACAACAGATTGCGGAGGAACCACAAGGCAGTGAGGAGCAAACTAAGGCAAAATTCAAACGCCTTAAAGAGATGTATTATAAAGCCAAGACTGAAGGGGAATTAAAAAAATAATAAAATAGAAAAAGGTACTCACTTGTGGGTACCTTTTTCTATTTTGGCGTCGTGATACTTGTATTCTGTCTGAATCGTCATATAAAAATCTTTTGGGTTATGAGTTATAATTTACTAACCAAAGATATTTGTTTGTCAATTACAATCCACTAAAGAAAGATGAGAATGAAGTATTCAAGCGAGCTAATTTTTGAAATTCTAAACGAAATGCTCTCAGGCAAAAGTATGAATGCCATTGCACGTGAAAAAGGTATTCCAATATCTACCATTTTCAGTTGGAAACAACAACATATAGAATACTATACCAAGATAGAAGACCAAAAAGAGAAGTTTAGAAGATTAAAAGAAAATTACCAAAAAGCAGACGTCAAAAAGAATAAAGTAAAGTAACAAAATGGATGTTGATTTAGCCTCTCAAATTTGAGAGGTTTTTTTGTACTTTCGCCATAAAAAAAGCGTCCTGATTTCTCAGAACGCTCGTGACGATGGGGAGACTCGAACTCCCATACGGTTACCCGCACTACCACCTCAAAGTAGCGTGTCTACCAATTCCACCACATCGCCTTGTACTTTGATGATGCAAAAGTAGAGAGATAAATTGACAAAGCAAAATAGTACTAATCACTTTTTTTAAATAAAAAATGTAGGATTTTTTTAAGTATTTGAAAATCAGAAATTAAATTAGCATATTATTTTTAAACTTTTTTTTTGATGGCATTAGAATTAGAAGGTACTTTGATCAAAGTACAACCTGAACAAACAGGAAGCGGTAAAAACGGTCAGTGGGTGAAACAAGAGTTTGTTGTTGAAACACAGGAGCAATATCCTAAAAAAGCGTGCTTCTCGGCTTGGGGAGACCGTACAGCTGATTTGAAACAATTTGCTTTAGGTGACAAACTTAAGGTGACCTTCAGTGTAGAATCAAGAGAATACAACGATCGTTGGTATACAGACTTAAGAGCTTATCGTATTGATTTGGCATCTGAATCATCGGCAGCTGCTCCTGCATCAAATACGTATCAAGCGCCAGCACAGCGTCCTGCTGCGCCACAAGCTTCATCGGTGGATTTACCTTCATTTAGTGAGGATGAAGATTTACCGTTCTAATCAAAGACAAAAAAATAGCGTTGATTTCTCAACGCTATTTTTTTTATGCAAACTCTCCTTTGAGCTTTTGAGATTTGAGCCAATCGGGTTTGGTAATGCTAACTTCTGCTCGGAGTTCGTTCAGTAGGGAGTATAAACCAAAATAGGTTCTGTTGATATACAGTCCGTGTTGAGAACCTCTAGCTACTTTCGAATTTCGGAGCTCATCTAGTTTCTGAAGTTTTTCGGCATACAAATAAACTTGCTCAAAATAGCTATCATCTGCAAAGTCAAAAGTTTCTTCTCCAAACGGACGACCCAATAAGTAAATCATTTCTTTGAATAACTTAGAAAAGAAAGAAGATTCTTCTGCTGAGTCTGAAGCTACAATAAATTCGAGGGTTTTGAAGATTTCATTCATTTTCGCCTCGTCTTCCAGAGTATCAAAATTAATTAGCGCGAAATAATTATCGTAAAACAATTCTGGAATTACCTTGATACAACCAAAGTCAATTATTCCCATAGTGCCATCTTCACGCATCAAGAAATTGCCGGGATGTGGATCGGCATGGACTTGGCGTAGGTTGTGAATTTGGAAATCATAGAAATCCCAGAGGGCTTGCCCAATTTGATTTCTAATTTCTTGTGAAGGATTTGTCGCTAAAAACTCCTTCATGTGCAGACCTTCGAGCCAATCCATTGTCAGAATTTTGTCACAAGAAAGTTCTGGATAGTATTTTGGAAAAAACACATTCGGAATGTGAGCACAAGCTTTCGAAATTTCTACCGAACGTTCTAACTCCAAAACATAATTGGTTTCTTCCAACAAACGAGCATGCACTTCGCCCATGTATCGGTCCACATCCTTTTCATTAAGTCCAAACATCGCAACTGCAATGGGTTTTACCATTTTGAGGTCAGCACCAATACTTTCTGAAACACCTGGATACTGTATTTTTACGGCTAATGGCTTTCCATTTAATTCCGCTTTGTGAACCTGACCGATAGACGCAGCATTCGATGCGCTCATTTCGAAGGTATCGAACAACTCGCTTGGAGACTTTTTGAAATGTTTTTTAAAGGTTTTAACCACCAATGGTCCCGACAGTGGAGGTGCCGAGTATTGAGACATAGCAAATTTTTCCCGATACGCTCTTGGTAAAAGGCCTTTATCCATACTCAACATTTGAGTGACCTTGAGTGCAGAACCTTTAAGTTCGCTCAGAGATTCATAAATATCTTCTGCATTATCTTGATGTAACTCTTCTTTAGGAGTAGTTGGGTCAATGATTTTTTTGACATTATGTTTGAGATAATTTCCTCCAATTTTTACCCCTGTTTTTACAAACTGTGTTGCACGCGCCACTTTGGAGGTAGGTATCGAATTTTGTTCTTTCATAATAAGGCACTAGTTCTTATGTCAAACTAGCATTAGCGATTTTGATACAAAAATTTGGCAAAGTCTAACACCGAATCCAATGCCGAACTGGCCATCAAGTCGAAGGATGTATTAACAGCTTTTTCAATCATGGCATCAGTCTGCTCAAATCCTTTTGAACGGTCTTTTACCCAAAAATCCAAAACCATTAATAGCTGAAGCCATAGCGCATCTGGGTAGCGCTCGTCCAAATATTTTCTTGGCTGAACCTCCTTGCTTTCTTTACCTTCCATAATTAAATCTCTCGCAAAATTCTTGAACGAAGTTTTGAGGTCGGTTAAAAAAGTAGGGGTCTTTAATTTACGCTTGTCAATTAATCGCCATGTTTGTGAAGCATAGCTTCGGTTTTCTTTCAAAACCTCGATCCAAGTGTAATAAAAGGCCAATAACTTCTCTCTTACTGAGTATCCCGAATAGATAGAGTCGCTTTCTATGCGGGTAACTGTGTCTTTGAAAAAGTCCAACCAAATGTTAGTTTCCAATAGCTCAAATGAATTGTAGTATTCATAAAATTCTACTTCCTTCATCTTAAGCTTTTTGGTAAAAGCATAAACCGATGGTGGATGTGTACCATTTTCTAAAAAATACTCAATAAAAGCCTGTTTGATTTTTTCTGATTTTTCCATACTCGTTCCGTTTGTGTAGATAACATGATGTAAAAAAACATTGTTTAATTTAATTGGGAAATTTTTCAATAAAAATACAAAAGCCTTCCATGATATGTGTTCAGGGAAGGCTTTTATTATTTTAAAACAAACATTCTAACTACTTTGGTTTCTTTCGAAGTATTTACTCTCAGAAAATACATTCCATTTGCATAGCTGGAGGTATTAATCAAGAAATAGTTAGAAGTCACATTTTGATAATTATATTCATTTAGCGTATTGCCATTTTCAGAAATAAGTTGAATCGTGATATTTTCAGTTCCGCTAAATTGTACCTTAATATTGGCACTGCTTTTCACTGGATTCGGATCAATGCTCACCTGTAGCGCGTTACTTTCTGAAACAACAGTCGAGTTGTTGACAAGTGACTTTCTGCGATAACTTAATTCTAAGGCTGCTCTAGTTCTTATTTTTTGATCATTTGTAAAGAGACTCATACAAACATCAGGCGAATAATCCATATAGTTCTCAATTTGATTGGTAACTGTATTGCCATCGCAGGTAGAGGTCATTTTGTTACAAGTGAATCCATTATTTAGACTCTCGATAGTTGGCGTGTCATCACAATAATCGGTGCCACAGCGAACATCGCCTGTTGGGTGTAATAAACCTAGCCAGTGCCCAACTTCATGCGTGGTTGTTCTACCCATGTTGTAAGTTGTACTAATAGTTCCACAGCATCTGCCAAAATATCGATAATCTATAACCACTCCATCGAATATTTGTTGCTCGGCTGCTTCTGATGTATTTGGAATAAGCCCAGGCAAATAGGCATCAAACGGAAAACCTGAATACCCAATCGTGAGTGGAGTTGAGGTTGTTCCACTCTTTACAACATAAATATTCAGATACTTATAAGGATTCCATTTTGAGAAAGCAGTAATCGCACTTAACTCCTTGATAATATCAAAGCCAGTTTTGGTGGTATAATGTCTTGTAATTCCTTTGGTTGTTTCGCCTGTGGCCGTAGAGTCTGCCAAAAAGAATTCAATTTGCATATCTGCACCAACTGGATTAGTGTTATAGCCTGCTGTTCCTTCTTTCTTTCTGTAGTCTTCGTTGAGGGTTTGAATTTGAGACAAAATTTGCTCATCACTGATATTGATGTTGTTGGTTCCACCAATGATTTTGCTAGCTGTATTATGAATCACATGAACCACTACAGGAATACGTATGGTCTGATATGCTGTCGTTCTTGAGGCTTTCAGAGCACTGGTATACTGCTGAACCTGATATTCAAAATTACTTTTTTGCTGTAACCATTTCTGGTTGATGGTTTGATTCAGAGAGTCCTGAAATACAACACCACATTTGCTTTGTGCAAATGTGGTGTATGAAAAAATAACAGCTAGTGTGCTTAAAATGCTTTTTTTCATTTTTGGAAAGATGAATAAGATTTTTGTGCTTCTTTTTCCGCATCAGCCTTATCATAAGCCATAATAATGTCTCTTACCAAGCGGTGACGTACAACATCTTTACCATCTAGTTCAATAAAAGAAATACCCTTGATCCCTTGCAAAATTTTGGTAGCTTCAACCAAGCCTGACTTTACTTTGGTTGGTAAGTCTATCTGTGATTTATCCCCTGTGATAATCACTTTAGAATTCACCCCCATACGAGTCAAGAACATTTTCATTTGCATTGGCGTTGTGTTTTGGGCTTCATCCAATAAAACAAATGCATTGTTCAGGGTACGACCACGCATGTATGCCAAAGGAGCTATCTCAATGACACGGTTTTCGATAAAGAACTTCAACTTTTCTGGTTGAATCATATCATCGAGCGCGTCATAGATTGGACGTAGATACGGGTCAATTTTTTCTTTTAAATCACCGGGTAAGAAGCCTAAGTTTTCACCTGCCTCTACCGCTGGACGCGTAATGATAATTTTTTTGACTTCCTTATTCTTGAGGGCTTTTACCGCAAGAGCAACTGCTGTATAGGTTTTTCCTGTACCAGCAGGACCAATTGCGAATACGATATCATTTTCTGCGGCGGCATCTATGAGCTTTTTTTGGTTAGGCGATTTCACGCGAATAACCACCCCTTTAGTGCCGTACAACAAGACATCGTCGTCCTCTTTTATGATAACAGGTGTCTCTTCTTCATTATTCTTATCCCTAGAAAGATACGTTTTTACTTGTTCTGTTGTAATTTTGCCGTACTTCTGAAAATGCACAACCATCGACTCAATAATTTCGGTAATCTTGACAATGTCAGAAATAGATCCTCTGATGGTGATTTCGTTACCTCTTGAGATAAGTTTACTTTGTGGAAAAGCTTCAGCTACTACTTTAATATTGCTGTTTTCAACGCCAAGGAAACCAACTAACTCAACGTCTTCGAGTGTAATTATTTTTTCTGTCAAATCTAAAAATGAATAAAAGTTAATCGATGATTTAGTCTTATAAGTTACTAATCTAACAAAAATAACGCTTGTTTGTGTTCGCTTGTTATAAGATTAATTCGAAGTTTTTTTTTGACTCTGTAAATCAAACCCTTAGGTTTTTTTTGCAAAATGGGATTGTGGTAATATGAGAAAATATTTGTAAAATTGTATTAATGGAACAGTCAAACAGAAATAATACCTTTAAAAAGCCCTCCAATTTTGCTGGAGGTCGAATATCTGCGACCAATCGTTGGCTGGATACAGGTTTGGGTAAAATCCCACCTCAAGCTGTCGATTTGGAAGAAGCTGTGCTTGGGGCTTTGATGATAGAGAAGGATGCTCTTACCGCAGTGGTGGACATTTTGAAACCTGACTCATTTTATAAAGAAGCACACCAAAGAATATATGGAGCCATTACTCAGCTTTTTGCTGCGTCTGAGCCAATAGATTTACTTACAGTAACCAACCAATTACGCACAAATGGTGAATTAGAAATGGCTGGTGGGGTATCTTACCTTGCCGAATTAACGCAAAGAGTTAACTCAGCGGCTAACATCGAATTTCACGCTCGTATTGTTGTAGAACATTCTTTAAAGAGACAATTGATTACGGTATCTTCTGAAATCCAAAAAATGGCCTATGAAGATACAACAGATGTATTCCAATTGTTGGATAGGGTAGAACAAGAACTTTTTAGAATTTCAGAGGCTAATATTCGTAAAAACTATTCGGATATGTCGCAGATTATGCGTGCGGCCTTGTTGGAATTAGAAATGAAGAAAAATCAGAAGGATGGTCTTACGGGGGTTCCTTCTGGATTTAGTGCTTTGGATAGAATTACTTCTGGTTTCCAAAAAACTGAATTAATTATCATCGCTGCTCGCCCTGGTATGGGTAAAACAGCCTTGATTCTTTCTGCTTGTCGTAATGCAGCAGTAGATTTTGGGCAAGCAGTAGCCGTATTTTCTTTGGAGATGTCCTCGGTTCAGCTTGTCAACCGTTTGATTTCATCAGAAGCGGAATTAGAATCTGAAAAGCTAAGAAAAGGTAATTTGGCTCCTCACGAATGGGCTCAATTACACGCAAAAATTGGTCGTTTAACAAATGCCCCAATTTTCATTGATGATACGCCAGCTTTGTCACTTCTCGAACTCCGTGCTAAGGCGCGTCGTTTGAAAGCACAGCACGATATTCAAATGATTGTGATTGACTATTTACAACTCATGTCGGGTGATACAGGAGGAAAAGGAGGAGGAAACCGAGAGCAAGAAATTGCAACCATTTCTCGTTCCTTGAAACAACTGGCCAAAGAGTTGGATGTACCTGTTATTGCGCTTTCGCAGTTGAGCCGTGCGGTAGAAACTCGTGGAGGCGATAAAAAACCTCAATTATCCGATTTACGTGAGTCTGGGTCAATCGAGCAAGATGCGGATATGGTAATGTTTATTTATCGTCCAGAATACTATGGTATTACTCAGGATGAGAATGGTCAGTCCATTGCAGGAATGGGTGAGTTGATTATCGCTAAAAACCGTGCTGGTTCACTAGATACAGTTCAGTTAAGATTTATTGGTAAGTACACCAAATATTGCGATTTGGACGCTACCGACTATTCAAGCTTCACTGGTGGTGATTCACTACAATCTTTTGCCGCTGTTCCAGATACGATGGCAACCTTTGAAGGTGGTGCTAGAACTGTAGGTAGTAAAATGAATAATTTCCAATCAGGCGGAGGAGAAATGCCATCTTTTGGTACAACTCCACCAAATCAGGATGTACCATTTTAAAATTAGTGAGTTTTGATTGAGTGAATGAGTTATTGTATTTAAAATATATCATGACAATAAAAACATCAAAAAAGGGGTCGAAAATTGTTTTCGACCCCTTTTTTGATATATTTAAAAGTTGGTTAATAAGCCTAATCTGGAATATGTTCCGATCAAAAAGTAACCACTCATTCACTAAATCAAAACTCACTAAATAAAACCACTATCTCTTGACCAATTTCACAACGTTCTCTACGTGGTGCGTCTGCGGGAACATATCTACTGGCTGAACGGCTTCAACACGATATTTTAGGTCTAATAACGCCAAGTCACGAGCTTGTGTGGCAGGATTACAACTTACATAAACAATCGTGTGAGGTTCGGCATTTAGGAGCGTTTGTACGACTGGCTCATCCATACCTGCACGTGGAGGGTCGGTAATTACCACGTCTGGACGTCCCTTGGCATCGATAAATGAATCATCTAATAGTTTACGCATATCACCTGCATAAAATTCTGTATTATCGATTCCATTGATTTGAGAGTTTACCTTCGCATCCTCAACCGCCATTTCTACATATTCCAAACCAATTACTTTTTTCGCTTGTCTTGCTACAAAGTTAGCAATTGTACCAGTTCCAGTGTAAAGGTCATAAACAAACTCAGAACCCGTTAAACCAGCATAATCACGTGTGATTTTGTATAATTCGTACGCTTGTTTTGAGTTAGTTTGGTAAAAAGATTTTGGCCCAACTCTGTATTTCAAGCCTTCCATTTCTTCTACAATGTATGGCAAGCCTTTGTAGTTAACTACCTCTAAATCAAAGAACGTATCATTTCCTTTGGTATTGATAATATAGTTTAACGACGTAATTTGTGGGAAGTTAGCATCCAAAAATTCCATCACCAAGCTAATTTGGTCTTCAGTGGCATAAGCAAACTGTACGATGACCATCAAGTCACCTGTCGTAGCGGTACGAATAATCAAATTGCGCAAAGCACCTTTTTCCTGCTTGATTTGCTCATAATAGTCAATTTGATGTTTTTGAGCTAATTCATGCAAAGCATTACGAATTTGATTAGAAGGATCTGGCTGTAAATAGCAGTGGTCTACATGCAAAATTTTGTCATAACGCTTAGGGACGTGAAAGCCTAAGGCATTACGAGAAAACTCTTCGCCAGACTGGATTTGTTCAACCGTCAACCAACGGTTTTGAGAGAAAGTATATTCTAATTTATTTCTATAATAGAATGTTTCTCCAGAACCTAAGATTGGATTGATGCTAGGAAGATCCACTTTAGCGATTCTTTCCAAGGCATCAGTCACTTGTTTAGTTTTAAATGACAATTGGGTTGCATAATCAATATGTTGCCATTTACAGCCTCCACATGTTCCAAAATGATCACAAACAGTTTGTGTTCTGTAAGGTGAACTTGGTTTTATATTTAGAGCTGTCGCTTCATAATAGCTTCTTTTTGATTTCGTTATGCGTAAATCCGCATAGTCGCCAGGAGCCACAGGGCCGTCGATAAAAATAACTTTATCCTCGACACGACTGATACATTTTGCCTCAGCTGCAAAATCTTCTACCAAGACATTTTCAAAAATGATATTTTCTTTGTGCTTTTTTCTCATAAGGTTGCAAAATTACAAAAAAGAGCCACATAAATCGAAATCTTTGGACAACAACTAAACTAAAAAATGTATTTTGCTAATTAATCCCTAATTTTGAAAATCTTAAACACAAGTATAGATATAGTATTATGAAAGATAAAGTAGTCATTATTACTGGGGCATCGTCGGGTATTGGTAAAGCCATGGCTTTTGCCTTTGGTCATGAAGGTGCAAAAGTTGTAATCACTGGACGTAAACAGGCTCCTTTGGAGGAAACTAGCAAAGAGCTTAGTCAAGTAGGGATAGATAACCTTGCTATTGTCTCAGATGTCAGCCTTGAGGAGGATAATATAAAGGTGGTGGAACAAACTGTCGCCAAATATGGCAGAATAGACATCCTCATCAATAACGCGGGCATTTCTATGCGCTCCATGTTTGAAGATTGCGATGTGGACGTTATCAAAAAGGTCATGGACATAAATTTCTATGGGATGGTTTATGCCACTAAATACGCTTTGCCTTATATCAAAAAAGCCAAGGGTTCAATTGTAGGAATCTCTTCAATTGCAGGATACCGTGGACTACCAGTTAGAATTGGCTATTCAGCTTCAAAATTCGCCATGAATGGCTTTTTGGAGGCACTACGTACGGAGTTGCTTTATGAAGACGTACATGTGTTGACTGCTTGCCCTGGTTTTACCGCCTCTAATATCCGTGTAGCCTCTTTGGGAGGAAATGGTCAAACCAAGGGAGAAACAATGCGAGATGAAGGAAATATGATGTCTGCGGAGGAAGTAGCGGCTCAAATTCTCAAAGCAGTGAAGAATCGTAAGCGAGAACTCATTTTAACCACTCAGGGTAAGCTTACTGTATTTCTCAACAAGTTTTTACCTTCTTTGACAGATAAGCTTACTTTTAATACACTTGCTAAAGAGAAGGATTCTCCTTTGAAGAAAAAAAAATAGAATTGTTCTAGTAAAAATTTAGAGAATGAGTGATTGATCTCTCTATTAAACATTTTAAGATAATCACTCATTCACTAACTCACCATTCACTCATTACCTATTCCACCTGCCAGAGGTCCGTTTGTTTGACATACAGGAGTTGGTCTTCCCAAAATACTCTTTTCCAAATATCGCTCCCTCCAATAATATTAAGTCGATGCCCTTTATTGATGACATATTCAACGGGTGCACCAGCTGAAGGGCTTTTTCTCAAAATTACATGATCGGCATTAATAATGCCTTGATGATACTTATCAGGAAGATTCAATAATGTCCAAACGCCAATCAAGTAAATTCCTAAAATAACTTTTTGTGAACTTGGGATATATTCATTTCTATATTTTTTTCCGATCAAAACTACAAAAACATATAATCCTATCAACAGCATCAGTGCTACCAAAAAGCCAGAATAGGTTTTGTAAACCAATATTAAGAAATTAAAATCATTTAATTCGTACCCTTTTAATTGATGATCTTGGGCAATTGTGTAGAGTTTTGAGAGAATTTTATCGTCGGGACTTGTCTCAAAAGACTTGTTGAGGTAATAAAGTGTCCTCAAATAGTCACCTTTTTGTTCATTTATTTTGGCAAGCTTTAAAAAAATAATGTGTGACGGATGTTCCAATTTTGTCAATTCTCGCTCAAAAATCCGCTCAGCCGCACCATAATTTTGAATTTTGTATAAAGAATCTGCATTTTTTAGTGAAGCTGTATTGTCCAGACACCTAGAAAGTTGCGGAATCGTAACGAAGAAAAATAAAAAAAATATAACTTTTTTTAGATGGATGGCTTGCATTATGTTTCTAGAAGTAGTAGTTTTGCACCGCAATTAAGGAAAACGAAACAGAACAACAAAAATACTGAAAACGCTTCTTATATGCAACGATTCCGTAGCTCAGTTGGTAGAGCAATACACTTTTAATGTATGGGTCCTGGGTTCGAGTCCCAGCGGGATCACCGAGAAGTCTAGTACGATAGACGATTTTAGATAAATTTTTGACTTAGCTTTTGCGAAGCAAATCTTAAAAAATAAGTACCGATTCCGTAGCTCAGTTGGTAGAGCAATACACTTTTAATGTATGGGTCCTGGGTTCGAGTCCCAGCGGGATCACTGAGATGTCTAGCACGATAGATGTTTTAAGATAAATTTTTGACTTAGCTTTTGCGATGCAAATCGTAAGAAATAAGTACCGATTCCGTAGCTCAGTTGGTAGAGCAATACACTTTTAATGTATGGGTCCTGGGTTCGAGTCCCAGCGGGATCACCGAGAAGTCTAGCACGATAGACGTTTTAAGATAAATTTTTTGATTTAGTTTTTGCGATGTAAATCGTAAGAAATAAGTACCGATTCCGTAGCTCAGTTGGTAGAGCAATACACTTTTAATGTATGGGTCCTGGGTTCGAGTCCCAGCGGGATCACCGAGAAGTCTAGCACGATAGACGTTTTAAGATAAATTTTTTGACTTAGCTTTTGCGATGTAAATCGTAGGAAATAAGTACCGATTCCGTAGCTCAGTTGGTAGAGCAATACACTTTTAATGTATGGGTCCTGGGTTCGAGTCCCAGCGGGATCACCGAGAAGTCTAGCACGATAGACGTTCTAAGATAAATTTTTTGACTTAGCTTTTGCGATGTAAATCGTAGGAAATAAGTACCGATTCCGTAGCTCAGTTGGTAGAGCAATACACTTTTAATGTATGGGTCCTGGGTTCGAGTCCCA